>JBIKUO010000010.1:0-92617 GCA_044347515.1 Crocinitomicaceae bacterium | reverse complement strand
AGTTACCTTCACCGATTCTATCATGCTGCAAGGCGGTCAAACCATTACCTATGCATTTGCAGGAAATGGTCAAACTTGGATACTAAACGCCTCACAACACCCCTTACATCCTGGAAACTCGCAACCGAATGCCTTTGTTGAACGCTGTGGTAATGCAGCCAACTGGACTCCAGGAGAAGTCAACGACTACCCACAAGACGATGCCGATCCTGTGATTGATATCTACTGTGAAGAAGTTAGTGGCAGCTACGACCCCAACGACAAGCGAGGCTACCCGAATGGCGTTACCAACATGAATTATATCCAGCCGAACCAACAGCTTCAATATGTGATTCGTTTCCAAAATACAGGTACCGATACGGCATTCACCGTGGTGATTAGAGATACCTTGGATTTAGATTTAAATATCTTCACAGTAACTCCCGGAGTTTCCAGCCATACCTACGAATTCAGAATGTATGGGCCGCGGGTATTGGAATGGCGCTTTGATAATATTCTACTACCAGACAGCACCACAAACAGTGTTGGAAGCAATGGATTCGTTACTTTTCACGTTGAACAAAACCCTAATTTATCTCCAGGAACTGTTATCACCAACGACGCAGATATTTATTTCGACTATAATGACCCGATTACTACAAATACCACTATTCATCGGATCTACGAAGGGTTTCCAAACGTCCTAAGCCTTCAAGATTTGGTTAACAACAAGGAATCAATCGTGCTCTACCCCAACCCTACTTCCTCGGAGATTACCATTACTTCGGATAAGTTTACGAACGAGCCTTACACCCTATTCGATCAAATGGGTAGAACCGTAGGTTCTGGAAAACTAAGCGGTACCAACACCACCATCTCCTTAAGCACCTTAAGCAAAGGGATTTACATTCTCAAGGTAGAAGGAGATTATGAATCAGCGATTGTGGTTAAGGAGTGATAGTGAGTCGCCCGTTCCTCGGGATTTGAAATCCCGAGGAACGAGCTTAAGATGAATATTTCATAGAAAAATAAGAAGCTTGTTCAAACGTTGAGTAAGCCATGAAAAATGAACTTATTTTCTATTCCCTTGATCATATCAATCAACGTATTGAAGTACAACTCAGTGAAGACAGCGTATGGCTTAATCGAACACAACTCGCACTACTCTTCGGTAGAGACATAAAAACAATTGGGAAACACCTCAATAATGCATTGAAGGAAGAGTTATTTGGACTTCCAGTTGTCGCAAAATTTGCGACAACTGGAAGTGATGGTAAAATTTATCAGGTAGAACATGTTCCAGATATATCACCTCGTCTGACTAAGTCTGAAACTCCTCAGTGACATCAGACCTTTGTCCCTTCCTCCCGTCACGATTGATAAACAAGGAAAGAAGCGTTTCCACTATTAAAGTGGGATTAAGGGGTATGACAAAACTCCACTACTTTTTTACCGCACCCTTCGATACGCCCTTTGGTCTACTCAAGGTACGTCTAAGTAGCAAAAAGCTCGGCGAAGGATTTAAGCAAGGGCGATTTACTTGATGATTTAGATTGAAGCGGTCCCTGAGTAGCATGTAAAGCGGCCCTTCGACAGGCTCAGGGACCGCTTTTATTTATATGCAATACATCAGGTGCGGTCCCTGAGTAGTCCGCAACGTCGGACGTATCGAAGGGCCGGTTTTACGATTTACCTCTTCGTAGCGGCCTCGAATTATATTCGCAAATCATACAGACCTATACACCTCATCCAATTGCTTGCCTACCGCAGCATAGCTGAAATGGGTTAAGGCATAGGTGCGTAGCGCTTCCGCATCAAAGGATTTACCGTCCAATATCGACTTCATGGACGCCACCAATTGCTCCTCGTTGCGTGGTTCGATTAAGATGCTGTTGTGTTCGTTGGCAAATTCAGGAATTCCATTCACCCGGGTGGCAATGACCGGTACACCACTCATCCAGGCTTCCGGTATCACGCAAGGGAAATTCTCAAAATTGCTAAACAAGACCAAGGCCTTACACGTGCGAAGGAAAGCCGCGATTTCTTCAGTCTCCATGGTGCCATGAAAAAATACCTTCGTATCGAGTATACCAAGCTGATCGGCTACAATTTTCGCCTCTGAAGCATCGCCATCCGTGATGATGTGAAATTCGAAATCTTGTTCCGTTTTCGCTAATTCAGCCAATGCACGCAAGATCCCATGCACGTTTTTTGCCGCTTCATATAAGGTAGAAATGTGGACAAAGCGATGGTTCGAATGTGTACCTTTCGGTAAGCTAAAGACCTCCTCGTTCACCACATTCGGTAGTACGTGATACGATGTTCCGGTCAATGACTTAATCCGTTCTCCCAAATTCGCACTCACCGGCAACACCTTGGCTGCGCGTTGATATACCGGTATCATACGCTTCAGCATCCACTTCGGGTAGGCATTGGGTCCTTCATGCAAGCCGCTGGCGTGCTCTGTAATCACTACTGGCGTATTTGGAAAATGCTGCTTCACCAATAATCCCAGTGGGAATACCACATTTAAATGTACAATGTCCGGTTCGCCGACCAATTGACGATAAGTTGCTACCCCTAAGGCCACCGCGCTTCTCCAGCGCATATATTGTCGTAAGCGCTTAAAAAGTCCAGACGCTCTCGGATAAAACACACGGATTTCAGTCAGTTTATCACGCTTTGTTTGTTCTACAAATACGTCTGACACATCGCTGGCGTGCACTGAAAGTGTGCTTATGTTATGGTGTTTTGAAGCGGCCTCGGCATGCTTCTGAATGAAATTACCTAAGGTAGGATTGCTCGGATGAGGATACCAAGAAGCTAAAAACAATACGTTTTTTGGCGAGCTCATTAGGCTAAAGCGACAGCAAAGGCAGAAAACACTTGCTCCAACGCGAAATCGATTTCCTCCTTCGTGGTATACCTAGAAAATGAAAAACGCACATTCGGACGACTCATATCTGCGCCAATACCTTCCAACACATGGGAACCTTTAGTAGCTCCCGAAGTACAGGCACTTCCGCCACTTACCGCTACTCCTTTTAAATCCAAGGTAAAAAGCAGCATGCTGGCCTTCTCGGTTGGAGGAAAGCACACGTTAAGGACCGTATACAAAGAACCGCTTGGGGTGGTATCCCCGTGGAAGGAAAGATCTGAAAAATGTGCCATCAATCGCTCCATCATATAATTTTTTAAGCCTTTTACGTGGGAATGATGTTCCTCAAGGTTTTCGTACGCCAAATCAAAAGCTTTCGAGAGCCCCACGATTCCGGAAATATTTTCCGTTCCGCCACGAAATCCACGTTCCTGAGCACCACCCAAAATCATTGGTGTCATTTTGATTCGCTTGTTCACATACAAGAACCCAATACCCTTTGGTCCATGGAATTTGTGCGCCGCACACGCCAGAAAATCAATATCCAAGGCTTTCAAATCAAAGGCATAATGTCCCATGGTTTGAACGGTATCCGAATGAAAATAAGCCCCGTGCGTTCTACACAAGGCAGCCACCTGTTCCAGCGGAATCAAGGTCGCGATTTCATTATTGGCATGCATCAAGGAAACCAAGGTGGGAATGGGTTCTCTTAATAGCGCATCTAATTCCGACAAATCAATATGCCCTTGCGCATCCAAGGTTAAATTATGCAACTGAACATTAAAGCGGTCGCGATACATTTCCACGGTATGCCCCACAGCGTGATGTTCGATGCAAGTTGAAATAATGCGTTTCACGCCTAATTCCTGCACCGCAATATGGCAAGCCAAGTTATCGGCTTCGGTCCCACCCGAGGTAAAAAACAATTCGGCCGGGTGACAATTTAAATGAGCAGCTATGTTTCTACGGGCTGTTTCGATTAGGGCCTTTGATTCACGACCGAAGGAATGCGTAGAGGATGGATTCCCAAATTTATTTCGAAGTACCTCACACATTGCATCCACTACTTCCGCCGCCATAGGTGTGGTAGCCGCATTATCTAAATAAACCCGCATATTGATTCTTTTTGCGAAGATACAAAATCAAATTCTTTCTTACCTTCGTTACATGAAGGGCATACATTTAATCTTTACACTCACCCTTGGATTTTGTTTTTTTGGTCAGGCCGATCGAAAATACACACCAGCCGGGATGTTGTCGCTTGGCGGAAGAACCACCGTGAGTTTATTCAACGACCATGAGAACGAAATGACAGGAACCGGAGTTGGAGGCCAATTTCGTTTACGATTTTCCGATGCAGTGAATACCGATTGGTTTTTTGATTACATCACCAGTGACATTTTGAATTATGCGCATCGTACCGATTATCACATTGGGTGGAGTGTTTTGTTTTATCCAATAAACCAGCTGGACTATTTCCGTCAAGAAGGGGAATTTAAACCTAAATTTCGTCCGTACATACTGGCTGGGCATTGCTTTGATTATTCAAAGATTGAAGCGAAAGATGGGTTCAGTCCCTTGGATGGGCCAATGTCGGCCGAACGTTGGAGTTCTGCGGTACAAGCTGGTCTTGGAACGCACCTGGAGTTATCTCCGAGATTTGATATTTCACTCACCGGACAATACATGATTCATTTAGGTAATCACATTGAAACCGACTATGATTTTACTACTGGTGAGTTGAGTTTTCATGAACACAAGGGAGCATCCTTGGCGGGACATGTGTTGGTAACCTTAAGTTTAAACTATAAAATTGCCAAGTTATGGGGATTCACCAGAAGATAACAGGGTTATTCTTGCTTGTTTGTTCCCTGATTTATAGCCAGGAAACACCAAGTTATTTTCAACCTTCCTTGCTTCGAGCAAGTGCGACCATTGCCCCTACTCGTTTCTATACCCAACAAACTACCGTCGCCTTGATCAGTGGGTTTTTAGAATATGTATTAGAAAACCGCATAAGTGTTCGTGGAGAAGCCAACATTATGGCTCCAAATGGAAAACTTTTGTACACTAATTCGCCAGAAAAATTTCCACGAAACTATACCTCAATATATGCTGGGTTTGGGTATCACCTCGGTAAGAGGAATTGGAAATTTGACATTCATGCGGAACCGGGAGTCGTAATTGCCGAAACGGAGCAACATCCTTTTTTAATCGTTCCTGCACCATACCAATGGAGTGTTAGCCCCTCCTATATGTTAAAAGGAGGCACAAGTTTTTATTTTTCAAAATACTGTCACTTTTTCGCCGAAATAAATTACAGCAACGGATGGATTCGAAAAACTCCATTTATGTCTGTTTCCATCGCACAATATGGTATTAGTGCTGGACTAGGGTTTCATTTACTTACGAAAAAGAAGTAGGATTTTTAACTATTTCAAGGTACTCGGACACACATACGCCGTTTTTGGAAGCGAAGTCTTTGCTAAGGCACCAAACCCACCAATAACATCCTTAATCTGATCAAATCCTCGCGCTTTCAAAATGGATGCGGCAATCATGCTTCGGTAACCGCCTGCACAATGAAGCACGAGGCCTTTATCTTTGGGGAATTCAGCCATGCGCTCATTGATATAATCTAAAGGAATGCTTGGAACATCCTGCAAATGTTCTGCGTCATATTCACCGGGCTTGCGCACATCGATCAATACTTCATTTGCCGCTAATCCATGCTCAACCGCCGTAGCTTCTATGCGATCAATGCGATCCAACTCACCTTCCCAACTTGCAATTCCTCCGGCTAAATATCCCAGTACATTATCATAGCCAACACGCGACAAGCGTTGTACGGTTTCCTCTTCTTTTCCTTCCGTGGTAATGATAACAATAGGTTGTTTTACACTCGGAATAAGCGCCCCAACCCATGGCGCGAATTGCCCTTCTAAGCCAATAAAAATACTACCTGGAAGAAATCCTTTCGCAAATTCTCCTGCCGGTCGTGTATCCAGCAACAATACCTCTTCATCTAAGCTCTGAATCATTTCAGTATTTAGTGGCGTCAGCCCTTTTGCAAGCACTTCGGCATAGGGTTGATATCCTAATTTATTCATGGCTACATTCTGTCCAAAATACGCTGGTGGAGGAAGTAAGCCATCGGTTACCTCTTTAATAAACTCTTCCTTAGTCATGTCCGCACGCAAGGCATAATTCGTTCGTTTTTGATTGCCAAGTGAATCAAAGGTTTCTTTTGACATGTTCTTACCACAAGCGCTGCCTGCGCCATGCGCTGGATAAACGATGATGTCATCGGCCAAGGGCATCAGTTGATTTCGTAAGGATTCAAAAAGCGTTCCCGCTAATTCTTCTTGCGTCATTGATGCTGCTTTCTGCGCCAAGTCAGGACGACCTACATCGCCTATGAATAAGGTGTCTCCTGAAAACAAGGCGCTTTCCTTGCCATTTTCATCAATCAAGAGATAACACGTTGATTCCATGGTATGTCCTGGGGTATGAAGTACCTTGATCGCACATGAACCAAAGGTTAATAATTCACCGTCTTTTGCTGAATAAAAATCAAAGCTTGGAGCAGCATTGGGTCCATAAACAATGGGAGCACCCGTCGCCTTCGATAAGTCTAAGTGACCCGAAACAAAGTCAGCATGGAAATGCGTTTCCAAAATGAATTTTAAGGTGACTCCGTCTTTGGATAGTCGATTCAAATAAGGTGCTGTTTCGCGCAAAGGATCAATAATAATGGCCTCATTTCCGGAAACAATATAATACGCGCCTTGCGCTAGACAACCGGTATAAATTTGTTCAATATTCATAATGTAAAGTTAAATTTAAAACTAATACGACGAGGGGGAAGCAAAGAACAGTTCTTTCACAATGATATAAATCCCCATCACCAATACAAACCACCCAAATCCTTTCTTTAACCGATCAGCAGCGATGCGTTTAGCAAGGAAGGAACCGATAAAAATACCCACGATGGCTAATCCTGAAATTATTAACAGTAAAGGCCAATCCATGGTTGTTTTACCTAAATCCCCCGTAAACCCGATCAATGATTTAGCGGCAATAATCAACAAGGATGTTCCCACGGCTTGTTTCATGGGCAGCTTACTCAAAATAACGAGGGCTGGAATAATTAAAAATCCACCTCCTGCACCAACTAACCCGGTAAGCAACCCAACAACAGTACCTTCTAATAAAATAATCGGATAGTTAAAGACTTGTGGACCTTGATTTGAGGTTTCTTTTTTAGGCTTTCGAATCATCGAAACGGAAGCAAATACCATTAGAACCGCAAAAAGCAACATCATCATGAGGGGTTTCGTGACTTGAAATTCCCCCACTGAAAACAACACCTTTGGAATCAAAGGAACTAGTAATAAACGCGTTAAAAACACCGCCGCAATGGACGGAACACCAAAAATTAAAGCCGTTTTAAAATTCACTTCTCCCAACCGATACTTCGGGAAAACGCCCACAAGACTTGTGGTACCAACAATAAACAAGGAATATGCGGTAGCACTTACCGGGTCAACGTGAAACAGGTAAACCAACACGGGAACTGTTAAAATGGAACCTCCTCCTCCAATCAACCCAAGGGAAATCCCAATAACTAAGGATGCTAAATATCCGAAAATCTCCATGAAACAAAGGTAGGGATTGCAATTGAATATGATTGTCGCAAAAGTTACACAAGAAGTAAACAAAAGGCCATTTAAATAGTTATTCACTCATGAAACTAATGAACCGAGCTGAATACGACACGCTAGAACAACGAGTTAAAGCACAGTATTTCAATAGTATCGTAGGCCATAAAAATGTTTGTTTAATCGGGACAAAAGATTCCGCCAACCAAGATAATCTTGCCATTTTTAATTCCTTGGTTCACATTGGCTCCAATCCACCGTTATTAGGGATTATCTTTAGGCCGGATAGTGTGGAGCGTCATACCTACGAAAACATTCTTGAAACGAAAGAATATACAATCAACTTAATTTCGACCGACGATATTGCCGCAGCACACCAGACTTCGGCGCGGTATCCGAAGCGGCAATCTGAATTTGATGCCACGGGATTAGAACCAACCTATATTGATGGATTTAATGCACCAAGTGTAGCCTCTGCCCCAATTTCCTTTGGATTAGTATTTAGAGAAAACATCCCTATTCCATTAAATGGAACAAACCTAGTGATTGGTGAAGTTCAATGGATAAACTACCCAGAAGACATTGTGGCTGGCGATGGATTTGCTGATCTAACCAAAGCACATATTGTGGGATGTATTGGTTTAGATGCCTACACCGAAGGACGAATTATTCAGCGGTTTGAATATGCCAAGCCCGACAAAGCCCCTCGAATAAAAGAATGAATCCGGAAGAAATCGATCGAATCATAGAAATGGCGTGGGAAGACCGAACCCCATTCGATGCAATTAAAATTCAGTTTAATTTAACGGAAAGTGAAGTCCGAGCGCTGATGCGAAAGGAACTAAAACGAAGCAGTTACATTCTATGGCGTAAGCGTGTCGAAGATTCCTCGTTGAAGCACCTAAAAAAGCGAATTGATGGAGTAACTACATTCAAGTCCAACGCGCAGCGACAAATCACACTCAACAAATTAAGCAAGCGATAAAGAGTCTCCAGCCAATAGCCGTTTAAAGGTAGGTTCATTTTCATAAACCGGCTTGGCAAACCAACCCACCAATCCTTTACTCTCTTTTTGTTGATCGTGCGTAGCTAATACCACACTAGACTTCGTTTTATTGAGTACAGCCTTTGCCTCTTTCAACCCAAGATTTACGGTGCCACCCAAGAAAAAAGGCAAGTTGTAGGTCGTGGTGGTGGTAATAAGCACATCCACCCTTGGAAGATCTTGGCTTGATTTAACCCCATGGGGTGCATACATCAAGGTTTTCCCTTCCACATGTAAAATGAAGGCGTGGTGTGTTTGATTCAGGAGACTTACTTTGGTTAGTTGTTCCAATAAAAACGGGGCCTTAGCTAAGGGTGTCAGTGTTTCAAAATAATTCCACGCACGAATTTTCTTTAGTGCTCGGTCTTCTGCAATCACCACCGTTTCGGTTGGAAAAGTAAGCAATGATTCTTTATGGCAGTGATCAGAGAATGGATGAGAAACAAAAATAAACAAGGGTTTATCTTTAGGAAACTGAAAGGGTCCGTACGTTTCAGCACGTTTTTGTAAAGAAAACCAGGGATGTCCGTCCACTTGTTGAGCAGTAAACCAGGGATCGATCACTAAGGTGAAATCCGCCGTTTCTATCAACCACGAGCTGTCATCGGTAAGCTTGGTTATTTTCATCAATTCATGAAAAGTCGAATCGCCTGACTCAATTTTTCCCGAATCTCGGTTCGATCAATGATAAAATCTAAAAATCCATGCTCCAATAAGAATTCAGATGTTTGGAACCCATCAGGTAGATCTCGACCTATTGTTTCTCGAACTACGCGTGGACCAGCAAAGGCAATTAATGCGCCAGGCTCTGCAATGTTAATATCGCCAAGCATAGCAAAAGATGCGGTCACTCCTCCCGTGGTTGGATCTGTTAAATAAGAGATATAGGGTAATTTTTCTTCAGAAAGTAACCCGAGATTTCCAGATACTTTAGCCATTTGCATTAATGAATACCCGGCTTCCATCATCCGAGCACCACCCGATTTAGAAATAATCATAAAAGGAGCTTTAAGCTCAATGGCTTTCATTATCGCACGAGAAATCTTTTCTCCCATTACACTTCCCATAGAACCGCCAATAAATCCAAAATCCATGGCTGCGATTACTAAGTGTTGTCCATCAAGCGTTCCGTACGCTGCACGTAAGGCATCTTTTAAGCCAGTGGCTTTCTGTGTACTTTTTACACGGTCAACATATTTCTTTGTATCCTGAAACTCCAAGGGGTCACCAGAAACCATGTCCCGATCCAATTCAGTGTATTTTCCCTCATCAAAAATCAACTGAAAATATGATTCTGCATCGATGCGTTCATGATGTGAACAGCGCTCACAAACAAAGTTATTCTTTGCTAAGTCGTCCGTTATGTAAAGGGTCTTACAATTGGAACATTTCGTCCAATACCCATCTGGAGTTTCCTTTTTCTCCTCCGTTTTGGTGGTGATTCCCTCTTTTTTTCTTTTAAACCAACTCATATTAAGGTATTCAAGTTATTTAGATCTGAAAACGATTGCTCCAGGCGTTTTATAAATGTTAATTCTCCATCGCGCATCCATTTTCTTGGATCGTAGTATTTTTTATTCGGCTTATCGTCACCCTCTGGATTTCCAATTTGGGTTTTAAGGTACTCCACGTATTTTACCACATAATCCCTAACCCCTTCGGTAAAAGCAAATTGCAAATCGGTATCGATGTTCATTTTAACCACACCATACCCAATGGCCTCCCGGATTTCAGCTAATGTTGAACCGGATCCTCCATGAAAGACAAAATCAACAGGATTTACCCCGGTATGGAATTTAGACTGAATATAATCTTGTGAATTCTTTAGAATTATGGGTCTCAACACCACATTACCTGGCTTATATACCCCATGTACATTTCCAAAGGCAGCAGCGATAGTAAAACGAGGAGATACTTTCATTAGCTCTTCGTAAGCATAAGCAACTTCTTCAGGTTGTGTATACAATTTTGAACTATCCACTCCCGTATTATCAACTCCGTCTTCTTCCCCTCCGGTTATCCCTAACTCGATTTCTAGGGTCATACCCATTTTTGACATCCGAGCAAGATATTTCTTACACAATTCGATATTTTCATGAAGCGGTTCTTCCGAAAGATCTATCATGTGGGAACTGTATAGCGGTTTGCCGGTTTGTGCATAAAACGCTTCACCAGCATCCAACAAGCCATCAATCCATGGCAATAGGTTTTTAGCACAATGGTCTGTATGCAAGATAACTGTTGCTCCATAGGCTTCAGCAACTTCATGAATATGCTTTGCCCCTGAAATCCCACCTAAAATCGCAGCTTTCTCATTTACATTCGACAAGCCTTTTCCAGCAAAATACTGTGCACCACCATTAGAAAACTGAAGGATTGCTGGCGCATTCAATTTCGCAGCAGCTTCAATGACAGCATTGACAGTAGATGAACTGGTTACATTGACAGCGGGTAACGCAAAGCCTTTCTCTTTCGCTAATGCAAAAATGGCTTGAACTTGATCGCCGGTAGCTACCCCAGGTTTTATACGTGCATTCATGGTTAAATTTGGTTGTTGATGGTCCACAAAGGTAAAAATAATGTGAAAATAACATGCAAGGCAATAATATGAGCGATGCATCGTTTTGGGTAAAAAAAAAGCCTATGACTGAAAAGTACAAAAATGCAAAGCGTGTAATCAATTCCAATCGTGTAGCACAAGCACCGGAAAGCGTCATCACTTTCTTGCTTAACTACAGTAAATCCTTGGAGCAAAACAAAACGAAACTTAAGTTTCCATTGATGCACAAAAACTAATTTAAGGCCGGGAATCCGGCCTTTTTCTTTTATAATTTACCGTATTTTTACCCCATGCGAATTTTAATCATCCTTGGGGCGCTTTTTTATATTCTTAACCTTAATGCTCAAGAGCTTTGTCCCATTCTGCCAAGACCAGTAACTTACATTGATGGCGGAGCAAATAAAACCTTCCTCCTTTGTGATACCTTGCGTTTCAATACGCAAAATCTTCCAAAAGGTATTGCCGATGTAATTCCTGAAATTGCCAAGTTATATCTACCAGACACTTCATTGGTTAAATTGATGACGAACAATGGGTTTATAAAGTTCCAACAACTTACCGGTGCTTATCCGGAGTCCTATTCCATCAACGCGAACACCGATCAAATACGAATAACATACACCACTGTATCCTCTTGTTTCAACGCCCTTCAATCCCTCTTTCAACTCATTACCTTGGCTGAGGATGGCAAATGTTTACGTATGCCCGTCTGTTTCGTGAAAGACTACCCTTCCTTTAGTTGGAGGGGATTACACTTGGATGTTTCTCGTCATTTTTTCAGTGTAGACGAAGTCAAAAAATACATCGATCTAATGTCAATGTATAAATTCAATGTGTTTCATTGGCACTTAACCGACGATCAAGGGTGGAGAATCGAAATCAAACGTTATCCTAAATTAACGAGCATTGGTGCATGGCGAGATAGCACCATTGAAAATCACTATTCCACCTTTCCGCGGACATGGAACACTAAACACTATGGAGGATTCTATACTCAAGAGCAAATCAAAGAAGTGGTTGCATACGCTGCGGCACGTCAAATCACTGTAGTACCTGAAATCGAAATGCCCGGACACGCTAGAGCGGCTTTAGCTGCGTATCCAGAATTTTCATGCAACGGAAATAAACAATCCGTTCCAGGTGTTTGGGGTGTGTTTGACGATGTGTTCTGTACCAAGGATAGCACCATATTGTTTCTACAAAACATCTTAGACGAAGTAATGGAGTTATTTCCGAGTCCATACATTCATGTTGGAGGGGACGAAGTACCGAAGACTCGATGGAAACAATGCGCCACGTGCCAAGCCACCATTAAATCCCTTGCCTTAGCGGACGAACACGAACTTCAAAGTTATTTTATCGGACAAATGGATCAATATCTACAAGCCCATAAACGTAAATTAATCGGTTGGGATGAAATTCTTGAAGGTGGACTAACCTCGGGCGCTGCGGTTATGTCATGGCGTGGCACAGAAGGTGGTATCGCTGCCGCTAAACAAGGACATTTCGTAGTAATGAGCCCAGGGTCTCATTGTTATTTTGATCATTATCAAGGAAAATCAGTTTCAGAACCATTAGCCATTGGAGGCTACACACCGCTAGAAAAGGTATATGAATTCAACCCGATACCTGAAGGACTTAAAGACCATGAAGCGCGATTCATTTTGGGTGGTCAAGCAAACCTTTGGACCGAGTATATTCCAACTTTTGACCAACTTACATACATGACCTATCCACGGGCCATTGCCTTAAGTCAAGCACTTTGGGGCGGAACTAAAGCGCCTTACAACGCATTTGAGCTTGCACTTAAAACATATCATATCCCAAGACTGATGGGTCCAATCTTGAACACGGATGTTTCACTGAGCTTTATGAAGCCTGAAATAAAATTTGAACGAGAACCTTATGGAATATCCCTAAGTTTTGAATTCAAAGATACCAACGAATCGGTTGTGGTTAGCTTTCCAAGGCGCGAAGAAGGAATTTGGTTGTCACAGGGTAAAAAACTACCATTTAACCGAACTCGAAAAAATTCAATTCAGCAAAAATTCACCTATTTCTCTCCGTGCTGTGCCGATTCGCTAACCATTACTGAACACCAAGGGTTGGGTGCAAAGGTAACTTACATTACGCCGCCCAATAGTCGCTATAATTCTGGTGATTTAACTTTAGTGGATGGGCAATTTGGAGCGCGCCCGTGGAGAGGTTATCAATGGGTTGGCTTTGATACGAATACCATAGAGATTAGTATAGATTTGGAAGAAAAACGAAAAATAAAAGACTTGGAACTTGGGTTTTTATATGAACCTTCATCATGGATTCAACTACCAAGCGAGGTGAAAATAACAACAAATAACGGTAAAGCTAAATCCGTAAATATTTCATCCGAACGAACAAGCATTCGATTTAGAAATAAAACACAATCCCTTCGACTTCAAATAACTGGACCAAAAACCATTCCTTCAGGATTCCCTGGTGAAGGAAATACTCCATGGATTTTCATGGATGAGATACTCATAAAATAATTTATAAATCAAATTAATTATTAGTTTAGATATGTTTTCCTAATCTAACTAAAATGAAACCATTTATCACTGCGTTATTTCTTACAATGATAATTTCGGTAAAAGCTCAACAAATCAATGGGCTTTATGGAATTGATACCCTCGCATATAGTACTGCAGAAGACTACCTCAACGATGCAGTTTTCAATCAAAACAATGAACTCTTTGTTGCCGGTTTCATGAAGCGATCTCCATTAAATGGGGGAACAGTTTCTGAAATAGGCACACTAAGTCGATTTGACGCTCAAGGTAATTTGGTGTATTCCAAATCAACTACTTTTGAAGAAATTAATTCTATTTTACGAACGCCGGATGGACATCTACTTCTAACGGGGCGAGGAACAGGATTACTATGCAATGGCGTGTGTAAAGCTGATTTTTGGGTCAGTGAATGTGATGAAAACGGCCAATTTCTATGGGGCAGATCCTTTGGGAACGCGATTAACGACGGAAATGACATCGGATATGCTGCTGCGTTGATGTCTAATGGCGATAGATTAGTGGTTGGCTATTACTATCACAGCTCCTATAATTTGAAAACGTTTGCTGTTCGACTTACGCCACAAGGAGACACCGTATGGACAAAATCTTATGGAATGTATACAGGACAGCAATGTGGGTATAGCGTTTATGTTAACAACAACGACGATATTTATATTGGTGGAACAACAACGGTCGGAGGAGGATTATTATTAATGAAATTATCTTCAAATGGACAATTATCTTGGGCGAAAACCTATGTGACACCGGCAGGAAGGGTGCTCAAAATCTTCAAAAAATCAGACGGAACCCTATTGCTTTGCGGACAAGCTATCAATAACAATGATTATAGAGTTACACTAACTAACGTAGATTTAAATGGGGCTTTATTGTGGTCAAAGGAATATGAAGTGGAAAGTTCTGATCATGAACAATTCTTTGAAGATGCATTTTTAACAGCCAATGACCATATTTTTCTAACAGGTTATTTCTATGATGAAGTAAATTATGTTACGCCCGGAAATAAACCATTTTACATGGAAATAGACGATATGGGAAATGTGATCTGGGCAAAAAAATATATGAGTTATTATGGGGAAGGACGGATAATTAAAAAACACCCCAACAACGGAATAATTTGGGGCGGTATTCACATGCAAAATGCATTTACCCCCTTCTGGCCCAAGCAACCTGAAAGTTGGTGGATGCACATGCCCGATAACGGCTCAAATGATTGCTTTATTCCTTGTTATGTCAATACGTTTAATGCAAGTGCACTAGCGGCAAATAAAAACTTTTATTCCTTTACAGGATTCATTTCCGACGACCCTCTTCCATCCGCTATAAATTATTTAACCTTAAAAACTTTAAAGTGCAATTCTCCACTAGACACAGAAGAACTTATCCCAAATAATTTTCAAATTATTCCAAATCCTAATCGCGGTACTTTTACAGTTTACAGTCCTTTTGAAACTTTAGGTAATGTTCATTTGGTTAATGAATTGGGCCAAAAATATGCTGTTCAAATCGATGGAAACCAAATTATTACAAACCATATACCTCCCGGGGTTTATTTTCTAAAATTTATTGATTATCACCAAATCCAAAAAATTATCATTTATTGAGGAATAAGTGTTGGTTGTAAACCTAACCCTTCACACTTTGTTATTACCTTTGCCACTAAATGAATGACATGCGAAATTGGAACACCCTAAAGTCTTTCACCGACATTAAATTTGAGTTTTTTGAAGGGATTGCTAAAATCACCATCAATAGACCTCAAGTGTATAATGCATTCCGTCCGGAAACCAATATGGAAATTTTGGATGCATTGCACATTTGCCGGGAACGAAATGATATTAGCGTTGTGGTCCTTACCGGAGCAGGTGACAAAGCCTTTTGTTCTGGAGGAGATCAAAACGTAAAAGGAATTGGAGGATATATCTCAGAAAATGGCGTACCAAGATTAAATGTACTCGATATTCACAAAGCCATTCGCTCTTTACCAAAACCCGTTATTGCCATGGTAAATGGTTACGCAATCGGGGGAGGACATGTGCTTCACGTAGTATGTGACTTAACCATTGCCTCTGAAAATGCTCGATTTGGTCAAACGGGCCCTAAGGTGGGAAGCTTTGATGGTGGTTTCGGCTCCTCTTATCTTGCTCGTCATGTCGGACAGAAAAAAGCGCGTGAAATTTGGTTTCTGTGCAACCAATATACAGCGGAAGAAGCCGAAAAAATGGGCATGGTCAACAAAGTAGTTCCCTTGGCTGAACTCGAGAACACTACCGTAGAATGGTGTAAAACCATCATGAAACGAAGTCCCTTGGCTATTCGTATGATCAAACGCGCTATGAATGCCGAATTAGACGGGCAACACGGGTTAATGGAGTTAGCCGGCGATGCGACCTTGCTTTACTATTTAACAAACGAAGCACAAGAAGGGAAGCATGCATTCCTAGAAAAACGAGATCCTGACTTTCAACAATTCCCTAAATTCCCATAATCATGGCTATTCATCTCTTAGAACCAAGTTCACTGTGGCAAGCTTTTTCTGACTTAAATGCTGTTCCACGTCCTTCCAAAAAGGAAGAACGCGTTCGACAATTCATGATTGACTTTGGCCGACGTCTTGGTCTCGAAACCCTGGAGGATGCGATTGGAAACGTAATTATAAAAAAACCCGCGAGCACTGGAATGGAAGATCGAACACCGGTTATCCTTCAATCCCATTTGGATATGGTGCATCAGAAAAATGAAACTACCGTTTTCGATTTCGATCAAGAAGGCATAAAAATGCGCATTAATGGGGATTGGGTATTGGCTGAAGGAACGACCTTAGGTGCTGATAATGGCATTGGTGTTGCTGCAATCATGGCCTTACTTGAATCTAAAGATATTGCTCACCCTTCGCTTGAAGCCCTGTTTACAATTGATGAAGAAACTGGAATGACCGGCGCAAAAGAACTCGATGGAACCTTACTGAACGGCAAAATATTACTGAATTTAGATACCGAGGATGACGATGAACTTTCTATTGGTTGCGCGGGAGGCATTGATACAAACACCTCCTATTCATACCAAGAAACATCGATTCATAAGGAGTGGGAAGTACTTAAAATTAAACTCCGCGGATTACTTGGAGGACATTCAGGTATGGATATAGACAAAGGACGAGGAAATGCAAATAAATGGATGGCTAGATTGCTTTGGGAATTGAAACAAACAAGCCCTATGCAATTAATTTCTTTTGACGGTGGAAGTCTGCGAAATGCGATCCCAAGAGAAGCAACGTGTAGACTCGCTGTTGCGAATAGTGAGGAAGCAAGAGATAAACTACTTCAAACGATTGCCAATATAAAACAAGAATACATCCGTATTGAACCTGATCATTTTTTTGAAATTGAATCCGTTGTAAGCAGCGGTGATGCAATGAATGATTCAGATTGCACAAAAATATTAAACACGCTCTGTGCTGTTCATAACGGGGTATTCCGCATGAGTCCCCAAATAAAAGACCTTGTAGAAGCCTCTTCCAGTTTAGCTCGTGTAATAATCCATGAAGGAACCTTTACAACACAATCCCTGCAACGTAGTTCGGTAGAAAGCACGAAATCAGAAGTGAGCATGGCCATTCGTTCAGCATTCGAGAATATGGGTGCAACCGTAGAACAAGGAGGTGACTATCCGGGCTGGGAACCTAACCGGAATTCGCGCATACTCACCATGATGGAGGATCTTTACAAGAAACTATTTAATGAATCACCAAACGTAAAAGCCTGTCATGCCGGATTAGAATGTGGCATTCTTGGCAAACATCTTCCTGGAGTTGAAATGATATCGTTTGGACCGAACATCCGAGCAGCGCACTCTCCGGATGAAAAAGTACAAATATCTTCCGTACAAAAATTCTGGTCCTACCTACTTGAAACACTTAAACACATACCCCAAAACGCATAATGTCATATCAATTAAATACCATTGAGGAGGCCATTGAAGAAATTCGTAATGGTAAAGTAATCATCGTTGTTGATGACGAGGATCGAGAAAATGAAGGTGATTTTTTAACAGCCGCAAGAAATGCATCCACTGAAGTTGTCAATTTTATGGCAACACATGGCAGAGGATTGATTTGTGCGCCTTTAAGCGAAGCTCGCTGCGATGAATTAGACTTAGAATTAATGGTGCGAAATAACTCCGCCGCCTATGAAACTCCATTCACGGTTAGTATTGACTTAATCGGACATGGATGTACAACGGGAATCTCCGCAAGTGATCGTTCGAAAACAATTTTAGCCTTAATAGATGAAAATATCCGCCCGGAAGAACTTGGTAAACCTGGTCATATTTTTCCTTTGCGCGCAAAGAAAGGTGGTGTGTTAAGACGTGCTGGCCATACGGAAGCAGCCGTTGATCTATCTAGAATGGCTGGATTTGAAGAGGCTGGTGTTATTGTTGAAATATTGAATGAGGATGGCACAATGGCTAGACTTCCTCAATTGATTGAGATTGCGAAGCGATTTGATCTAAAAATTATCAGCATCGAGGAACTCATCAAGTATCGAATAGCGCATGAAGTACACGTTGAACCCATAGTAGACGTTAACCTTCCAACAACCTTTGGGGATTTTCAATTGCATGCATTTAAGGATAAGAATACCGATCAAGATCACTTGGTATTGGTAAAAGGAACCTGGGAAAAGGATGAGCCCGTATTAGTGAGGGTTCACTCTTCGTGTTTAACCGGGGATATTTTTGGATCGTGCCGATGTGATTGCGGACCTCAATTGCATAAAGCAATGGAGATGATAGAAAAGGAAGGGAAAGGTGTAATCGTATACATGAACCAAGAAGGACGAGGAATTGGCTTAGCAAATAAACTCAAAGCATACAAACTGCAGGAACAGGGCATGGATACCATTGAAGCAAATATCGAACTTGGCTTTAAGGCCGATGAACGTGACTATGGGGTTGGAGCTCAAATGCTGAGAGAGCTAGGAATTACGAAAATGAGGCTAATGTCTAATAACCCAAAGAAACGAACCGGTTTAATTGGTTATGGGCTAGAAATTGTTGAAAATGTTGCCCTTGAAATTCCTGGAAACTTACATAATCATACCTATTTAAAAACCAAACGTGATCGTATGGGTCATGATTTACATCTAGACAACAATGCTTAAGGCAGTTAATCTCACAAAAAAATATGGTGAGCTCGAAATTCTCAAAGGAATTTCGCTCGAAGTGAATGCGGGTGAGATTGTGTCTATAGTTGGTTCATCAGGTGCAGGAAAAACTACCTTGTTGCAAATATTGGGTACCCTTGATCGTCCGGACGATGGAACTTTTACTATTGATGGAATTAACCCATTTACATTATCACAAAGAGAACTTGCAAATTTTAGAAACCGTAAGATTGGATTTGTTTTCCAATTCCATCAACTGCTCCCCGAATTCGATGCCTTAGAGAATATTATGATTCCAGCTATGATTCAAGGGCTCTCTAAAAAAGATGCGCGTGAAAAAGCGTTCTCACTCCTTGAAAAAGTAGGACTTCAGGACCGAGCTAGTCATAGACCGAATGAAATTTCAGGCGGCGAACAACAACGGATTGCGGTATGTAGAGCCCTAGTAAACCAACCCAATATTGTGTTTGCTGATGAGCCTTCTGGTAATCTTGATACTCATAATGCCAATGAGTTACATGAATTATTCTTCAAGTTGCGAGAGGAACTGAATCAAACCTTTGTTATAGTAACTCACAACCAACATTTAGCTAAGCAAGCCGACCGTATGCTTCAAATGCAGGATGGACTCATGGTATGACCAAGAGTGAACTAAACGAATTTCTTCTTACGAAGGCTGATCAATTTGAAAGCTTAAGTTTCATTGAGAATGACCCCATTTCTATTCCACATCAATTTAAACTGAAAGAAGACATTGAGATTATTGGTTTATTGGTTGCAACTATTGCTTGGGGAAATCGAAAATCAATCATTAAAAGCGGTAACCAACTTGTGGCATTGTTTGGCGAGTCTCCGTATGATTACGTAATGAATTTCAATGCAAATCGAACGTTGAAATTCGTACACCGTACCTTTTCTGGAGAGGATTTAGTATTCTTTATTCAAGCACTACGAAGTATATATGAAGCAGATGGATTAGAGGCCACCTTCAAAAAAACATCAGCTGATGGCATAGAGGTATCTTTAACTAACTTTCGAAACGCCATGCTCGAAACGCCGCATCTTTCAAGAAGCACAAAGCATCTTTCAAATCCAATGATAAATAGCGCATGTAAACGCCTGAATATGTATTTACGATGGATGGTGCGCTCGAATGCGAAAGGAGTAGATTTTGGTATTTGGAAAACACTTTCGCCAAAAGATTTGCACATTCCATTAGACGTTCACACTGGAAATATTGCGAGAAAACTAGGAATTATAGATCGCACCCAAAACGATTGGAAAAGTAGCCAATTGTTACATGAATTTGCGAAACACCTAATACCTGATGACCCAAGTAAATTGGACTTTGCATTGTTTGGCTTGGGAGCAATCGAGGATTTTTAAAAAACTAGGTTTTCTTCAACAAGAATTTTTTCTACTTCTCGTGATACGGAATCCATTTTAGAGGCTAATACTGCGCCCCCTACAAACTTCATTTGAGTCTCGTCCCAATAGACCAGTTTCTCGCATTGCTTTAATTGATAACGGTTCTTTTTCCAGGAATAAAGCACATGGTATTTTTCATTATATTGATCCAATTTAAACCGAATCACAATGTCTTGATAGGGTGAATCCTTAACTTCTCGCATTTCAATTAAATTTCCTTTAAACTTATTCACCGCAACAAGCTTGCCCCCTTCACGTTCAAAAATCAACAAACGACGAATTGGAAATTTTGCTTCAGGATCTTGAAAAGCAATTCCATTAATTAAGAGCATAAAACCATCACGCAAGGGTTTATCTTTACTCAATTTAAAAAACTTAAAGAACTTTGGTGAACAAGCTCCAAATTCATCACCCACACGGGTGGTATCGCAAATTCTCAATTCTTTAAGCAGTTCTAATTCTATTTCACTACTAAATTTATTTAATCCAAAATCCGTATAAATTTCTTGCTTAGTTAATGCCTTCTCAATCGGTTTAGGGGAATTACCAGAATTACAAAACCAAAGGACTAACACCAAGGCAAATAAAACCAAGGCTCCAATACCTATTATCAACTTTTTATTTATCGCGGTTCTGCCCTTTATTACTTCCTGCTTATTTTCTTTCATTTAATGATAAAAATTAAAAATTGATGCTGCTTTTTCTTGAGCGTATTGTATTGCATCCATATATATTCCTGTGTTCACCTGATGTTCAACGCAATGTGCTATCAAGGTTTCAGTTGCTAAATTCCCTGTTAATACATCGGTAGCCATCGGGCAACCACCAATTCCCATCATCGCGCTGTCAAAATGTTGGCAACCTGCGCGCATTGCTGACTGAATGAGTTGAGAAGCATTACTCGGTACGGTATGCAAATGTACCCCTATTTCTATGGCAGGTAATTTTTCAGAAACCAATTCAAATACTTCATGCAAAACCGAGGGTGTTGCGGCTCCAATCGTATCAGAAAGGGAGATGTGTGAAACACCAAACTCTTCGTGCAATTCCCTCGTGTAATCAACAATCAAAGAAAGCGACCAAGGATCTCCATATGGATTACCAAAACCCATAGAAAGGTAAAGCATGAGCTCACGCTTTGCCGAATGAACTTCCGTTACCATCCGCTTTAAGCGAATTTTCGATTCTTGAATGCTCGTATT
Organism: Crocinitomicaceae bacterium; assembly: GCA_044347515.1. Classification (GTDB taxonomy): domain Bacteria; phylum Bacteroidota; class Bacteroidia; order Flavobacteriales_D; family Crocinitomicaceae; genus UBA952. Next base: position 71,135 of record JBIKUO010000010.1, on the reverse strand, counting down.
GGTATTTCGCAACTGAAACTGTTCTGAGATAGAAAACGGATACCCAAGAAATGAAATCCGATCAAAACTAAGCGCCTGTTCCATTCCTTTTTCATTCGCAATGATTGCTAACAATTTGGTATCAGATTCAATCAATTGTCCAACAACTTCTGAGGTATCAACGAGTTGAGGAATAGCTTTAGGGGAAACAAAACTCCCGAAATCCAAGCGATCAAACCCACAGTTAAGTAAGGCATTTAAATATTCAACCTTTAGATGGGTAGGTATAAAGTCATGAATTCCCTGCATTGCATCTCGAGGGCACTCTGTTATATGGATTCGAGTATTATCCACGCTTTATTAATGCTTTCTTTATATCTGCTATTAATGCAGGGCCTTCATATATAAACCCTGTATACAACTGTACTAACGAAGCACCAGCCGCTAATTTTTCCAAAGCATCCTCTTTGCTGTGAATTCCTCCAACACCTATGATAGGTATAGCCTCTCCCAATTGATTATGTAGATACCTAATCACCTCCGTAGATCGTGCAGTGATTGGTTTACCTGAAAGCCCACCGGCGCCAATACTTGAAATTAATTCCGATGACGCTTTTAGACCATTGCGGCTAATTGTAGTATTTGTTGCAATTATTCCATCTAATGGTAAAGTCCGCGCAATTTCTACAATATCATCCAATTGTTCATTGCTTAGATCCGGAGCAATCTTAAGTAAAATTGGCTTTGGGGAACCCAGTTCTAAATTTAGATTTTTAAGTGCACTTAAAAGGTTCAACAAGGGCTCTTTATCCTGCAATGCTCTTAAATTTTCCGTATTGGGTGATGACACATTTACTGCAAAATAATTAACGTGTGGGTATAATTCAGTAAACACTTTCACGTAATCTTCAGTAGCTTTTTCATTGGGAGTCCACTTATTCTTGCCAATATTTCCGCCGATAATTAACCGAGATGAAGAATCACGGAATGCCAAGCGTTCTGCAACACTTATTACGCCTTCGTTATTAAAGCCCATGCGATTAATGATGGCTTGATCTGATTTTAAACGAAAAAGTCTTGGTTTTGGATTGCCTGATTGCGGTAATGGAGTGACGGTACCGATCTCAACAAAACCAAAGCCTAAGGCACCCATTTCTTGAAAACAACGTGCATCTTTATCAAAACCAGCCGCTAAACCTATCGGATTGGAAAATTTCAAACCGAACAAGGTTCGATTTAATGAGGGATCATCCGGTTTCGATTTTAATAAGTTCCTTAAAATAGGAACAGCCAATACAAGCTTAATTAAACTAACGGAGACATAGTGAGCTCGCTCAGGGGAAAGAATAAAAAGCAGTGACCGAAAAAATCGATACATCGAATTAGCGTATTTTCTTTCCTGTTGGATTTGTTCCAGTGGTTTTAATACGCTGACGGCCATAATCCTTGTATGTCAAATTCTTTGCAAGAACTATATTTAGGCGATAATATGAATCTTTTTGTTTATTGTCTCCACGTTGATACCCTGCACCAAACCAATTATAACCTCCAACGCTTCCATTAGGAATCCCTACGGTAATAGACGGATCTGATGGGTTTGACAAAAAGGCAGCGGCAGGATCGGTAAAGCTGTTGGGATCTGCGTAAACAGTTGATACATCATCCACATAATCAGAAAAGACCATGTTGTATGTAGCTTCTAAGCCGATTCTCCATTGAGCGCCCAAACCTACTCTAAATCCAAACCCTGCTGGAACAGTGAAAGCGATTGGCGAATATGGTTTTGACTGACCTTCAGTTTTTAATGGCCGCAATGCAACCCAACTGTCTTGATATTTAGCTTGAGGAATGAAAAAAGAAGCACCTACTCCACCGAACACATAATATTGTTGATTTCTTCGTTTTCCTCCTCGAGCACCTGGAACATTATATGCTGGAGCGAATTTTTCAACTGAAAATAAAATAAATTCTAAACGCTGTTGAAATTCAACCATGTGGGTTCGGAAATGTAAATTTCTGTGAAACCTAACATACTCTTCAGAGTATTTGTCATCCCCACGCAACATTAAATAACTTAAGTTGCTGGTTGTTGCGAACTTCGGATGAAAACGAAATCGATATCCAATCCCAGCATTTCCACCGAGCGCTTGCCAATCCCAATCTTTCAAGGAATAGTCGTAATTTGAAGAATTAGCGCCACCTAAATCACCCAAAAACTGCGTAGGACCAAAACTTATTAGTAGCTCTTTTTTGTTGAGCGACCAATTTTTTTGGGTATTAAAATTGATTCGCTGAGCGAAAGCATTAAAGCCCAGCATTATACAAAGTAGCACTATGAATTTTGTGTACATTCTATTCATGATGCTAAGATAGTAAAAGTAACTGTTTTCTATATAAAAAAGTTTAAAAGAATTAATATAAAAACCGTAGAAAAACCAATAGCCCCATAAAACCAGGGGCTATTGATTGTTTTTTTCTTCGGTAACCCATCAAGGATTGCATTGAAATTTCTACGTGTAGCAATGGATTCGCTTGATGGAAACTGTCTGTCAATTAGAAGTTTAGTCATACCGTGTTATTTTTGATTGTTATGTTTTGAATAGAGCTCTTTAAGCTTAATTAAGGCTCTAAATGTTTTTACTTTTGCGTTGTTTTCGGTTAACTCCAAGATTTCCCCCATCTCCCTGAATGATCTTCTCTCAAAAAATCTCATTTCAATAAGCTGCAATTGATTTTCTTTTAATAAAGGCAGAACCTTTAAGAGCACATCTCTTTTGTGCTCAGATTCATCTAACTGAAACTCTTCCATCACCTTCCCTAATTGCATTGAATCAATGCTTACCGTACGCTGCGCCTTTTTATCACGAAAGGACTGATAAAGTTCGCTTTTCGCAATTCGAAATAACCAAGAAGAAAATGGAATACCACGATACTCGTATTTAGGTAAGTTCGTTAGCGCTTTAATGAATACGCATGAAGTGATATCATATGCTGACTCCTCTTCATCAACTCGCTTGATTACGTATCTAAAAATTGCCTCGTGATATTTTTTATACAAGGGCGCAAAATGCTCAGGGTTTCGTTTTGCACGTTCAATGATTGCTAATTCATCTTCTGGTTTTCCGAACCTGTCAAAATAAAGGAGAGAAGCTGACATAATTACTTAGATTTAGGGTTAAACAATACAGGCTTGCAGTCCTGTTATTTTGGATAACGCAAATCATTCAAATACGTAACAAAAAAAATTAAAGTGAAATTCTTAGTTGAATTACTAGGTCAGATTTTCTACTCCCATTGATTTGTTCAGCGCCGGAACTTATAACAAATCGGTTATTATATAAAAACACTCCGTATCGGACCCAAAGATCACAATGGCGTAAAAAAGAATATCTAAACAAGAGGTACGCTCGACTTCCTTGATAATAGTATGCAGGAACAGCAAAGACGTATAGGGCATTGTTTTCAAAAGAGTAAATCCGGGTGTCATATCCATCAGTATCAAACAATGCATACCTAATGGATAGATCAATAGGTGAACTTTTAGGTTTCCAAAGTAAATCCTGAGTAATTAACATTCCGTGCTGAAATCCCTTACTCTGACTATTTATGGTTAGAAATTCCACCCTACTTTTAAAAGTAAATGCCTCACTGATTACATATGACAGATTTAAACGATAATTACGCTGTACGAACGGTTCAATAGGCGTAACAGCACCGGCATATATCGAACTATTTTTTTCTCGTAATTGCTGTCTGAATCTAAAATAAATTTCAAATATTTTGTTCGGCTTATAGATTGGTTGAATTAAGAATTCATGGCCTTGACTCGGAGCATCAACCCCAAATTTCATCCACGGAAACTTGAAAACATCCATATATGCATTGAGGCTCCATGCGGGGTTAAATTTCATTTTCAAACCAGCATACAATCCCCGTTCGTTCTGAGTATTGCTACCCTCTGAAAACCCTGCATTGTAGAAAGAATAAAAATCGCGTTGATAATCCCTGTAAATCAAGCCCATACTGACCTTGGAATCTAAAGAGATGAGTGCGCCATGCATCATTGCCCAACCTGAATTCCATTGCGTTAATTGCTCATTAAACGCCTTAGACACTTCGCCAAAGAGCGCAATATTTTTAAAATTATACGAATAGTCAACCCCGGAATTGAAATGATGTTGTCCTCGAAAATCAAACTGATTGTACACCTTAACATCTTTTAAATAAGGCTTATCATATCCTTGATAAACACCCGATACCCCAATTTTAAACAAGCCTTTTTTCAGGTTAAGATTGGCCCCTAAAATATTCTCACGAAGTCCGTTCATTTTTGAAATCTCCCTATTCGTGCGATGCAATCCCGATAAGTCTAGGGTAGAAATAAACTCCAAATCATCAAAGGTAGAATCGGCAATTGTACTGGCATCAATCTTTTTACTTGAGGAAAAAAGAAGTAACCCAAGGTTCTTATACCCCAGCTCTACAGCTGCTCCACGCATGAATCTACTTTCATCAACCGAAGTATATGCCCGTAAGGGTATGGCCGTTCGTTTTGCGGTTGCAATATCTGCCGTTTTACCGAATGCATAACTCGACCAAAATCCAACACCCTGTCCAATTTGAACCTGATAATCCCCCAATGCAACACCGCGAACATATTTTCCACCTTTGAAAAATACATGTGCTGAGTAAAAATCGAAACCATTTTTTTGTGCGCCTCTGAAAAATTGTTCACCAGCATCCTTTTCTGCCGTGACCCCAATGCTGATATTTGTCTTGTATGTATAACGCCAGCGGGTGTAGTATCGATCGCTGTTTCCGTAGTAATAATTATTGCTTGCCTGAAGTACAGAATCTGGAACTTGATCATACCCTTGTTTGCGCTCCACGGTTGGCTGGTATCTAAGGAAGACTTCGTATTTCCCCTGTTCTAAGGCCTCCTTAAAGGTAATATGAATATTATCTAATTTATCATCAACCTTAACAAATGGGCGCACCAACTGAATGGTCTCTAAATCCCAATAACTCAAGGATTGTAATTCATAAATAGAAATGAACTTTCCGAATAATTTACGATGCAAAACTAAATCACTGATTTGAACTGTTGTTAATAAGCCGAGTTCCTCTAATTCTGCACCATCTGTGAAATTCAAATTTATCGGATGCTCAAAATAAAAGTCTAATTGCTCAATGATATTCGTTAAATCAATGTTTTCCGATTGAAAACGTTCAGAAATAAACTCTATGCGTTGTTGTATGATTTCAGACTTATCCTGACCAAAAATAGCACTCAATGGAAAAAAGAGCAAGCCTACTAAAACAACAAGGTGCCTCATTTCAAGCGATATGTAAATGAAACATTAGGCGACCATCCGAGCTGTTGTGTAAATGCAGAGCCGAAATCTAGAAAATATATGCCTTTGAATGCATATCCGACTCCTCCATTTACCTCTATGGGTTGGGTAGAAAATCCTGTGCGAAAACTTAAATGATTTATTGGACTATACTCGATCCCAGCCTTACCGCGTAAAGGAAAATCCACATTTTTCTCCCCTTCCACACACACCAACAATTTATCTGAAAACTTAAAGGAAGACCCCAAGCGCATAACGGTGGTAAGACGGTCTTCTTGGTAAGCACTCAACTTTACCCTTGAAAAATTAATCACTGCAAACCCAATATTCCATTTTGGATTAACTTGAGCTAATAATCCAGCCTCTCCGGTAGCTTTTAATACATTTCCATATCCTTGGCCTAAGCGGATTTGATGCAGGTTCATCTGAACCCCAAGGGCTAAAATATCAGATAATTTAAGGCTATACCCTACCCCCGCCTTCATGGTTCTAAATTGGGTATAACCAAAACTTTGAGCACCTGCTGAAAACACTCCTTTTTTCATCGGAATTGCTATCGACATTGATTGCGTTTGAAGTTCTTTCAATAAAAAACGGTTTTCATACGCTATTCCGATTCCCAATTTTGTTACCCCAACTAAGGATGCCGGATTGTGGTGATATGCCCAAACATCCTGGAGCGTTACAGAAGCATCTCCCATACCTCTTGAACGACTACCAGCAGGTGCCCAGCCTTGACCAAAACTGTATCCCGTTACCAGCAATACTATTACAATTATCCGGTGCATTTATTTGTTTTTAAAACGTTTGCAATTTAAATATTTCACGTGCGAAGCACTCAAGAAAAACCAGGATTCTCCACGGTTCGAAGATAAAGCATAAATTGTTTTTTTTGAATCCTTAAGTTCGGCCTGACCGTTTAGATAATCAAATGTTAACTTGACCTTCATATCTACCCCATCCTTGTCTATCTCTTCAATGTCATAATTTTCTATTGAGGATCCTGGATGAATAAATAATTTTTTCAAACTACCTGTATCCGATAAGTGTGCGTCAATTACACATGGGTGTGTTAAGGAAACTTCAAGAATTGTTAACTCCTTATTGTATGCATTTTGGTATTGAATTATCGCTCGATTTAACGATTTCTCCTGGTTCGCTGTTAAAGAACAAGCAACGAGGAACCATAAAAGTGAAAGGAATAGTAAGTAAGGTCTCATCAAGTGTAACAAAGATAAGGATTTCTTTCAATCTTTTGTTTCGTGTCAAATGCCGAAGAATGGTATCTTTGGGACAAGAATTGAACTATGTCACTACAAGAACAATGGGTTAATCAACTGAAAAAAGAACTTAAATCAGAATCGTTAAGTGAATTTCAGTCTGATATAGAAGGCTTACGCTGGGAGTTTACGGATAATAATAAGTCCTTGCCTTCTTTTGATTTTTCGAATACAAGCAACGCAACGTGTACATTTTACAGCTTTTACAAGGTTAAACATGCGAAGCAAAGCAACATTGAAATTTTAAAAGATTTAAATCAAGGGACCCAAGGTCTACTGATTTGCTGGGATAAATACCCTGATTTAGATCAGTTATTTAATGGCGTCCTGTTCGAATACATCCAAACTCGAGTGATGGTCAGTAATTCGGAAGACCTTACGCTCATTAATCAATGGATAAAGCAACGGAATCCTGCAAATTTCACAGTGGAGTTTTCAACATTTCAAGAAGATGCTACCTTACGAATTGATGGGTTTTCAATGTATGCTGTTGGGGCAAATGCATGGCAAGAACTGGCCTATGTATGCAAGGAACTTGAAATGCAGCTCCTTACAATTCCTCAGCATCAAGAGATTACGGTTGAATTTGGCGTAGGGGAGAATTTCATGATTGAGGCAGTAAAAATCACTGCTTTTCAATGGTTGTGTGAAGCCCTATCAACAAAACACGGACGTAAAGACCTAAACATAACATTGAGAGCACGCCTTGGATGGAGGAATAAATCCATTGGCGAACTGCACACGAATCAAATACGACAAACCTCGGAAGCGCTGTGTGCTTTAGTGGCCGGTGTAAATCAACTATGTATTACCCCATATGATCAATTTTTCGAAGATGATCCCTCTGAATTATCTCGAAGAATGGCTGTTAATATAGGACACATTCTAAAAGAAGAATCCCACTTAGATTGGTTTAATGGGCTCATTAAAGGAAGCTACATTACCACCCATTTAATTCACCAATTGTGTGACAAAGTATGGGAAGAACTAGCCTTGACTGAAGGATTCGAGGATAAGCTGAAGTCAGCAATTCAAGCTACCATTTCCCTAAGAAAAATGCGCATAAGCGATCAAAGCGATCGATTTATTGGAATTAATTATTTAATGAATACGAGCGAAAAACAATCGTATAGTCCGAAAGAAACTGGGGCGCTTGGGCTTCCTTATTTATTTTTTGAAACGATTTAATATGTCGAATTGGATAAACTATTTAACGAGTCGGGAACCCGTAAAAGACACGGAGAAAGTAATTGATGGAATTAGAATTCCAAATACACCTCCACAAGAAGAAATCGCACCACAGCATTCTGGGATTGCACCTTTTAGACGAGGTCCATATGCTTCTATGTACACCATTAGACCATGGACTATCCGACAATATGCAGGATTTTCAACGGCAGAAGAATCCAATGCCTTTTACAGAAAGAATTTAGCTGCTGGTCAGAAAGGATTGTCGGTCGCCTTTGACTTACCCACACACAGGGGATATGATTCCGATCATCCTCGGGTTACAGGAGATGTTGGTAAAGCCGGAGTGGCCATTGACTCGATTGAGGATATGAAACGGCTTTTCGACGGAATTCCACTCGGTGAGATGTCCGTTTCGATGACCATGAATGGCGCGGTCTTACCAATTCTTGCCTTTTACATTGGAGCCGCGATCGAACAAGGTGTGGATTTATCCGCTTTATCAGGCACAATTCAAAATGATATTTTGAAAGAATTTATGGTGAGAAACACCTATATCTATCCCCCTGATCCATCGATGAGAATCATTGCCGATATTTTCAAATATACTTCGGAAAAAATGCCAAGGTTTAATAGCATATCTATTTCAGGATATCACATGCATGAGGCTGGTGCTACGGCAGCACAGGAGTTAGCTTTTACGCTTGCAGACGGACTGGAATATATTCGCACTGGGATTAAAGCAGGCCTTAGCATCGATGAATTTGCACCAAGATTGAGTTTTTTCTGGGCGATTGGAATGAATTTCCCAATGGAAGTAGCAAAATTAAGAGCGGGTAGAGAGCTTTGGGCAGACTTAGTTTCTGCATTTAATCCTACATCTGAAAAATCGAAAATACTTCGTGCTCACTGTCAAACATCAGGGTGGTCATTAACCGAACAGGACCCATTCAATAATGTCACTCGGACAACGATTGAAGCCTATGCGGCTGTTTTTGGTGGAACCCAATCCTTACATACCAATTCATTAGATGAAGCCATAGCACTTCCCACAGATTTTTCTGCTCGAATTGCACGAAATACTCAATTGTTTATTGCCCTGGAATCTGGAGTCACACAATTCATTGACCCTTTTGGAGGAAGTCAACACATTGAGCACTTAACGAATCAGCTTATTGAAGAAGCACGCTCCTTGATGTTGGAAATCGAAAACATTGGTGGGATGTCAAAAGCTATTGCCAAAGGTATTCCAAAATTAAAAATTGAAGAGGCCGCTGCGATGAAACAAGCGAGAATTGATGCCGAACAAGAAATAATTGTAGGTGTGAATCGCTTCCAACATGCTGAAGAAACAGAAATTGATTTATTGGAAGTAGACAATACCAAAGTTCGTACACAACAAGTAGAACAACTCGCACAACTAAAAGCAACAAGAGATCATGTCAAGGTTAATGAACTCCTAACACGATTAGAACAAGCGGCTAAAACTTCAGAAAACTTATTAGAAATTGCGGTAGAATGTGCCCTCGCCAGATGTACTTTAGGTGAAATCTCCTTGGCTTTAGAGCAGGTGTTCGGTAGATACGAAGCAGACATAAGAACCATCTCCGGAGTGTATAAATCAATTGCTATGAAAGATCAAACCTTTAAGGATGCACAAGTACTTTGCAACACCTTTTCAGAATTAGAAGGAAGAAGACCGCGTATTCTTGTCGCTAAAATGGGGCAGGACGGGCATGATCGCGGCGCTAAAATTATTGCAACGGCTTTTGCAGATATAGGTTTTGATGTGGACATGGGACCCCTATTTCAAACTCCTCAGGAAGTTGCAAAACAAGCAATAGAAAATGACGTGCATGTGGTAGGAGTCTCTTCATTAGCCGCAGGACACAAAACGCTGGTACCCGCATTAATTAACGCGTTAAATGAGGCTGGAAGAAGTGATATCATGGTGGTAATTGGGGGTGTTATACCAAAGAATGACTATTCCTATTTATTTGAAGCAGGTGTATTTGGAATTTATGGTCCAGGCACTAAACTTGCCGAATCAGCCATTGAAATCTTAACCCTCCTCATGAAAAGTCACAATTAAATTGTATTTTCGGCATAGAATTTGGGACACGCAAAACAAATTATAATCGTATGAAATATCTTTTTTTACTCCTTCTAACTGCAGTCTTTAACATCATGTTAGCGCAGGACATTACCTTTAGTTCAGACAAACGCTTGGTACAACCTACCGTGAATGGTGAAGTCAAGGCTGAGAATACTATTGAAATCAAAAGCTCGCTAAAAACACCGCTTAACGGTAAAAAAACCTACACATGGACCATTAACGGCTCATCTGAACCTGGAAAGGGATGGGAGCTTGTTAAAGGCACTACACTAAGTGGCGAAAAGATTAAAATCTCCTTTAATAAAATCGGGAATTATAGTGTAGGATTAACGATTGTAGCAATTTCTGGAGAAGACGAAAATGAAGTGAGTGGAGAAGTAGAAGATTTTATCTCGGTACGAAGCGTTTTTCCAGAGTTAGCCGCACTTTATGCTCAAAAACCCGTTCCGAACTATGTTAAACTCGTAGAAAAATCCTCTGAATACACTGTAAAACCCAAATTTGCTAACGACCCTACGCCTAATTTATTTCTTGCAAAAGGGTATTTAGGTCTTGTAAAGTCAGGTAATCCTGAACCTCGTTTTGAAACGGCAATTGAGGATTGTATTTCAAGTTTTGTTGCAGCAAAAGAACTTGACAAAAATGGTGTTATCATGGATGATGAACATCAACGGTTTTTGGATGAACTGCAACAATATTTATTGAATGAAAATATCTTGGTGAACTATGATGCTGACCCAAAATCAAATCCTGAAAGTTATGATCAATTGGTCGAGTATATTGATTACTATAGTCAAACAACCTCAGCACCAGTCTGCGCGAGTTTAATGCAGGGATATTTTAAATACGTTAAGAAGGATTCGAAAGGAGCAAACCTTCTTTGGAATACAGAAATTTTAAAACTTAAAAAGTATGTTAACTTGGATGAGAAAACGGCCTACGGAGAGCGCTACAAAGATGATCTAGGCAATGAAATCATTCTTTCAACGGTTGATTTAAAGGTACTTAAACTAGGTGCAATGAAGGTCGCGCAAGTCATGAAAACAAGGGATAATCAAAATCCTAAGGAAGCATGTAAGTTACTTTCTATTGTTGAGCCATTTTTAATCGATGACACCGAATTCGCAACGTTTTATTCTAAAGAATTTAATAGCTGTCAAGAATAATAGTATTTCAACATTCACGCATTGATAAAAAAGCCACGCATACCGTGGCTTTTTTTATTGAATACTTAATTTTGATTTGTGAAAATCCCTCGCTACCTAAAAAATAAATACGTAATTACCTCAATTCTTTTTTTGAGTTACCTGTTTTTCTTAGATGATATGGATATTTTTACCATGGTTAGGAATCTTAAAAAACGCAGTGACTTAACGGAACAAAAAGTCGAAATGAACCAAAAAGTTATTGCAAGTCGAGCGACATTAAAGCGACTAAAAAAGACTCAATATTTGGAACATTACGCACGATCAACAAAATATTTCAAACAGGTAGACGAAGAGATTTTTGTGATTATACCTAAAGGGAACCCGAAGCGATAAGGGAAAGCGCAAATGAAGGAAAATAATACCCTAAAATCTGATTATAGTCATAGTTTAACTTAGCCATCTTCATTGCCCCCTCTTGACACAAACCTACTCCATGACCATAGCCTCTTCCCTTTATGGTAACAGTTGTTCCGTCGGAAATCACACTAAAAAAAGCAGATTTTAATTCAAAATGCTCCCGAATATCCCGCATGGGTATTCCATACCCGGGATGAAACAAAAATGCAGGCCTTGAATCCGTGGTCCAATTGAACATCATCGTCGCACTGACAGAATCATCTACCGGATATCTATATTTTTCAACTAAAAACCTTTTCCACTCGGATAGCGAAATTTGTTTAACCCAATTTGCTTGTTTTGTATAGATGCAAAAGGTATCCTTAAAGGAACTGAGACCAGGTATTGATTCATTCCAAACATGTGCTGGATCGCACGTTTGTCCACCACAATTGGCGCTAAAAAATGTAGGAGCAAAGGTGGAGTCTTTCTGAATCATAACCATACCTTTCGTTTGCTTTACGGCCGTATCGATGAGCGCACCACCGTTTCGTTTATGAAGATACGCTTGACAATGAACTTGATTACACAAGAAAAAACCATCCTTTGCATGTTTGTGCTTCGCTTTCATTGCAAAGGTCCGTGAGATAATAGCTTGAACCTTGTAATATTCTAATTTCTGGCCTGTACCAGCCTCAGATTCCACGACGCCCTCTAAGTAAGTCTCTAAATCGACAAGGTTAACTATCAAAAGCTTACCATCTATGTGTTTAATTTCAAAATCGCCTTCAAATGCTTTTGCCTTCATTGCCGGCGAAAGACCAGAAACTTCAATCGATTTCTCATGCATCGACGCAATAACCTTTACTTGTTTAATTCCGGTTTTCTTTTGCCCCTGAAATGAAACATCCATGAAACCTGAAGCACCTTTAGAAATCTCACAGAATGAAAAATGATCTAGTGTTCCTATAAACGAAGTGTCGGCAATCACAAAATAATTACATGTGGCATTCGCGAATTTTATTTTGGTAAACTTTTGGTTAGGGAATAACCCAATGCGCATGGATTGTCCATTTGCAATAAACGCATAAATTCCTACGGTGAAAACAATCAAGAATTTGGACAACATGGGGACTATTACTTTATTTAACGTAAAAATGTTTCATGAATGGACGTAGCGATACGTTTGCTAGCCCCTTCCCCACCTAACAATAGCTTTAACTCTTTATACCCCTGAAGCATAGCATCCCGATCAGGACCGTCCACTGCTATTCTTTTCATTGCCTCAATGAGTTGCTTGGAATTACAATGCTGTTGAATTAATTCCGTCACCAGACCCTTTCCAAGAATTAGATTAACTAAGGATATATACTTAATTTTTACAACACGCTTTGCAATCCAAAAAGAAAGACCACTGCTTTTGTAACATACTACCTGAGGAACATCAAATAAGGCGGTCTCTAAGGTTGCGGTACCCGAAGTTACAAAGGCTATAGCAGCTTCATTTAAAATTTCATATGTTTTCCCCAACAAAAAGGATACATTCGTTGCATTAAAATCCCTATAAAAATCGGGTGGAATTTGAGCGGAGCAAGCCACAACAACCTGATATTCAGGAAAACCCTTTGCCGCCTCTAACATAATTGGCAACTTCCGACGAACCTCTTGTAACCTACTTCCTGGCAGCAGGGCAAGAATAGGTTTTTCAAACGGCAAAGATTCTAAATTTAAGGCATTAAATCGAACGATTTCATCCAGCAATGGATGTCCAAAATACTTAACTTCAATATTAAAGTTTTTATAAAATTCTTGCTCGAAAGGAAGAATGCAATACATCTCATCCACATAAGCCTTTACTTTTTTAACTCTATTTTGTTTCCAAGCCCATAATTGTGGAGAAATGTAATAAACCACTTTAATGTCTTTTTGCTTTGCCCATTCAGCCATTCGCAAATTAAATCCTGGAAAATCAACCAGTAATAAAACATCCGGAGCAAAGGACTCAATTTGAGCCTTGCAGGTTTTGAAATTATTTAAAATGGTAAATAGATTCAAAAAAACTTCAAGAAACCCCATAAATGAAAGTTCTCGAATGTGTTTAAGTACCTCCACTTGCTCTGCCTTCAGGCGATCTCCACCCCACCCCTGAATTGTAAGTCTTGGATCTATCGTTCGAAGCTCCCGAACCAAATTAGAGGCATGTAAGTCACCCGATGCTTCACCACAAATCACAAAAACCTTACGGGTTGACATTAAAAGAAATTAACATAAATGGAAAATGGTACCAAAGCCAATGTAGCCATAATAATTCCTCTCGCGGTTGAATAGGCTTCACGATTTAAAAAGATATAAAACCAAATCAAATTAGGAATGCTACCCAAGGACAAGTACTTACTTGCATAGAGCGAGCTGGTGGTGAACTGGTGCCAAAAAAATGAAAAGTCATACGAAAAAGCGAATGACATAATAAGCAATACCAGCGGGAGAAAAACAAAAGGTGTCGCTAAACCAATAGCAAACCCAAGCCATGCCTGTTTTGAGATATTCATAAATTCCAAGATTTAAGGTGATCCAAAACTCCGTAATTCGTCAAATCAAATTGGGTTGGAACCACCGAAATATATCCTTCATTCAAGGCATGTAAATCAGAATCTTCCCGAGGATTTACTTCGCCAAATTCACCGGTCAACCAATAATAAGTGCGACCAAACTGATCCTCACGCTTGTCAAAACGGTCGGCCCAAAACGCATGAGCCTGGGCACAAATCTGGATTCCTTTAATTTCTTTGGCTGGAAGATTCGGTATATTTACATTGAGGCACGTGTTCGCAGGGAACTCATTTTCTAAGGCACTGCTAATTAATTTTGAAATAAATTTCTCGTATTGCATAAAATCAGCCTCATCGCTGTAGGTTGAAAGTGAAAACCCGATCGATGGTAAGCCTTCCATAGCTCCTTCAATGGCTGCCGACATCGTTCCAGAATACAATACGTTGGTCGATGAATTCTCCCCGTGATTAATACCCGATAGTACTAAATCAGGTTTACGGTGCAACACTTCATAAATTGCCAATTTCACGCAATCTACAGGAGTACCGGATGAGGCATAGGCTTCAACTTCTCCAAACATCCCAACACGATTTAAGCGGATTGGGTCGTTCAAGGTGATTGCATGACCCATTCCAGACTGCGGTTTATTCGGCGCAACAACAACAACCCTCCCAAGGGTAGAAGCGATTTTCACCAATGATTGTATACCCTTGGCGTTTACGCTGTCGTCGTTTGTTACGAGAATTAATTTTTGATTAGTATCCATGAGTTACAAAAATAACGATTATTCATGCCCTTGATTAATTTTGTAGCAGAATTAAAGAAAATGCAATTACTCCTGCCCCACCAAAAACTTGGATTTTGTCATGCCCCTGTATGCGCGGTTCGCAAAGAAACAACGGACCGATCTGAAATGGTCACACAATTAACCTTTGGTGAAACTGTTGAAATCGTTACGCAACAAAACCATTGGATCGAGGTGCAATCCTTGTCGGATGGGTACCTCGGGTTTGTTGATCGCCGGCATCTTATTGGATTAAGCGAAAAGGAAGTAAGAACTTGGCATGATCTACGTACGATCCAGCAAAGCTTAGCGCTTACACTCGATACGCCATGGGGAAAACAATTGATTCCGGCAGGAAGTTTTATTGGAATGGATTCCCAGTTTAATATCGGAAATCTAACGTTCACCTTGCATTCTGGTCCAAATAACCAAAGCTCAGACGAGTTGATCAATTCTTTTATAAATGTACCCTATTTATGGGGTGGTAAAACCTCCTTCGGAATCGACTGTTCCGGATTTACACAACTCTTTTACAGAGTCATTGGGATAAACCTTGCACGGGATGCTTCTGAACAGCAACAAGCTGGGAATCCAATAGCAATAGATGAGACCTTACCTTACGATTTATTTTTCTTTCAAAACGACAAAGGGAATATCACACATGTGGGAATATATCTTGGTGAAAACCAAATCGTTCATGCATCGGGCAGAGTAAGAATTGACAGGCTTGAACATGGAAATATATGGAACGATGAATTAGTGGAAGTAACCCATCATTTTCACTCGATCAAACGATACCGCTAATAATCAAGATAAATTTTAGATATTTGTTAAAAAAGCGTTGAAATGAATGTGTTAGTTACCGGAGGAGCAGGGTTTATAGGAAGCCATTTGGTGCAACGTTTAGTGCATGACAAGCACAACGTAATCGTAATCGATAATTTACTACGCGGGAATAAAATACCCACTCATGTAGAAGAATTAATAACATTTATCGAGGGAGATGTGCGCGATCTAAGCGTAGTAATGAATGCTATGACGGGCGTCGATGTGGTTTATCATTTTGCAGCAGTTCTTGGAGTAGATGTTGTGGCAGACTTCCCCGTTGAGACCATGGACGTTGAAGTTGTTGGGACACGGAACGTAATTGAAGCCATGCATAAACATGGGGTTAAGCAACTCTTTTACGCTTCAACCAGCGGTATTTACAGCCACTCCGCGATTGTTAAAACGGCCCTTAGCGAGGAAGTATTGGTTGATCCAAGAACCTCCTATGCCATGGCGAAACGGTACAACGAAATATATTTAGCAAGTCATTTCGAAGAAAAAGGGGTAAATACCATTGCCTTGCGTTTTTTCAATGTTTACGGGGAACGACAAGATAATCGCATGGTTATTCCGAGGTTTTTGGAACAAGCTGAGGCAAATCTTCCATTAACAGTTTTCGGAAATGGTCAGCAAACGCGCGATTTCACATACATTAATGATGTAATTGAGGCATGTATTCGACTGCAAGAAACCAATGGATTTCATATCGTGAATATTGCAAACGAACACGAATGGACCATCAAAGAATTAGCTGAAACCATCATTGAACTAACCGGTTCGTCCTCCGAAATAATTTACCTCGATGCACCAAAAAAACGATATGATTATGAAGTGGAACGAAGGATCGGCAGTTCGGAAAAATTAAACAACTTGATCGGTTTTAAACCAAGTACCACACTTCAAAAAGGCATTGAACTTATATTAACTCAAGCAGAATATTCAACACATGGACACAACAGTATTTAATTTAATTGAGGCGGAGCGCGTTCGTCAGACCATAGGCATTGAACTAATCGCCAGTGAGAACTACGTAAGCGATGATGTAATGAAGGCAATGGGGAGTATCCTCACTAACAAATATGCCGAAGGTTTACCAGGAAAACGTTACTATGGCGGTTGTGAAATTGTTGATCAAGTAGAGCAATTAGCAATAGACCGTTTATGTCAGTTGTTTGGTGCTACATGGGCAAATGTACAGCCACATTCTGGCGCACAAGCAAACGCGGCAGTGTTTTTAGCTTGCTTAACTCCGGGAGACAAAATACTTGGTTTCGACTTATCCCATGGTGGACATCTAACACACGGTTCGCCCGTTAATTTTTCAGGTAAACTTTATCAACCTTTTTTCTATGGTGTGGATAAAGAAACGGGGTTGATCGATTACCAAGCCTTGGAGGAAACCGCCATGCGAGAACGACCAAAAATGATTATTTGTGGGGCTTCCGCGTATTCAAGAGATTGGGATTATAAGCGCATTCGTGAAATAGCAGACGCGATTGGAGCACTCGTACTAGCAGATATATCTCACCCTGCAGGGTTAATCGCTGCTAAGTTATTGAACGACCCCTTGGAATATTGTCACATCGTTACATCAACGACTCACAAAACCCTTCGTGGGCCACGCGGCGGCATCATCATGTTACGACATAATTTTGATAATCCGTTTGGGTTAAAATGGAATAACGGAAATCCGAAATCTATGGCAGCTTTATTAGATGCCGCAGTTTTTCCAGGAATTCAAGGGGGGCCATTAGAACATGTTATTGCAGCAAAAGCTGTAGCATTTGGTGAAGCACTTGACCCCTCTTTTACTACGTATATGACTCAAGTTCAGTCAAATGCAGCAATAATGGCCGAAGAGCTAATGAAGCGTGGATACCACATTGTATCCGGTGGAACGAAAAATCATAGCATGTTAATTGACCTCCGCAACAAAGGGATTACCGGAAAGGATGCGGAATTAGCCCTCGGAAAAGCGCATATTACCGTTAACAAAAACATGGTTCCTTTTGACACGGAATCTCCGTTCGTAACTTCTGGAATTCGCATTGGAACTCCTGCAATTACGTCGCGTGGCGTTAATGGCCTTGAAATCAAACAAATTGTTACATTAATCGATGCTGCATTACAACATCATTCAGACGATCATGTGATGGCGGAAATTAAAGGGAAGGTAGAACAACTCATGGGCAACAAACCGCTCTTTGCGTGGTGATTCGATTTGAATCAAAAAAAGACCGGACCTATCCCATAGCGTTGGGTATCTTATTAATAATTTATTCCATTGTAGGAATTGTAATTATCTCTGGTGGTGGTAATTATTCCGAACTGATTGTATTAGCTGTTGTTTGGGTATTACAGGGTACATTCTTTTACTTTTTCCTAAGAACGACCTTTTACACCATCGATGAAGAACAGTTAGTATGTCATTTTTTTGGATTTAAAAAAAGAATCCGTTTATCAGAAATACGTCGAATCGAACCCCAAAAAGGGCTTTATGCCGGTTTAAAAATTAATACGGCTTGGAAGGGACTTGTGGTAAGCTATGGTAAATGGGATGAAATACTCATTTCACCTGCGCAGGAGCAGTTATTTATAGAAACGATAAAGGCTAAGAATCCGACTTTACAGGCTTGAATCCATTTTTAGCGATGGATATTCCTTCTTTTCCGATACCAATAATCGAAACAATATTTAAAGGGAATTCTAGTAAAACGTGTGTGAAACTTAAGAAAAACAAAACACTTAAGCCTAAACTATAATCGTATAAATAAAATCCACAAGCAGCCAACCAAAGCACTACAACGGCAATAAAACGCACTTTTGGAACCTTGTGCCAACGAATGACCTCAGTTTTACTAAACCAGTTTAAATAATGATAGAGGTATGCAAAGGCAATGAAGCGCATGAGCATGATACCAACCGTAGAAAAGAATACAGAATTCCAAAAATAGTCTTTCGAATTGGTGGGAAATGCATAACGAAGTGGAATCGCCTGTTGGTAATACTCATTATTTTCATTCTCAACAATATATGACTGTGATAACCGATTAGCCAGTGAATCTTTGATGCGTTGCTTTTCAAGGAGTGGAAATCCATTCTTTTCCTTTAAGACGAAAGAATCCAAGTATTGCTTATTGGTCATATATTGTTCATCGATCCACTTAAAATGATTCATGATTGAAACGTTAGTCATGAAAAACCCATTTCCTTTAGCATAATAGGCATTTTCACCATACGAAGTGAGCTTATTCCCTTTGGAATTCACAGGGATGGCAAATACCAAGACTATAGGTATAATAATAAAAGCTACGATTTGCCATAAGCCAGATTTACTCCGAGATTTAAGCGCTCCGTAGAGCATAAATAAACCAGTAAACAAATAGACGTGAATGAGGGTGGGAACAAGAGATGTTAAGGCGAATACCAAGGTATTTGATTCGTTCTCCGCAGCTCGTTCAGGGCTTAACCACCCTGCAACAAACACATACAAAAATGCAATAGCCAATAGCTTTATAATCGTATTCTTAATCAGTACAAAAAGAACGGAAGAAAATAAGGCAAAAACTAAGAGTTTATCAAACAAATTAAGCTCAACAAACGATTCGTAGATCTGCCAATCATATCCAAAATCACTCGCAAAAGCAGCAATAGATAGAAGAACACCAATTATTAACAAAATGACAAAATCGTACTTTCCCTTTGAAAAATATTGTCGATCATGCAACCAACTAATTTCGGTTAAGTAATGTAATGGCCCCAAGAAAGCGTAAGCCAACAAAAAGGTTTCAAAAGGCATAAAAAAGGCTAATGCGGCTGTAATTAACATTAGCCCGATGTTCACATAATTTATTTTATCATCCCTAAGCAGTGACATTCGTGTTTTTTTTTCAAATATACCGAATATCATTCATTTTTTCGTTCTTCATCAAACCCAAGTTGAGTTGCATTTTTTCGAATACTTTTTGCGACAGCGGTTCCAAAATCATCCGGTTTGCTATTGTTATTTTTTGATTGTTCTTCGATATAAGAAAGTCGTTTTTGATTCAACGCTGCAATTTCTTTATGAACCTGTTGACGCTCCTTGGTTTTTTCCTCTACCAGGATTTTGATTTCCTCGTCAGTTTTTCCTTTTAATTGATCCGTTCTGTCTTCCGCTTTCAACTTGGTTAATACCGTAGAATCTGCGGCAACAGCATCCACTAAATCCCAATCTCCGTTCCAATAATAGGTGCTTCCTTTCGCCACAGCGCGCTCCACCATTACGGCTTCATTGAGGGTCTTTGCATTATCATCTTGCAAAACCTGTTTGTTTTTTTTGTCCGCCCCGGAAAAACCGTAAGAAACATAAGTGCCATTAAGCTTGAAGTTATACGTTTGAATTAAAGAATCATAGGGTGTTGCTATGTAAGATATGGCTTGATCACTGTTTATGTTAAAAAAATCTCCACCAGAACAGGTAGCACCATCTTGCCAGAATGTACGAACGCCTTCATCGTATGGACCACAAAAAATAGTACTTACAAGTACACCTTTTGTTTTGGCAAGCGCACAGGCTTCTTTGTAGGAAATTGGTCCTTGATTAAAGGGTTCATTTCCTGCGATGTATATTAATTTTAAATCCGTTGAATTGGCGGACCAACTTAAGTCGCTTAAAGACTTTTGAATTACCGCACCACAAAACTCATCTCCTCCATTGGTCCTTAATCCAAAAAGCTTTTCAGAAACCAAATCAAGATCTTGAGTGAAATTCAATTGTTGTCGAATGTAATTATCTTTTATGTTCAGGGATTGATTCCCATAATCGTACATGGCAATTTCCAAATCTGGCGAAGCGCCTTGATAGGTTAATTTAGCAACCTCATTAACAATCGCCCAAATTTTAGCTTTCGCCTGATTCAAGAGCCCATCCATACTATTCGAGGTATCGAATAATATGACGAGTTGAACTTTACGTTTTCCCGTTTGCGCAACGGAACTAAAAACAAGATGTAAACTAAAAATGGATAAGAAAATGTACTTCATGGCTATTTAATTTGCCATCGGGTACACCCTAGATATGAATTGGTTCAATGCGGAGTAAAAAAACCAAGTGCCATGCGATAACTTTCCAGTCCAAATCCCATTACCAAGCCAATACAAACTGGTGTTAATAAGGATTCATGTCGGAACGATTCCCTAGACGCTACATTTGAAATATGCACTTCAATAACGGGCGTCTCAATGGCAGCAATACAATCCCGAATCGCCACGCTGGTATGTGTATAACCACCGGCATTAAACAGAATTCCGTCCCCCTTAAATTGTTGTAAGAAATCAATTAATTCTCCTTCAATATTGGATTGAAAATAACACAGTTCTCCATTAAAACGATGGTTCAATTCTTCGAAAAACGCTTCAAACGATTGCTTGCCATAAACCTCAGGTTCTCTGATACCAAGAAGATTCAAATTTGGTCCATTAACAATCGCAACTTTCATGCAGTAAAAATAAGGGAATTTTACAATTCATGCACTTATTCTGCTAACTTTGAGATACTGCAATACACTTGGTGTAAATTAATATAAACCATGAACTGGGAGCAATTAACGAAGCAATTCATTTCCTATCTGAGAATTGAAAAAGGGCTCTCTGAGAATTCTTGTCTTGCCTACCAACAGGACCTAATAAAATTGCGTGATTTTTGTCTTTCGAATAAGGTATCCCCTACTGGAATCTCCTATCAGGACTTAAAAGAATTTGTTTCCATTCTATATGATTTAGGCTTAAGCGCAAGAACTCAGGCCAGAATTATCTCTGGAATTAAGCAATTTTTCGGATTTTTACTCCTTGAGCAACTCATTCAAAACGACCCAAGCGAACTGTTGGAACAGCCAAAAATCGGGCGAAAACTCCCAGAAGTACTAGATATGGAGGAGATTGATGCCTTAATCGCGGCCATTGACGTTTCAAAACCCGAGGGGCATCGTAACCGTGCCATATTAGAGACGCTATATAGTTGTGGAATACGGGTTAGTGAACTCGTCAACTTAAAACAATCGGATTTATTTTACGACGAAGGGTATATTCGAGTGATTGGAAAAGGCAATAAGGAGCGTTTGGTCCCTATGAGTAAATCGGTAGAAAAAGAGATTACTTGGTATGTGGATAATCAACGTAAACAACTCGATATATACAAAGGCGATGAACAAATTGTATTCTTAAATCGAAGAGGGAAACGCCTTACACGGGTGATGATCTTCACGATCATTAAACAACTGGCTGAATCCATCGGCTTGCAAAAGAATATATCTCCACATACGTTTCGGCATTCTTTTGCTACACACCTGTTGGAAGGTGGGGCTAATTTACGGGCGATACAAGAAATGTTGGGACATGAATCGATCACGACAACGGAAATTTACACCCACATGGACCAACGCTTTTTGAGGGAGGCAATTTTAACCTTTCACCCAAGAAATCATCAATAGGCAATTAATTCCAATAAGGTCTCTTCAAATCGTTTTTTAGGAAGAAACTGTTCTTCCAAGGCCACGGCAAAAGGTACCGGGGTATCAAGGGAACCAACTCTTCTAACGGGCGCATCTAAGGATTCAAAGCAATACTCATTAATCAAGGCTGAAATCTCACCTCCAATTCCTCCAAATAATGAATCCTCATGAAGAATCAATGCTTTTCCAGTTTTTCTTACAGACTGATAAATACAATCCGTATCTAAGGGTAGAAGGGTTCTTAAATCAATGATTTCAACATCTAAACCAAGTTGCTCCTTTAACTCCAATGCCCAATGCACGCCTGAACCATAGGTTATTACGCTGGCTAGCATTCCTTCGCTCGCAACTGCTGCCTTTCCGATTTCCAATTGATAATACGCGCTAGGAACCATTCCTTTTGTACTTCGATAGAGGGCCTTATGTTCAAAGAAAAGTACGGGGTTTGGATCTTCAATGGAGGCATTTAGTAAGCCTTTAGCATCAAATGGATTTGAAGGATAAACTACTTTTAACCCAGGGGTATGTGTAAACCAAGCTTCGTTGCTTTGAGAGTGAAATGGACCTGCGGCAGTACCTGCTCCCGTAGGCATTCTAACTACTACATCGGCTTGCTGTCCCCAACGCCAATGAATCTTGGCTAAATTATTAATGATTTGGTTAAAACCGCAGGTAACGAAATCCGCAAACTGCATCTCTACCATGGCTTTCATTCCAGAAATCGATAACCCTAACCCAGCACCAACGATAGCAGACTCACACAAGGGGGTATTTCGTACACGGTCTTTCCCGAATTTCTCTACAAATCCTTCAGTCACTTTAAAGGCTCCACCATACTCCGCGATGTCTTGGCCCATCAGGACAAGGTTCGGATGTCTTTCCATGCTTTGACTCAATCCTTCTTGTATGGCATCAATGAACCGAAGCTCCTTAGACTCTCCAGTTGGTGGAATAATTTGAGCCGAGTTCGCAGCATACAAATCAGTAAGTTCTTCTGTTAAGGAAGGAACAATAGCCGATTCAGCATTTGCCTCATCAAATGAGCGTTGAATATCTGCTTTAAACTCATCTTTTATTTGTGCGATGACATCTTCGTTTAACACTTTTTCTTGAAGTAGAAACAACTCAAAATTTGATACCGGATCTTTAAGTGCCCATTTATCCTGAATTCCTTCCGGATAATATTTCGTTCCTGACGCTTCTTCATGACCCCTCATTCTAAAAGACATCAATTCCACCAAATACGGCTTTGGATTCACACGTATTTCTTCAGCAATGGTTCGGATAGTACGAATTACGGCTAAAATATTATTGCCATCCACTTGGATTGCATCCATGCCATATCCAATACCTTTATCAATAAATTGCTTGCACTTGAATTGCTCGTTGGATGGCGTTGAAAGACCCCACGCATTATTTTCGATACAGAAGATTACGGGTAAATCCCAAACCGAAGCAACATTCAAGGACTCGTGAAAATCTCCTTCAGATGCCCCACCGTCTCCAGAGAACACTAAAGTTGCTTTATTACTTTTCTTCAGTTTTTGCGCTAAGGCAATCCCATCCGCAATGCCTAACTGTGGTCCAAGGTGAGAAATCATCCCCACCAAATGGTGCTCTTGGGAACCAAAGTGAAACGAACGGTCTCGTCCTTTCGTGAATCCAGACATTTTACCTTGAAATTGGGCAAACAAGCGATTTAACGGAATTTCTCTTGTAGTAAACACCCCTAGATTTCGGTGCATCGGTAAGATATACTCATCCGATTCCAGTGCATAAGCGCACCCTACAGAAATTCCTTCTTGCCCCCAGCCAGAAAACCACTTGGTGATTTTTCCTTGACGAAGTAATACCAACATCTTCTCTTCAATCAAACGCGGGAGAAGAATGGCTTTATAAATATTGATTAATTCTTCGTTGTCGAATCCAGTTCGATCATACGTAATATGCAATTGGTCTAATAATTTTTCCACGCTGCAAAATTAACAAATAAAAAAACCCACCGAGGTGGGTTTTAAGAGTTTTGAGAAAATGAAGCTTAAACTAATCCTTGATCAATCATAGCATCTGCTACCTTCACGAATCCGGCAACATTCGCTCCTTTCACGTAGTCTACATTACCGTCTTCTTTTTTACCATATTTTACACATGCTTCGTGGATAGAAACCATGATGCCATGTAAACGTTGATCAACTTCCTCTGCCGACCAAGATAATCTAAGAGAGTTCTGTGACATTTCAAGTCCTGACGTTGCTACCCCCCCTGCATTTGATGCTTTACCTGGTGCAAACAATACATTTGCTGCTTGGAATGCATAAATTGCTTCAGGAGTAGAAGGCATATTCGCACCTTCCGCTACACATTTAACGCCATTTGCAATAAGTGCATTAGCCTCTTCGCCATTTAATTCATTTTGAGTTGCACATGGCAATGCGATGTCAGCTTTCACTTCCCATGGCCGTTTACCAGCAACAAATTTTGCGTTCGGATACTTTTGAGTGTATTCTACAATGCGTCCACGCTTAACATTTTTTAATTCCATTACGAATGCTAATTTTTCAGCATCGATACCGTCTGCATCATGGATATAGCCTGAAGAATCTGAAAGCGTTACCACCTTAGCCCCTAATTGAGTTGCTTTCTCGCATGCGAACTGCGCCACATTTCCTGAACCTGAAACGACAACCGTTTTTCCATTGAAAGAATCTCCTTTAGTTGCAAGCATTTCTTTTGCAAAATAAACCGTTCCATACCCTGTAGCTTCTGGACGAATTAAAGAACCACCCCAATTTCTTGCTTTTCCGGTTAATACCCCTGTAAATTCATTTCGAATTCGCTTGTATTGTCCAAACATGTATCCAATCTCTCTACCACCAACACCAATATCTCCTGCGGGAACGTCTGTGTCTGCACCAATGTGACGAGAAAGTTCGGTCATAAACGATTGGCAAAACTTCATCACTTCATTATCCGACTTTCCTTTTGGATCGAAATCAGAACCTCCTTTACCACCACCCATAGGAAGGGTAGTTAATGAGTTCTTGAAAATTTGCTCGAATCCTAAGAATTTAAGAATGGATAAGTTAACTGAAGGGTGGAAACGTAAGCCTCCTTTGTAAGGTCCGATTGCTGAATTAAATTCAACACGGTATCCGCGATTTACTTGCACATTTCCATTATCATCTAACCAAGGAACTCGGAATATTATGGTTCGTTCCGGCTCAATAATACGCTCAAGAATTTTCGCATCCTTATACTTTGTATGTTCTTCTGTAAATGGGATAATTGCCTCTGCTACTTCATGAACTGCTTGCAGGAATTCTGGCTCATGACCATTATTAACCTTCACCTTTTCCATGAAGGCATCTATTTCATTTTGATATTTGTTTGACATAAAACTAAATTTAAAATTTGCTCACAAATGTAACAAGATTTTAAGTTGTGAACTGAATATTTTTCAACAAGTACTAAGTGTTAAAATGACACTAAATTAATGGTTGTTTTACTTCTTGTTAATGTAGAACCAAGCAACTATAATTTAATCTTTTCGTAAGGTAGAACGTTTGGTCAACCTAAAAAAAAAGTATATTTTTGAATACCTAATTGCTATGCTTTATTTGCGTCATCTATTTTATTCGTTTTTAATCCTTGTTAGTGCGCAATTCAACGCAACAGCACAAAATAATGCCGGTTGCCCTAATGCGAATTTTAGCATGGGTAATTTCAGTAATTGGCAAGGGTATACCGGAAATTACCAAAATCCAGCGAGCGCCGTAGGAATTGTACCCGGTAGACATACTGTAATTACAGCGCAAGGGAATGACCCGTTTTCGTGTGGTGGATTACAAATGATCCCTCCAGGATCGAGTTTTTCAGCACGATTAGGGAACTCAGGCACGGGAGCTCAAGGAGAGCAATTGCGCTACACCTTAAATGTAACACCTCAAAATGCTTTATTTATTTACAAATATGCTGTGGTATTAGAAGATCCGGGACACCCGCCTAATGCTCAACCCGTATTTCAAATGCGTTTGTTGGACCAAAATGGCACTCAAATCGGAGGTAACTGTGGACAATATACTGTATATGGAGGACAGCCTGGTCAGAATTTTCAAACTTGCGGGGGGGTAAAATGGTTACCATGGACAATTGTTGGTGTTAACCTAACCGCATATACGGGCCAAAACGTTACCATTGAATTCACCACCAAGGATTGTGATTATTCCGGTCATTTTGGCTATGCTTATGTTGTCGCTGATTGTATGCCATTAATTCTAGATTTAGATTACTGTTTTGGGGCCAATACGATCAACATTGCTGGTCCTGCTGGATTTCAAAGTTACAACTGGAGTTCGGGACAAAACACGCAGTCAATTTCAGTACCGGTTGCCAATGCGGCACCTTCCTACACAGTAACCATGCAATCCTTTTCTAATCAGGGGAATTGTACCGTAGCCTTGACGGCACAGGCTATTCCAACAACTGTAAATAACAACTTCACTGTTACACAAGCTTGCCCGTGGTCTCCTACCCAATTTAATAGTACCCCAACTATTTTACCTACTTCAATCAATGGAGTAACCCTAGCTAACGGAGGTGCAGCTTCATGGTTCTGGGATTTCGGAGATAATTCCACCTTGACTGGAAACAATCCAGCCGTGCATCAAAACCCGACGCACGTTTATGCTAATCCGGGAACATATACCGTTACACACATAGTATTTACACAAGCAGGTTGTAGCGATACGATTTCGCAAACCATTAATGTACTTCCACCGCCTACCATCAACTTCAATTATAACAACGCCTGTGTTTTTGATGTTGTTAACACAACAAACACCACCCAAGACCCAAATCTTGCTCAGGTTACTTATCAGTGGTTATGGGGTGACGGGAGCGCAAATGACATAACAACAAATGCATCACATACTTATCAGCAAGCTGGGACGTTTCAACTTGGATTGGCAGCCACAAATGTGGGTGGATGCACAGACACCTTATATCAATCCGTAACAATTCATCCACTCCCCCCTGTATTTGCAGGTAACGACACAACAATCTGCCCAGGTTTTAGTATTCCGCTCAACGCAACGGGCGCAGTATCATACAGTTGGGAATCTGGAACAGCCAATGGTTCAACTTATGTTCCACAAGCAAGTGAGATGCTAACAGTGATTGGTACAGATGCAAATGGTTGCATAAATTCTGATTCCATATTCATCACCCTGCATCCTGCAGCGGTTGTTGATGCTGGCCCAGACATTAGTGAGTGTTTCGGTACCAGTGTAACTATTACCGGAGCAGGAGTCGCTAATTACTCTTGGAATAATGGATTAATTGACGGGCAGACCTTCACCCCACCTGTTGGTGTAGTAACCTATACCGTAACAGGGACAGATGCGAACGGTTGTATTGATACCGATCAAATGATATTAACTACATGGGCAAACCCTGTGGTCAATGCAGGTAATGATCAATCAATTTGCGAAGGGGATTCAACACTATTATCTGGTTCAGGAGCAAGTACCTATACTTGGAATAATGGTGTAATCAATAATGACTATTTCATACCAACGGTAAATACAACCTATACAGTAATTGGAACTGATAACAATGGGTGTACAGGGACAGACGATATGAATGTAACCATTGAGCCCGCAGCATATCCATCTTTCAACGCCCCTGTACTGGCGGACTGTACCCCTTTCTCTTTTGTTCTCAATAATACATCTACAGGAACACCATTTACCTTGGCTGAATGGACCTTTGGAAACGGAGCTACCGCAACAGGAGCGGGACCAATTTCTTATACATATAATAGTCCGGGCTGCTATGATGTGGGACTTACATTAACAACGGCTTTAGGCTGCGAATGGGACACCTTAATTACTGACTACTTGTGTAGTTATATGTTACCGATTGCCGATTTTGAACCTAGTCCTATGACTATAACGGACTTAGAAAACACCAGTACGATGATAAACCAAAGTGCCGGAGGAACTTATTACGCTTGGGATTTTGGTGATGGAGGTACTTCAACAGAATTTGAACCAATCCATTTCTTCCCCAATACTACCACGGCCAATTATCTAGTAACGTTAATTGTATACACGGACAATGGATGCACAGATACAACAAATCGTGTAGTTACCTTAACAGAAACTCAATTACTTTATGTTCCTAATACTTTTACTCCTGATGGCAATGAATACAATCAAACGTGGTTTCCTGTAATAACCGCTGATTTTGATCCGTATGAATACAGCTGTTTCATTTACGACCGATGGGGTGAATTGATTTGGGAGAACCACAATCATCTTGCGGGCTGGGATGGCAAACGAATGAATGGAACCTCCATTCAAGAAGGAGTATATACATGGAAAATACTAATAAAATCTCCTTATCGTGACGAACGCAAAGCTTTTACAGGACACGTAACATTATTGCGATAACCTGAGTTAAATGCCATATCTTTGCACCCCATGAGATTATTTTTTTCACTTTTTATACTGCTAACATCCTTTCTAGGGGTTTCTCAAAATAATGCGGGGTGTCCTAATGCAAATTTCAGCTCTAATAATTTTACTAATTGGCAAGGATGGACAGGTACTTACGGGAATCCGGCTGCAACCTTTGGAATTGTTAATGGTCGACACACCATCATTACTACCCCGGGTATTGACCCAAACACCTGTGGTGGACTCCAAATGATTCCCCCGGGAAGCACACGATCAGCCAGATTAGGGAATGCGAGCACAGGATCTCAAGGTGAACGATTGTCATACACGATCAACGTAAACACTCAGAATTCTCTGTTTATATATAAATACGCATGTGTGCTTCAAGACCCAGGTCATTCCGCCGCTCAACAACCTGTTTTTCAAATGCGCTTATTAAACCAGAATGGGACTCAAATCGGCGGGAATTGCGGACAATATACAGTTTACGCTGGACAGCCTGGTCAAAACTTTCAAACCTGTGGAAATCGAAAATGGCTCCCTTGGACTGTGGTTGGTGTAAATTTACAAGCGTATTTAGGACAAAACGTTACAATCGAATTCACTACAAAAGACTGCAGTTTAGGCGGTCATTATGGCTACGCGTATGTGGTGGCTGATTGCATGCCTTTAACCCTAGACTTAGATTATTGTTTCGGTTCGCCGACTATCAATATATCAGGTCCAGCGGGATTTCAATCATACAATTGGAGTAACGGAGCAAATACGCAAAGCATCAGTGTTCCGGCTGCTACAGCAGCACCCAGTTATACTGTAACCATGCAATCTTTTTCTAATCAAGGGAATTGCACGGTGGCGCTCACAGCATCTGCGATTCCTACCACTGTTCAGAGTAATTTTACGCACACAGCGGCCTGCCCTTGGAGCCCAATGCAATTTACGAGTACGCCAACCATTGCACCTAATACCATAAATGGGGTTGCTTTACCCAATGGTGGTGCCTCCTCGTGGTCTTGGAATTTCGGTGATGGTTCTACATTGACCGGTAATAACCCAGCGGTGCACATGAATCCAACCCATACCTATCAAAATCCGGGTACATACAATGTTACACATATTGTAACAACTCAAGCAGGGTGTTCGGATACTATTACTCAAACTATCACTGTGCTACCACCCCCTGTGATTAATTTCAGTTTCAATAACAGCTGCATGAATGACACAGTGAGTTTTACAAACCAAACCCAAGACCCGAACCTCGCCCAAGTAAGCTACACGTGGTTATTTGGAAACGGAAGCCCAAATTCTACGCAAACGAATCCAATTCAAATCTATCCCAATGCAGGCACATTCAATGTCTCACTAATTGCCTCGAATGCGGGTGGGTGTACAGATACCCTTACACAAGCGGTTACAGTCTATCCACTTCCTCCAGTCAATGCGGGTAGTAATGTCTCTGTTTGTCCGGGTACGCAAGTAACCTTAAACGCAACTGGCGCCCCTACATTGACTTGGGAAACAGGAACAGCCAACGGAGGAACTTATTTACCTGCCAACAGTATCACACTAACCGTAGTTGGTATAAATAACAATGGGTGTGTGAATCAAGACTCTATGGATATTACGATTTACCCAGGAGCACTTGTAAATGCAGGACCAGATATAAACGTGTGTTTAGGGTCAACGGTAACGATTACCGCAACGGGATCCAATACGTATCAGTGGAATAATGGGATTACCAATGGTCAAACGTTTACACCTCCCCTCGGAACTACTACTTACACCGTAATCGGAACCTCTGTGAATGGCTGTACGAATGTAGATTCGATGGTCTTAACCGTATTTTCGAATCCTGGAATAAGTGCGGGAGTAGACCAAATTGTATGTCAAGGAGATTCTACTCAACTTTTCGGGCAAGGTGCTGTAAGCTATCAATGGAGCGGTGGTGTAACTAATGGGTCCTTCTTTACACCACTATCTACCGGTCTTTGGAGTGTATCTGGTTTGGATACCAACGGCTGTATTGGATATGATACAATGCAAATTACGATACCTCAACCCACTGTATTTGCAGGTAATGACACCAGTATTTGTCCTGGATTTAGCATCTTACTTAATGCTTCTGGAACAGCAACATACACCTGGAGCATGGGAACCAACAATGGAAGCAATTACATTCCGCTAAGTAGTGAGATTATTTCTGTCATTGGTTTGGACACCAATCTTTGCCCAGCATATGACACCTTAATTGTAACTGTTTTTCAAGCTCCAGTGGTTGATGCTGGACCGGATATTCAGGTATGTTCGGGAACACAGGTTACAATTTCAGGATCCGGTGCTGTTAGCTATGTTTGGGATAATGGCCTAATTAATGGAAACACCTGGACTCCACCCGTTGGAATTGTCACCTACCATGTAATAGGAACGGATGCTAATGGATGTATAGACACAAGTGATATGGTCTTAACCGTTTGGGCGAATCCAACAGTGAATGCTGGAGTTGACCAAAGTATCTGCGAAGGAAGCAGCACACAGGTTAGTGGATCTGGTGCGGTAAGTTATCAATGGAACAATGGCATATTGAATCAAGTTAACTTTACGCCAATTAACACATTAAGCTATACGGTCATCGGAACTGATCAAAACGGATGTATTGGCTCAGACAATATGAACATAACCATAGAGCCTGCAGCAATTCCTAACTTTAGCGCAAATATTACGGAGGATTGCATTCCGTTTACGTCCAACTTAACAAACACTTCTACTGGAACTCCTTATCTAACTGCAGCATGGGATTTTGGCAATGGAGTGACTCAAAATGATTTAAATTCCACATCTGTAACATACAATGCTCAAGGATGTTACGATGTAAGCTTGACATTGACAACTGCACTCGGGTGTGTTTGGGATACCACGTTTACTGATTATTTGTGTGCATATCCTGTTCCAATTGCAGACTTTAATGTAACCCCCCAATCAATGACTGTTTTGAATACCACTGGGACATTTGAAAATTACAGTGCAGGGGCAGATTATTACGATTGGGATTTTGGTGATGGTTCCACTAATTCAAGTGAATTTGAGCCGATTCATGCATTCCCAACCTCTTCCGCGGGAACTTATTTAATTTCGTTGGTGGCTTCCACTGAATTCGGATGTACCGATACGGCAACACGGA
Source organism: Crocinitomicaceae bacterium (assembly GCA_044347515.1). Taxonomy (GTDB): domain Bacteria; phylum Bacteroidota; class Bacteroidia; order Flavobacteriales_D; family Crocinitomicaceae; genus UBA952. Next base: position 39,385 of record JBIKUO010000010.1, on the reverse strand, counting down.
CTGTAATTGTATTAGAATCCCAGCTGATTTTCGTACCGAACACCTTTACCCCGGACGGTAATGAATACAATCAAACATGGCTTCCTATCATAACAGCAGATTTTGACCCCTATGAGTATAGTTGTTTTATCTTCGACCGATGGGGTGAAATTATTTGGGAAAACCATAACCACGAATTGGGTTGGGATGGAAAAAGAACGGATGGGATTAATGTTTCTCAGGGTACTTATACATGGAAAATAATACTTAAATCCCCTTACTCCGATAGTAGAAAAGCATACATTGGGCATGTGAATTTATTGAGGTAATGTAGTTTGGCATTTAATTCATAAATTTGAAGATGAGAATGGCAACGATTGGTTAATATTCTCGTAAAGAATGTGACCCAAACATTAACTTTTTTTTTATGACACGATTTATACTCAGTGTAATTGTATTGTTCACTACTTATTTCGCTCACAGTCAATATACCGTTTGTCTTGGCCAAGACTTATCTGTATGCCCAGGTCAAACAGTTACAATCAACAACTGTAATCAAGGTGGTGGTGCCAATAATGTTGCAGGTGTTTACTTGAATGCCCCAAGCCAAGTGAATTTATCTGATGACTCTTGGTCAGGTGTAGTTAATATCGGATTCCCATTCAATTTTTATGGTCAAAACTATAACCAGTGTGTAATCGGTTCCAATGGATTAGTGTCATTTAACCTGGCAAACGCGAATGGATATTGTCCATGGTCATTGGGGGGTATTCCTCCACTTCCGAATATGCAATTAACCTCTGCTCGGAATTCAATCATGCTAACCTATCAAGATATTAACCCTTCGTTGGGTGGTCAAATTCAATATCAAACGATAGGTACTGCACCAAACCGTAGATTTGTAGTACTATATAAAAACATTATGATGTTTAGTTGCACTCAACAATGTAACTACATGGCAATCATTATGTATGAAACGACCAATGTATTTGAATTGCACATTGGAAATAAGCCAATCTGTACAGGTTGGAATAGTGGCTTAGCGATTCAAGGGTCTGAAAATAATCCAATGACCGTGGCTCACATTACCCCGGGAAGAAACAACCAAGTTTGGGGTGCAAATCAGGATGGTCGTCGATTTACCCCAACAGCTCCTAATAATACAAATCAATACACCATGGCACAAATTCCATATGTCTTGGTTTCTAGTCCAGGGACAAATTTCATTTGGCAGAACACCTTAGGGCAAACTTTCCCATACAATAACGGTACCTTGGTGGTTAATAATGTCCCAACCCCGGGACCTACAGGATATTTTCTTTCGGGATCGGCATGTAATGCGAGTATCGGTTCGATCACCAATGATACTACATGGATTTCCATTGGTGGAGCTGCAGTAAATGTTACAACAACAAATGATATCTGTTCTCAATCCATTGGGTCTGTAACTGCCAATCCAACAGCTGGTACTCCCCCGTTTACCTATACTTGGACACCAAACATTGGGAATACACAAACGGTAAACAACCTCCCCGCTGGAACGTATTCAGTATCTGTTCAAGATGCAAGCGGTTGTCCAGCCACAGGTACTGGAGTTATTGGAGATACACCGGCTCAATATACTGCTACAATGACACAGGTAAGTTGTCCAGGTGGTAATGATGGTACGGCAACAGCGAACATAATACCTGCTACCCCAGGCGCCACATATACTTGGAGTAATGGTCAGACTACCCAAACGGCTACTGGTTTAAGTGCTGGAACATATACCTGTAACGTTGCAACTCCAAGTGGTTGTTCAGGAAGTGTTTCCATAACGGTTACTGAAATCCCGGCGATGATTTTGAATTTAACCAATGTTGTTAATGCAAATTGCAATAGCATTAATAACGGTAGCGCAACCATGAATGTTTCTCAAGGTACACCAGGTTATCTTTACAGTTGGACTGGCTCGGCCTCCGTATCAAACATGGCAATTGACCTAGGTGCTGGACCTCATACGGTAACTGTAACTGATGCTAATGGATGTGTTCAAGATACAACGTTTAACATAAGTGAACCTCCTGCATTAGCTATATCCTTCTTAACACAAGACACGATGATTTGTCCTGAGGCAAGCATTACATTAAGTGCACAGGGTGTTGGTGGTTCAAGCCCATACATTTTTAGTTGGGTAGATAATAATGGGAATTCATTTGGTCCGGCAAGCTCTATAACGGTTGATCCAGCAACGACTCCAACACAATATTGCGTAACTCTCTCCGAACAGTGCGGATCACCAACCACACAACAATGCATGACAATCACCTTCCCTACACCCATTATTCCGAGTATAGCACCGAATTATCCTATTTTATGTATGCCAGGTTCATTCAATTTTTCGAATACTTCTTCCAACGCTGCAGAAATTGCATCTACCGTTTATACATTTTCTAACGGAGACACCTATACTGTTCCCGGGATGCAAAATTTTTCAAATACATTCCCTTATCCCGGATTTTACAGTGTTAACATGACTGCAACCTCTATCTATGGCTGTGTTTATACGAACAGTACCCAAGATATCGTTGAAGTGACACCGTTACCTACAGCGGACTTTGTACTTTCACGAAATCCTGTAACCTGGTTTGAAACCTCGGTTCAAGCAAATGATAACTCTCAAGGAAACATTGTAGATTGGCAATGGTCTTGTGATGGTGCAGAAAGTATTACCAGCAATGGAATTAATGCAATGTTCACCTTCCCGCAAGGTGTAGTTGGAACATACTATTTAAATTTAACGGTAACTACTGCACAAGGGTGTTCAGATTCCATCTCTTTGCCTTTAGAAATTATTCCAGATATCGTTTTCTATGTACCAAATACCTTTACTCCTGATGATGACGAACACAACCAAACGTGGAGGTTTTATGTTGAAGGTATTGATGAGATGGGCTTTCACTTGACCGTATATAATCGATGGGGAGAAACCGTTTGGGAATCGTTTGACCCTGCAGGTGAATGGGATGGTATGTATGGAGGAAAATTAGTTCAACCGGGTGTTTATACATGGACAGCTTGGTATAAAGAACGTGACAGTGATGGCAAGAAAATTAGACAAGGATTCATAAATGTATTGAGATAAGTATGAAAAAGCTTTTAACCGTATTCTTAATAGCTAGTATTTTGTTTGGTTGTGGTGTCGTAGATATTTCATCACTCCCTGTTGGAAATTCTACACCAACTAAACCTCAACTAACAAACGATGAAGTAATAAAAGGGTTAAAAGAAGCCTTGACCGTTGGTATTAAAAATTCAGTAGATTCAAGTTCAGTGCTTGACGGTTTTTTAAAGAATCCAGCAATACGTTTACCATTCCCTCCAGATGCAATTAAAGTCAAGGAGAAAGCAATTAGTTTAGGAATGCAAGGACAAGTAGATAAATTTGAAACCACCTTGAATCGTGCGGCCGAAGAGGCTGTTAAAGAAGCCCTACCTATCTTCAAAAACGCCATAATAAACATGTCTATTCAAGATGGATTTGCCATTTTGAAGGGTGGAAATGGTGCAGCAACTAAGTTCTTAAAAGATAAAACATCGGACAGCCTTGTTGTAGCATTTTTGCCCAAGGTAAAGAATGCTACAAGCAAAGTACAATTAACTTCTTATTGGAATCCAATTATCACCAAATATAATGCGGCTGTTACACTTTCGGGTGGAGAAAAAATAAATCCAGATATAGATGCCTACGTGACTCAGTTAGCGATTCAAGGCTTATTTAAATTGGTAGAGAAAGAAGAAAATAAAATCAGAAAAGATCCTGGTGCACGCGTTACGGATATTTTAATGAAAGTTTTTAGTAGTATTTAATTATACGTCGATTGAAACATTTTCCGCCAACTGAACTTGCGTTAAATGCGCAACATCAAGTTTATCATTTAGGCCTATCACGAGATCAAGTCGCACCGACTATTATTTTGGTTGGAGATCAAGACCGTGTATCCTTGATATCTAATTTTTTTGATGAGATTGAGCACAAGAGCCAACATCGAGAATTTGTTTGTCATACCGGAACATACAAAGGAAAGCGAATTTCTGCTATTTCAACCGGAATAGGTACGGACAACATTGACATTACCGTAAATGAACTCGATGCCTTGGTTAATATCGATCTTAAGTCAAGAACATCGCTTCCAACCCATACTTCACTCAATTTAATTCGGATTGGAACCTGCGGTATTTTACAGCCACAAATTCCAGTGCATAGTTACATTGTTTCAACACATGCTTTTGGACTCGATAATGTAGCGCATTTTTACGACATTGAATTTACGGAGACTGAACGTTTCATGAACGAACGCATTAAAGAATTCATTCAACTCCCGAAAGCGATAGAACCTTATTTTGTTTCAGCGGATTCAGCGCTCACATTCAAATTAACAGCGGATAACTGTTTTCCCGGAATCACCATTACCAGTTCTGGATTTTATGGGCCGCAAGGAAGACAACTACGTCTGAATTCTCGCATAGCCGATATTCAAATGAAAGCTCAGCATTTCAGTGAGAACAATTTAAGACTACTAAACTTTGAAATGGAGAGTTCGGCTTTATTTGCCTTGGGCAGGGGGTTAGGTCACCGATGCGCCACCATATGCCTAGGTATTGCAAACCGACCAAACACTACCTTTTCAGAAGGATATCAAAAAGAAATGAATGAACTGATTCAGTTTGTTCTAGATAGGGTACCTTAATTTTCCAGGTATTTATCTAAGGTAATATGAAGATTTATTCCACGGAGTTCAGCGCCTTTAGCGACAATCTCTCCATTCCCGTCAATTAAGAAAGCACTTGGAATTGAATATACACCGTAAAGGTTTGAAATTTTATTTCCTTCATCAAGTCCGTGGTATTTCCAAACCATGCCATCAGATTTTATGGCATCTTTCCAAGCTGAGGATTCACGATCTAACGAAACACTAAATACAGTGAACCCTTTACCATTCGTGAATTTCTTTTTACGGTATTTGTTATACGCCTCTACTACATTAGGCATTTCTTTTCTACAAGGACCACACCACGATGCCCAGAAGTCTACTAAGACCATTTTTCCTTTTAATTTCGATAATGTAATCTTTTTTCCTTTGTGAGATTTCATTACAATATCTGGCGCTAAACCCTTGGGAGATACAGCTACCTCTTCTGAATTATTCAAACAAAAGGCACCGCAAAAAATGAGTATAATAAAAGCCAAAGGCAGAAATCGTTGGTAGGTTTTCATTATCCTATTCTTCGAATATCTGCACCAATATTATTCAGGCGGATTTCAATGTCTTGATACCCTCTGTCAATTTGATCAATGTTGTGAATAATGCTTTTTCCTTTAGCAGACAGTGCTGCGATCAACAGGGACACCCCTGCACGAATATCGGGTGAGGTCATGGAAATTCCTTTAAGTTGATGTTCTCGGTTTAATCCAATTACCGTAGCTCGATGCGGGTCGCAAAGAATAATTTGCGCTCCCATATCTATTAATTTATCGACAAAGAACAACCGCGACTCGAACATCTTTTGATGAATCAATACAGACCCTTTAGCTTGAGTAGCAACAACTAAAATAATAGAAAGTAAATCTGGCGTAAATCCTGGCCATGGAGCATCATAAATTGTTAAGATGGAGCCATCTATGAAGGTATCTATTTCATAGTGATCCTGAGCAGGAATATAAATATCATCGCCTCTTCGTTCCAACTTAATACCTAACCTTCTAAATACATTAGGAATAATCCCTAAGTTTTCCCAACTCACATCTTTAATCGTAATTTCAGATTGTGTCATTGCCGCCAATCCAATGAAACTTCCAATTTCAATCATATCGGGAAGAATGCGATGAAAACATCCTTTTAACTCTTTAACCCCCTCGATATGCAATAAATTCGAACCAATCCCTTCGATCTTAGCTCCCATGGAATTAAGCATCTTGCACAATTGCTGAATATAAGGCTCACATGCAGCGTTATAGAAGGTTGTTTTACCTTCAGCCAACACAGCAGCCATTAGAATATTTGCTGTTCCTGTTACAGAAGCCTCGTCAAGGTGAATATATGTCCCTTTTAATTTCTTTGCTTCAATAGAGTAGAAATGTTCTCCCGCATCGTAATTAAATTTTGCTCCAAGTAGTGTAAATCCTTCAAAATGCGTATCCAATCTTCTCCGACCAATTTTATCTCCTCCAGGCTTTGGAATAAATCCTTTACCAAACCTTGCCAATAGCGGACCAACAATCATAATCGAACCGCGAAGCGCAGAAGCACGTTTCTTGAAATCTTCGGTTTCCAAATACGCTAAATCAATCTCCTTAGCCTGAAAAATATAGGTGCCTTTTTCAACCTTTTCCACCTTCACCCCCATGGTTTGCAACAAACTTATCAGTTTATTAACATCAATAATGTCAGGGACATTGGAGATGGTTACTTTTTCAGCCGTTAATAAGGGAGCACACAACACTTGAAGTGCCTCATTTTTTGCCCCTTGTGGATGCAATTCGCCTTTTAAAGGTTTACCGCCGTGAATTTCAAAAGATGCCATTACTTTTTAAAATTTTTTTTCTTTTGTTTTTGCTTAAAATTCTTGCTGAACTTTTTGTTATTGTTATTCCCTATACCCATAGATCGCAATAAAACATTAGTGTTCATAAGCTCGTCTGGATTTTCTAGCACTAAATCGCCTTTGGACAGTTCTTTTAATTGATCAGCAATCACATGATTCTCAACTGTATCATTATTATGAGACAGGAATTGTTTTTTCATGAAATTAGCCATGGTATTTTTCAAGTAATCACGTTCATCCTCTTTTGTGATGTCTTTGGCTGATTCTAGAATTTCTTGGGTATACTTACCATAATGACCATATCTAATCTTACTTTTCGGATATGCCATTAACTTAGGCTTTTCTTGAAGTGATTCAGCTTTTGGAATTTCATACGGAGAATCAACTTCCAAATTAAAATCAGACATTACAAAAAGGTGCGTCCATAATTTATGTCGAAAATCATCCACATCACGCAAGTGAGGATTTAATTGTCCCATCACTTCAATTATGGCTTGCGCAGCGCGGTTTCGTTCTTTTCTATCCGAAATTTCCATCGCATGTGCAATCATGTTCTGCACATTTCGACCATATTCAGGTAAGATGAGTTTACCGCGTGTTGTATTATATTCCATTAAGATTCGATTTTTGCACCAAGTGCATTCATGTAAATATCGCGTGCTTCATCGATAAAACCAAATGCCTGCAAATCTATTTGCATTTTACCTTTAGTTACGTGCCCCAATAGAATGATATTCGTATCACACGATTTTTTGAACTCACTAAACGCATCCCGTTTATCTTCAGGTAGAGTAACTACTACTCTGCCTTGTCCTTCACCAAATAAAAAGGCATCGGTGCGAATGTCCATGTCTGTTTCGATATCAAATCCGAGTCCTCGTGGAAAGCCCATTTCTGCTAACGTAACGAAAAGCCCCCCGTCAGAAACATCATGTGCCGCGTTTATTAAGTTTTGTTCTATCAATTCCTTGATGGTCTGCTGCATGTTAAATTCTTCATCCAAATCGAAGCTTGGAACTGGCGAAAGTTTTACACCTTGAATAGAAGCTAAATACTCAGAGGATCCCATATCATCGGAGTAATTCCCAACTAAATAAATTAAATCCCCTTTCTCTTTAAAATCCAGGGTCATTTTTTTATCCTTATCCTCTAAGAGCCCAATCATACCAATGGTTGGCGTAGGAAATACTGGAACTTCTTTTCCTGCGATAACCGATTGATTGTAGAAGGAAACATTACCTCCGGTAACTGGGGTAGAAAATTTGATACATGCGGCACTCATTCCTTTGATGGCACCAACAAACTGCCAATAGCTTTCCGGATTGTATGGATTTCCGAAATTCAAACAATTCGTAACAGCAGATGGAATACCTCCTGAAACCGTAATATTTCTTGCCGCTTCAGAAACAGCGATCATTGTACCTATTTCAGGATCTGAATTTACGTAGCGTGAATTACAATCTACGGTCATTGCAAGCGCCTTCTTCGTTCCCTTGATAGAAACCACTCCGGCATCTGACGGTGCATTGGTGGACATATTAACAGTACCTACCATGGAGTCATATTGCTCATAAACCCATCGCTTTGAGGCAATGTTAGGCAAGCCCAACATTTGATATGCTACCGCCTTAAGGTCTGAAGGAACGGGGATGCTGTCTGGATTGAATTTCTTTGCTTCAGCATAATAAGCCGGTTCAGAATATTCACGCTTATTTTGGGGCGCCCCTCCACCAAGCACTAAGGACTCAGCAGGCACATCTCCTACTAGTTCTCCATGCATATAGTAGCGAATTCTACCGGTATCTGTCACATGACCAATCTCTTCTGCGTGTAAATCCCATTTATCAAAGATGGATTTAACCACGTGTTCCTTTCCTTTTTGAACCACAACCAGCATTCGCTCCTGGGATTCAGAAAGCAAAATTTCATAGGGAAGCATATTTTCTTGTCTGGTAGGAACTTTATCCAAATAAATCTCCATTCCTACTCCTCCAGCCGCAGACATTTCTGTGGTAGAGCAAGTAATACCTGCCGCTCCCATGTCTTGCATACCTACAATGGCATCTGTTTGAGACAATTCCATTGTCGCTTCAAGCAATAACTTTTCCATAAAAGGGTCCCCTACTTGAACAGAAGGCAAGTCATTCGCGGAATCTTCGGTAATATCTTTGGAAGCAAAGGCCGCCCCAGCGATTCCATCTTTACCAGTAGCCGAACCCACAATAAATACAGGGTTACCGGGACCTTTTGCTGTGGCAGAAATAATTCGTTTGGTATCAATAATTCCAGCTGAAAATGCATTCACCAAAGGATTTGTATTGTACGAATCATCAAAAAATACTTCACCTCCAACAATTGGAATTCCAAAGGCATTTCCGTAATCGCCAATTCCTTTAACCACGCCTTTAACTAACCATTTGGTTCTGGGCAAATCTAAATTCCCGAAACGTAATGAATTTAATTGCGCAATTGGACGCGCACCCATTGTGAAAATATCTCGATTTATCCCCCCTACTCCCGTTGCCGCTCCTTGATATGGCTCAAGCGCACTTGGGTGGTTATGTGATTCGATTTTAAATACGCAACCCAATCCATCACCAATATCTACTAATCCAGCATTTTCCTCCCCGGCTTTAACGAGCATGTGTGGACCATCTTTGGGTAGTGTTTTTAACCAAAGAATTGAATTTTTATAAGAGCAGTGCTCTGACCACATCACAGAATAAATTGCTGTTTCTGTAAAGTTGGGGGTTCGTCCAAGAATTCCTTTAATTTGCTCGAATTCTTCTGCTAACAATCCGAGTTCTTTCGCCTGCGTTAGCGTTGCTTCTTTTTGTAGGGTATTTTCCATGATAAATTTCAAGCACAAAAGTACGGATTATCTTTCAGCCAATCAGGGAATTTCACAAGAAACAAACCCAACTTTATTAACAAAAAAAATCCGGTTTCCCGGATTTACTCAACATGCTATAAATGGAGATTAATGACCACAATGAACGATGTAGTTTCCTGTAGAATCTGTGTACCCATTCGCCTCCAAGGCCTCCATTTCATCACCGCACTTCTCGCCCAATTCAATTTCTGCACCTGCTTTGTCATAATGACAATCAGCACATTTATTTTTCTTACATGCACCCAAAGAAAATGCAGCAACGCAAAGGACAGACAAAAGAACCAATTTACTTTTCATATGATTTGTTTTTAAGGTTACTAGTTATATTATACCCGATACCTAGAAAGAAATTTCTTCCAGGAAATGGCATTTGAATGTTTTTTAATCGGGATAAATGATCAATATATGTGGAATTAAGTACATTTCTACCTCCCCCTTTTATGGTAAATTGGTTGGTTTTACCAAAGGCAAATACCAAAGAAAAATCAAGTACATGATATCCCTTAGATGAGGTTTCGAGATAAGCCACATTATTTTGGGGCCCCATTAAGGTGGATTGTATATTCACTTCTTTCAATCGAATAAAGTTCTTTGAATCAAATTCATACCTAAGCACATTTTGCATTCGAGGCTGCGGAATCATAGAGACTGAGCTGTCTCCAAGGGCACTTACATGTAGGTAGGATAATGAAACCTCCCAATGCAAACCATGCGCAAAATGCGGATGCACATGATATGATAAATCTATGCCGGAAAAAAGCACTTCATTGTTTTGAACATACCGATACCCTGGAATACCATCAAATAAGACCCCCATCGGCGTCAAATAAATATAATCTTGAATCAAACTAACGAACGGATTAAGCACTAAGGCACCGTGTGCTTGATTCCACTCTAAGGTAATATCTAATTGTCGCGCTTTTTCAGGGACCAACGCAGCATCACCCACCTCATACCTCAGCGCACCGTGATGATACCCATTGGAGAACAACTCTGTGAGGTGTGGCGCCCGAAATCCAGTGGATAATGAAGTCCGCCAAACAAACTTATCCGAACTGCGCACCACGCCAACACTTCCATTTAAGCCATTAAAACTGATGTTCTTTTGGTGGGGTATATCAATTCCAAATATCGTTCTTCGATCGTAACGAATGCCTGCCTGAAGATTCCATTTTTTATGCTCGTGATTGACACTAACGTATCCACCCACATCAACTGATTGGGCATTAGGAATCAAGGTATCCGAAGCATTTAATGCATTGGCGTTGTCTTGGGTCATCGCCTGCAACCCAGCAGTTAATTTAGTTGTTTTATTCCACTTCCGTTGCCACCTCATCTGCGCCAAGTGATTCAATAAAAACATACTCAAGGAAGGGATTGAAACCTTCTCGTCAAATTCAATTAAACGATTCAGCGTCGCACCGTACATGAGTAAAACATCTGATTTATCCCTGTAAAAATTCGCAGTGGCTTGAATCAGGTGATTCTGAAAAAACTGAGCTGGCAACTCATACGTTCGGGCGCGATCAGCCACCTGAAAAGTCATTGCCGTAGCTAAGGAATCATGCGTATGTCCTGGAATCCCCACCACGGAGTGACTTGCCGTGTAACGCAAGGAATACAAACTACGCTTTCCGGTATAGGACATATTCACTTTAGCACCAAAATCATTAAACCGTGAATTCTTGGCAAATTTACCTGAAGGCAATTGAAAATCAGCATGATTAGCGTATGTCGAAGCGACGAACCAACGGAATTTACGATAAGATTCCTTGTAAATCAATTGAGCCCTACCCCCTAGCGTATTGGAAAAACCCTCTGATTGAAATTCAACCGAACGTGCATTGGAGGGCGCAAATGGGGCATCCACCAAATAGACAACGCCACCCAAGGCATCCGCACCATATAATAAACTGGCAGGACCTTTAATAACTTCAACTGCAGAAACACCAAGACTTGTAATTCCAATTCCGTGATCACCACCCCATTGCTGTCCCTCTAACCTTAAGCCATTCAACAAGGTCACAACACGCATTCCCTGCATACCACGAATTACAGGTTTTGAGATACCATTACCCAATGCCGCATTATAGACACCCGGTATTTTTGCCAAAGCTTCCCCGAGTGTTAAATTCGAAATCACTCCAAGGGCAGACATTTTCTGAGATTCAATATGAAAAGGGTTTTTATTGGATTGTATTAGCACTCCAGAAGAAACCGTTACTTCATGCATATCCAAGTGAACTGGTATTAACATCACTTTCACATTGCTTTTCCCCTCGCAAACTGTGAAAAAAGCACTTCGATATCCCTGCAACATCACTTTAACATCAATGCAATTTTTGGTAGTTATTGAAAATACACTTTTCCCATTCGTATTGGTAAGCATGGTTTGATCAAACTCAACACAATAAACCGTCGCATTTGACAGCGGTACATTACGAATCGAATCAACCACTTCAATTGTTAATTGCTGACCGTAAAAAGAACCAAAAAGAAAAATAACTCCTAAGGAAAACAACCAATTTTTCATCCAATATTATTTAATGCAACATTGTTGCGTTTTGCAAATATAAAATATTTAGTGCAATTTTGTTGCAATAAGTAAAAAAAATGTCTATTCCTCGAAATACTAAAGCAAAACAGGCGGTATTGCATGAAATTTCAAGCTCGGACTTCGCGTTAAGTCAACCTGAAATTTTTGATCGAGTGCAAGGCATTTGCGATCGCGTGACCGTGTATCGCATATTAGACAGGCTCGTAACGGAAAACATAATCCATAAAATTGTAAATGTAGATGGCACTATAAATTATGCGCGTTGCATTCGTTGTAATGATGGACATGAGCATGCCCATGATCATTTACATTTTAGCTGTATTAGGTGCAAAAAAATCGAATGTTTGGAAGAACATTTGATTCATGTTAAGCTCCCAGATGCTTACCAAATAAAAGAGTTATTCCTAACCATATCAGGGATTTGTCCAAGTTGCAGTCTTTCCTAGGAAATCATACCTTTACCCCATGTATTTTCGTCTACTCATTTTAGTACTTTTATTGGGGGCTTGTCAAGAAGAAATCGCATACCATGAACAATTTATGGATGAATCTGATTGCTATGTGTACCAAAACGAAATCATCAAACAGCACAGGAAAGGTTATACGATTGAGTATATAAACTCAACCGAGGCCAGTGGGTGTGTGAAAAAACAATTAGCACAAACCCATATAATTCACTTCAAAGATTCATTAGGTTTAGAGTCTGTAGTAATGGTTACCAAAACACCCGAAAAATACATACGTGCGGTAAAGGAATGGGCATTAATTTATGGATCAAAAAACATACGGTTAACGCACATGAAGGAAGAAAAAAATAGCATCGAATTAAATCTTAGTAAGAAATACGTAAAACGTTCCGATACCCTGTTCCACAATTCTTATAGGCCATATAAGGAAATTCAAATGAAAAAGGAAAATTCCATTTGGGTAGAAGAATCAAGTAATATTAACCCCTATTGGCCCTGGAATAATCCAAATAAATGATAGTTAGTTCAATTTCAAATAAGAATATCAAACCGTCGGAAGCCATAAAAGCCTCAGACATCAGAGAAAGCCTTTTAAGTTTTATTCAAAAAAATCATCCGGAATTTAGCAATGAAGGTTATATAAGTTACGAGGAACTTAATTTCTTTCGAAGGCTATACATTACCGAATTGGTAATTCAAGAAAAAGGTGAATTAGCGAAAATTGATGAAGATGTAGTTGAGGCGATTCGATCCAATGCCGTTTTATCTGAAAATATTGAAGAAAAAATCGACGAAGAATTAACGTTAGGACAACGCATGGCTGACTTGATAGCCACTTTCGGGGGCAGTTGGACCTTTATTATTACTTTTTTCCTGTTTCTTTTTGGCTGGATTATTCTGAATGCGTTCGTACTTGGCAATCATCATTATGACCCTTATCCGTTTATCCTTTTAAATTTAATTCTATCATGTCTAGCCGCAATTCAGGCCCCAATCATCATGATGAGTCAAAACCGTCAAGAGCAAAAGGACAGAGAACGAGCAGAACATGATTATAAAGTCAATCTAAAAGCCGAGTTAGAAATAAAATTGTTAAGCGAAAAAGTAGATCACCTCATCGTTCAACAGAATAAAAAATTACTGGAGATTCAAGAATTACAGCTGGATTATCTAAATGATGTGTTAAACAAACTCTCTAAACACAAATGACCTGTTTATGGAAAATAGAAAACAAAAATTAGCATCCTATCCATCATTTTTTAAACGCATGTTTTGGTATGTATGCTTAACCACCATCTTAATAGTATTTTCTTTAATTATTGGCGTTTTAGGTTATCATTACGTTGGAGAAACTTCCTGGATTGATGCTTTTCATATGGCCTCATTGATTTTAACGGGAATGGGACCCGTTATTGAAATGAAAACAACGGCAGCCAAATTATTTTCTTCATTTTATGCCTTATATAGTGGCGTTGCTTTTCTAAGCATCACCGCGCTTTTCATGGCGCCAATCATACACAGACTGCTTCACATCCTGCATCTTGACGATGAAGTATAACATCAAAATTGTTTGATTCAATAGTAGAAACCATGCAAATTAGGTTCTTATCTGTAATGATTTTAGTTTCTTCGCTCTGCCCTTATTTATCTTGGGGGAAAACGAATCATACGTTTTTATTTCAGGCCGAATGGTTGGTTCTTAATAAATTTCTTTCTACGCCAAGCGCAGCAATGCACCCCTTAATTATTGTACCTTTACTGAGTCAAATCCTCATTGTAATCTTTGGTGTAATATCCCCAAAAATAGCCCTGGTTTACCTTGGGATTTTAGGATTATACCTTTTAATTACTTTTATTCTGTTGGCCGGTTTCCTATCCGGAAATATTTGGATGGTATTGAGCTGCGCACCCTTTATTATCTGTTCGACATTATTTATTCTATTGGCGAAAAAAAAGTAGCATTCAGCTATTTTCCTTAATTTTGTCAACAAATTGAATGATATGAATTACGACCTTATAGTTATAGGAAGTGGACCCGGTGGATATGTAACCGCTATCCGAGCGTCACAATTAGGAATGAAAACCGCCATCATTGAACGCGAAGAACTCGGTGGAATTTGCTTGAATTGGGGATGTATTCCAACCAAGGCCCTATTAAAAAGCGCACAGGTTTTTGAATATCTTCAACACGCATCAGATTATGGGATCAATGTAAAAGAGGCCAGCGCGGACTTTAATGCGGTGGTTAAACGATCTCGTGATGTAGCCAACGGAATGAGTAATGGCATTCAATTCTTGATGAAAAAGAATAAAATTGATGTAATCAAGGGCACTGCAACCGTAGCTCCCGGAAAGCAAGTAGTGGTAATCGATGAAGCGGGCAAAAGCACAACATACTCGGCAGGAAAAGCTGTAATCATTGCGACAGGAGCACGCTCAAGAGAATTACCTAACCTTCCACAAGACGGAACAAAGATCATAGGATACCGTCAAGCGATGACCTTAGCAAAGCAACCTAAGAAACTTGTCGTTGTTGGTTCTGGTGCAATCGGGGTAGAATTTGCCTATTTCTATAATACCATGGGCACAGAAGTGACAATTGTAGAATATATGCCAAACATTGTTCCTGTAGAAGACGAAGAAGTTTCCAAACAACTCGAGAAATCATTCAAAAAATCCGGGATTAAAATCATGACCGAGGCGTCTGTAGAAAGCGTTGACACCAAAGGCAAAGGATGTATCGTAACGGTTAAAACAGCGAAAGGCGAAGAAAAAATCGAATGCGATGTCGTATTATCCGCTGTGGGAATACAATCAAATATTGAAGGATTAGGATTAGAAGACGTTGGAATTATTCAAGACAAGGGAAAAATCCCAGTTAATGAATTCTATCAAACAAATATCCCAGGGTATTATGCCATTGGAGACATCGTACCAGGACCTGCATTAGCTCACGTTGCTTCAGCTGAAGGAATCATTTGTGTGGAGCAATTGGCAGGACATCACCCAGAACCCTTGGATTATGGAAACATCCCAGGATGTACCTACTGTTCGCCAGAGGTTGCCTCAGTTGGAATGACGGAAAAGGCGGCTAAAGCGGCCGGACGAGAAATTAAAATCGGTAAATTCCCGTTCTCTGCTTCTGGAAAAGCAAGTGCGGCTGGCGCTAAGGATGGTTTTGTAAAATTAATTTTTGATGCGAAATACGGCGAATTGCTAGGAGCTCACATGATTGGAGCGAACGTTACCGAAATGATTGCAGAAATCGTTGCTGTTCGTAAATTAGAAACCACCGGCATGGACCTCATCAAAACAGTACACCCTCACCCTACCATGTCAGAAGCCATAATGGAAGCGGCAGCTGCTGCTTATGGTGAAGTAATTCACTTATAATGAACGTCCTTCGAATAATTCTAGGATTATTCCTCGGTCTTTTTGTAGGCGCCATGGTTAATGGCAGTTTCATTGAATTAGGAATGAAAATATTCCCATATCCGAACGGCGTAAATTTTAATACACCTGAAGGAATGAAAGCTTTTAGTGAACTACCTTTTAAATTTTACATTTTCCCTTTCATAGCGCATGCTATGGGCACACTGAGTGGTTGTTTGATTGCACTATTACTTGTGAGAACATATGCCACTTGGGTTGTTTATACGATTGGCTTCTTGTTTTTTACTGGTGGTATCATGGCTGTTTATATGATTAATGCCCCCTTATGGTTTGATATACTAGACTTGAGCTTGGCATATATTCCTATGGCTTGGCTAGCTACAAAATCAAAACTAGCTAAAACGGCATAATCCAGGCGGTAAAACTCAGGAATTCTGCCAAATCGTCACCTTAACCCTGCCGTGTTTATCTCTTTGTCATATAATTTCACGATATGGAGGCATGGCACATTAATTGAAAATGGGGAGACGTCAACATTTAAAAACAAAAGTTAACATGGGAAAAATAATTGGAATTGACTTAGGTACCACAAACTCTTGCGTATCGGTCATGGAAGGAAATGAGCCAGTGGTAATCACAAACTCAGAAGGAAAAAGAACTACGCCATCAGTAGTTGCATTTATAGATGGAGGCGAGCGTAAAGTAGGAGATCCAGCAAAACGTCAAGCAATCACTAATCCAACAAAAACAATCTACTCGATCAAGCGATTCATGGGAAGCAGCTATGACGATTCAGTCGCAGAAACAAAACGCGTTCCTTATGAGGTAGTAAAAGGCGAAAACAATACGCCACGGGTAAAAATCGATGACCGCTTATATTCTCCACAAGAAATTTCTGCCATCATTTTGCAAAAAATGAAAAAAACTGCAGAAGATTATTTAGGAACAGAAGTAACGGAAGCTGTAGTTACTGTGCCTGCATACTTTAATGATGCGCAACGTCAAGCAACCAAAGAAGCCGGTGAAATCGCGGGATTAACAATCAAACGAATTATTAACGAACCAACAGCAGCGGCGCTTGCCTACGGATTAGACAAAAAAGGTATCGATCAAAAAATCGTTGTTTTCGATTTCGGTGGTGGAACACATGATGTATCCATCCTTGAACTTGGAGATGGTGTTTTTGAAGTACTTTCTACAGACGGAGATACGCACCTTGGAGGTGACGACGTAGATAACGCAATCATTAACTGGTTGGCCGACGAATTCAAAAGTGAAGAAGGAATTGATCTGAGAGAAGACCCTATGGCTCTTCAACGATTGAAAGAAGCCGCAGAAAAAGCTAAAATTGAACTTTCATCAACCACTTCAAGTGAAATCAACTTACCGTATATCATGCCGGTAAATGGTATTCCAAAACACTTGGTTAGAACCTTACAGCGTGCAAAATTCGAGCAATTGATTTCAGAAATCGTTGAACGAACAATCGCACCTTGTCGTTCTGCACTAAAGAATGCTGGATTGAGTCCAAAAGACATTAACGAAGTAATCTTAGTTGGTGGTTCAACTCGTATTCCAATTATTCAAGATGCGGTTGAGAAGTTCTTCGGCAAAGCACCATCAAAAGGGGTAAACCCTGACGAAGTGGTAGCCGTTGGTGCTGCAATTCAAGGAGGTGTGCTTACCGGTGAAGTTAAAGATGTATTACTACTTGATGTCATTCCACTTTCATTAGGGATTGAAACCATGGGTGGTGTATTTACGAAGCTCATCGAGGCAAACACAACCATTCCAACGAAAAAATCAGAGGTTTTCTCAACAGCTTCAGACAGTCAGCCCGCAGTAGATATCCATGTACTTCAAGGTGAACGTGCTATGGCAGGAGATAACAAAACCTTAGGGAGATTTCAATTGTCTGATATTCCGCCGGCGCCTAGAGGTGTACCGCAAATTGAGGTAACCTTTGATATTGATGCCAACGGCATCATGAATATCTCTGCAAAAGATAAAGGAACAGGTAAAGAACAATCCATTAAAATCGAATCGAAATCTGGCTTGAGCGACGAAGAAATCGAGCGCATGAAAGCTGAAGCGCAAGCGAATGCTGAATCTGACAAGAAAAAGCGTGAAGAAGTAGATTTAATCAACAAAGCAGATTCCACGATCTTCCAAACGGAACGCCAATTGAAAGAATACGGTGATAAAATACCAGCAGATAAAAAACAAGGAATTGAAGATGCATTGAATGAATTGAAAAAAGAATTCGAAGCAAAAAACATGGAAAACCTTGAGCCTGCAATGGAAAAACTAAACCAAGTCTTCCAAGCAGCTTCTCAAGACATGTATAATGCAGCGAATGCACAGGGCGGTGCTTCAACCGAAGGTGGTGAACAAGCCGGTTCTGGAAATCCTGACGATGAAGTAACCGATGTAGACTTCGAAGAAGTAAACGATAAAAAATAATCGTACTTAAAATTAAAAACCTAAGGGCTCTTCGGAGCCCTTTTTCTATTTTTGCGCATGCTTCATCACAAAGTACTCACTCATCCCAATAGCACCGAATGGACAGTCTTCATTCATGGCTTTGGCGGAAGTTCTAATGTTTGGTTCAAACAGATTAGGGATTTTCAAGAGCATTTTAACGTCGTGCTTATTGATCTACGAGGACATGGGAAATCCCAAGGCCTTCCTCAACACCGCAAATACTCATTTGAGTTAATCGCAAAAGAAGTGGCTGAAGTTATCGACTTTCTCAATATCCAAAAAGCGCACTTTATTGGTGTATCGTTGGGAAGTATCGTCATCCGCCAAATCGCTGTGAATTATCCGAAAATGGTTAAATCCATGATTTTTGCTGGAGCGATTACCCAAATGGATATTAAATCCAGATTTTTTCTAAAGCTCGGAAGAACCTTGGAACCCGTATTGCCCTACATGGCCCTATACAAGCTGTTCGCTAACATCATGATGCCTAAAAAAAATCATAAGGAATCGCGTATTATCTTTATTGGTGAGGCAAAAAAACTAATGAATAAAGAGTTCAAACGATGGTTTAAATTAACCGGACGCCTGACCAAATACCTCACCTACCTTCATCATGAGAACAGAGATGAAAAAGCACTTTACATCATGGGTAGTGAGGACCACTTATTTGTTGGTACAGCAAAAGAAATTGTTAAAGACAATCCAAACTTAACCCTTGAAATAGTTGATCAATGCGGACATGTAGTGAATGTGGAACAACCGGAGGCGTTCAACAAGTTGGCCATTGAATTTATTCACAAACAAGGATAATGGGCTTTCCGCAATACCGAAAACACCTGTCCGGTAAGAATTTTTACAAAATCACCGACCCGTCCCACTTTACCGAAATTCAGCTTATTGGCAGCAAGAAAATAATACTTGAAATTAAGGCCAATACCTATTTCGAAACACTGCGCATTCAAGAGATGTTAAGTGAATCTGATTGTTATTTACTTGCGGATGAAAAGGAGATTGAAGCACTAATAAACGGCTAAATTTCCTTATTTTTACGGCACAATTATTTGCATGGAACCTGTTAGCCCGTATATCCCAAAACATAAAATCCGAATTGTTACTGCTGCTTCCTTATTTGATGGACACGATGCAGCGATTAACATTATGCGCCGAATCATTCAGGCTACTGGGTGTGAAGTAATTCATTTAGGTCATGACCGTTCCGTGGAAGAAGTAGTGAATTGTGCAATTCAAGAAGACGCACAAGCGATTGCCATGACCTCATATCAAGGAGGACACATGGAATACTTTAAGTACATGTACGACTTGCTCAAGGAAAAAGGTGCGCCACACATAAAAATTTTCGGTGGAGGAGGTGGAACCATTTTACCCGCAGAAATTGAAGAACTTCATGGGTATGGTATTGCTCGAATCTATCATCCAGACGATGGTCGTTCCATGGGATTACAGGGAATGATTAATGACCTGATTAAACAATGTGATTTTGCTGTTGGCGAGAAGCTACCTTCAAATGCAAGCATGCTAACCATTAAAGATGTCCCTGCAATTGCTCGTGTTATTTCTGGTGCTGAAAATTATGCTGAAGAACATGAAAAAACCTTGTCTGAAATTCGTGATAAGGCGAAAACCATTAAAACACCTGTTCTAGGAATTACCGGAACCGGTGGGGCAGGAAAATCCTCCCTCGTGGATGAATTAGTTCGCAGGTTTTTAATCGATTTTCAAGATAAACACATTGCTGTTGTTTCCGTAGATCCTTCGAAAAGAAAAACAGGAGGAGCCTTACTTGGAGATAGAATTCGAATGAATTCGATAAAAAATGAACGGGTTTATATGCGCTCTTTAGCTACCCGACAATCTAACCTTGCACTTTCAAAACATGTAGCAGAAGCCATCTCTATACTGAAAGTAGCTGGATATGATTTAATTATTCTTGAAACTTCTGGTATTGGTCAATCCGATACTGAAATACTTGACCACAGCGACCTTTCTCTCTATGTTATGACGCCTGAATATGGTGCAGCGACTCAACTTGAGAAAATAGACATGTTAGATTTTGCCGATGTTATTGCACTAAATAAATTCGACAAACGGGGTGCCTTGGATGCGCTTCGTGATGTGCGAAAACAATATCAACGCAACCACAACCTTTGGGATGAAAAGGTAGATGACATGCCGGTATATGGTACAATAGCCTCGCAATTTAATGACCCCGGTATGAACACCTTGTATAAGGTAATCATGGACAAAGTCGTTGAAAAATCAGGTGCAGCCTTGCATTCAACCTTTGAAATCACCAATGAAATGTCGGAGAAAATCTTTGTGATTCCGCCCGATCGAACGCGATACCTTTCGGAGATTTCAGAAAACAATCGAGCCTACGACCACTGGGTTAATAAACAAGTAGTGGTTGCTGACAAATTACAGGGGCTTCAGAGTTCCATTGAAACCCTTTCAAAATCATCCCTTGAAGACAAAGACCGGTTAATTAAAGGATTGCAAGAGGCCTTCGAACAAGAGAAGCTTAATTTCGACCCGAAAAACTGGGAAATTATACAACATTGGGAAAGCAAGAAACAAGCCTTCAAAAATCCCGAATATGAGTTCAAAGTTCGCGACAAGGTATTAAGCATCAAAACGCACACGGAGTCATTATCTCATTCGCAAATCCCAAAAGTTGCATCACCGCGTTATTCCAGCTGGGGTGATATCTTACGTTGGGTTCTCCAAGAAAATTTCCCAGGAGAATTCCCGTATACATCCGGCTTATTTCCTTTTAAGCGAGAAGGAGAAGACCCAACGCGTATGTTCGCTGGCGAAGGCGGCCCAGAACGCACCAACAAACGATTCCATTATGTAAGTTTAGGCATGCCGGCAAAACGGCTCTCAACAGCCTTTGACTCTGTGACACTGTATGGAAACGACCCCGCAGTTCGTCCGGATATTTATGGTAAAATTGGAAATTCAGGAGTTTCCATCTGTTGTTTAGACGATGCAAAAAAACTGTATTCAGGGTTCGACTTAAGTCATCCTGCGACCTCAGTGTCAATGACCATTAATGGTCCCGCACCGATGCTTCTCGGATTTTTCATGAATGCCGCGATCGATCAGAACTGCGAAAAGTACATTAAAACACATGGGTTAGCATCGGATATAGAGGCTAAGATTGCAGCTATTTACCAAGCCAAAGGTACCGAACGACCACGATATCAAGGCGAACTTCCGGAAGGAAATGACGGATTAGGCTTGATGCTTCTCGGAGTTACGGGAGACCAAGTCTTACCGGCTGACGTTTATGCACAAATTAAAGCAGATACCTTAAAGCAAGTTCGAGGTACGGTACAAGCCGATATCCTAAAAGAAGATCAAGCACAAAATACATGTATTTTCTCCACTGAATTCGCGCTTCGTTTGATGGGTGATGTCCAATCGTATTTCATTGATCATGCAGTGCGGAACTTTTATTCCGTTTCGATCTCTGGATATCACATTGCAGAAGCAGGAGCGAATCCGATTACTCAATTGGCATTCACCCTAGCGAATGGCTTTACCTATGTAGAGTACTATTTAAGCCGAGGAATGGACATCAACGATTTTGGACCTAACCTATCGTTTTTCTTCTCAAATGGAATCGACCCTGAATATGCGGTGATTGGAAGAGTAGCGCGTAGAATTTGGGCAAAAGCCTTGGCGAAAAAATATAGTGCTAATGCCAGAGCGCAAATGTTGAAATACCACATTCAAACTTCAGGTCGTTCATTGCACGCACAGGAAATTGATTTCAACGATATTCGTACGACCTTGCAAGCATTGTACGCCATTTACGATAATTGTAATTCCCTGCATACCAATGCGTATGATGAGGCGATTACCACTCCGACGGAAGAATCCGTGCGCAGGGCAATGGCAATACAGCTTATTATAAACCGTGAATTAGGTTTAGCGAAAAACGAAAATCCACTTCAAGGTTCATTTATTATTGACGAATTAACAGATTTAGTCGAGGAAGCTGTACTCACAGAATTCGACCGCATAACAGAACGTGGCGGCGTTTTGGGTGCCATGGAAACCATGTATCAGCGCTCCAAGATTCAAGAAGAATCCCTTTATTATGAAACCTTGAAACATACGGGAGAATTTCCAATTATTGGGGTAAATACCTTTTTAAGTTCCAAAGGTTCTCCTACCGTATTACCTAAAGAAGTGATTCGAGCAACGGAGGAGGAAAAACAATATCAAATCCACATGTTGGATGAATTACATCAGACCTATGGTGAAACCGCACAGGAACACATTAAAAAGGTACAAGAAGCAGCCATCAACAACCGCAACATGTTTGAACAATTGATGGAAGCTTGCAAATACGCTTCGCTGGGGCAGATTACCGAGGCCTTGTTTGAGGTTGGAGGGCAGTATCGACGCAATATGTAAGTTATTTTTGTTAAGGGTACTTAGTCCTTAGTTGTTGATTAAAGCAGTGTGTTGGATCTTTACCACCTGATCCTCAATGCGAATATTATTCGCCCAGCTAATGCCATTTGAGGTTTTGATTGCCGAAAAATCAATATCACGCTGTTGCATTTCATGAATTAACGCCTTCATAAATCCTTGTATTGCGAAGTTAAAGTAGCGAATCCCAACTTTTTGATTGAAGGCCGAGGACAATTCCTGATCGCTTAAAGTCTTTAAATACGTAGCATATCGAGTGGTGTATTCTTTCGCACCATATATGGTTTCGTTGGGAAATAATTGTTGATTCATAAGGGCGTATAGTAACGAATTAAAAAGTTAAAGTTACGGGATAAAACAATGACATTAACTTCGGCTTGGAAGCCGAAACACCAAAGTGCCTTTAGATTTATCACCCTCCGGAGGGTGATAAAAAAAAATTACCATTCCCGATCCGAGATTAAAACCGTTCCTTTGAAATGAGCCACTAACTCATCCGATTGATTAGTTACTTTAACCTCATAATTCCCCACTTTTCGGTTTCGTGAAAGCGTAGTACAAGAGGCGGTCAATACATCGTTTATGTGAACTTTTTTAATGTGCGAAATCGCCGTTTCTATACTCACGCATTGAAATCCATGTGCATTCGAAGCAAAGGCCATCGCTGAATCCGCTAGTGCGTAGGTAATTCCTCCGTGCGCAATTTTGAAACCGTTCACCATTCCTTCATTCACTTGCATTCTAATTTTACATTTACCAGGCTCAATGTGCAATACTTCCATACCTAATCCATTACTGAAGGCATCTCCAGCCAACATTAGCTCAATTATCTCGGCAGGTGACTTCATTAAAGTGACGAAAAAGCAAAGGTTTCGGCCAATCTCACCCCTTTCTCCGTGTGCTGAAGGGTGCAACATTCATTGACGCTATCGTGCTCTAAAAACAACACATAATTCTCTGTGGCGGCAGTATCTAAAAAACTTCCTTTTTCTTCCAGGGTAATCAATGGTCGGGTATCATATCCCATCACATAGGGTAAAGGAATATGTCCAACACTCGGCAATAAATCCGCCATAAAGACAATGGTTTTTCCTTTGTATTTAATATGAGGAATCATCATGCTATCCGTGTGTCCATCCACGAATAAAAGGTCAATGTTTGGAAATGCTTCTGCGCTGAATGAGCCGGTTCGTTCAACGAACTTTAATTGCCCACTTTCTTGAATCGGGAGAATATTTTCTGCTAAAAAAGAGGCTTTTTCACGGGCATTTGGTATGGTTGCCCATTGCCAATGTGGTGCATTACTCCAATAGATCGCATGTTTAAATACCGGACGATAGCCGTCTTTTTGCGTATTCCAAGCAATCGCTCCCCCGCAATGATCAAAGTGTAGGTGAGTGAGAATCACATCTGTAATGTCATCCTCGTGAAATCCTGCCTTTCGAATGGAACCAATTAAGGTATCGTTTCCTTGCAAATGGTAATGAGAAAAGAACTTTTCTGATTGTTTATCTCCAATGCCCGTATCGATCAACATCAGGCGCTTACCGTCCTCGATCAGTAAGCATCGCAAGGCCCAAGTACACATGTTATTCTCATCGGCTGGATTCGTCTTTTGCCAAAGCGTCTTGGGCACCACCCCAAACATAGCTCCCCCATCAAGTTTAAAGAGACCGGTTTCAATTACATGGATTTTCATGGCTTATTTTTTAGGATTCACAAAGGCTTTCAATTGCAATACAGCAACACCCGGTGAAGTATTTGTTATCACAGAAATAGTTTTGTCTTGCTCACCGAGTTGTGACTTTCCCGGATGAAAGGTAACTTCTATTTGATCGCTTGTACCCGGCTCAATTGGCTTCTTATTCCAGGTTGGTACTGTACACCCACAAGAAGCTTTTACTTCGTAGATTAACAAAGGCTTCTTGCCCGTATTTTTAATTGTAAATGTGGTGGTGTAATCGGCATCAGCTTCGATGCTTCCAAAGTCATGAAGCATGCGGTCAAAACCAACCGAACTGAGCGTTTTTTTACGTTCAGCTTCTTCCTTTTTTGCCTCTGCCAACGTAGCCTCAAGGGCTTGTTCATTTTCAGAGTCTGCAACGATACTAGATCCAAAATCATCCTTTTTCTCTGGAGCTTGACAGGCATAGAGCAGCATGAAGCAAAAAACAAAAACTATATTTTTCATATCCAACGATCTCAAATAAAGGTAAAAAAAATCCCGACCACTGCTGCGAATCGGGATATATTCTTGTTCATTATAGAACCTTGGGAGGAAGACGGGGTTCGAACCCGCGGCCTTCGGAACCACAATCCGACGCTCTAACCAGCTGAGCTACAACCTCCATTTAGGGGCACAAATATAAAACTTTTCTTCCGTTATATGCAAGTATAGACGCATGATATTGCGTATTATTCGCCTCCGAAAATAATTCCACGCCTATTTTCGTTTACTTTTGTCTTGTGAAGCTTTTCAATACCCTCTTTTTTGTTTTAACTGTTATCCAATCCTTCGGACAAGTGGTAAACGTTGAGGGAATTTGTATCGACAAAAAAGGGAGGCCAATTTCAGAGGTTACCATCACTGATCTGAAGCATGTAAGGATGCTTTCAACTACAGACGCCAATGGTAAATTCGCTTTTGAAGCAGGGCTCGGCGATACGCTTTCGTTGTTGTTTAGCTATCAAGCCTACCAAGAAAAACGTCAAATCGTTGTAAATAAAAGTCCTGTAACTTCTGTCCCCACGGTCCTATTTCAAATCCAAGTGAGTGAAACGGTGGTAGTTCAACGCATTAAAGAGGACCCCTTTGATTTAATTGAATTGCCAACCATTGACTTACAGCAAATGATTTCGGTTGAGAAATACCTCACACTGACAAAACCAGCTACTTCAAACAACGAATTGACATCAAACTATAATGTGCGTGGCGGTAATTATGATGAGAATTTAGTGTATGTAAATGGATTCCTTGTATATCGACCATTTTTAACACGATCCGGACAACAAGAAGGCATGAGTTTTATTCATTCAGCCTTAGTAGAAAAAGTAAAATTTTCAGCAGGAGGCTTTGACGCACAATATGGCGATCGCTTGAGTTCTGTGCTCGACATCACCTACAAAAAACCAACTGCTTTTAGAAGCTCATTGGCCCTTTCCTTGCTCAGTGAAGAAGCGCATGTGGAAGGTACGCTGGGGAAAAAATTCACTTATGTGGCTGGAGCTCGCTATCGATCAAATGGGTATTTTCTAAATTCACTTCCTACCAAAGGGGCCTATAACCCGGTATTTGCAGATGGACAATTTCTTGGAGAGTACCAGCTTAATCCAAAACTTACGTGGTCGGTCTTAGCTCACTATTCCTCCAATAACTACCGCTTTGCACCACAAACATCGAATACTGATTTCGGAACGGCTAACGAAGCCTATTCCTTTCGGATTTACTTTGATGGTAAAGAAAGTACACGATTTCAAACAGCGATGGTTGGTACCTCGCTAAACTATACGCCTAATACAAAAACCAAACTTGGGTTTTTCCTAACAGGTTTTCAATCGGATGAACGCGAATATTTTGATATTCAAGGACAATACTACATCAACGAACTTGAAACCGATCCATCCAAAGAAGAGTATGGAGATTCCATTGCCGTATTGGGAATTGGAACCTTCTTAAACCATGCAAGAAATCGCTTGAATGCACAAATATATAATGCATATCATGAAGGTTCGTATGTATTTAAAAAGGACTACATCGATATGTACAGAACGCGATTTGTTAGTTCTGAGCTCTTGTGGGGCGCCGGGTATGAATTAGATCGTTTCGGGGATGTGCTGAGTGAGTGGAAAATGATTGACTCTGCGGGTTACAGCGTTCCGCAAGGAAACTCTAATGAAGTGGAGTTATTTGAAACCATCAAGAGTAATTTAAACCTTGTAAACCATAAGGCTACCGGCTATCTTCAATGGAATTATAGTAAATCACACACACGCTTTCAAGAACGCGTAACTGTGCAACAAAAACAAAAAATCGACGGTAAAAAAATCATCAAAACCTTCACCGAAACCCTTGCCGAAAGTGCTTCAAAATTTGCATTTTCTTTGGGTGGACGGGCTGGCTACACGTCCGTTAATAACGAATTTTATCTCACTCCACGATTTTCAGCCACCTATTTTCCCCGCGCATACATGGTGCGAAACAACAAAGTCGTTCGAAGAAATCTGAGTTATCGCTTTGCTACAGGAACCTATTACCAACCGCCATTCTATCGTGAATTCCGAACGCTTGATGGAAACTTAAATACCAAGGTGCAATCTCAAAAATCTGTTCATGCCGTGTTAGGCGCGGACGTATTCTTCAATATGTGGCAACGAGAACGTCCATTTAAATTTTCGGGGGAAGTATTTTACAAGTATTTATGGGACGTAAATCCATATGAAATAGAAAATGTACGCACACGGTATTATGCGAACAACGATGCCGTAGCTTATGCCACTGGAATTGACTTCAACGTGCATGGAGAATTTGTTCCCGGGATTGAATCCTTTTTCAAACTTGGCATCATGCAAACGCGCGAAAACTTGAAATATGATTCGTACCAAGAATATTACAATGCAGCTGGAGAGAAAATTATTTTTGGATACAGTGAAGATCAAGTAGTAGTGGATAGTGCCACGTTCTTCCCGGGGTTCATTCCACGTCCAACCGATCAGTTCTTAACTGTTGGTGCCTTAGTTCAAGATCAAATGCCGGGATTTGAAAACTTTACCGTACAAATGGGATTGCAATACGGCGCACCTTTACCTTATGGTCCTCCGGGAGGAGACCGCTACAAAGATACTTTGAGAATGAAAGCCTATTTCCGTGTTGACCTGGGTTTATCATATAACTTAGTAAGTAAAAAGCAAGGATGGTGGCACAAACATGTACCGGAATCCATGGTGTCTCTGGAAATTTTCAATTTACTCGGTGTAAATAATGTACTGTCAAAACAATGGATTCAAGATGTGGAAGGAAAGTATTATAGCATTCCAAATTACCTAACCCAACGCAGGGTGAATTTAAAGTTTATTTGTCGATTTAATTAGCCGCAAAAAGAAATTTATTCGGCGAAACTAATTCTGTTTTTACAGCATACATAACAATTCCGGCCGTATTTTTCACACCCAGTTTAAAGAGGATGTTCTTGCGATGTGTATTCACGGTATGTTTGCTCAAGAATAGCATTTCAGCAATCTGATCATTGGTGTAGCCTTCCGCAATAAGGACAATAATCTCATTTTCTCTGTCAGACATCATGACTGGATCACAGGTTAAACCGCCATGATCAATATCATCCACATCCAAATTTGATTTATTTATGGTTTCAAGGATCTTACCACAAAAAAACTTATTTCCTTTAGCAGTTTCAAGTACAGCATCATAAATCTCTTGAAGATCACAATCCTTTTTTATGTAACTCATTACCCCTCCCCGTAGGGCATCCACTAAAGTTTGTGCAGATTGTAAGTATGTTAAACCAATAAATTTCAACTCTGGATTTAAGCGAAGCGCAGCAGTAACATGATCAATATCAAATCCTTCTGCCGTGTAGTCAATTAATACGATAGCCATTCCTCCTTGCTGAGCGAAATCAATTAACTGCTTTCCGTTATTTAGCTCCGTAATTGAATTTACCTCTGACAACCCAGAAAGGGTAGCCTTTAAACCGACCCGAATCAATTGATTGCTATCTGCTAAAATTAAATTCACTTATTTAGAATGGTTTTAAACAAGGCAAAGATACACCTTGTTAGCTTATCCTTCAAGGGTCCGAAGTTTTTTTTTTAACAAGAGATTCACAGCGCGATTAGCGCCCAAAAAATATCGGTTATCTTTGTTTCGTGATTACACAAATTACCACGGATATAAAGCAAGCTGCTGACGCGCTTCGGGCGAATCAGGTCATTGGAATACCAACGGAAACCGTGTATGGATTGGCCTCAAATGCGCTAAGTCTAGAAGCAGTTTCAACTATATTTAGCGTAAAACAAAGGCCAACGAGCAATCCATTGATCTTACATTTTGCAAGTTTACATTTAGCAAAGCCGTATATGCTTTCATTTCATGATGAATTGAAGGTTTTATACGATCATTTTAGTCCAGGACCAATTACCTTTCTTGTACCAAAAACAAGCAAGGTGCCAACTGAAATCACGAGTGGATCATCGCTTGTGGCGATTCGTTTTCCATCACACCCTCTATTTTTAGCCTTGTTGAATCTTCTTGATTTTCCCCTTGCTGCACCGAGTGCAAATAAATATGGGTCGGTTAGTCCAACACGGGCAGAAGAAGTGTTAGCTCAATTAAATGGAGAAATCCCTTTAATTCTAGATGGCGGAACCTGTCATTATGGCTTGGAATCCACCATTGTTGGTATGGATGGAGATCGGGTTATTGTTTATCGCTTAGGAAGTATTGATTTGGATGAACTTTCTTCAACCTTAGGATATATTCCAGAAATAAAAAATCAAGCCGAACAATCACCCTTAGCACCTGGCATGGTGAAATATCACTATGCAACAAGAACTCCGCTGCACTACCTAACGAAGGATCTTAAATTCGAAGAAAATACAGGCTATATTTTCATACAGTCGATCCCTGAGGGTTTTCCTTCTGCCCCATGTATGACATTAAGCTCCACCGGTGATTTAAAAGAAGTAGCTCGGAATTTATACCATACCTTAATTACCATGGATGGCTGTGGTTTCAATGCAATCTATATTGAAAAGCCGTTGGACGAAGGCCTTGGGTTAACCATTCTAGATAGACTTCAACGCGCTACGGCAAAATTCAATTAAACAATCGTGCAAAAAAAAACCATCCCGAAACGGAATGGTTTTTAAATATGGTAAAACCAATGGTACTTACTTCATCGTACGACCAAAACGTGTTTTGAACTTGTCAATACGTCCGGCTGTATCCACAAACTGAGCTATTCCAGTGAAGAATGGGTGAGACTTGTGAGAGATATCCAATTTAACTAACGGATACTCATTTCCATCTTCCCATTGAATGGTTTCTTTTGCAGGAGCGCAAGATGGACAAATAAATGCATAATCGTTAGACATGTCTTTAAACACTACTAATCGGTAATCGTCTGGATGTATTTCTTTTTTCATGATACAAAATAGGAGTGCAAAGGTAGTAAATCAATTGAATTAAACAAACCCTATTGAACTTAATTTCAAATAAACTAACAGAAAACGACTCATAACTATTTATTCCTTGCAATTTTCACGCAATGGATGTCCTTATTTTTATACCTTCAACATACATATGAAGTTTGATATTCCATACACCTTAGACGCGATCTCAAAGCAGTTCGGATGCACCTTAGTTGGTTCACCTGAATTAACAATCACAGGAATTAATGAAATACATCGCGTGGTTCCGGGAGATCTCGTATTTGTTGATCACCCAAAATACTACGACAAAGCCCTGCAATCGCATGCTACTGTAATCATAATAGATAAGCAGGTGGAATGCCCTGAAGGAAAAGGTCTATTGATTACCGAAAAACCCTTTGATATTTTCAACCAAATCACGCGGTTTGGATATTCACAAAAACAACGTGCCCCGTTTAACCGTTCGGCGGAATATCCCGGAGTTTTTATTGGAAAGAATGTAACGATTGGGTCCGATGTAAAACTTGCTCCAGGGGTTTGCATCATGGATGACACCATCATTGGCAATCATGTAGTGATTGGTCCAAACACGGTAATCGGACATACTGCGTTTTACTTTAAAAAATCGAACCAGCAGTATACGGCAATGTTTAGTTGTGGGAATGTAGAAATTGCTGACCATGTGGAAATTGGAGCAAATTGTACCATAGATCGCGGCGTGACGGATGTCACATACATTGGAAAGGGTACTAAAATCGACAATTTAGTTCAGATTGGACATGATACCAGAATCGGGGCCAACTGTTTATTTGCCTCCCATGTAGGGATTGCGGGTTGCGTTGATATTGGCGACCGAGTAACCATGTGGGGACAAGTCGGCTGCGCAAGCGGGATTCATATTGGTGATGATGCAGTCATCTTAGCCCAAAGTGGAATTTCAAAAAGCCTTGCAGGAAATGCCACCTACTTTGGAAGTCCATGCAGTGAAGTGAGAGAAAAATTCAAAGAAATGGCCGCAGTAAAACAACTTCCTGATTTTCTCAGAAAACATCAATGAGCGAACGCGTAATTAATACCCTTGAACGTCAACTCGCCTTACATGAATTGAAACTCAATTCATTACTGTCGATTACCTCAGCAATTAATACCCAATCCTCTGTAGAAGATTTACTCAGTATTTATTCCTTTATTCTTAAGGAACAACTAAGCATCAGAAAATTCGTGTTGATTACCAATTCTAATGGATGGAAAATCCTCCATAAATCTGGAATGAAAGGGAAAATTGACCTGACTTCACATCTTGATCAACTGCAACGCATTAAAGAATTAACCATCGTAGCGGAATCTAACTCCAGCCTACTTAGTGAATTCAATATCATTATTCCGGTATTTCATAAAGGAAATCCCTTGGCTTACTTACTGTTATCTGAAAACGCTGTAGCTAATACCGAAAAAGAACAACATCTGGAATTTGCACAGACCTTAACCAATGTGATCGCCGTTGCTATAGAAAATCAGCGGTTAACGAACCGATTGATTTCTAAAGACATGATCAACCGTGACTTAGAAACGGCTTCTGAATTACAAAAACTACTCTTCCCTTCCGACTTACCTTCCAACCGAAAAATGGACATCTCGGCTAAGTATATTTCTAGGCATGTAATTGGAGGAGATTATTATGATTTCATTCCCTTAGGAGATGAAGAATATATCATTTGTATCGCAGATGTTTCTGGAAAAGGGATTTCGGCCGCTTTGCTCATGGCGAATTTTCAAGCTACTCTGCGCACCTTGTTTAGGTACCAGCGGTTCGATCTTTCGTTCCTCATTGAAGAATTAAATAAAAAGGTAATGGGTGCAGCAAAGGGAGAGAAATTTATCACCTTCTTTATTGCACACTACAACGCATATACGCGTAAATTAAAATACATCAACGCCGGACACAATCAACCGGTACTTTTTATGGGCAGAAAATACCAACTCCTTCACGATGGGTGCATTGGACTTGGGATGTTGGATGAACTTCCAAATCTGCAGGTTGGTAAAATGGTAATTCCGCCCAAAAGTACCTTAGTGCTGTATACGGACGGTGTTGTTGAATTAGAAAATGAAGCGGGGGAACAATTTGGAATAGAACGAATGATAAAAAATGTACAATCGTTTTCATCCCTTAAAATGGAAGACATGAACAACATCTTATTTTCAAAATTGGATGAATGGAAAGGTGAATTACCGTATGGCGACGATACCGCAATACTGAGCTGTAAATTCTTTTAACGTAAAATATATAGTTTACCGAGTCCTTTATGGAAATATTGGTCTGCCCCCGATTCCAAGTGCTTTATTTCTTGACCTCCACTTCGCGCAACAACGCGATATAAATACACCCCGTTCGCCAATAAATCTCCGTAATTATCCTTGCCATCCCATGCAAAATCGGTGATGTTGCGCCCAATTCGTAATTGACCAAGTTCATCAGCTGTAATTTCTCGAACGACTCTCCCACTAATATTCATGATTTGAATAAGCATTTCATCCGGCAACACGGAACCTGTAAGGGTGAAAACAAATCGTGTACTTGTACTAAACGGGTTCGGGTAGTTCATTACTTCAGTAATCGAAGATTCATGAATGACTTTAAAACTTATTTTGTATTCATAGTCGCCGGACAAATTCCCTGAACGGTCTTGCCCTTGCACAAGCAAGGTGTATGTACCATCTTTGGTGAAAAGTGCCGGATATAGAATCTTAAACTTCTTATTCGATGCATTAGCCGGAACCCATTCCATAACTACCGTACCTTGGGCATCTACAAAGGGTATTTTTCGCATTTCACCATCCGGATCAGTTAGGTAAATCGCAAATAGCGAGGTGTCTGCATCACTATCCATGATGAGATACGGATTATCATCCTTCAATGTGATTAGAATTTCACTTTGCGGAGCAATTATGTCATTATTTAGGATGTGTTGCCCATCGAACGTGACATCTAAAATTGGATTCACATCTTCTCCACCAACCGTAAAGGCCATCTGAAGAACATTGTTAATGTGGGTCAATTCGGGCTGGTCGGTTTGCGTAAAACTTTGATCCGTGTATGGATTAACTTCCACACGCAACCAATTATTACCGGTTAAGTTCAACGTTGGAATGGTGATCGTATCATACAGATGTCCATTGGCTAAAAGTGGCGCTTGACGAGGATATGCTATCGGGTGAACGAGTTGATTTTCATCAATTACGGAATAACTAACGAGCAATGAGTCCATATTGAACTCGCTAATATTGCGGATATCCACCGCGAAATTTAAGGGCTGTCCTTCTTGTATTGAATCATTTTGAGCAGACCAAAACATCGCAGTGGATGGGTCAATCGCCGCTTCTGGAAGTGGCGCAAATACCACATGCCAAAAATCCAATTGTGCTGGAGTTTGGAAATTTGAATCCGCATAAAAGGCGTTTAGCCGAGCATAAGGGAACTGCGCTGCATTGATTAAACTATTGAGGTTAATAATAGAATCGTGGGGAGTCATCAAGGTATCAATGATGTGATCTAAGGCGCCAACTGTATTGTACACCTGAACGCGCATTCGGGTCGAATCACCCGGAAGAACTTCTAAAGGATCCCGTTTCCAAAAGAGGGACTGCCAATCGCTTACCGGTCCGATTAACGGAGTAGTTTCATATCCAACCAATTGAGAACCAAAAATCACAGTATCCATATGAATATCCTCCGTCCCCTGGGTGAATTTCTCCACAACAAACGCGGGGTCACCCTTCCTGGTTAAGAAGATGAAAGGCTTGTTTGGCCGTCCTTGAACAATACTATCGGAACCCAATCCAGCAAAGGTTTGGTACAAGGTCGGAGCAAAAGTATTCCACCAATCGTAGCGCGTTGTCATCGGAGAATACACTAAAATGTAATCTCCATTTTCAACCACATTCTGAACTAAATTCTGGAACGCAGCCAATTGCACTGCACTGTTTTGATGAAAGGTAAAATACTTCATCGACCGCGGTTTACACCCGGAATTATCGTTTGCATTTCCAAAATTATTTCCCGGGTTTACCACGGTACCATTCGGATAGGTATACCGTGTTTCCCATGGTAACAAGGTGGCTTTATCAACGATTGCCACGTGCAATTTCGGTGTCATATTACACACCTCATATTCTTGCTGTTCATCGTTTAAATACCATGCATTGTCATAAATCTCTGGAGCTGTTGTTGCCGCCTTAACCAAACAAGAAATGCCTTTCTGAATCGGGACAAATTCACGCAATTCTTGTTGAGTATTCATTGAAATCCCTGTGAATGAGTTGTCTGTAAACTGAAAGAAATCATCTTGACCCCAACCCTCTTTTCCAGGTATGTATTGAAACGATCGTTTCTTCCAAATAAAGGGACTGCTATTCACAGCAACGCGCCAATAGTACACCACACTGTCCGAAAAATAAACAGGGTCCACGGAATTGGATGAAACCCGCACCCATTGATTCCAATTGACAGACTTCACTCCACCGGTGCCGGAAACGTTCGCATACCTTAAGAACGATGAATTAAACAAATGGCTCGTATCCATTTCAAAGCGATACGAATTCGCAGGGGCCAATGGATCAATAGTTGATGCAAATACGGCCAGGGTATCTCTAGGAACGACAGCAAAATCTATTGGCAATACAGGTTCAATGCCATCTACTCGAATATTAAATGACTTAACAATGCGGTTATTGTTAATTTCATCGTAGACCTCATCATTAAAATTTGGGATATCTACCGTAATCGTGAATTGATTCAAGCCCACACCGATTAGGGGATAAAAAGGTAGTTTTAGCGCTATATCTTTTTCATAATCGATTCCGTTGATGGTGAAAACATAACTTGAATCAGCCATTGAACCTGGGAAGTCGCGTAAAATTTCTAAAGCAAAATCACCCGGGATGGATTGCCCCAAATTGCGTAATTTAATTTGGATTTCAAGCGAGTCGGTAGTTAATGAAATATCATCTGGACCAAACGAAACGCGATCCTCAGTTAATTCAATTTCCGGTCTTGTATGTGGATTAAGGCGCAACATAGGGTCACCGTGGAGCGTCATTTGCTGGAACACCGATTCAGTACTTAACGGTTGATTTATGTTCATAACAGAATCAATCGTGTTTTTAATATGTTCCCCAATAGTT
The DNA here is from genome assembly GCA_044347515.1 of Crocinitomicaceae bacterium. Lineage (GTDB taxonomy): Bacteria > Bacteroidota > Bacteroidia > Flavobacteriales_D > Crocinitomicaceae > UBA952. The sequence continues at coordinate 4,212 of JBIKUO010000010.1, read as the reverse complement.
CCTCCGTAATTGTGTTTACTAAACTGTCGATAGAATTGGTTGGAGTAGTCATTTAGCGCACCAGAAAAACCATAGTTAAGTGTTCCGAGATATGCAATAACTCCTGCATTGGGGGTTAAGACAAACTGTTCTGATTTCGTAGGCACACTGTAAAATATATTGCCGTTGTAGCATGAATTTGCGATTAACAAGGGGTACTTGCCTTGATTATTCCAGTTCTGAGGATCATCAATGTTCAAATCAAAACCACTTTGAGAAGAAGAAGCGTGGCCGAAAAAATTCATTACGCTTACCCCTTCGGACAATCGATCGGAAATGCCTTGAATTTGTGCAGGCGTTAACGGATTGGCAGACTCCTTAACAATGCGGGTAGTGGTTCCAGCGAAAAAATCATCTTCGGCAATTTCCGCCATTCCGTTAAGGTAGGTTTGAAAAATAAACTGTTCGTTGGCATTGCCCCCGCCTGCAAAGTGAATCAGATGCTTTTGCCAATCTTTACTTGGCGAATCATACATTGAGGTAGAATCTTGCGCAAGCTCAAAGGCTTTAACTTTATCCAAATACAGCGCTAACTCCCCGAGGTTATTTACGGATATCCTACCGGTAGGAATGAGCGGTGTCCATTTGTCCGTACCTGGTAAATTGGAGGTCATGCTTTGGTCGCTGGAAGGTTGACCGAAAGACGGAACTAAATTCATGGAATAATTCAACACATTGGCACGGGCACCGGGACCAGTTGCTAGCGTGGTAGCCACATTCGCCTCACGGATTCCTTTTCCAATAAGAAATAAACCGACAGGTTTTTGCTGACTTAAACTGTGCATAAACTGGGCATAGCGACGAATTCCATTAACATGCTTAACTATTCCCCCACCAAACTGATCATACAATTCTTCTACTTCAGCAAGAATCACATTATAATCGCCACCTGCAGGTGAACTTCGGTAATTTGCATAATCAAACACACCCGATGCAAGTTTTTTAGAATAAACAAAGAGCAGGGAAGCTTCCAAATTGGGTACAGCAGAAAAATTCGTGAATGTAGCGGATGGCGTTACAGGAGTTAATCCAGGGATTGAATTAACAGTTGATGTTGCTTGAATAACTACCTTTTGGTTCGTATAAATTGGATCATTTGGCACGAGCAATTGACAGGTACTCCCGGTAAAAACAGCGTTAATCACCTTTGGATTTGAACCAAACACGAAGGCTATCGGATTCGTCATGCTCACCCCGCTGAGCGCCAATTTAATTTTTGGCTGATTAAGTTGATTTCGAATCAAAAACTCGCTTTTGTTACTCCCCGGCAAGGCCATGGTTCGCGGATAAAGAAATGACCAATAATTAACACTTTGATAATCCGTTGCTACCCCAAGATCGCCTACAATGTTGATCTTAAAATTTGTTGCGCCATTGGCCGAAAGGGTAGAAACCGGAATTTGTTTAGTGACATTAATCGCATTGTAACCAATAGTCAGGGTATCAAGCAATACACTATTGTTTGGACCAATGGTTAATCGGGTATGATGGTTATATAAATTCGGTGAATAGGCATTGGATCCTCCAACAAGCACCGATTTTAATTGAATTTGAGGCGCATCAAGACCCGTATATAAATTATCTAATATTGTAGCTGAATAGTTCCATGTATAACCCGAAGCACCATTTTGCATCGGACTCCCCCACCCTTCTCCGGGCACAAACAAGGAACTTGCCGATTGTGAATTTATTTCGCCTTCGTTGTATGCTTGCGCATTTACCAGGCTCTTTTCGAACAGGAGATGCGAAGCGGTTTGATAACTCGCGAAATCAATATCATTTTCAGGGGTAAACCGTAAACCCGCTGCGCCATTTGTCCAACTAAAAAAATAGCGAATGGTATCGTTGTATAAGCTATATTTTGGATTCCCTAACCACGACGGATTATCATAGAGTGTTGAATCAAGCCAACCGTCGTTCTTTTCTGCATAGAAATAAATAAACTCATACGGATCTAGGATGTTATTCCCATCATCGATGATGTATAATGGTTGTTCCTTTTGTTTTCCAAACACTTGATAGGTTGAAATCGGAATGGAAGAAACAGGAATCCCTGCGTCAAATAAATTCTGATACGAAATCTTATGAATTCCAGATTGAAGTACAGGAAACGCATAATATTTTTGACTATAATTAATCCATTCGTTCCCGAAGGTTTGGGCATTAACGCTAACTTGAAGGGTAAAAAAGAGTAATATGACACTTAAATACCGTTTCATCCTTACTTTTTCTTAGGCTGACTTAATTTGAACTTCAATGAAAACACATGGGTGTAATACCCTGCCTCTGCAGCACCTAACCTGGTGAACGCATAATCCAAATTGAATCCTTTAATACCCACACCTAATCCTAAATTTGGTTGAACACCCCAACTGCTTGAGCCATCGATTGCCTTAAATTGCTGAATGGAAGAAACCCCACCGCGAACCTTAACTAATTCTTTGAAGGACAATTGTACACCCATGTGCGGGTCAAGCGAAAAAGTATTGGATTTAATCAGTGTATTTCTCATTCCGTCTGTCGTAGCATCGATGTCCAATTCGGCAGCAATATTAAATCCTTTTTCTGGATTGCCAATTGAATGAGTATAAGCAATTCCTGTAATGAATCTTGGCAGCGATAATTCAAGTCCATTCGTTGGGATTTCATTACCCGTGGACAAGAATACTTGTTGCATGTCCTGAGAAAGATTAAATATCCAAGCATTAAACGTTGATGTGGCATCGCGCGCTACGAGGCCAAATTTCCAATGTGAGTTAAGGCGATATTTTACACCTGCATCTAAGCCAAACCCCCAAGATTTCGCGAAGTCTCCCACTCGACGATGAATTATTTTTACAGTTCCTCCAAGAGATAACCCAGGAACAGCCAAGGCTTTTGCATAAGACCCCATAAAGGCGTAATCACCCGCGGTAAAGGTGGTCACGTTGTCATAATTAATTCTACCGTCATTGTCTATAAGTTGTGTGGTATTGGGAATATCGTCTACCCCAAAGCGAAGGAAGGTAAAGCCAAGAACGCCTTTTTTACCGAGTGAATGCGAAACTCCCACGTAATCATATTTGGCGATGCCCGCGAAATATTCAGAATGCATAGCAGATACCTGAAGCCATTCCGTGGCGCTCGTTAAGCCTGCAGGATTCCAATACCCTGCGGTAACATCCTCTGAAGAAGCCGCAACAGCATTCCCCATAGCAAAAGCCTGAGCTCCAACGCCAAGATGCAGGAATTCATTAGAGTACTTGGGCGCTTGGGCCTTAACGGTAAAAAACTGAATTAAAACAAGGGAGAGAATGATGTATTTCATATAAAAATTTGGGCCTCGTAAACTCTGAAACAACAGCATTTATTGTGTAAAGAAAGATTTAACTCGATAAATATAAGCGATTTTTGAATTACCTTCGCTCGAAATGAATGAAATGGGTCAGAAGTTGTTTAATCTTCCTAATTTAATTACATCAAGCAACTTTCTTTGTGGCGTAATGGCCATTATTCTTGCTTTTTTTGGAAGGTTGGAAATAAGTGCGTTACTACTCATTTTAGCGATGATTTTCGATTTCTTTGATGGGTTTGTAGCAAGAAAACTTGGAATAAGTTCTCCCATAGGCAAAGACTTAGACTCTTTGGCTGATTTGGTATCATTTGGCTTAGCACCAGGGATCCTCATGTTTATTACTATAGAACTTAGACTGAATGGAACCTTAGGCGCAACATATTTAAAGTTTCACGATTTCCAATTTCATGACTACACCGATTGGTTAAGCATGTGTGCGCTCAGCATTCCCTTCTTTTCGTTATTTCGCTTGGCAAAATTCAATAATGATACCCGTCAAACTGATCGATTTATTGGCGTACCTACCCCGACCAGCACCATATTCTTTTTGTTCTTTCCTTTGCTGTATTGGCAAATCGGATTTGAAAACTCCACCCCTTTTGAACCGTCTTACCCATGGGTATTAGATCCTTTAGTCATGGCCTGTACCGCATTGATATTTCCACTGTTGTTAATTTCTGAAATCCCATTGTTATCCTTGAAAATCAAGAACTTTAGCATTGAAAGCAACATCTACCAATACCTTTTGTTAGGAATTTCGTTGATAACAATTTTTGTTTTTAAAATCTACGCACTACCAATAATTGTAATTTTGTATGTGATTTTATCCATTATTGAGC
>JBIKUO010000046.1:0-8641 GCA_044347515.1 Crocinitomicaceae bacterium | reverse complement strand
GTTCCACAAAAGCGAGTAATCTAAGCCGTTTTCGGCAAGTACCGCCAATTTTGGATCCATGTTGTCGATATTTTTTATCGAACGTACCCTTCCAAATAACCCCACAGCGATTTTGGGATTAATGTGAAAATTTAAATTAAGTAAATCAATTTGGGTATTGCTATATACACCAAGAACTTTTTTAGTTTCACTTGAGTAATTTCGAACAATAAATCTGTCCATAAACGTGGAGTCTGGACTAGCCCAAGCATCATATATGGTATTGTCACCAAAAGATTTTTTCCACCAATAGCCGCCATTGCCTTGTGCATCTCGCATCGCTTTCGCATTGAAATATCCGAAGTTCTGATAAGTATTGTTGTTTAATCCAACGATGTTAAGATCAAAAACAAATCGGCCATCTACAAAACTTGCTGGTTGTAATTGAGTCCCCATACTCCCTGCATAGTTGCTTGTTGATACACCTAAGTACTGTTGAGAAAGAAAGTAGCTTGAAAAAAGCAAGCTTAAGGCGAGTGTAAGGTAATGTTTCATAGTAGGGGTAGGCTAAAATTAATAGTTAAACTGTATTACAAAGTCATTAAGGTACGTTGTAATCGAAGATCCACGTGCCCCTAACGAAGTAAGTTGAATTGCGCGCTGTCCAGGACGTTCTTCTTGATCTAGCAAATTACCTTGAAAATCCCAAAAATATAGTTTGTTTTCTAAGGCATCTCTTACTATAAATAGCGATTCAGCATTTTGCGGCAAAATGAGCTCTGAAATTTCCGAATGATTAATGGTTTTATTCCATCGAACCTTTCCTTTTACAGTCAGAACAATAGACTTCCCGTCATGAAATAGCTGACCTATATCTTGTCCTAATTTAACTTCCCCACTAAATTTCCAATACGAAGGAACCTGTATATTTATGGTTTTAGACCCGATTACTTCTTGCATTCCATTCGGTCCGCGCTGAATGAAACCACTACGTGTAAAAGAAATGAAATCGGCGATGTTTGCTTTAATAGTTTGCCGTTTACCCGTTGTATAATCTATGTTGAGTAATTGATTATCAGTCTTAATGCTTATCGTTAATTTCCCAGATGTTGAAATAATGTTCCATGCTGCAATCTTGTCCATGATTACGAATCGTTTTAGCAGTTTTCCAGAGCTCGTCGCATAGAAATAGATTCCTTCTTTCCCTTGAATCCCGAATGCAGCTTGTTTGTTCACGATACATTGAATTGGGTCTCCTTCAAAAGCACCTTTGATTTCATACTGAGGCCGGCCCATTTTATCTATTATTTCTAGTTGATTTTCATGAGGAAGTAAGATGAACTCATTTTCTAGATTATTTGTCGCTAATGATTTTGGTTGATTTGATAAGCTCGATTTAAGTGGTTTTCTCCATTTTAAACTACCGTTTTTATACCCTATAAGTTCTTTTCCCACCTCCATAACCACATTGCCTCTGCCTGATAGTGCACAAAAGGATAAAACCGGTAGGCCTGGATTCATGGTGAAATAATTTTTAGTCTCTTCGATTTGTTCGCTAGATTTTTCTGAACCAAGAACTTCTATTTTAGTTTCGACAAGCCTCTTTTCTACCCAACTTATACTGCTTGAATTGCGGTAACTCAAGCTTCGTTGGGAAACAGTTTTAGGCAATGGAGCTTTAAATAATGCGATGTTATCCATCGCGGTGTTTAGGGATTTTCGCATTTCTAATTCAAGCAATACGGCATCCAAGGCGGATTCATCAGTCGTAAGAAATCCAAACCCATCGACGCTGTACGCCAGGATTTTTTTTGCTTTTATTACGCCTTCTCCTTCATGCGTTGAATTGAACGATTTGCAAATTGGGAAATTAGAAAAGTGTGCTCTTTCTTGGTTGTTTTCCATCTTATGAAAAAAGTCATTTAAGTATTCGCTTAGCGTTACTTCTTGATTCATATCGAAAATAAACACAGGCTTTTGGTCCACTTCAATTATGATTACCCCATTCTTGACTAGGTTCTTAATTGGACTCCGTTTAAATTCTGAGTCTGTTTCAAGCAGGTAATTCCGTTCATAAAATTGATACGATTTGGTTTCTTTCGGAATTAAACTCCCAAACAAGCTTAAATCATCAATCAACGTTTTCTTTTGCCGCTTAAAATCCGAACTTGTGTAGCTGATTTTATAGTCGGATTTGACATAAACATCACGCGTTTTATTTAAGGAATCAAGTAAATAGACAATACTATAGGTAGATTGTGGGTCTAAACGCCAAGGGGAAAATGATTTCTCCTCGTTTAACTCTAAATCGTAATAATATAGGATAAGTTCATTCCCTTTGAACTTCCCTAAATATTTACCAAACTGAAACGTATTCGGTCCGGTAAGGTCAAAAGAGTAAATTCCACGTTCAAAAGTTCGTTTAATGCGTTTAATTGACCATTTTTCTTGGGTTTGAAAAACAAGTATGTTTCGTTTTTTACTTATAAAAACTGAGGACAGATCTTTGATCTTAGGCATCAAAGAAGTAAACACATCAATATTTTTCTGATTACAATCAACTTCTAGGTTTTCGAGTTCAAAGTCTTTTGGGTGGTGTAGGGCGATTATTAATTCATCCGCTTTCGGATTAAAAAGAGACAAATAAGATTGTTCTTCTGATGAATCTATCAGGGAGTAAACGGCAAAACTCGACCAACCAACAAGTATAAAAACGAATACAATTAAAAGTACTTTTCTTAACATATAGCAAATCTAAATGTAAACATCCACCGAAAAATAAGCGCCGAAGAATCTAATGAACATTAAGGTGTTTATCTTCAAATAAACAAGGTGGTTTGCGCCATTTGGCGAACAATACCGAATGTTTTTCTATGCATTTCGCAAAATCCATGTTGTTGAATCGCTAATACCTGTGCTTTTGTTGGATAACCTTTGTTTACATTCCATCCATAAACAGGAAATTGTTCATGTGCTTGTTCCATGAATGTATCCCGCGCGGTTTTGGCTAAGATGGATGCCGCGGCTATAGACTGGTAAAGACCGTCTCCTTTTATGATACACTCATTAGAAATATCACGATATGGTTTGAATTTATTCCCGTCTACAAGGATATGTTCTGGGCGAATACTCAATCCATCAAGTGCTAAATGCATTCCCAAAATACTTGCATTTAAAATGTTGATTTCATCGATTTTGATTTCATCTACATAAGCAATGTGGTAGGCGAGGGCCTCTGCTTTTATTATTTCCGCTAATGCTTCACGTTGTTTTTCATTTAGTCGTTTGGAATCATTCAGCCCGGGAATCGGATTCCGTAAAATTACAGCAGCGGCCACTACGGGTCCAGCTAAGCAACCTCGTCCCGCTTCATCACAACCGGCCTCGTGTGTAAGCCCGGATTTTGAAAAAAGCAAGCCTATGTTTTTTATACGTTCCATTTTTGCTAAATTCGCAATAAAATAATTATCATGCGAACTATTTTCCTTGCGATTTTTGTGACCATTGGTTTGTCTAGCATTGCGCAGCAAATCACTGTAAGTTCCAAATTAACGGCATCTGAAATCACTAAAGAGGCAAAAACAGGGCATTTTCAATGGATTTTTCCAGCCCAAACAACCGCCGAGGGAATTCAAAATACGGCTAAGTATTATACTACTTCCTTTACGTATACGTATGACGCAAGCACTCAAAAGGTAGATGTGTATCCAGTGGCAGATTCAGACGAGGTTAGACGAATCATGTTACGCTTTCTTGGGGCAAATCAAGTAAATAAAATTGTTGTTGGTGAAGAGTCTTACGAGTTGTATTCGTTTTATGAGAAGTTTATGAAAATCAAAGGCGAATAACATGAAGGCAGTAAGTTTTATTTTTTTATTAGGTATAGTAATAAGTTGTGCTAGCTTAAAAAATGAATATGGTATAGTTAAGGTTGATGAAACAGCTGCGATAAGCGTAGCTGAATTAGTGAGTCGAATGGATAAATCAAAAGACCCGCAAACCGTCACGATAAAGTCACCTCTTTCTGCCGTTTGCCAAAATGCAGGTTGTTGGGTACAGGTCCCTAAACCCGACGGAAAGCCTCTTATGGTGCGATTTAAAAATCATTTTACTATTCCACCTGCAACGCCATTGGGCACTGAATCATATATCCATGGGGTGGCTTATTGGGATACGGTTTCTGTAAAGATGCTCCGTCATTATGCGGAGGATGCTGGGAAATCTCTAGAGGAAATAAACAAGATTACCCAGCCTGAATTCAAGTTGAATTTCGAAGGAGACGGAATTAAGTTGGTTTCCAAAAAAGAAAAAAATAAATAACTCCAGCGGATATCGCGGTGATAGATAATCCCCACATCCAATGTGAGGCAAGAAACCACGCCATTAAGTTGATCGGAATAAGTACGATAGCCAAAAGGTGAAATTTCCCTTGATGTCCTTTGTCATTTAAATTCATAAACACGATTCGGCGTAATTAAATAATCTAACGGAATATCGGTTTTTTCAGCTGGTATAGAAGGAATTGGTTCAAAGAAGTTCAGTCCAATTTTAATAACATCTGGCCGACACAACGCCAAATACCGGTCATAGAATCCCTTTCCATATCCCAATCGATTTCCTTTAACATCGGCTTGTAATAGGGGGATAAATATTACATCTAATTCAATTGGATCAATTGGATTTTTTTTATGAATAGGTTCGGGTATATGATATGAATTTAATACCAATATATCACCCGGTTCAAATGGGACAAGTTGCATTGAATCATCCAAGAAGTTGCTCACTGGTACAAACAATTGATTATGCATTGCAAGCTGTTTCAATATATATTCAGTATGCACTTCGCGCTGAGCTTCCAAGCTTAAAAAACAAGATATTTGCTTGTCGTGAAAACTAAAGCATGTATTTACTTGTTTAGCAATCTGTATCGAGTAGTATTCTAATTCATCATCGCTAAGTCCCTTACGTTGGATTTTAGCCTCTTGTCTTAGGTTATGTTTTGATGTCGAGAGGTTCACAGGCGTGATTTAAATTAATACATTTGATGCATCAAATTATACAGATGAAGGCTAAAATTACTTACTTTTTATGGATGCTCATTTTTCCCTTGAATTTCTTTGCACAGAAAGAGGAAGTAGAATTCACAGATGAGCCTTTTCTGCCTAAAACATTTTCTTCAACTCGAATCATTTGTGGACATTCTGTAGAGACCTTGCCCGCACGAACCATGGATTTTAGAATCGAACATCGCTTTGGCGATATGTTTGGAACTAATGGTGGTGTGCAGAATATGTTTGGGTTTGATAATTTAGCTGATATTCGAATCGCCCTCGAGTACGGTATTACTAATGAGTTAATGATTGGATTTGGTCGTGCGAAGGGAACAGGCTCGCCTTATCGGTCCTTATTAGATGGTTTTGTTAAGTATCGAATTTTGAAACAAGGCAAAAAAAGTCCGATATCCCTCACTGGGATTGCTGGTTCAACCTTTACTTATATGACAGCTTCGTCAGATATTTCACAAGTAAATCATTTTCCTAAGGTAAGTCATCGTTTTGCTTATTTTACACAGTTAAATGTAGCACGGCGATTTGGTGACCGATTATCTATAGCTCTTATGCCAACCTTGGTACACAGTAACTATGTAGCAGCAAACGATCAAAATGATTTATTTTCTGTAGGAGCGGCAGCACGATTCAAATTAACTGGAAGTTTTGCTTTAATTGCTGAGTATTATCACCCTTTTGCCTCCAAGGGATTGCGCCCAAATGACGTGTATAAAAAAAGTCTAGGCATCGCACTAGAATGGTATACGTTTGGCCATAGCTTTACCATAAATTTAACGAATGCGCAAGGCATTGGTGAGACCCAGTTTATTCCATATACTACTTCCGACTGGTTAAAAGGTCAATTTAGGCTTGGTTTTTGCGTCGGCAGGAAATTTACATTTGAAAACGAATAATTAATTACACATGAAAAAAGCAATATTACCCATCGTTTATTTCGGTTTATTAATCGCATCAACATCAATGGCAGTTGCGCCAACAGGCGACTTCGAAGTGGCTGAAGGTCATTCGATTGCCTTTAAGAGTGACCATCCTTCTGGGAAGTTTACCGATATTAGTGGGGATGTGACCTATTCATCTGGTTCGCCTACAGATGCCACGTTTAATTTAAAAATTCCGGTGAATACGATAAGTACAGGGAATGGCATGATGAACAAAAAAGCCCTCACCAAGGAGTGGTTTGAAGAAGAAACGTACCCGAATATTAAATTTAAATCTTCCAGCGTTACTAAAGACGAAAATGGCGATTTACAAATTAAAGGAGACTTAACCATTAAAGGCACCTCTAAAGAATACACCATTCCTGCCAAAGTTTCGGGTAGTTCATCAAAATACACATTCAAGGGTACTTTTTATGTTAACCGAATAGATTTTAAGGTGGGTAAGAAAAGTGAAACAGTTCCTGATAAAATGAAAATTGTGTACGAATTGCCAGTAAGTAAAAAAACAGACAAATGAGAAAGTTCATGATTCATGGCTTGATTGTAGCCGCTATATCCTCTTTAGTTGGCGGGTTGTACCTCCATTATTTTTATGCATTGGAATTGGATGAGAGCTACAAGGTTTTGCCAATTTGGAAGGTGGTTTCTATTTACATCGCTTTGTCTTTGTTTTTGTCATTAATATTAATGATTGCTAGCCGTGTTTTAAAGAAATGGGGCGTAATTGTGTTAAATACAGTATTAACCATGGCTTCAGTTGCGAGTATTGCTCTTCCAATTACTTATATTAATCAGGAAATTGATACAACCTTTATCGCTGTTGCCGCGATTCCGGTACATTTCATTATGCCAATCATTTGGTTGGCACTGCAGCCCTTAACAGTTAGTTCAAGTCATGAAGCTTAACTACATACCCCGTTTAATTGCGTTTACAGGTTTCTCTGTTTTACTTGCAAATTGCACAAAAGATAAAGTAACTGTTGTTATTCCTCCAAATTGTCCAGATACCGTTTCTTTTAATGCTGAAATTTTGCCTTTGATTCAAAATAATTGTTCTGGTTGTCATAATCCTGGGAATGCTACAGGGTATACCCTAACTAATCATACGAATATTAGCTCCTCGGCGGATGCGATTCTTGGATCTATGCACGGTACTGGGTATCAATTGATGCCCCAAGGAGGTCCTGCATTACCCGATTCTTTGATTCAAAAAGTAGCATGTTGGATTTACCAAGGAAAAAAAAATAACTAATTTAGTCACTAACGAAAATTTAAAAAAAGATGCGTATTGTTTTGATTTTACCGGTAGCTGCATTATTAATGTCGGGTTTCGCCTATTTTTCCGTTGATGCTTCGCAGCATGGATTCCTTCGGTCCCCGTTAAATAGCGGCGGCGCTTCTCCAGGTATGACGGGGGCTCCTAACGAAAGTAACTGTACACAATGCCATTCAGGATCTGTTCAGAATGGTGATACAGAGAATTTATTAACGATATTAAGCGGTGCAACCCCTGTAAGCACGTATGTGCCGGGCCAGCAGTATACAGTTAATCTATCAATGTCATCTAACCCTGCAAAGCGAGGATTTCAGTCTACTGCATTAACTGCAACAAATACCATGGCTGGCGGATTTACAGGACAAGCGGGAAATACTTCAATTAATGGAGGCGCAAAGAAATATGCAAATCATACCTCCGGAAGTAATACAAGCGTTAACGCGCCATCTTGGTCATGGACATGGACCGCTCCAGCAGTTGGTTCAGGCCCGGTTACTTTTTACGTTGCGACTAATAAAACAAATAACAACGGCAACGATAATGGAGATATGATTTATTTATCCCAGCATATTATACAGGAAGAGTCGGGTAATGGGGTTTTGGAAGGAGACGAGCAGGTGCTACAGCTTGTTCAAATAACAAGTGAACGCATAACATTCAAGGCACCTAAAAACGTTGGACAAGTTAATGGAATAACGATATTCAATGCAACTGGTAAAATGGTGTGTTCAATACCATCCCTAAAAGTAAATAATAATGAGATCGTGATTGAACGCACTTCACATATTGAATCTGGATTGTTTTTCATTTCAATGAGTATCAACAATTCGCTCTACACCAAAAAGATTGCACTACAATAGGGGGTAATCGACTCTTTATTATTTTAGAGTTTCTGTTTAAGTATTTCATTTGCAGGGGGTTTCGGCTCCCTGCATTTTTTTTGTAACCTTTTTAAATCAATACGCGTTAAAAAAACCTCAAATTTTGTGTGCTAAAATTTGGTGAATGCAAAAGAGTGTGTATCTTTGCACCCCGCAATTGAGAAAAACATCGCAAACGAGTGAGGTTAATTGAGGAGAGAAAAAAAGAAAAAAATATTTTTAGTTTTTTCTTGGAGAATAAAAAAGAGTTTGTATCTTTGCACCCCGCTAAACAAGATTAGAGGGTTTTTGAAAAGCAGAATAAGTTTAGAAAGTTATCTGCAGCGAATGAAGTTCATTGACGTATTGAGAAACAAGGAAACAGCGTTTTAAAGAATAAAACGACATCTCGAGCTCTTACAAATTCAAAGTTATTATACAACGGAGAGTTTGATCCTGGCTCAGGATGAACGCTAGCGGCAGGCCTAACACATGCAAGTCGAGGGGCAGCACAGATTA
>JBIKUO010000033.1:0-28692 GCA_044347515.1 Crocinitomicaceae bacterium | reverse complement strand
GTGTACGAATAATTTTTTTCATTGGCCTGTTGTTAAGTTGTATACTTCAGCCTTCTGTTGTTCATGCGCAAGATGTCCATTTTTCACAAACTGATGTTTCTCCTCTTACCTTGAATCCCGCCTTGGCCGGAGCTAATGCCTCTTTTCAAGGAATTGCTATGTATCGTGGTCAATACGGGAGTTTTGCCTCCCCCTTTAGCACGTTTTTCGCATCCATCGACGGCCGCTTAACCGCCGCACTTAAAAATTCAAATGGGGTCCTTGGAGCAGGTTTAGTGTTCTTCAATGATCGCATGGGAGATGGATATTTTACTCAGAGTAACATTGGGTTTAACTTTTCATATAGTTTAAAGGTGAGTCGATTCAGTAGAGTGGCTTTAGGATTAAATTCTACCTTTGGCCAATGCGTAACAAATCCTGCATCAGGTCAGTGGGGCTCTCAATACGATGGCACGGCATTTAATCCAACGCTCCCTAATGGAGAGCCGTTTTATGAACAAAACTTCTCTTATTTCGACCTAGGTGTTGGAGGTGTTTATTCTTTTCAGACAGACATTGGTAAAATCACAAATGAGGCCGATAAAGGATTTAATGTTGGGTTTGCCGCTTATCACGTAAATAACCCAAGGTATTCTTTTTATAATTCAAGCATTCAAACCCTTCCGATTCGCTACGCTGGATTTGTTAATGCTAACATTGGAATTACTGCTACTAACGGTATTTTGCAGCCTGCAATTTATTACCAACGCCAGCGAAAGTCAAATGAATTACTTTACGGGGTAAGTTACAAGCAAATCATTCGCAAAGCATCCTGGGAAACCGATAACATTAAAGAAATCGCGTTCAGTTTGGGTATTTTCAGTCGATTGAAAGATGCTATTGTGGTTCGATCATCTATTTTTTACGGACCTTTCTCCGCAGGATTTGCTTATGATATTAACGTGTCTAGGTTATCGCTCGTGTCAAATTTCAAAGGAGGATTTGAAACCTTCGTTAGATACAACCTTGACAATATTAATCGGAAGAAAGTACGAGTAAACTAGGATTACTTCGTAAAAGGAAATTCCTTTCCAGCTAAATCCACAGTATATAAATCGAATGAGAAATATCCTTCCTTCTCTGCTAAGGACGCGAATACTGCTTTTTTAGTAGAGGAATTGTAGCTAAAGTGCGTATCGTGATTTACGGAGTTTATTTCAGGCCCTAGATTAATGGGATTAGACCAAACACCATTTTCATTGACGCTGTAAAAAATATCATACCCTCCATAACCCGGTAGTTCATCGCTACTGAAAAATAAGTATTTACCATCTGCGCTTAGCATTGGTGTTGTTTCGTTGCCAAGGCTATTAATTTGTTTTGGGAGCACGGTAACCTCACCAAAGGTAGATTCATTCCTAGGGCACATGAATAAATCTAGGCCAGAAACGTCTGAGTTGCGATCAGAAACAAAAAGCATGAAATCACCCGTTTCAGCACCCTCTGTACTCGTAGCGCTTCCTTCGAAAAAATCTGTATTTAATCCCTTCTTTTTTATAATCGTTGGAGCCTCCCATACATAAGGTGTTTCAGTCGAAATCTCAAATAAATCCGAGCCTTTAGTTGTTTTTTCAGTCATTGAAGTATTAACAGTAAGGAGTGCATAGGTACCATTCGAATTGATATAACTTAGCGCATCGAATCCAGCGGTGTTAATGTTTTTGAAAAATTCATAATCTATATCAAAATCTGCTGTAATTGGATTCCATTGCGCTTTGTAAACATCCTCAAAATATTTAGAATCATCAGGGTCAGCTGTTTCACCGGTGGTTTCTGGCCTTCGTGCGGTAAAAAACAAGGTCTCACCATTGATTAATATGGGAGCATATTCATCTTCAAGAGAGTTCAATTGAATGGATAAAGGCTTTCTTAATGAGGTGTATCCTTGCTTTTTAGCTTGAATCATAAGTTCACATTGTTCGATGTACATTGAGATTCCATATGATTTCGCCATTTTGGTTCCCATGAGTATTGCGCATTTTTTAAATGCAGTTATTGCGTTGTCCACCTTATCTAACCTGTGATTTATTTTTCCATTAAGTTCATAAAATGCAGCGTCGCCCTCTTCATTTTCAGGCATGTTTCGGACAGCATTAAGGATATAATTCTCTGCGGTGTAATAGCTATTTAATTCATAATGGCAGGCAGCCATCCAGTAATTTAGCTTCCAAGCATCAGGGTCAAGTGCTTCTGCACGTTTAAAAGATTCTAATGCTTCATTCAATCTTCCTGCATTATAGGTTTCGATCCCTTTATTTAGAAAGCGATTATAGGATGCTTTTTCTGTTGTAGTTAATTTGGTTTGACCATTAGCAAATAGGGTCAACATCAAACTTGTTATACATATAATGGCGTGTTTCATAATCCGAATTTAATAGTTTCATTGATTTATACACGTGATTAAATTAGATTATTCTTCACATTTCATTGTTCATCATAAGAAAAGGATGGTGGATGAATGGAATTTAATAATTTCGTACTTCATTAATACGCATAGAATGTCAACTTTTCGTCTTACATGTGCTCACCTAAATGACTTGTTTTCCCCCGAATTAGCAAATGCTAAGCACCAAGGTGCGGAGACACCGGATAATCACAAATATCACTGGGAAGATGAATTGGAGGTTCAAGATGTAACCTCACTTGAAATTAACGAACAGGATGTGTACATGCTTAAAGGAGCGCACCCAACGCAAGGTGATTTTGCCTATGAAGTTCCCCGAGTTTATTTGGTTTCCTTAAACAGAACGGATGGGAGTCAGGTGCAATTTGCAATTTCTAATCAACTAATTCAAGCAGTTCATCAACAGGAGTTTCCTTGGGGAGTACATGTGCTCATCGAATTGAAAGATAATGAGCCTTTTGCCAATCCAATAACGGGCATATATATCGCGAATCATGATTTTCCTAAACAACTCATGGTGAATGTTAAGGATTAAAAACCTATCATTTAAGCTGGATTCAGACCGTTTGATCCTTAATCAAATAAACACCGTTTTTCAACCCAATGTAGTGTATGGCATTGCAGGTAAAAGTGGTGCTGGAAAATCTACCTTATTAAAAATAATAGCAGGAATTAAGGATGCCTCAACGGGTGATGTATATTTAAACGACAGCAAATTACCTCGAGCATCCCAACGCTTAATTCCCGGGCATCCAGAGATGTCCTTAGTTGCTCAGGACTATAAGCTCGATTTGTATCATACCTGTACAGAAAATATTCGCGAAGTAATTTTGAATTGGGAACCAGTGCAAAGGGAACAACGCGTGCGACAGCTTATTAAATTATTGGAGCTTGATGACGTTGCTCATGCCATAGCAAAGGACTTGTCTGGGGGTGAACAACAACGCTTAGCCTTGGCTAGAGCTATTGCTAAAAAACCAAGTTGGCTGCTTTTAGATGAACCTTTCTCGCATCTTGACTCGGTATTGAAAGCACGCTTAATTAATTTATTAATCGCTTTAAAAGAAAAAGAGCGCTTATGTATTATTTTGGTTTCACACGATGCCCAAGATATGTTGGGACTATGCAATCATATGGCCTTTTTAGCTAAAGGCAACTTGTCGCGATTTTTTAATCCCATGGAACGTTATTGGAATTTAAAAAATCTTCGTGAGGCACGTTGGTTCGGCGAAGTCAATACAATTACCTGGAATGACGTAAAAATAAGATTTCGTCCAGGGTCTTTCTCAATTCAATCCAATGGCGTGCCCTTAATCCTAAGTCGATGCTTTTTTAATGGTACAGTTTATATCCATTATTTTTATTCAGCAAATAATGAGTTAGTTATTCTTCATAGCTTAACCGTGTTGCCAGATCATTTGGAAATTATACCACATTATGACAAGAAAATCTAATATTAAGTTGATTCAAGTGCTTCGGAGTGCCATTGCAGAATTCTTTGAAGAAGGAGCATTTTTTCATGGCGCAGCCTTGGCTTATTATACCTTGTTCGCATTAATCCCATTACTTTATTTAACCTTAATAAGCTTTGGGAAAATTTTCGGTCAAGACATTTGTATCAATGCAATTACATCGATCTTCGAGAAGAACATTGGCATTCAGGATATTTCAATGTTTACCGGCTATCTTAAAAACTTAAACAATCAAGCGAAGTCTATTTCCTTAAATATTGTCATGATTCTAGCCTTGCTGTATTCCTGTTCAGCCTTTATGGTGTCCTTAAAATACAGTATTAATGATTTCTTTAATATTCAAAAGAAAAAAAGGGAAAAACTGAACTTGGTTATGGATATTCTTAAATTTCGATTTTTATCCTTAGCCTACTTAGCCTTTTTTGCGTTGCTGATCATTACGTCCTACTTTATTCAAATTTTTGCATTCAGCATAGTTGAAAACTGGCTTTCTTCAACCTTGGGAAATGTTCATATTGGGTTCATTATTTTTCATCATTTGTTTTCTATCTTGATGAATTTAATTCTTATTGGATTCATTTTTAAGTTTGTCCATGATGGGGTTATTTCATGGAAACTTGCGCTCAAGGGGGGCTTGCTTACATCCCTTTTGTTATTTATTAGCCAATTGATTATTAAATACTACCTACAACATTATTTTTTCTTGGGTAGGGGGGATGTGGTAGGCTCTATGTTTATTCTTATGGCATGGGTGTTTTATTCGGCACAGGTTATCTTTTTTGGCGCAAAGTTTACTTACGTATACGGAAAAGCACATCATGAAGTCCCACAATAATTGTAAATTAGTTTTAATTAATCAACTATGACCATGAAAAAACTGCTACATTTCTCTTTATTGCTTTTTGTTCTGTTTTCGTGTAAAGACAGTGGGGTTCTTGTTAAACCAAAATATAAAACAACAGTTTTTCACGGACAGCAAGGAGAGACCGAAGTCAATGCCTTTAATAGAAAGCAAGCGGAACGTGAAAAGAGTTTGGCGGCGGAAATAGAAAAATCGGAGCAAGCATTGCAGATGTTAAAAGAACAGCAAAAAATGTTCTATTCCATAGATTCCACCGAACGAATTAAGGAAATTGATGACCAACTCAATCGCTTAATGGCAAGAACAGAAGAAATCATCAAATCGCTAAATGAAACCGACCCCTACACGCCAGAAGGACATGAGAAATCACTAAGTTTAGCTAAAGAATTGAATGATTTATTATATAAGTATGTAGTACCGCTTGGTGAATTGATTTCAGCAAATAAAGAGATCAAGAACATTTCAGCAGACATTAGTTTTGATACCGGAAGCTCATTGATTAGCGCTGAGGGCAAACGCTTAATTACTGCCATGTTAGACAGCATAAAAGCGGATATTAAGGCTTGGGGGAGTTATCTCGACCATCACAATGAACAGATTTTTGCAGATGAAGATTATTCAACCATCTTAATTGTTTCTGGTTATTCTGATAAACAAGGTTCGGGAGATGAAAAAACAAGGGTTGAACGTAATCTAGAACTTTCTGAAGCAAGAGCTAAAGCGGTGGCTGCGGAATTTGAAAAGCAACTCAAGGCATTGGACGTTAAGTGGAAATTATCTTTCAAGATTTCTTATGAAGGGAAAGGAGAGGTATTGCCTCCCGCAATCACCGATGACAAACAAAAAAACAATCCGAACCGCAGGGTAACAACCATTAGAATGGTGGTAGGGCCAAAGATTTTACTTTACAATAACGGCGAATAGGCTAAAAGAAGGCTGGAGGTTTCCTTAGCTCGATTTTCGCGTCCCTAAACAGCGATGAAGTATTCCGGATACTCAACAAAAAGCTCTTGTTACCCCCAATTGGCGTCCAAAAAAAACTTAAAGCCCAACAGTGCATATTTCGATTAAGGGCCAAATTCATGTTTGTGATTTTTTGAGTTCTCGCATCAAGGTTTACATTCCCAGATAAATTCCAGCGTTTGGTAAACGTAAGGTCTCCACTCAATGCAAGCGTTTGAATGCTCGTCCATGGATCAGGATTGCTAAGTGTTTTATTCGTGTTGGCAACGATACTATACACATGAGCCACATTAATCTTCCAAGGTATATCAAAGTAAATGGCTTGTTCTGGGTGCAATGCAAAATAGGTATAGTCGGCATTCCATTGTTGTTGAATTTCCTCTTTCTTTTGCTCAATTATTGCATTGCTTTTTTTGGAGGTAATCGTAAAGGTAGTATTAAGCCCAACAGATAAGAATCGACCCGCTCCTTGGTTTGTATTCCAAGCAAATGTACCAACAGCTTTCCCCGTACTGTCATTCCACCCGTATAAACTATAACTTCCGTTTGCCACAAAATTCATCCATTTGAAGGGGCTAATTCGCAAGTTCATCGATAAATCCGAGAGATTCATCGAGTCTTTTAGGAAATCCATGTTCCCGTTAATTGAGAATTGATCAATAATACGCGTTTTTCGGAACCCCGTAATGGTATCTTTCTCTGATTTTGTTTTCAATTCTAAACTGTTATTGACTCCAAAGGTCAAAAACGAAGCGGCTTGGGTATTCCCTACGGCATAGATACTTCGCTCGAAAGGTGAGTATGTAATTGTACTTTGATTTGCTCCAACATTCGCTGTAATTAATTGATTCAGCTTCGGAACATATCGATATCCAATAGAAGGCGTCATTAAATGCCTAAGTATTGGCCTGTTTTTACCAATAAATCGGTAATAACTGTATATTACGGTGGTGGCATTGGCGCTAAAATTCAATTCGTTAGCCATGGCTCCCTTTCTAAGGGTATCAATGACCGTGTTGTTGCTTGTGATATCATAACTCTTTTCAATTTGCTGAAAATTTATTTTGTTGCCATAGTTCAATGTTGGGGTAATTTTTACTGCATTTTGAAATAATCCCAGCGTGGTTTGAACTCCAACACCTTGATTAATCCCGTTAAAGAACGATTGGCCAATCCCAGTAAAATTTAGCGGGCTAATTAATGAATCCCCGAATGTGCCTTTGTTTTGCGTCTCCAAATTATACGTTAATCCAATGCGTTGTACCGCTCTAGCTATTTCTGTTTTTGGTAAAGGAATAAGCCGTTTAAACGGGAAAATCCGCGTAACATTTACATTGAGAATAGGCGATACTAAGGCCATGTTTTGAGCTAGTGAATTTTGTCGCATCGAAATTTTCGCCCCCATGGTGACCGGTTTTCCCGGAAATAGCCGGGTTAGATTGATATCGGAATTGAAGGAATTTGTAAAATAGTCTGGATTAATTGGGTCTGGGTTATTTTTCGCAGTGTTGTCTGAAATAAAATTCACATTGGCGTTAAAATTCCAGAAAGGATTTGATTTTTGTTGCTTGTTGTGAGACCAAGTAACCGTAAATTTATTATTCTTTGAATACGTTGGAAATCCATTGTTAAACTGTTGAAATCCAATCCCAACACGCCCGTTATATCCATAGCGTTTTGCGTAATCCAATTCATTTCGAAGTCCCCAACTTCCACGACTGTATAAATTGCCGTAAAAACTTGTTTGTATGGATTCATTTATGGGAATGAAATATCCTAAATTTTGTATGCCGAAGCCATACGGTGATGCAGGAACAAATTCAGGGAACAATAATCCTTTAGTGCGTTCTTTTTGCTGTGGAATAAACGCAAAGGGCAACCCAATGGGTGTTGGTATTCCACTAATCCAAAGATTCATAGGTCCGGCAACGATGCGTTTTTCAGGAACAACAACCCCTTTACTCAATAAAAAATGGTAATGCGGCTCCACTTGATCACAGGTGGTAAGCACCCCTTTCTTTAAGTGTATTTGATCCGATGGATAGCGTTTTGCTTCACCCATTGTGAAAAACAACTCATCTTGTTTTATTTGAAGGACTTCAATATATACTTTTTGAGTTTCTGTATTCATTCGCATCCGCTTGCAAGTCATCGTTTCACCGGACTCTACAAACACTGGGAATTCAACGGCTATACTGTCTGAATTCATAATATAGCTAGCCTCCACTTCATGACCCTCGAAATCTAAAATTATTGCTCCAGCAGTAAGTTTACTCGTAAGCGTTTCAACATAGGCTCCACCGAACAGATACGCTTTTTTTGAAGTAACGTCGTAGTATGATGAATCACGCGCACCATACTTTATTATCTCATCAATTTGCTGGTCATCTAGGTAAATTGTATCCGAAATAGGTCCTTGTGCGTTTAGAGAAAAACACATTATTAACATTCCAACGAAGAAAAATAGCCAGGGTGGCATAACTTTCGCTTGAATCTTGAACTTAAATTTGAATTCTATCATGGAACGTATTGCAAAATTACCAAAAAAAGTGCTGATTCTTAGGAACGTTATTGGCGCATTTATCGTGTTCAACCTTTTTGTTACAATACCTTTTGCACAAAAAGGAGTTGAATCCCCAAAATTGAAAACGGTGGTAATCGACGCTGGACATGGGGGTAAAGATCCCGGCTGTCATGGAGGGTATGCACATGAAAAGGATGTTTGCTTATCGATGGCACTCAAATTAGGCAAACTAATTAAAGAAAAGTACCCTTTGATTACCGTTAAATATACCCGTGAAACCGACGTCTTTGTGGAACTTATTGAACGTGCTAACATCGCCAACCGTGCCGACGCAGATTTATTTATTTGCATTCATGCCAATGCAGGATCTACGGTTGCCTATGGAACAGAAACCTATGTACTTGGCTTACATCGCACCGAATCTCAGCAAAAAGTTATGGAACGTGAGAATTCAATTATTTCCTTAGAAGAAGATAAAGGAGCTAAGTATAAGTCTTTTGATTTGACTCCCGACGCCATGATAGCGATTCAATTGCAGCAGAATGTTAATCTGAATAATGCCATTAAGTTCGCAGGTTTTCTACAGTCAGAGTTTAAAACCATTGGACGGTATGATCGCGGCGTAAAACAAGCAGGATTTTTAGTGCTATACAAAACAGCAATGCCCAGTGTGTTAATCGAAACGGGCTTTTTAACCAATCCGAATGAAGAAGGATTTATAGGTAAACTTGATGGACAAGAAAAAATGGCGAATGCCATGCTCAAAGCCTTTGTGAAATATAAAAATGATTACGAAGGAAAAACCTTATCTGAAGATCATGTGGTTACGCCAGTTAAAATTGATACTCAACCCACAACTGATTCCGTAGTGGATACAGCAACTGCAATAGAAATGCCTTCGTCAGAGGTGTTTTTTAGTGTTCAAATTGTTTCTTCAGCCGAAAAATTAACCCTTGATGCCGAGAAATTTAAAGGAGTTCCAGTAAAAGAGTATTCGCAGGATAATTTATATAAGTACTACACGGGGATCTTTGTTAAAGATTTAGAGGGTGCTAAAAAACATAAAGTTGCCATGCAAGAAAAAGGGTTTTCTAGTGCTTTTGTTATCGCTTTCTCTAATGGAGAGCGCATCAGTATCGAAAAAGCAATTAAATTAGCAGAAAAATAGATTTTGAAACTTTCAAAGGAAATAAAAGCTGGATTCATTGCCGTTAGTGCTATCGTATTATTGGTAGTTGGAATTAATTTTTTAAAAGGGTATAGCTTACTCGGAGGAGATGATACCTTTTACGCCTACTTCCCAAATTCTGGGCAAGTCATGGTTTCCGGTAATGTTACGCTGAATGGTGTGATCATTGGGAAAATACTAGACATTCAAAATGTTCCTTCAAACCCAGAGAATCGCAGGGTGAAAATTAAATTTAGCATTAGCGAATCAGATATCGATTTACCAAAAGGTACAATTATCGAATTGGGGTCTTTGGACTTGCTCACCAAAGGATTAATTGTTAACTATCCTGACCAATTTAAATCAGGATATTATCGGCCTGGTGATGAAATACCGGGTAAGATGTCCGCCGACATGTTCTCGCAAGTAAAACAATATGCCGATCCGATTTCACAAAAACTTCAATCTCTAATTCTCCATATTGATGGCATGGTTAATTCGCTTTCTGGAGTGTTCGATGAAAATGGGTCGAATGATATTACTGCAAGTATTAAAGAACTTAGGATTACCATTAAGAAAATTGGTGATTTGTCCACTGAAATTCAAGGATTTGTTGGACAAGAAAAAGCACAGTTCTCTAAAATTATGGACCATGTAGAAAGTATCACGTCGAACCTTAAAAAGAGCAGTGATGAGGTATCAGCCATTATTGGAAATACTAAAAAGATATCGGATGATTTAGTAACCGCCGATTTTAAAGGAACAATCTTAGAAGCACAAACCACCTTAAAAAAATTCAACTTCATGTTGGAGGATGTGAACAAAGGGAGCGGTACCTTAGGTAAACTAATTCATGACGAAAAGCTTTATAATGAACTGGTTGAAACGAATAATGAACTTCAAGAACTTGTAGATGACTTGCAAGCACATCCTGAGCGATATGTCCATTTATCAGTGATTGGGGGTAAATCTAAAGGCTTACAGCTTACCGGAAAACAAGAAGGAAAATTAAAAAAGTGGTTAGATACAATTCCTGATTAGCCCTATGTTATCTCATCTAATATTTATTGTTTTAGCGCTCGTTTCTATTGGTCTTTTCTCATGGAAGATGAGGTCTATCATTAAACAAATCAAGTTGGGTCGTCCCACCAACCGAACCGATCGAGTAGGGGAGCGAATTAAGACCATGTTGCTTGTAGCCTTTGGCCAGAAAAAAATGTTTAATCGACCAATCCCGGCAATTTTACATTTTATTTTTTACGTGGCTTTTATAATTACCCAAATTGAACTTATTGAAGTATTCATTGATGGGTTCACTGGGTCTCATCGTTTCTTTTATCATGCAGGCTTAGGTGCTTTTTATACCTTCGTAATCAGTTCAATTGAAGTACTTTCCGTACTTACCTTTATTGCTACCTTGATTTTCTTTGCGCGAAGAAACTTAATCAAGATTCCTCGGTTCTCCTCTTCGGACTTGAACGGATGGGCAAGGAATGATGCCAACCTGATTCTGCTATTCGAGTTGCTACTGATCATTTTTATTTTCATGATGAATGGCGCCGATGAAGCTGACAAAATATGGCGTTCTAATGTGGGGTATGGATTCGCAGTAAGTCAATACCTCGGACCCTTGTTTTTTGGACGAATCAATAACGAAGATATACTTCATGTAATTTCTTCTATTGGTTGGTGGGGGCACCTCATTATGGTTTTTGTGTTTTTAAACTACCTGCCTTATTCGAAACATTTACACATTCTCTTCGCGTTTCCAAATACCTATTTTTCTAACCTCAACGCCAAAGGTAAATTCAATAATATGGAGTCTGTAGAAGCGGAGGTAAAGTTAATGCTTGACCCATCGGCTGACCCATATGCAGCAGCACCTGCAACAGAAGCTCCTCAACGCTTTGGCGCAAAGGATGTGCAAGACCTTTCTTGGAAGCAATTATTGGATGCGTATTCCTGTACTGAGTGCGGACGTTGTACATCCGTTTGTCCAGCGAATCAAACTGGAAAATTGCTTTCTCCTCGAAAAATCATGATGGATACGCGTGATCGCTTGTCAGAAATTGGGTCAAATAATTTTGATTTGAATGATGGTAAGTCCTTACTTGGGGATTACATTACACCCGAAGAGTTATGGGCTTGTACGAGCTGCAACGCTTGTGTGCAAGAATGCCCAGTTAACATAGACCCACTATCTATTATTGTTGATCTGCGAAGATTCTTGGTAATGGAAGAGTCAAAAGTTCCAACGGAATTAACAGGAATGTTAACGAATATAGAGAATAATGGTGCGCCATGGCAGTTTTCTCCTGCTGATCGAATGAAATGGACCGAAGAAAATTAATAGGATGAATTTGAAAGTTCCAACAATGGCCGAATTAATGGCCGCGGGAGAAACTCCCGATGTGTTGTTTTGGGTAGGTTGCGCCGGAAGTTTTGATGACCGTGCCAAGAAAATCACCAAAGCAATTGCTAAAATATTGTCGCATTGTAAGGTGAAATTTGCCGTGCTAGGCACAGAAGAATCTTGCACCGGAGATCCTGCACGTCGCGCTGGAAATGAATTTACTTTTCAGATGCAAGCCCAAATGAACATTCAAGTGCTTAATGGCTATGAAATAAAACGAATTGTTACAGGTTGCCCTCATTGCTTTAACACGCTGAAGAATGAGTATCCAGAATTAGGAGGAACCTATGAGGTACTTCATCATACCCAGTTAATTCAAGATTTGATCAATACAGGCAAATTGTCCTTGAATGACGGAGGAACATTTAAAGGAAAGAAAATCACGTTTCATGATCCGTGTTATTTAGGTAGAGCTAATGATGTTTATGAAGCGCCGCGTGAACTTATTGAGAAGTTAGATGGCGAATTGGTGGAAATGAAGCGTTGTAAAACTAATGGGCTTTGCTGCGGAGCTGGTGGTGCTCAAATGTTTAAAGAAGCGGAGAAAGGGAATAAAGAAATTAATATTGAACGCACAGAAGATGTGCTTGAATCAGCCGCTAATATCGTCGCTACGGGTTGCCCTTTTTGCAACACCATGATGACAGATGGGGTGAAGAATTTTAACAAAGAAGAAGATATTCAAGTGCTTGATGTAGCAGAATTAATTGCTCAAGCAGCTGATTTGTAAAAAAAGATGACAGATCAAAGAACCTGGGTATTTGTGGCTAATCGAACGTTAACTGAACAGGAAGTCTTACGGATTAATGACGAATTGAACGCTTTTGTTTCAAATTGGAAGACCCATGGAACACCTATCGATGCTTCAGGGTTTTGTTTTGAACAAGCTGCCATTGTGATCTCTGCTAATGAAGCTGAAGTAAAAGCATCTGGATGTTCCATTGACAAAATCACACATTTAGTTCGTTCGCTTGGAACTTCACTTGAAATTGATTTTTTTAATCGCTTTAATGTCCTAAATCGAAGTGATGCCGGGAATTGGACCCTTGAAAAATATTCCCCTCATAATGCGAACACATGCATTAATGCCAATATAATTTCCTTGAATCAACTGAATCAACTCATCATAAATTAACGAACTAAAAACAATATTCTATGAAGCAGATTATTTGTGCAGTTATCATTTTTATTATGGGGTCCTTCGCAATGGCACAGAGCTATAAAACGGCCATTGGATTTAAAGGAGGGTATCCTGGTTATGGCTCGATTAGTGCAAAACATTATTTGAGCTCTGTTAATGCCATCGAAGGAAATGTTGGTGCTGGAAGTTATGGGCTATGGATGCAAGGGTTGTATGAGTGGAATCACGACCTGCCAACAAGTGGCTTGAATTGGTATATTGGTGTAGGGCCGAATGTAGGGTTCCAATCAAGTAAATTGAATAACGGAAGTACCTTTTATTTATCGGGGTCCGCTCTGCTTGGTATTGAATACACCTTTAATAATATTCCCTTAAACCTTGCGCTAGATTCTGGTCCAATTGTTCAGGTTTTACCTAGCTTTGGATTTGGATGGGGTGGAGGATTGGCCGTTCGATATGCCATCAAGTAGGGAGTTGTTAAACTATTGTAATCCGTAATTCGTTCGCAAGTTTTTTACTAACTTTATTTAAAAAGTGAGATGGAATACGCGTGGAATGAATCAGAACCAGCCTGCCCAATAAAGGTTGAGCAATTAGCTAAAGAAGTAAAAATAAGCCCCTTAATCGCATCCTTGCTGGTGCAACGTGGTGTATCTACATTTTCGGAGGCAGAGCGCTTTTTTCGACCAAAATTGAGCCATGTAAATGACCCCTTTCTTTTTAGACAAATGAAAGAGGCGGTGGATTTATTAAATCAAGCGATTGAATCCAAAAAACGAATCCGCTTATTTGGTGATTATGATGTTGATGGTACCACAGCGGTAGCTATCGTAATGAACGCGCTCCGCAAAAAAGTGGATTTAATTGACTATTATATTCCGGATCGCTACACAGAGGGATATGGGTTGAGTGAGGCTGGGGTAGAGGCTGCCATTAAGGATAAGGTTGAGCTATTAATCACCTTAGATTGTGGCGTCCGTTCCGTTGAGCTTATACAAACCTTAGTCTCACATAATATTCAAGTGATTGTTTGTGATCACCATGAGCCCGGCGAAACCCTGCCTCCAGCAATTATATTAGATCCCAAAGTGCCTGCAGATACCTATCCCTTTGAAGGCCTTTCAGGTGCAGGAGTTGGAATGAAATTATTAGAGGCCTTGTTTTCTACGAATGGATGGTCGCTTGAGGAGCTCTATAAACAGCTCGATTTATTAGCCTTAAGTATCGCCGCAGATATAGTACCCGTTACCGATGAAAATAGGGTGTATTCGTTTTATGGATTAAAACTGGTAAATGAAAATCCACGACCTGCATTTAAAAAGATGCTGTCTTCTGCAAATCGTTCAGGTACGATTAAATTAAATGATCTGGTTTTTGGGATTGCCCCCCGGATTAATGCGGCTGGTAGAATTCGTTCAGGAAGGACGGCCGTTGCATGCATGCTTAATCCGGTTCATGAAGACCTGGATGCCTTAATTGAGGAAATAGAAAAGGACAATCAAACACGTAAAAGTTTAGATCAACAAATAACAGAAGAGGCCTTAACCTTGTTGGTTAATGAACCAAATGATAGATGCGTTAACGTGTTGTATTCCTCGGATTGGCACAAAGGGGTTGTAGGTATTGTCGCCTCACGTGTGATCGAGAAATATCCCCTTCCTACCATAATTTTAACCGAACACAACGGCGTCCTTTCTGGATCAGCCCGCACGGTGGGTAACTTCGATATTCACAAGGCCTTGATTCAATGTGAATCGTTGTTAATTCAATTTGGAGGGCATCAACATGCCGCTGGATTATCGCTTCACCCAGAAAACTTTGAGAACTTTAAATCAAAGCTAAATGAGCTTGCAGCGAGGTACTTCGAATCTAATCCTCGAACTCCCATATTAACCTATGATGCTGTACTGAATTTAGATGAGATTTTCGGCACTGAATCATTTTATTCAATTCCTAAGTTAGTGCGTGTGCTGGATGCTTTTGAACCCCATGGTCCCGGAAATCACAAACCAGTGTTTCTTACACAAGAGGTCTATGCTACGCAATCAAAACTACTGAAAGCACTGCATCTAAAATTAACCCTTACCCAACAAAGTCAGCGAGTGACATTAAATGCCATAGGGTTTAATATGAAAGAAAAGGAAGACTTAACCTTGGCAGGATTATCATTTGACGTACTACATACCTTAGACATTAACGAGTATAATAACCGTTCAACGGTACAGCTCGTATTAAAAGACCTTCAGGCTTCGTAAATAGACTTAGATACGTGTTATGAATGTTAATTCGTAACCTTCTCTCATTCAATTCCGTAAGAGTGTCCGCCTTCGGGCAACAACAACACTAAACCTTACGCTATGAATTGGATTTCGGCCTTAAAACTCTCAGTCTGTATTTTCCTAGGTACTACCGCGTTTGCTCAACAAAATTCCTTGTGGTTTAAAGCGGACCCTTCCGTATTTACCAACTCGTCATGGGATGTACTAACCAAAGAATTGAATCTCACGATACCAGTACAAGCATTACCTGCCAGCAGAAACCCGGAGCTTCAAAAAGTTTATGAAGTTCAGGGCGATTGTGACTTGGTTGCGTTTAAATCCGCTTGTTCCATCTTTGGTGGTAAAATTTACAACATTGAACGAGGTCCAACTTACACGCCTTTGTTCGCACCCAATGATTTGAATTTTCAAGCGGGTATATCCGATTATGCCTTAACTTTAATCAATGCACCGCAAGCGTGGGACCTTACTCAAGGAGATGACAGTGTTGTTATTGCAATCAGTGATCAAAATTTTGAAATTACGCATCAAGACCTTGAAGGTAAATATATTTATTATGATGCGACGAATACCGCTCCAACTACACATGGTACGGCGGTAGCAATTACAGCCGCTGGTAAAACCAATAATGGGTATGGTTTAAGTTCCATTGGCTTCAATACAAGTCTTGCCCTCTATAAAATGAATTTCAATGAGGTTTTGGCCGCAAGTTACGCAGGCGCGGATGTGATAAACATCAGTTGGACCAGTGGGTGCTTTTATAGTCAACTTGAACAAGACGTAATGGATGAGGTTTCAGCAAATGGTTCGTTTATTGTAGCCGCTGCTGGAAATGGCAATACCTGTGGATTACCGGATGCGCTTGTTTACCCGGCATCTTATAATCATGTATTTTCTGTAACTTCGGTTGGGCCAACCGATAATCATGAGCAGTGGATCGGTGATCCCAGTTCAACCCATAATCACAACGATTCAGTAGATTTGGCTGCACCAGGATACGATGTAGCAATATCGCCTGCTAGCGGATGGTACTTGAACATGAATGGTACTTCATTCGCTGCTGCCTATGTCAGCGGTACGGTGGCATTAATGCTATCAGCCAATAAATGCATTTCTAATCTTCAGATTGAACAAATACTTAAAAATACGGCATCCCCTCTAAATCCTTTAAACCCTGCGTATGCAGGTAAACTTGGTGCGGGTAGGTTAGATGCATTTCAAGCGGTTTTGGCTGCCTCAACTACTTGGAACCCAATAACCCCATCGTTCCTACTTGTGGATTCATGCCTTGCGCAAGATGCGTCAGCAACCTTATTAATACAGGGTGCCCAAGCGCCATTCGATGTTGTGTGGGGAAATAATGTAACCGGTGTATTCAATCCTAATCTTACCACGAACACTTATACGGTTCACATTGAGGGAACGCACGGATGTCGTTTAGATACCGCTGTTTTTGTACATGATGTGATTCCGCCAACCTACTCCGTTATTCAAGCAGATCCCTTGTGCGCTGATTCATACAATGGGGGAATACAGTTGAATATTACAAATAATACAGCCACCTCGGTGCTTTGGTCAGAGGGAAGTATTGGAACCCAACTAAGCGGCTTAGGAGCGGGCACGTATTTAGCAACGCTTTCTTATGGAAATGGATGTTCAATTCAACAGGCGTTCGCCTTGATTGCTCCTTCGGCTATCGTGGCTACTGGATTTGTTACGGATGAAACGGCTTTAAATAATGGGGCGATTGATCTTACAGCCCAAGGGGGAGTAGCGCCCTATACGTATCTATGGGATACCAACGAAGCATCTGAGGATTTGACTTCGCTGGGCTCGGGTTGGTATGAGGTGCTAATTACCGATGCCAATGGCTGTCAAATGGTCGACTCCTTTCAGGTACAAAATCTTATGAATGCAGAGTCTCCGAGCATAGATAATACGGTGTTTAGCCTATACCCAAATCCTAACAGTGGATCGTTCAATGTTTCCCTACCAACGGATGAAATTTTTCAAACACGTATTTTTGACGCCCAAGGCCGCGTAGTATTTGATGCAGCTTTAGAAGGAAGCCAATCACTAAGCCTTCCCTTAGCTAGTGGCAAATACCTAGCACAATTCGTTTCAACCAGCACTCAAAAACATAGTATACTACCTTTCGTAGTTAATTAGAAACACGCAGAAATGAATACGTAATTACACGTAAAATAAATACATGGAATTTAATGATGTAACGTTGAATTAGAGATACTACTACTTTTGAATCACCTAAACCTACCTTATGCTACTAAATCTACCCCCTTTTTTCGCGATCGCGAAGGAAAGAAGCAAAATTGAGCGTTTTTTACGTTCATTTTTTCTCAATGAATATTCGATGAAATTAATTGAATGTTCAAAATAAACAGCATTCTGTTTGAATTCTTAAATTGATAACACAATACGTTTGATTTTTTTATTTAGGAATTGATAAATTTAACCTGCCTAAAATTTTTATATGACTACTCTACTACGTCCGTTCTCTCGTCTTTCAAAATCAATTTTAACGTTCCTTGTTGGATCTTCGCTGTTCACGGCAAATGCACAATGCGTTGCTCCATCATCGAATAACGTTACCATTAACTGTGGCCAAACTGCAACATTAACTGCTTCAACTCCAGGAGGCCTTGTTCAGTGGTACGATGCCGCAGTAAACGGTAACTTATTACAAACCGGTAATTCGTATACTACACCGGCATTAACCACCAACACCAGCTACTGGGTTCAAAACCAATATGTTTCTGTTGGAGGTAATCAATCGGTTTCCTTTAATTATAATGGGGGTATGCAACAATGGACCGTTCCCGCAGGTGTAACCAGCATTACAGTTGATGCTCGTGGTGCAAGTGGTGGCGATCATTCATATGGTAATGGAGGTTACGGCGGTAAAACAGTAGCGACCATTCCAGTAGTTCCGGGTCAAACCCTGTATGTGTTTGTTGGAGGGTCGCCAGGATGGGGTGGTATGAATGGTGGATATAATGGAGGAGGTCAAGGATATAATTATGGCACGGCTAGTCGTAATGCAATGGCCGGTGGAGGTGCTTCTGATGTAAGATTAGGTGGAACGGCATTATCTGACCGAAAAGTGGTTGCTGGTGGTGGAGGCGGCGCTGGATCCTATCGCTATGGATATTGTTATAATAACCATGGAGGAGCCGGTGGAACTACCACAGGTCAAAATGGTAACTATTGTGGCTATTATACGCCCTCATATTGTGGGCAAGGAGGTACTCAAGCCAATGGGGGCACAGGTGCTGGGGGATATCCAGCAGGAACCTTAGGTAATGGTGGAGGTAACGGATTTTATGGCGGCGGCGGTGGCGGCGGTTATTACGGTGGTGGTGCAGGGTATTACGGCGGCGGCGGCGGTGGCGGATCAAATTATGCAATCCCACAAGCGACGAACGTAGTACATTCACAAGGAGTACAATACGGAAACGGCCAAGTAATTATAACCTATCAAACAGTCAATGTCAACTGTACGAGTGCGCGTACGCAAGTAAATGTAACAGTAACCTTACCAGCAGCTCCAACGGCAAATGCCGCAGTGGTAAACTGTGGGGCAACGGCCGCGTTGACTGCATCAGGTGGCACCGGTACCTATGCGTGGTTTTCTAACGCAGCAGGTACAACACAAGTTGGAACTGGGGCAAATTTCACAACCCCACAACTTACAGCAAACACAACCTATTATGTAGCGTCCACCGCGGCAGGCGGTGGTGGAGCTGCGGGTACAGTTTATACTTTTACTAACTGTAGTGCTACGGGACAGTTTGGCCCAACCCAGGCACAAGTTAATAGTGCATATTTGAGTACAAACCTTAATGGACTAGTAACTTCGCAAAGTGGGGTACAATTATGGACTGTGCCAAGCTCTGGTACCTACCGCATTGAAGCGTTTGGTGCGCAAGGGGGAGGGAATAATCAATTTGGTCGAGGAGCTCAAATTCGTGGTGATTTTTCTTTAACCGCCGGACAACAACTAAAAATTATCGTTGGTCAACAAGGAGGTTATTCTTCCTCTGGTTCAGGTGGTGGAGGTTCATTCGTGGCCACATCGGCTAACGTTCCCTTGCTTGTTGCCGGAGGTGGTGGCGGTCAATACGACGGTGGTTCGGCTCTATATAACGCACACGCTGTAACAGTGAATGGCGGTCAGCCAACAGGTTGTACTACAGGGGGTGCAGGAGGTAACGGAGGAAATGGTTGTAACAACAGCGGTGCCGCAGGCGGTGGCGGTTTCTCTACTAATGGTGGAACTGGAACATACGGTACTGGTGGGGCTTCATTCACCAACGGTGGAAACGGAGGTAACCATGGTTCTAATGCGATTTGTGTTGGAGGTTTTGGTGGTGGGGGTGGTACCCACGGTAACACCGGTGGCGGTGGTGGTGGCGGTGGGTACTCCGGTGGTGCAGGAGGATTCCATGATGGATCAACCGGAAGCGGCGGTGGTGGAGGTTCCTATAATAATGGGACCAACCAAGCCAATGTAGGTGGCGTTAGAATTGGTCATGGCCTAGTAACCATTACAGCAATGTCTTCTTCTTGCGTAAGCGCAGTGGTTCCAGTTGCTATTACAGTTAACCCACCAACTACACCAACAGCAAACAATGTAACCATCAACTGCGGAAATACAGCCACATTAACAGCTTCGAATGGTACAGGAACATACGTTTGGTATTCGGACCCTGCAGGTACGCAACAAGTTGCTACTGGGGCATCTTTTACTACACCAGTGTTGGTTTCTAGTACAACTTATTATGTAGGGACTTCAGCCGGTCAAGCGGGCTGTAATGCAAATTCGCTTGCCAACATTCTTAACGGCGTGAATACAAACGGTGCAGCCATCGGTTCTTCTGTTCCTAACGGATATAACTTTACAATGGATGGTCCAAACGGGGCCAACAGTACATACATCGGTGATGGTGGTAATGACATGTATGATGGAGGTAACTATATCAATACAAACCTTGGAAATAACATTACTTACTCTGATGGGGTAATTGCCAATTCAGCGGCCTTTGGAGCTGGTGGACAATACTTCACAAAAAAACTCACAAACATGTGGGTGCTTGCTGCGGATGTTAATAACATATCTTCGTTCTCAATTTCTGGAAACAACGGTGCAGATGGAGGTGGTTCTTATAACGGGACCACATTAACTGTAACGGTTGGTTGTCAAACCTATAAAGTCATGTTAAAGCGCGTTTACAATGCGGGTGACCCTTCTATTAATCAAATGGTGATTATTCCAAATAATGCAGGAGCAACACATACGTGGGCTACCAATACAGATAATACACAACATGACATTACAGGTCTAGCCGGGACAACTCGACTTTACTATTTATTATATGCTGCAGCAAGTGGAGGGTATATTGATGACAATACGGCGACCAATATTGCTACAACGTTTTTAACTCAAATTTCTGCTACAACGGCGGCACAAGCCTTATGTCAAAGTAACCTAGCCCCAGTTCAGGTAACCGTAAATTCAAACATCGCGCAGCCGGTAGTTTCAGGAACTACGACCATTAATTGTGGGGCAACTACTACCTTAACTTCATCAAGTGGTAATAACACAGCATGGTATTCAGCTGCGGCAGGTGGTAACCTGTTAGGAACAGGATCAACCTATACAACAACTTCCCTTGCAGCAGGAACAACAATTTATGCTACACAAGCTACAATAAATGCGGGAAGTCAAACCTTTAACTATACTGGTTCTCAACAAACATGGACGGTTCCTGCAGGAGTTACTTCAGTTAACGTTGATGTTCAAGGTGCACAAGGAGGAAATACAGGGTACGGAACTGCTGGTTTGGGCGGAAGAACTCAAGCTACGATACCGGTAACACCGGGTGCTACTCTATTTATTAATGTGGGTGGACAAGGTAATTATTCAATCGGTGGATGGAACGGTGGTGGAACTCCTTACGCATGTGGTTGTGTCGGTGGTGGTGGTGGTGCCTCAGACATTCGTATTGGTGGAAATGCACTAGCAAACCGTGCTATCGTTGCCGGTGGTGGTGGTGGTGCCGGATATTATTGGAACTGGACAAACGACCACGGTGGAAATGGTGGTGGTTTAACCGGAGAAGCGGGAAAAACAAATAATGCATACAACGTTACATATTGTGGACAAGGTGGTACTCAGGTTGCTGGTGGTGCTGGTGGAACAAGCGGTGGTGCTGCTGGTTCATTAGGAAATGGTGGTGGTGCATCTTATTATGCCGGAAGTGGTGGTGGAGGTTACTACGGTGGTGGTTCTGGATATGGCGGCGGTGGCGGCGGCGGCGGTTCAAGTTTTGCAAATAACCAAGCAACAGGCGTCACTCAAACTCAAGGGTTTAAATCAGGAAATGGTCTTGTAACAATTTCTTGGAACAGTGTAGGATGTGCTTCTACTCCAGTAGCTGTTCAAATTACTGTCAACGCGTTAGCGGCTCCAACAGCAAATGCTGCAGTTGTTGGTTGTGGTACCTCGGCAAATTTAACAGCATCTAATGGTGCAGGTAATTCTTATACGTGGTATACCAATTCAAATGGAACTGGCGCAGTTGGTTCGGGAGCTAATTATACGACTCCTGCCTTAACCTCAGGTACAACATATTATGTTTCTTCTGTTAGTACAACTCCAGGTTCTCAATCATTTAATTTCACCGGGGCTCAGCAAACATGGACGGTACCAGCAGGTGTAACTTCTATTACGGTTGACGCGCAAGGAGCGCAAGGTGGCACTTCAAGCTATGGTACGGGTGGTAATGGTGGGCGCGTTCAAGCAACCATTCCTGTAACACCGGGGCAAACAGTATATGTGAATGTCGGTGGTCAAGGCTCTATGTCTGTTGGAGGTTGGAATGGAGGAGGCGTGCCTTATGGATGTGGCTGTGTTGCAGGTGGTGGAGGTGCTACCGATATTAGAATCGGTGGTGTAGCCTTAGTGGATAGAAAAATAGTCGCTGGTGGTGGCGGTGGTGCAGGATATTATTGGAACTGGTTGAATGACCATGGTGGCGTTGGAGGTGGATTAGTTGCCGGTGGCGGTTTCACTAATGGATCATTAAATCCAACCTACTGCGGTCAAGGAGGAACCCAAGCTGCCGGAGGCGCTGGAGCTGCTCAAGGAGGTCCAGCCGGAACCTTAGGCAATGGAGGAGGCTCAGCATATTATGGCGGATCTGGTGGTGGTGGATATTATGGTGGTGGATCCGGTTATAATGGCGGCGGCGGCGGCGGTGGTTCAAGTTTTACTGATCCAACAGCGTCTGCTATAACTCATACCCAAGGCTTTAAAACAGGTAATGGATTAGTTACCATCAGTTGGAATTCCGCAGTTTGTGTATCTTCATTAACACCAGTTGCGGTAACAGTAAATCCATTATCAGCCCCAGTAGCGAATAATGTTACTATTAACTGTGGTCAAACTGCAGCCTTGACAGCTTCAAATAATTTAGGGGCCATCAATTGGTATAGTAATGCCAACGGTTCAACCTTGATTAGTTCAGGAGCAACGTATACAACTCCACAGCTTAGTACAACTACAACCTACTATATCGGTGCAGGTACTGGTGCTTGTGCTACAGCAATCAACCCTGTAACGGTTACTGTAAACGGCTTAGCTAATCCAACAGTAAATGCAAACGTTACCATCAATTGTGGACAGACGGCTGCATTAACCGCTTCGAATGGGGGAGGTGCTACCTACACGTGGTATTCAAATGCAAATGGATCTACCCAAGTAGGTACAGGGGCTACATGGACAACCCCTGCGTTAAATGCAAATACAACATACTATGTAGCTTCTACTACTGGCGTTGGTGGAGGTACTACATGGACCTTTACCAACTGTTCAGCGACTGGTCAATTTGGTCCAACTCAAGCACAGGTTAACGCGGCATATACAAGTACAAACTTGGCTGGTAATGTTACTTCTTCAAATGGTATCCAGTTATGGACGGTTCCTTCAACAGGTGCGTATCGAATTGAAGCCTTTGGTGCACAGGGTGGTGGAAATAACCAATTCGGTCGTGGAGCTCAAATTCGTGGAGATTTCAACCTTACAGCAGGACAGCAATTAAAAATTATCGTTGGTCAACAAGGAGGTTTTTCTTCTTCTGGTTCTGGGGGTGGTGGCTCATTCGTGGCCACATCTGCAAACGTACCATTAATTGTTGCCGGTGGCGGTGGTGGTCAATACGACGGTGGATCGGCTTTGTATAACGCCCATGCGGTTATTGTTAATAATGGTCAACCTACGGGATGTACAACGGGAGGTGCAGGTGGTAACGGTGGTAACGGCTGTAACAACAGCGGTGCAGCCGGTGGTGGTGGATTCAATACCAATGGGACGAATGGAACCTATGGTACAGGAGGTATGGCCTTTGTAAACGGAGGTAATGGTGGAAATCATGGTAGCAATGCGATCTGCGTTGGTGGATTTGGTGGCGGTGGTGGAACACACGGAAACACCGGTGGTGGTGGCGCTGGCGGCGGCTATTCTGGAGGGGCAGGAGGTTACCACAATGGTACTAATGGTTCCGGTGGTGGTGGTGGTTCCTACAATATCGGAACCAACCAAGTAAATACTGGGGGAGTTAGAACGGGTCATGGACAAGTTGTTATTACGTCATTGTCTACCCCATGTTCATCTAACTTAATTCCTGTTGCCGTTAGTGTAAATTTACCGGCGGCTCCAGCAGCAGCGGCTCCAGCAGCTGTAAACTGTGGTCAAACTGTTGTGCTTAATGCAAACGGAGGTGGTGGTAATACATATTATTGGTACTCAAACGCGAATGGTTCTACACAGGTAGGCACAGGAGCGACTTTCACAACACCAGTACTAAGTGGTTCAACTACATTTTATGTATCTTCAGGTACTAGTCAAGCAGGTAGTCAAACATTTAATTATACGGGTTCAGTTCAAACCTTTACGGCACCGGCAACAGGTGTTTATACCTTAGAAGCATGGGGTGCACAAGGCGGTAACGACCCTTCAAATCCTAATGCAATTTTTGGTGGACGGGGAGGTTATGCTAAAGGTGATGTAACATTAACCGCGGGCCAAACGATTCAAGTTTACGTTGGTCAGCAAGGTTCTGGATGTATGAACTCTAGTTGGAGATCTACTGGTGGTGGTGGTGCAACAGACTTCCGATTGGTAGGTGGTAACTGGAATGATAATGCCGGACTTCTTTCTCGTATCTTAGTTGCCGGTGGTGGTGGCGGTCGTCACGGAAATAATTATGAAGGAGTTGCCTATGTTGGTAACGACGGTGGTGGTTCAACTGCACCAAACTTTACAGCAAACGGTGTTAACGTTGTAGGATCTACACAGAACGGAGGTGGAAGTTCTAACAATACAAACGTGGTTGGATCTTTTGGTTTCGCAAATCCAACTCCTTACTCAAATACATGTTCAGCAGGCGGTTGGAACGGTGGTGCACGTGGCTCAGATAACTGGGCAAACGGCGGCGGCGGCGGCGGTTGGTATGGTGGTGTTTCCAGTTGGCCTACCGGTTCTGGTGGTTCTGGTTATGCTTATACTGCGGCCTCTTGGATTCCAGGAGGATATACACCGACTGCAGCGTTTCAATTGGCTAATGCTCAGCTTATAGCAGGTAATACGGTGATGCCAAATCCAGCAGGTGGAAATATGACGGGAAGATTAGGTAATGGTATTGCCAAAATCACATGGTCTGGAAGTGGTTGTCAATCGCAATTAATTCCTGTAGCTGTGGCTGTTAATGCACTTGCAGCTCCGGTAGCAGCAGCAAATGCTGCTGCGGTAAGCTGTGGACAAACTTCGGTTCTTACCGCTTCAGGAGGTAATAACTATACTTGGTATTCGGATCCAGCAGGAACGACTCAAGTTGGCACAGGTGCAACTTATACTACGCCAACACTTGCGAATTCAACTACTTATTATGTTCAAAATAACACGGGAAGCGTCAACGTAACTAGAACATTTACGCCAGCAGGCGCTACGGGAAATACCGGTCCAACACAGGCACAAGTTAATGCTGCGTATGCTGGAACTCCGTTAGCAAATCAAGTGACTATTACAACCCAAGGTATTCAAGAATGGACTGTTCCTGCCACAGGAACCTACACCATCACAGCTGCAGGTGCAAAAGGTGGAAATGCCAATAATGCTGTTGGTGGTAGTGGTAGATCAATTACAATTACAACCAACCTTACCCAAGGACATGTTATTCGAGTATTGGTTGGTCAAGAAGGAGGAAATCTAACATTTTCTACCGGTTGGGCCGGTGGTGGTGGTGGTGGTTCCTTTGTTGTGAACCAAACGACCAATCAGCTTATATTGGCTGCCGGTGGAGGTGGGGGTGCTGCTCAAGGAAGCCCATCTTACCCATACACCTTAAACGGTGGAAATGCTAACTCCTACAATGTCGTGAACGGTAGCAATGGTATTAACAGTGCAGGAAGTTGGTGTTCTGTTGGAAATGGTGGAGCAAATGGAGCCGGAGGAACAGGAGGTGGTGGTGCCGGTGGTGCGGGTTGGAACAGCAATGGTACCGTTGGTTCTTACGGTGGAGGCGGTGGACAAATGTTCAACTCTGGTGGACTTGGTGGTGTAAATCAAACGTATTGTGGAAACTGGAATTCAAGTACCAATGGCGGCTTCGGTGGTGGAGGTGGTGCAGGAATGTGTACCAATTACGAAGCTGTCGGTGGAGGCGGTGGAGGTTATTCTGGTGGTGGCGGTGGAGCTTGTCGAGTAGGTGCAGGTGGAGGCGGTGGTTGTTTCTTTACAGGAACCTTCGTTTCAGAAACCGTAAACAATGGAATGGGTGTGGTTACTATTACCGGTTCAGGTGGCGCGGCTCTTTGTACTTCAGCTTTAACTCCAGTAGCTATTACGGTTAATGCTATTGCGGCTCCTGTTGTTGCGGGTAACACAACGCTTTGTGCCAACGGTTCAGCAAATACTACGCTAACAGCTAGCGGTAGCCCAAGTGGATATGCGTGGTATGCCAATGCTAACGGTACCGGTGCTCTAGGAACAAACGCATCTTATTCTACACCGAATATAAATGCCACTACAACGTATTATGTGCAATCCGCTACACCACAAGGAGGTACACAAACGTTCAATTATACGGGTGGTATTCAGACATTCACAGCCCCTGTTGCTGGTACCTATACTTTAGAAGTATGGGGTGCCCAAGGTGGTGGCGGTGCAAACTGCTATGGTCAAGGTGGAGCGGGAGGTTACTCTAAAGGAAATGTTACGCTAACCGCTGGACAAACGATCTACATAGGTGTAGGGCAAGCAGGATTTAAATCATCCAGTTCTACCGCTTACAATGGCGGTGGCGCAGGAAATCCGAACGGTGGAGACCCTGGTTATACCGGAGGTGGAGCTACGCACATCGCAACGGCGGGTGGTGTTCTTGCTAGTTTATCAGGAAATCAAAACTCGGTGCTAGTTGTTGCTGGTGGTGGCGGTGGAGCTACCGGAGGAACTTGTGTCTGTCAATACCAAGGTAATGGCGGTGCAGGTGGTGGAACTACTGGGATTTCAGGTACATGTAGTGCAAATGATTGCGGATATCGTCCTGCTGGATCAGGCGGAACTCAGAATGCGGGCGGTACTAGCCAATCAGCAGCAATTGGAGCAAGTTTTGGAGTTGGTGCAACCTCTTCAACATCTACGGGTGACTGTATCCAAGGCGGCGGCGGCGGCGGCGGCTGGTATGGCGGTGGTGCTGGAGGTCACGCCGGTGGCGGTGGTGGTGGTGGTTCAGGCTACGTAGCACCTGCCTTATCAGTAACTCAGGTTACTGCAGGTAACGCTTCCATGCCAAACCCTGCAGGAGGAAATATGACAGGAAGATTAGGTGATGGTATTGCCAAAATTACATGGTCTGGAACAGGATGTGTTTCTTCATTAACTCCGGTAACTGTAACGGTTAATGCCTTACCAGCAGCACCAAGTGCGAACGCAGCGTCCATTTGTACGGGTCAAACCGCTACATTAAATGCCTCTGCAAATGCAAATTGGTATACGGTACCAAACGGTGGTGCTTCAATTGGTCAAGCACAAGCATATACGACACCATCATTGAATAACACGGTTACTTATTATATGGAAGGTGTAAATGGACCATGTGTTAGTGCGACAAGAACTCCTGTTACTGTAACAGTAAATCCAGGTCCTTCTACCAATGCTGGAACAAGTATCGTCGATGCATCAACATGTGGTAAAAATACGGTGAATGTTGGCGGTAATGCGTTAGCAGCTGGACAGGCTGGTCAATGGTCAGTACTTAGTGCAACGAATAATGGTGGTAATCCAGGCTTATTCTCCCTTGCTGGAACAGCAGCTAACGATCAGTTTACTGGAGCTTATGGCGGTACCTATGTACTTCAATGGCAGATAACAAACCAAGCTAACGGTTGCGTGGGTATTGACACTATGGTGGTTAAATTCAATCAGCCTATTGATGCTTCAATTTCAGGCTTAATTGGAACAGGAGATTTATTATGGTGTGGTTTAACCGGAACTGACTGGTCTACCTCAACGAACTGGTACCAAAAACAAGCGGCTGGTCATTACATTAGAATGTCTGGTGCAGTGCAACCTGCCATCAATAATGAAGTATTTACTGTGAGTATTGCAAATGCAGGAATGTGTGTAGGTACAAACAATCCTACCTTATCCACGATTAGTAATTCAGAGGATGTGTATGTAGGGCCAGGTATTACTTGGAACCTTTCAAATGACAGCATCAATATTGCTCAAAACTTGGTAAATAATGGAACTATTATCGCTTCAACGGGAGTAGTTAATTTCACAGGAAGCAGTAATTCAATTGTTAGTGGATCGGGAAATACCCAGCTGTTTGACATGCGTGTTAATAAATCTGCTGGTGCAACCTTAACCTTGCAACAACCGGTGTTAGTAACAAATACGCTCACGATGAATCAAGGGAATGTATTTACTACGAGTGCAAACTTACTTACTCTAGGAACGAGCAGTGCAGCACCAGGAAGTTTAACGTACAATTCAGGTACTATTGTTGGTCCATTCAAGCGTTACTTCGCGAATACAGCAAGTGCAGGAACAGCAGGATTATTCCCTGTAGGAACAGCAGTATACAACCGTTATGCAGACTTTAGCTTTGGTTCAGGTCCAGGCGTAGATCAGCACTTAACGGTAGAGTATATGACTGGCGCACCACTGCAAGGAGGAGTTCCATTATACAACGGATTGCCTTTAACCGCATCGGGATCCTTGATCCAGAACTACTCTGCGGATGGATACTGGAGTGTGATTCCTACAAATAATAACTACACAGCGCCTATTACTTCGGTGAACTATGGAGTGACCTTGTTCGCGAATAACTTAACGGGAATGCAAA
>JBIKUO010000009.1:0-93214 GCA_044347515.1 Crocinitomicaceae bacterium | reverse complement strand
CCCAAAAATTTAAGTAAATCCCAAAATTATAATTCCCATATTGGTGATGTTGAGCATGGTGGAATGAGGTATTAAAGGCATTGAAAATAGGCGCTTTTTTGGCGCGTAGTTCATATCCTGAATGCCCATAAACAGACATGAATAACATAAAAAGTGTAAACAGTCCATGTATTACAGGATGGATTGGTAGAATTAGTGGAAGCCAGCAAACAATTGAAATTTGAATACACCCTTCAATGGGATGAAAAGAAAAGGTGGCCCAGGCATTGACGGTGTGCGATTGATGGTGATGTACGTGTACGTACTTATGCATAAAGGGTAGGTGTAAAAACCGGTGCGAGAGGTAAAAAAAGAGGTCATGGATAAAGAGCGAAATAAATAAACTGGCAGGTAAATAGAGCAAGCTACTCCAAGTAAATTCAATTTCGATGTAGAATTTAGTAAGTTCTGCTGATTTTAAATAATCCAATAAACCTCCAAAACCAGTAAACACAAGCAGGTTAAGGGCGCTAAGTAAGTACTCTTTTTTAGTATTTTTTGAGGTTTGTCTTTCGGGGATTACTAAGCGGTTCACTTGAGGTCCAAACAGCCATGGTAAATAATGGAAAAATAAAATACATGTGATGGCAGCAAGTGGAACGAAAAAGATGTAAAACATTATAAATCGGTTAATGAAAGAGGTGTTCCGTTGTTTTTTAACAGGCGATAATGTGCGAAATATGCATTCAAAAAGCTCGACTCGTGTCGGTAATCTAAGCCGAATTCTTGACAGGTTTGAGCAATAATCGGGGTAAGTTTAGGATAATGAATGTGACAAATAGAGGGGAATAAATGGTGCGTTACATGGTGATTAAATCCGCCAAAAAGCAAATTTAATAGGGGGTTTTTCGTGGCAAAGTCAATTACGGTGAGTACCTGATGATGTGACCATGAATAGGGCATTAAGCCATTTTTATCCGGTAGCGGAAATCGAGAGTATTCAGCGACGTGAGACGGGATAAGGGCAAGTGTAATCGTAATGCTTGCGGCAAAATTCATGCAAAAAAATCCAAGGATAAAGGATGGTAAACTGAGCGGGGAATACCAAGCGGGTAAAACGATTATAATGGTAATGTAAATGGCTTTGAACAAAAAGAGTTTAATCCATTCTTTTGCATTGTGTCGTTGGTTTTCTAGGGAACCAATTTTCTCTGCTCGAAAGTCTTTAAAATCTCGAAAATACAACCAGTTTATGGTATACAGTAAATAGAGAAAGGGTGCATAAATAAATTGATATTTGTGGATTTTACGGAGTACATCGCTTGGGAATATACGCACTAAGGGATGTTGTTTTAAGTCTGCATCTTCGTTTAGGATGTTAGGGAATGAATGATGAGAAAATACATGACGATTTCTCCACATGTATGAGTTTGCTCCTAAGGCATCGAAGAGATAAAGGAAACTTCGATTTATCCATTTTTTTGAAGATATGGCTTGGTGCGCTGCATCATGAGCCACGTTAATTCCGATCAATATAGCCAAAGGC
This sequence comes from Crocinitomicaceae bacterium, assembly GCA_044347515.1. Lineage (GTDB taxonomy): Bacteria > Bacteroidota > Bacteroidia > Flavobacteriales_D > Crocinitomicaceae > UBA952. The sequence continues at coordinate 91,689 of JBIKUO010000009.1, read as the reverse complement.
CCCATGCAAATCATCGCGAGGATAGCTAAACTAGCTTTTGAACAGGTGAATATGGCATAATAACAAAGCGAATAGCTTGAAATTAAGAGTATAGTCTTTAGGTAAAACAAGGCGTTGGCTTGTCGGGAACGTTGATTGTTGTTAAAATAAGCATCAACCCGTTCGGTAACGGTTTTATAAAAAAGATCGGGTTCAGGTTTATATCGAATCCCCATCCTATTGGAAAGAAAATTTCTTTTGAAATTCGATATACTGTTCTTTCGAAAATCTAGACAATTCTCCCGGTTTTTTAAACTTAGACAGTCGTTTATAATTCGGTTTACCTGTATATTGTTTTTGAATCAAATAATACCCATTGGCTTCTAAAAATAAACTGCGTTTACCTTGGTTGGGCAAAGGAATGTTATCGAAAGTAACCACGGTTGAGGCGTTGTCAGGTGTGCTAATGAGGTACTTCTCGTCGGTTCCTTGGAGCTTATCTAACTGAGATTCACCTTGGGAGTTTGTTGCAATGGTCGGGGTTAAATCGTGAATTTTAACAGCTATATGTTCGGTCTCATGAGCTAATCCAAGGTAATCTACCTCCCAAAAATGGAATCCGGATCTCAACCGAATTTCAAGGTTTTCTAACGATTCAACGTTAATTGGCACTGCAAGTGACTCATAAGAGACATCTCCAATTAAATTAATTTCCGAAAGGGGTTCCCACACCTTGTTTCGTTTAATTTCAACCAAGAGTTTAATTCCTTCTTGATTCATCCAAGCTTCCCTTTCCTCTTTACTTTTATCTTTATTCTTTTCTACCCATTTTGCATGTTCAGATCCAAATAGTTTATTGAATTCGTTGTATAAATATCCAGACCATTTGGTGTTTTTTACGTGTAAAATCAGGCGTGAATCCCCTACAGATTCTGGTTTAAACGTAACATGTAATGCGCTCAAATCTGTTAATTTTTCCGGTTTGAAATCATAAGAAACCCCATCTTTATTGGCTGTAGCTTGGCTTTGATTCTTTCCGTCTTGGTCGGTAACAGCAATTGGGGAAGTTGCCTTATGGTAGGCATACAGGTTGTTGTTTTCTATGGCAAGGTTAACGTCTGCTGGATGTTCAACAACCTTTAATGATAGCTTATCTATAAACTGTTGCTCTTCTTCATCATTTTTCAAGGTAAGGGTTAATGTTTCTTGCGTGGGAAAATAATCTTTAATTGCCTTTAAATCTGACCGTGCAAGCTGAGGTGCTTTTGCACCTGTAAATAAGGTCTGTTCCCATTTAAGTTGTTCGCCATCATTGATGTAAACGTGAGGACAGCCACATGCTACAGCAATAGCAATTATACCTACTGTTACCGCGGAAGCGGTAACAATCGCTACAATACCAACAGGCCCAATGTTGGACTTTGACTCATGTATGGTTTCATCAATTTTCGAGATGTCGTTTATTGAAAATTCAAAGGTTCCATCTTCTTTTACTTGACCCTTATTTACAAAAAAATGAATTTGCTCGGCAAGCGATGATGGATCGCCTTTACTTAGCGGATTTATGTTTTCAGGGTGGCTTTTGGCCAAATTATAATACAATAGGGGGTTTGTAATGGTAGGATTGATTTTCCCGGTGAGTGTTGTATTTGATTGGTTATAGCTTAGGTTTGATAGCTCAAAAATTTGATCACCATGGTGAATAATGATGTAATTGTGGTAATCTCGAAAGCTCCAAGATTCAGAAGTTAACCCTTTGTAATCTTCTATATTTTGATTTGGGAGAAGTTTAATGTACTGTGTGCAACTGGATACAAAAAACATTGCGGCAAGAATTATTCCGTTAAAGCATCGGATTGAATTGAGTTTTTTCATTGAATACGATTTAAAATCAGACCAAAATTCAACACCTAATTTAATTAATAATATTTATAGTATTGATCGAATATTATAAAAAAATAACATTGTGATGTTTGTATTTGCTTTGTTTATAGACATTAAAAAAGCACTCGGAATCCCTACACATTCACCCCAAATAAATACCCAACTCCAGCGGAGATTCCCATAGCCAAGGTGCCACCAATGGTGATCCGTAATATGGCCTTTCCAATCGGTGATCCGCCTGTTTTTGCTGATAAATATCCTAATAGAATTAAGAATAAGATGGTCGATCCATAGAGGAAATAAGGCATGTATTCAATTGGGGCAAACAAGGTCACAAGGAGTGGAAGAACTCCCCCCGCAGTAAAGGCACTTCCGGAGGCAATAGCTGCTTGAATGGGTTTGGCTTGACTTATTTCAGTGATTCCTAGTTCATCCCGTATGTGTGCAGCTAAGGCATCTTTTTCTGTTAATTCTACAGCGACTTGCATGGCTGTTTCTTTTTTTAAACCACGTTGCTCGTATATGGCTGCAAGAATATTCAATTCTGCTTCAGGCATGGTCCGCAATTCCTCTTTTTCTCGTTCAATGTCGGCTTTTTCTGTATCGGTTTGTGAACTCACAGAAACATATTCACCAGCGGCCATCGATAATGCGCCGGCTGCTAATCCTGCCACCGTAGCTAAGATTACCGGGTCGTTCGTGTGACTTGCTGTGGCTACACCAACAGCTAAACTGGAAATAGATATGATGCCGTCGTTCGCTCCTAAAACTGCGGCACGAAGCCAATTGCTTCGGTGTATGTAGTGACTGTCTAAGTAGTTTTCTAGCGTAACCATGAATGTTTAATTTTCATCGAAAGTACCACTGTTTTTTCAAATGTCAGGATTATTCTTGCCAACTAAATTTTATTTAAGACCTTCGTATAAATGTTTTCAATGAAGAATTTTTATGTAGCCCTTGGGGTCTTGGCAATTTCAATGCCTCTTGTATTTTGTTCATCTAGCGGCCAGGAGCATGCGAAGCATGAAGAGAAGAAAGATGTTAGTCTTAACCCTAATCCAGAAGATTCAATCCTTACCTTAATTGCTGTGGGTGACATCATGCTGGGAACGAATTACCCCAGTGGGGCCTATCTTCCGCCCAATAAAGGAAATATTCTTGAACCCGTTCGTGATATCCTACGCAATGCAGACCTAACCTTCGGTAACTTGGAAGGAACAGTCCTCAATGAAGGAGGTGACGTAAAACAATGCAGCGACCCCTCTAAATGCTATGCCTTTCGTCAACCAGATTACCTGGTAGATTACCTACAAGATTCCGGTTTTGATTTGTTGTCCTTAGCCAACAACCACATGGGGGATTTTGGTAATGCTGGTCGGACCAATACCCAACGGGTTCTCAAAGCAAAAGGTATTAAATACGCAGGCTTAGAAACCTGTCCTTGGGATACCATACACGTAAATGGTAAGGTCATTGGAATGACCGCATTTGCACCGAACTCGGGTTGCTTGAAGTTGAACGATTACAAAAAAGCATTAGAAGTACTCGCTGAACTTAAGAAAATTAGTGACTTAGTGATTGTTTCCTTTCATGGGGGAGCAGAGGGTCGTACCCGCACGAATGTCACCCGTAAAACCGAAGAGTTTGTTGGTGAAAATAGGGGGAACGTTTATGAGTTTGCGCACCTGATGGTTGATAACGGAGCAGATATCGTGTTGGGACATGGTCCACACGTGACACGCGCAATTGATTGCTATAAAGGGAAATTCATCACCTATTCCATGGGGAATTTTGCTACTTATGGTCGCTTCAGTTTATCTGGGGTGAGTGGGATTGCACCGATTTATAAATTATATATCAATAAGCACACAGGCGATTTCATTAAAGGCGAGGTGGTTTCCATTCAACAACTCGGGGAGGGTGGACCAACTTTAGATCCAAATAAACAGGTACTGGCCGAAATAAAACGCTTGTGCGCCATGGATTTTCCGGAAGTGCTTTGGCAAATAAATGAGGATGGTTCGTTCCATTTAAAGTAAGTTTAATTTACTTTTTGGGTTGTGTGTGCTCTGCGCATAAAGTAAACGGGAAATTCGTAGTGATGAACCTTATACGTTTCGAACCCATATCGTTCATAAATTATTTTATTTCTAGCAATACTTGTTTCTGCAATTAATTCGATTTCAAGTGTTTGAGCCATTTGAAACATGGCGTGCATTAGTTCTCTTGCCGTATTTTGATGGCGACCTTTGTTTGAGACACCATAAAACCAAACATAGTAATCGTTTGCCTTCCCACTTCTAACCTGTTGTATTTCTGATTCAATCTGCTTAATTCGTAAAATCCTTGACAGATTAAAAGCTAAAATTACCATGGATAGTTGTTTGAGTTTTTCACCAAAACTTAATTTGATTTTATCCATTGGAAACATAACAACGACTCCTTCGCGATCCGTAGATAAATAAACGCCATTCCTTTTGAAAGCAATGTCAAATACATAACTGGCAAGGAGTTGCATTCGCAATGCTAACATTCGGTCACCAAGTAAAAATCGTACATGTGGATTTGCAATATAAGATTCTTTAAAAATCTCTATAACCCTAAGCTTATCCTCACGCTTGGCTAAATTCATATTCCTGCTTTAAACAAAGATTGAATGTTACATCAAATCATTGAAATCGAATTTTGCATACTCCTTGCGCTACGTTGTAAATTTTACAAGTGGCATTGATTTATCTTTTTCGGCTATTTTTATTCCCTATGAATAAAAAACAGGTTTTACTGCTTGGGGCTACTGGATTAGTAGGTTCAAATGTCTTGAGTGAATTGCTTAAAAGTGATTGGGTAGGGAACGTAACGGTATTGGTTAGAAAACCTTTAGCCATTACCCACAGTAAATTGACTCAAGTAGTAACCGATTTTTCTGATTGGACCGCATTGGATGCCTTAACTTCGGTTGATGTGCTCTGTTGCTGCATTGGGACCACCCGTAAAAAAACGCCGGATTTGGTTCAATATAAAGCCATCGACTATGGCATCACCATGGAAGTCGCGCGCCGTGCGAAACAACTAGGATGTCAGCAGATTCATCTGATTTCTTCGGTTGGAGCAAACGCCAAGTCTTCCAATTTTTATCTTAAAATTAAAGGAGAAACCGAAGAAGGAATACAATCCTTAGGGTTCGAAACCTGCCTTATTTATCGTCCGTCCATGTTGATTGGTGCTCGGAATGAATCCAGACCAGCGGAGAAAATTGGACAAATCCTAACGCCTGTATTTGATTTCTTTACCTTCGGTGGCAACTATCATAGCATACGAGCAAACCAACTGGCACAATGTATGGTTCGCCAGGTTGAAATATCCACACCAGGTAATCATGTTCTTTATTACCGTGAATTTAACGCTTAATTGCGACTTCGTTTTATTCGGTTTTTTACGAGCTTAATCCCTTCAAGGCACAATAACAATCCCAAGGCTCCAAGCAAAGCAGGTACTAAATGCTGAAAACCAGGAAATTCAAAATTAAAAATCCGCTGTAAAAACGGGATGGTTAAGGTGAGGTAAAGTACAATAATCGCCGAAGGAATAATGATAAGCATGGCGATATTTTTCTCTCTCAATACGGCAATAAAGCTTCGAGTATTTGATAGCGTGGATAAAATCAAAAATACGTTCCCAATAATTAGGGTAGAAAAGGCAATCGCCCTGACCTCGCCCGGCGTATGTCCCTCGTCAATGGAGCTAAAGTAAACAAGGAAAACCACAGCAAGGAGCATAATCCCTACGAACAAGCTAAAAAGGATTTTATTAAAACCAAAGAAACGGCTATTAAGGTCACGAGGGGGACGATGCATGATCCCTTTTTCTTCACGCTCCGATTCGAACGCAATAGAACACACGGGATCAATAATTAATTCCATGAATACAATGTGCAGCGGCATAAGTAATATGGGAAGCGCCGAAATAAAGGAAGGAAGTAGTACCAAGCCAATAATAGGAATATGAATGGCAATGATGTAAAACATCGCTTTTTGAAGGTTGTCCAGGATTCGTCTTCCCGAGCGAATGGCGGATACAATGGATGCAAAATTGTCATCTAACAATACGAGTGCTGAAGATTCACGGGCAACGTCGGTTCCTTTCTTTCCCATGGCAATGCCAATGTCTGCAGCTTTTAATGCCGGTGCATCGTTTACGCCATCGCCGGTCATCGCCACAATCTCTCCATTCGCTTTGAGTGCTTGAATCAGTTGAAGTTTTTGTTCTGGGATGATTCTGGCGAATACTTGAATTTCTTTGATTTTTTCTCGCAAGGCTTCAATCGAAAGCGTTTTTAATTCTGTTCCCGTAATTACTTGGTCGTTATGTGATAATCCAATCTGTGTGGCGATCGATTTCGCCGTTTCAGGGTAATCCCCCGTAATCATAATTACTTGAATTCCTGCGGCGATACAGTCGGCAATCGCGCCCGGTACTTCCGGTCGGATTGGATCTTCAAAGGCAACTAATCCCCTAAATTCAAAGGCGAATTCGGCTTGATTTTTAGGCTGGATACTTGTTGAACAAGAGGCTGCACCCAATACGCGGTATCCCCGTGAGGCGAGTAACTGCACATGAGTTAACTGCGCTGCACGTTCCGTTGGAGATAACTTACACAGTTCAAATATTGCTTCAGGGGCACCTTTACAAAAAGCCGTACTTACATCCGTTTGCTTATTTTTTAATAGGCGTGTCATGGCGAAACATGCCTTGCTCAAGGGGTAGCTAGCAACCAATTCAAATTCATGGGTTTCTGTATTTATTTGCTTGGTTAAGGAATGAATCGCCCGCTCCATGGGATCAATAGGTTCTGGTTCTGAAGCGTTCGCTAAGGTTTCTAGTAGTGTTTGCAGATGCGCGCTGTTTTCCGTGAATTGTGCTTTGTCAATGACCTTATCCTGCACGAATAAAGCCGCAATTTCCATTTTGTTTTGTGTGATAGTTCCAGTCTTATCGCTGCATAAAACGGTAGCAGACCCCAAGGTTTCAATCGCGCTAGGTGTTCGGGTAAGGATGTTGTTTTTTGTGAGACGCCATGCGCCAAGGGCCATGAATATGGTGAATACTACAGGGAATTCCTCTGGCAAAAGAGCCATCGCCGCAGCTAACCCATTCAATAAGGCTTCTAGAAAATTCCCGCGGGTAACATAAAAGGCAGCAATCACCCCAATACTGATAAATCCACCAAGAATAAAGAGGTTGCGAATTAATAGTTTCACCTCGACTTGAAGCCTGGTTTTGTTTTTTTCTATCGACTCAAGCGATTTACCGATTTTTCCAAATTGGGTATTTATTCCGGTTGCGCTTACCTGGGCAAGACCAGATCCTTGAACAACCAAGGTTCCACTGAATAACTCGCGCTGTTCTAAATCAAGCGATTTGATAGCAGGCACTGATTCTCCAGTAAGCAGGGACTCATCAATTACGAGGTGATTGCTCTCCAATAATATGGCGTCAGCGGGTACTCTGTCTCCTTCATGCAATACGATGAGGTCCTCGGGTACAATTTCTCTCCCAAAAATCCGCGTAGGTTCTCCGTTACGGATCACAAGAGCCATGGGCGAGGATAATTTTCGAAGCGCTTCCAGTGATTTTTCAGTTTTGCGCTGTTGAATTAAGGTGATGATTATGATTACAAAGACCCAACATAATAAAATGATTCCTTCGCTATATTCCCCAAGTAGCACATACAGCGTACCGCATCCGAGCAGTAAAATAAATAAAGGTTCCTTAATGATTTCAAGGGTGATAGCCCACAGGTTTTTAGCCTTGGTTGCCGGAAGTTCATTATATCCGATTTCGAGCAGTTTTTTTTGTGCTGCTGCGGTAGTTAGGCCTTGGTGCTGTTGGTTCATTAACCGTAAAATTAAGAGCGCAAGGTACATAAACCGCAGGGGATTTTAACTGACCTAACTCATAAATACCTAACTTTCTCACAATAATTTGAATTATGAAGCACTTGTTTTTATATGTTTTCGGAAGCACAAGCAAAAGATGCGTGTGAACTGTTTCAAAATTACCTAAATAACTATCCCTATAACGGAACGGGATCAAACGATTGGGTGAAGGATGATTATTTCCTTATGCTCCACATCTATAATGATCTTATGGAAGGTAAGTTTGGGGTAACTGACGTAGAATATAAGGTTAATTAATCGATTGACTTCGCACTGTCGGATACCATGGAGTGGATTTCTGCAATTTCATCCGTAGTTAAATAGCGCCATTGTCCGATAGGCACATCTAAGTGAATGTTCATAATTCGGACCCGTTTCAATTTGGTTACCCGATAGTCAAGATATTCACACATGCGACGAATTTGGCGGTTTAATCCTTGGGTTAGAATGATCTTAAAGGTATAACGATCTACGAGTTCAACCTTACACTTTCTTGTCACGGTATCTAGAATTGGAATTCCGTTGCTCATCTGTTGAATGAACTCCGCATTAATCGGTCGATTTACGGTAACCACGTATTCTTTTTCGTGGTGATTACGCGCGCGAAGAATTTTATTGACGATATCTCCGTCGTTGGTCAGAAAAATCAGCCCTTCGCTTGGTTTATCGAGGCGACCAATGGGGAAAATACGTTTCGGGTGATTGATAAAATCAATGATGTTGTCTCGTTCACGGTATTGATCGGTAGTACAGACGATCCCAATGGGTTTATTGAACGCGATGTAAATAAAATCATCACTTGGTGCTTGGGTAGGTTTGTTGTCTACGGTCACCACATCCCCGGGGTTTACTTTAGTTCCCATTTCGGGTACCTTTCCGTTGATTTTTACACGACCTTCCTCGATTAACTTATCGGCCGCACGACGGGAGCAAAACCCGATTTCACTGAGGTATTTGTTAATTCGAATAGGGGAGGAGGAATCCATGGGTGCTAAATTTCATTTCAAAATTACGCTTTCTTTTTTTAGCAGGGTAGCTCAAGGAATCATCAAACGAACAAACCAAGTAAAGCTTGGGATTTGAAATTCTTAGATAATCTCAAATGTTTAATGGTCTTTAACAGAATTTTCGGCAGTTGGCTTGGTGAATTGTATGCGTTCACCAGTCCATGGGGTGAGGTTACCCGAACTGTCCATATACGAAAACTCGATTTCATAATGTTCATCTTCTTTATGATAGGTAAATGCACCCGAACACATGCCATGACCAACATTGATTACCTCCTGATTGGGTTCGACGTAGTAGGTGGTTTCTACATTGGTTTTTAGATTTTTTACAGTGGTTTTAATAATGATTTCTGAGCTGTCTCTGGCTGGATTACTAAACACTACGTACTTTGCTGGACCACAGCCATAGTAATGAATGGTTTTCTTAAGTTCCTTCGCTGGTGTCAATAACTCTGGTTTGTCTAAATCTATAACCTTGCTCACTGTGTAAGAAATAGGTTCGTAGGATTCTGTCTTGCTGTTGTATCGATCTAAGTGCTCATATTCCGGTAGCTTGTCAATACATAAGGTGTACTCTAGTCCTGCTTCTAGCGGTGCTTCTGGTTTCAAAATGGCTTGCGTTAAATAGAATTGTCCAATACAGATTTCGCTTACCTGTAACTTGATTTTATGACGCCCACTTTTTAAATAAACGGGGTGTTTTTTGTTTAGTGCGAAGATAACATGTTGACTTTCCGCGTATCCCGTCAGGACAAAAATTGAGTTTTGGTTAATTGTTTTATTCTTTGGGAACACCCAAAGTCCGTTACCTGCACAGTCTGCAAATGCGGAAATGGTACAAAAAAGTCCAAGGATTAAAGTGAGTAGTGTTTTCATAGGGAATGAATATGGTTTGGGTTGTTGATAAACTGTTTTTTGTTTACTGATTTTTTTGAGGTGAATTTAACGGGTTGCATGATTACCTCGGGTAGTAAAATTAATAATCGCTATGCTCAAGTGTTTTAATGTGTGTAGCGTCGCATGCTAGGTTGACATGATAGCCTCCTTCAACATAATGAGCAGATCGAATGGTATCAAACGCTGAATAGACAATTACTTGTAACGTTCCTTCTCCTTTGCCATTAAATCCGTAATCAATTTTCTTATATGGTGCTAGTTCTAATGCTGTAACGGTAACGGATTGGTAATCTCCCTTAGAAGTGAATTCAATTTTAGTAATTCCTTTAGCGTCAAGTATGTTTAATGAAACGGTTCCATCTTTTCCTTTTCCAATATGTAAGGTGGATTGGTTATCGCCATCCTGGCAAGACGCTACACATAGACAAAGTAATAGGATCTTCGCCAATGTTGACAACCTGGTGTTAGCGGCGGTTCTTTTACGTTCAGTCATTTTGCTGAGGTTTTAAATGAAATGTCAAGCCTATTTGTGTTGTTAATATTCCCGTCCAATTTTTACTGGTAAGCTCTTTTGTTTGATTAATTACTGCTTCGCTGTTCGGTGAGTATAGGTAAGGTGTGTATGCAATTGATATAAAAGGTGATAAAAAATAATTGTTTTTCAATGTTAAACAATACCCAGCTTTTAAACAGATGTCGCCACCAATACCAAATGCTCTTGAAGTAGTTTCGTCATACACAAAAGGGTTTTCATTTATCCTTCTAAAAAGTCCGCTTGATGTTGCGGAAATTATCAAGTCAGAATATAAGCCTTTCGATTTTTCTTTGTTTTCGTAATGTAAAATGTATCCTAGATTTATAAAATGGAGCTGGAGTATATTGTTGAAATTTTCATTTTCTGCAGAACTCTGGAAATAAGCGTAGCTTAAGTTTATTCCATGTTTAAGATGGTTCTCATTTTTGAAAACATAAGAAATGGATGTGTTTAATCCATTCATTAGCAGAGGCTGCTTTTCTGTCAGGAAAGGACGGCTCACATTGTAGGTTTGAATTGCCTTATCCCATTGGCCTGAATACAAATATTCATACGATGCATCCAGTTTAATTTCTTGAGCTATTGCGAAGCCAATGTGCAATAGTAATACACTTGAAAAAATGATTGACTTCATTTTTTGATATCCGTTAGTATATTGATTACTTCCCTATAACCTGTTTCTACGGCACCATGAACCGTTTGATGATGCCCATTGGTATTCATTGCTTCACCCGCAAAATATAGTTTTTCACTTAGTGCTTGACTCGCAATTTTCCGGGCGTCTCCCATGCCTATGGTGCTATAAGAGTATGCTCCTTTTATGTAAGGATTGGTTGTCCAGTTTTCAACATGTGACGCGATAAAAGATGCTGATGCTTGTCCATTATACATGATGTCTAATTCTTGTATTAATGCGGTGGTTATCGCTGCGTCACTTCCTAATGCTGTTAAATATTCGGCTTGTTCACCCATGATAAATGCAAGCAATATGTTATCGTTTTGTGCTTTACCTATGCTGTCATCGGCATAAGCAGCACAAACTGCCCCACCAATGATATTTTGATCAAAAAACCTATTGCTAAATTTTAGAAACACTTTCATCCCTGCATCCATTCCTATTTTTGAGAAAGCTGATGTTTTTTCAATGGGAAGCGCAGGAATAAATTGAATATCACCTGATTTAAGTATGGAAATGGGAACGGTAATAATTACTTTATTTGCATTGAATGTGTTATTATTACTATCGGTTAATATGATTTCTGATTGTGAGTAATCAATTTTCGTAATAATGGTGTTTACTAGGATTTGATCCTTTACTTGACTTGCTATTTGCTTATCAATTAAATCAAAGTAGGTTTCTTCAAATTTAAAATCATCATCTCCAGAAGCCCAATTTTCTTCGTCTTTATTATTCCCATACACAGAGAGGCGAGAAGCTGCTGCACCTTGGTCTCCAGCAATGTTTTCAATAATGTATTTATATTCATTACCTAATCCATTTTGCAAAGCATACGCTTCATAGGAAATATCGGGTAATTCTTCACCTTCAAATATATTGGTGTTTTGTGGTAATGCATCTATGAGTTGATTATTGAACCAAAATTTGGTTTCACTATCATCGAGCGTGATTTTAGTTTTTGACTTTTTGATTAAATCGCCTAACACACTGTTTTCACCATGTAGCCATTGTGCCCCAGTGTCAATTGGAAAATTGGCAAAACCGGTCAGCTTACCAAGTCTTCCACCATAGGTCGAAGAGGCTTCCAATAGTTGAAAATCTATTCCTTTTGACTTTAACATATATGCAGCATATAAACCTGCAGCACCCGCACCAATGATTATAACTTTCCCGTCATAAGTTACGTCTTCAAAAAAGGTTTCTTTTCGGCAAGCAGCGAGTAATGTTGAAGGGATTAAAAGTCCACCTATGGAGAGTAACGTTGATTGTTTTATAAACTGTCTTCTATCCATTTTTTAAGATTGTTATCAATTATACGTGTTTTTTTTTGGTTTACGCTAATGGTTGGCAGCTACCCGAAGGTAGTTAAATTTGAAGCACGACTTATCTCACCTCGCCGGGAATGCTTCATATAAGCGCTAAAGCCCCCAATTTCTTGCAGGTGTCATAGGCTGTGCCTTTTCTTATTGCTATGTTTCATGTTGTCCTACTCTTAAAACTTTTCCGTCCTTGAATTCAATGTCTAATACGTCAGGGTCAATGTTTGCTAAGCCAGGCCTGAACCCAAGATAATAACTCCAATGGTCGCTTTGGTCGGTGTTGTTTTCGTCACCCAAAATTTGTCGAACTTGAGATTTTGTCTTTCCGATTAGCATTTCACTTTCAATTATGTCTTCAGAAAGTTCGTAACGTGTCTCCTTGTCGGCAAACCATTTTTCTTTGTCAAAGTCGTTTGTAGGGTGATAACTTAAACTGAAAATCCAAAGCATTATGATACCAATGTAAACTAATGGTGTCGCTACCAGTGTTGCTGTCCACGTTACAATTTTTCTTGTCTTGTCAACTTTTATTAACTTTTTTAAAAACCAACGCCAAATAAAAAAAGTCGGAACGCCAAGAACCAAGAGAATGAAATAAACTTCAATGCTCACGCCAAAAAGTGTCGGTATGTATAGTAGTGTCGTCATTTTTAGCATAGCCACTAACGGTTTGCGGCTACCCGAAGGGCGGGACTTTTACCACAAAACTTGATTTGAAAAACTAATGTTTGATTAACCACCAAACTGTCTTTGGAACACGAAACCCCGCCTTTTGGGTAGGTGTTGTTATAGGCTTGAAGTACTTCAAATACTAGCCACACATTTAAGTCTTTTTATCATTAAATAAATATAATAACTTTTAACTGGATGATTCCACCAATCAGGCAGAAACCGACTGCATGTTTCACTAACATCATGTTCTTCAAACTTTGAAACAAAATCCCTAAATTGCTTCATACCTATTGATGAACCTGGCTCCATTATACATGATACTAGTTTTAGGTTTTCATTAGCATTATAGGTTAATTGTAATTCATACCCGAAAGTATATTTAAGTTCAACAACAAATCCCTCCTGCTTTTCGTATATTATTACACCTGAAGCCATAAATGCTGCTAAAAGTTTTTGTTCAGGTGTGAGCTTTTGATTAATTGAATTGCATTCACTCTCTGTCAAAGCTTGACTATATATCCTAGTAATATAATCAATATGGTCCTCGTTTGTAAAGTCAGCAATATAATTACGTTGACATTCTTGATGGATTATTTCTAAACCTTCCAATAATTCTGAAACTTTCAATATGCTTTTCTTATCGATCTGTTTTAAAAACAATTTTAGAGTCTGTTCATTATTAACAGCCTTATAATCTTCCTTGATTAATAGATACTTGTATTCAGAATTATGTAATTCCTCAAAGTCAACATCACCGAAAATCGGTAAATTAATCTTAGGGTTATTTCTACTCATATTCTTTCTTAATTAATAGATACTTGTATTCAGAATTATGTAATTCCTCAAAATTAACATCACCAAAAAATGGTAAATTAATCTTAGTGTTATTTCTCCTCTTGAAAATTGAATCAAATATATTTTTTTCTATTTCTTATAAATAATAAAGTTACTTATACTTGTCTCTAACGGTTGGCGTGCAAGTGATGTCCCGAGAGTAACGATTCGGGATTGCGCTTGATGTTAGAGGGTGTGTACATCAAGAAATGGCTTTCAAAAGTTTCTTGAGATCCTGGCGATTATCCCAAAATGCCATAACAATTATTTGATCAGGGGTAATTTTATAATACAAACTGAAATGACCCATTGCTGATTCTCGCACATCATCAATTTCAGTTTCTTTAAAGGCTTCAGGATTTTTTGAAATTACTTTCAGATGCTTTGCGGTTATTTCAATCAATTTCTTCGCATAAATTGTGCTCTCATTCCTTTCTGTCCAATATTTCAAAATCTCACGACGCTGCTTGGCAGCCGTTTCAGTCCAGACTATTTTCCTTTTAGCCATTCAAGGTCATTATTATCTAAATCATTTTGAGATATTGTTCGACCATTTTGAATGTCAGCTTTACTCATTTCGAGCATCAACTTTTGTTCTTTAGTCAATTTGATTTTTTCATCTTCAACTGCACTATTATCAACCAAACGAAGCAAAGCCATCAAGTAATCTTTATCTGATATTGCAAGCAGTTTGTCAATAATTCCATTTCTAATTACATCAACTTGAGCCATTTCTTTTTTATTTCAACTAAGGTAATAATTTGGTCTAGTTTTTCCAAATGCGCTTAACGGTTCGCGTGCAGGCGACGCAGCCCTGTGTTGCGCCCGCGGCAGGGCTATGGCGCTTGCATGCTGTTACCAGCTGGCGTTTGTCATTTGTCTTTTATTTTTGAAGAGTTATTATTCCAATATTTTGTTGCTGTTGATTTAATGGTACAGGGTATACAATATTCCATCCAACTAATTCAGGATAATTTAGAAATGAATTTGTCATTGCGTTGATTTGTTGCAGTGTTGGCTTATTTGTAACGAAAGCACAACAAACGAAATTGATATTATTTCCAATAAATCCATTATTTCTTAAAGTATCAAGCTTTTCACAGTCACCAACAATACCAACTTTTTTTCCTTCTCGAGAATTACTTGTGTAAAATGAAAGTCTCCGTCCTTGTCCACGATTTTGTGTTATTGAAAAATGCTTTAATTCTAAATATGTCTGAATATTGTTAGTATCAGTAAAGGCAATGTCTATGTGAGCTCTTTGTGGATTTTGCAATAAAATAGTATGCTGGAAAGAATATTGGTTTATATGTCCTCCTGCTAATAAACTCTCAAGATAAACTCCTGTATGAATAGCAAAAAAGTTTTCTACTCTTATGTCATTGAGAAGAATTAGATTAATTGCTTCAGGAGGCAAATTTGCGATTAAATAGTTGTAAAGTCCTGTCAATATTTCGTCTTTATTCATTTTATAATTTTTAATGTAAATGTTTCATTCGCTTGATGGTAAGGGTTTGCGTGTAGGCGATGTCCCGAGAGGAACGATTCGGGATATTGCTTACACGCTGTTATGGTTAGTTAAATAATTATATTCAATGCATGCTTTAATAATAAATCACTAGGGGTATTTGATCCTGACATGGCAACTCTTGAGTATAATGGTAATATTTCCTGTATTAATTCTGATTTGAAAATTTTTGTATATATATTATTGCACTGAATAATTCTCTCATTTGGCAAATAAACATTTACATCATCAATTGTAATATTTATAGATTTATTTTTTTTAAAATAATGCTCGATAATTCCCATTGACGTTTTCGGCGGCATCATAAAAGCAAAGTAAATATCGGAATCAAATTGTATCTTATATAGATTCTTCTTTTTAGAAATGCAATTTGATTTTTGTATAAAATTTTCAATTGCGTTTTCAAGAAGAAAAACACTTAATGGATTTCCATCTATTTCGAATATATAATTCCATTCTTTTCTTAAATTGCCATCTATGGGTAAAGGAAGATCCATTAAATCAATAAATGCCACCCTATGTTGAGCAAAGGTTTTAATGATGGGTTGATTAGAATTAAATGCTTTTAATGGAGCGCTTTTATAATTTCCAGAAACCGGTTTATTTCCAAATAAATATGCAGACGATGGGTTCTCACTACTTTTCCAAGTGAGCTTAGGTGCCTCTGAAAATATTATATATTTTATAGGTTCTTTTACTTTCAAAAGTGCTTCTAAATATTTTTCCTTATATTTAATAACATCACCTTCAACGCAATTTTTCCAATGATTATAATTTCTAAAATCCCAGCGTGCTAATTCCTCATTTTTATTTGATTTAATTATTTTATTTATTTTACTTTTTGTTTCTCTTACGTTAGTTTGAGAATTACCAGTATAAAGTAAATTAATTCCATTCAACCATTCTTTTCTAGTTGATGTTGGATTATTTATAAAATTTTTGAATTCCTCTATTTCCATAAATTAAAATTAATTAACCATAACGGTTTGCGTGTAGGCGATGTTGCCGCGTGTTGTCCCGCATGTGCGGGGGCAATGCAATATTGCTTACACGCTGTTAGCACCAGTATTTATTATTTAACTCTTATTATTGGAATGAAGTCTGATAATAGTTTTATTTTTTCTGTCAATGGCTTATTATAAATTTCAATGTTGTTCGGTAGTGTAATGCGTTCTGGCATTACATCTATTAAGTTTTTCAAATAGGATGTTTTTATTGCATAGTTTACATTTTCAGAATTAAAATATTCTTTATTCAAAGCTGAAGATGTAATGCCAACAAGATTGCCTTTAATATCAAAAAGAGGGCCACCACTATTTCCAGGCTGAATTGGAACAGATATTTGATATACTGTTATGTCTCCTTCAATTCCTGTCTTAGAGCTAATCTTGCCATCCGTAAATTTTATTTCATCACCCATCACGTCTGCCATTGGGTATCCAAGAGCAAAAACCTCAGAGCCTACATCTTTAATCGTTGAGCTAAAGACATAAGGAATACTCGGAAGAGATTTGAATTTTGGATCGTTAATCTGGATAATAGCTAAATCATTTTGTTTGTCTGTAACAATAACTTTAGCGGAAAAAGTATTCTTAATGCCCTTTTGAAAGTATTCAACTTGAATAGCACTTGCCTCCTTTACAACGTGATAGTTTGTAGCAATATATCCTTTTTCATTAATGAAAAATCCTGACCCATTCCCTTTCCATTCATTTGCATTACTTGAAATATTTTTAGGCCCTTTCTTTTCTAGTTCCTCCGCTGTCAGAAACTCCTTCACAATTATATTCTCTAAAATATATTCACCCCTGCCGCTTGCTATTATCCCAATGTTGTTGCCTCTTAGGTCTTTTGACTTAGGTCTTTCAACCACCACCCCGTTTATAGAAAAAATAAATTCATCATCAAATTTCATTACCTTTAATAGATTGCGCTGATTGCCTACGTTAATAGCGCTCGACTTTGTCCATTCACATATTTTAATGTTTACTCCTTCAAATTGCCCTAATATTATATAAGAGCCATATTCAGAAATCAAAAATTGGTAGTAGTTATTCCAATCTTTAAAGCCAAAAATTATTCCGTAACCCTCAATTCCTTTACCAGATTTCTTTTGAATAATTGACTCGATTGAATAACTTGAGTTTTGGTCAAGTGTTATATAGTTGTAACGAGAGGTAGTATTGTCGTTGTTTAAATAAAGTGAAACATTGTCATCATTTGTTATACTTGAAGAGCTTCCTTCTGTTTTAGCCTCCCAGTGTTCTTCATTTGCTCTAAAGTTTTCATTATAAACTAGAGCACCAAGACCATTTTCATCATACTCAATATATTTATTTTCTACTAAACTGCCTCGCTCGTAATAAGCAGTAATTTTTGGTTTCCCTGTTTTATACCACTGCTGATACAATCCATCATATACTCCGTGATCATAATTTGCCTCTTGTGCAAGCTGTCCGTTATCATAATAAAATGAATTTTTACCGTTAATCTTATTGTTGTAATAATACCTTTTTTGCTCAATCTTTCCATTTTTAAAATACCAGGTTGCCTCCCCTTCGTGAAAGTTTTTTCCCTCATCATCATAGTCAAGATAAACAGCGGTGAATTCAGATTGAAGTTGGCCACTTATATAAAAATCTTTAACGATGCCTTTGGGTTTATTGTCTGATTCATATGTTACCAATCTGTAATAAGATGCATCTTTTTGATTACATCTATTCCATTTATCATCAAAATATTCCGTAACTCTTACACCTATTTCTGGTTTGTAGCCACTTGATTTTTCATTGATTTTATCAACAGGGTAATACTGTTGGATATATGTTATTTTGCCATCGAAATTTGTATATTTTCCAGTATACATTCTATCTGAAACAAAGAATCCTTCAAACTTTGCGCCATTCGCAAAAGTCATTACACCCTTACCATGTTGACGATAATTTACAAATTCGCCTTCATATTTTGTTCCATCATCGCTAGTTCTAGAACCATATCCCATCAATTGACCATTAATGAATTGACCTGTTGCAATAGATCCGTCTTTGTGGGCGAACTTACCCTTACCTTCTCTAATTCCGTTTTGAAATTCTCCTTCATAGGTTGATTCGTATTCTCCATTTTTATACTTTGTTAATTTTCCAAAGCCATTTGCTTTGCCATTTACACAAGAACCTTCCCATTTCATTGTCACACCATCACTAAAGTATGGGTCGAGTAATTTACAACCCTGGTTGTTACAAACCACCCATTCATCTTTCAATGTCTGTCCGTAAATTGTACTTGTCAGTGTGACAAGCAACATGATGTTTAAAATAGATTTCTTCATATTCTGTTGTTTATAGTATTGGCGCTAACTTGTTTATAGACGCTATAAAACTTCGCTTATACATCCAAATTGGGTGTATTGGAGCAGGTTTATTGCGCTTATACGAAAATACATTTTATTTCTACAAGTCGTCGAAAGGGGATCGGATTTTTTGACGCCTCTAGGGTCTTTGTTTCCTTTAAGGAAATTAACGCATCTAAATTCACGCTATTTTTTAAATCCAATTCGATCTCTTTGTTGTTGCTGCGTTTTCTTTTGATCTTTCTGAATTAGAAAGTTCAAGACCTGCTCAATGTCGGAGAATTTCTGACCGTATTGTTGTTCTAAGGCATCTAGGCGTGCGCTTAATTCTTGATGGGTTAAAGCCCATTGACGCATCATCACGAATGCCCGCATGATGGAGATGTTAACATCAATGGCAACCTCTGAATGTAGTACACTCGATAACATTGCCACGCCTTGTTCTGTGAAGGCGAAAGGAAGATAACGTTTACCGCCCCAACTTGAGGTCGCAATTTGCGACCTCAAGTTGGTCCATTCCTCTGGTGTGAGTTCAAACATGAAATCATCAGGCTTTGCTTCGCTGAAGCTACGCGAAAGCAAGAAATCGATCTATATTTCTTCTTACTGCTTGTTTTAATACCCGTGTTTCGACCTCGTATACTTTTGCTAAGTCCATGTCTAGCATGACTTTCTTTCTTGCTTTCGCGAAGCTTTATCCGAAGCTTTAGCGAAGGTACACAGCGAAGCAAAGCCACGTATTTCAAGGATGCTGTTTTTGATGTGTTCTAGTTCCATAGGGGATTTATTTTTACGATACCCCTAACGCAATGGAATTGAACATATTGGATGATATACTGCCTTACTAGGCAACTCTCAAAATCACTTAATCAAATATACCGCCTGTGTAATTGATTTTAATTCAGGTTCAATTTGATTTTCGGCTCGAATGTAGCTGACGGTTACATGGTAAATACCCGCAGGTTGTAATCCGCCATACCATGTCCATGGCCCTTGATCTGTTGAAAACAATACGCTTCCCCATCGATCGAGTACTTTCATATTTTTAATCACACAAGGAGCAGTTAGCAGTACATCCAAGGTGAAATCTTTATTGTAGTGATCGCAACTTACGCTGATGTTATTTGGGATGAATATACAGGCATAGGTGTTTTCACTTTCCTTTTGTCCATATACAGCACTTCCCATGTGGATAATTACCCCAACCAATAAAATTAGGCTATACTTGATCATGCAACGCTTATTTCATATTCAAATACTCGAATGACATCCCCTGGTATCAGTTTCGCGCGCTTTCGTGTTTCGATTTCTCCGTTGCGCGTTACTTCGCCTTCGTCCACCAAGTACTTGGCATGTCCGCCCGTTTCTGCAATTCCCGTTGCTTTCAATAAGGCTATGAGTTCAATGTATTCGCCTGTTATTTTAAAGGTTTCCATGCGCTGTTGTAATTAAATGTAATAAGCGATCGGCGGCTTCATAGGGTGAACATCTTCCGTCGAGCACTTGGGTTTGTAAGTCCTTATATCCGGCATTAATCTGTTCATTATTCGCCATGAATTGACTGAGTTGCTGCTGAAAGCTCTCTTCAAAAAATCGCAAATCCTGGTCCTTTCGTTTATGATTCAAATATCCGGATTGGGTGACCTGATCAAAATATGACCTCCACCAGGTCATCGGGTGATTCAATGCGGTTTTTTCTATGCTTGAAATACATGCTACCTTCGGTATCCAACCGCTTTCTTTGGCCGTAAACAAATGCAGTGCATTCTGATAGGTGCGCTTTGCATGATTCGCTGCTACCTCATTCCCCTGGTCTGCTTTGGTAATTAATATGCCATCAGCCATTTCCATAATCCCTCGCTTGATCCCTTGTAATTCGTCGCCCGCTCCAGAAAGCATCAACAACAAGAAAAAATCTACCATGGAATGTACCACCGTTTCACTTTGTCCAACACCAACGGTTTCTATAAAGATGATGTCATAGCCCGCCGCTTCACATAAAATGATGGTTTCACGTGTATGTTGCGCCACGCCCCCAAGCGTTTTTCCAGTTGCCGTTGGACGAATAAATACATCGTCACGCATCGATAACGATTCCATGCGGGTTTTGTCGCCAAGTATACTTCCGCCGCTAATACTGGAACTGGGGTCAATGGCCATTACGGCAAGTCGATGTCCTTGGTTCAATAGTTCATGTCCGATCGCCTCAATAAACGTGCTTTTTCCAACCCCTGGGACACCCGTGATCCCAATGCGCCATGCGTTTCCGCTGTGAGGAAGGCATAATGTAATTAAGGCGTTGGCTTCCCTTCGATGCGTTGGATTGGTGCTTTCAATTAAAGTAATGGCCGATGCTAAGGCCCCGCGATCTCCTTTACGTAATTTAGGGAATAGGATTTCTGCGGTTAATCCTTCTTTGTGCGCCTTTCGGTTGGCTGCCCATTGATTAAATTTATCAGTATCTAAGCTCACAATAGCTCTTTTAATGCCCGTAACGCGTGTTGTATGTTCTCGTGAATCTCAGTGATTCGTGCTTCCATCATATAACATGGGGCACAAATGATTCGGTTTGCGGGGTCAATCAGTACTTCACGAATGGTCCGTTCTTGTGTAATGGATCCAGTTGCTCTTAATCCTTCGTTAAAACCATTGATATCATAAGGTGATGGTTCTGAAGCACTTCCTAAACTCAGCGTAGGGTGTATGCTTGAACCTTCGAACGCCTTTGCTACTACTACAGGACTTACGCAGAGTGCGACAATGGGTTTTCCGACATTAACCATATTCACCAACAGCAATTTTACTTCGGGTAATATCATTCCTGCGGGACCGTCGAAGGCCCAACTGGTAAAGTTTTTTGCGCTACCAAATCCGCCAGGAATTACTAGGGCATCTATATCTGCCGGACTAATGTTTTCAATTGGGGTGATTTGTCCGCGTGCGATGCGTGCGGCTTCAACCAGCATGTTTCTCGATTCATCCATCACCTCACCGGTCAAGTGATTAATTACATGATGTTGAGGTTTATCAACAGAAATACAAACCGCATTCCAACCCATTTCATCGATGGCTAATAAAGTAAGCACGGCTTCTTGAATTTCTGCCCCGTCGTACACTCCGTTACCAGAAAGTAAAACACCTATATTCATGACTATTTCTTTGAAACTAAGTTAAGGTAAATTTCTTCGTATTGTGGAACCACGCGTTCAATGCTAAAGGCTTTTGCTTGCTCAAGTGCCTGGTTTCTAAATCGTTGTTTTTGAACGGGGTCTAATAACTTAAGGGTGTTATTTGCCATATCTTCGATGTCTCCCACCGAGGATAGAAAGCCCGAATATCCTTCGATATTTACTTCAGGGATTCCTCCTGTATCACTGGAAATCACAGGAACTCCAACCGCCATGGCCTCCAAGGCAGCTAGGCCAAAACTCTCACTTTCAGAGGGTAATATAAAGACATCTGCCATTTCTAACACTTGACGTGTTTCTCGCAATTTACCCAAATAAATGATCCGATCGCACAGCCCTAGCGATCGACAGCGTTGTTCACTCGCATAGCGATCTGGGCCATCGCCAACCATCAGTAATTTTGATGGATGCACTTGGTTCACTTTTTCGAAAATTCGAATCACATCCTCCACACGTTTTACTTTTCGGAAGTTTGAAATGTGACACAAGATGGGTTCGTTTGGAAGGGCATAGGCACTCCGGCGTTCGGGTTGTGCTTCGGGTAACACATCATCCGTTGTGATGAAGTTTGGAACCACCTGAATTTCTTGGGTAATGTTGAAGTGCGTTAGGGTATCGGCTTTTAAGCTTTCTGAGACAGCCGTCACCGCGTTGGAAGCATTGATACAAAATTGTACCACAGGAACGAAGGAAGGATCTTTTCCAATTAAGGTGATATCCGTACCGTGAAGTGTAGTGACAAAGGGAATGTAAATTCCTTCCGTCTCCAAGATTTTTTGCGCCATGAATGCAGCCGAAGCATGCGGTATCGCATAGTGCACATGGAGAATGTCCAAGCCTTCGTGTTTAGCTACATCATAAATTTTTGATGCCAAGGTGGTTTCGTAGGGTTGGAACTCAAACAAGGGATAATCGGAGACCGCTACTTCGTGGTAAAAAATGTTTTCCTGAAAGCGCCCAAGACGAACAGGTTGCGAATAGGTAATGAAATGGATTTGGTGACCTTTCAAGGCTAAGGCTTTACCTAATTCCGTGGCTACAACGCCACTTCCACCAAAGGTTGGATAAAGTACGATTCCTATTTTCATTCTTTACTGCCTCCTAGGGGAAAGAAAAACGTGATGCGATAAATCATGGGTAAGATTCTAACCACTTGGCCCATTTCATTTTTGATTCGCACGGAATAACTTGATCGGAACGGGCTGTTTTCAGCATTGATTACGTCATAGAAAATTCCACCGTTTACTCGGATTTTATGATTGAAATCACGAGAAAAACCACCACCAAGAAAGAGGGTAGAGGCCCACTGTTTCGTTGAATAATTAAAAAGAATAAAGTTGAAGGGACTTTTCAAAAGTTCATATTCTCCTCCGACAAATAAGGTGTTCTTGATGCGATAATGCGCATATACTCCCCCACCATATATGGAAAACCCCATTTTTTGACCCAAGTTATTGGACCACGTTCGTTGTAAACGGAAGGAAGGACCGACGGCCCAATTTTCATTTAATATAGCCGCATATTTTAAATCACCTCCTACGGAACCACCAAGAGTTGAAGCTCCTGCATAGAGTTCAACGCCGAGTTCAGAACCATTGAAAGCTACTTGGGCGTAACTAAGAAGCGGTAAAGAAATAAGAAGTAAGAGGAATCGTTTCATTCGTACAAGTTTTTCACAAAGATACGGAACATGGTTGAAAAGCTATAGTTCAAGGTCTGCACTTTTATAGTTAACTTTGCCGCATGGAAATCATTGACGGTAAAGCAATTGCTCAAGAGGTAAAACTAGAACTTCGCGAAGCAGTCCTTCAACGGAAGGCGGAAGGTAAAAAAATCCCTCATTTAGCCGCGGTATTGGTTGGAACGGACGGTGCCTCAATGACCTATGTTAAAAATAAAGTAAAGGCGTGTGAAGAAATTGGATTCGAAAGCACTTTAATCCGCTATGACGATTCAGTTCCCGAAGAAATTTTATTGGCCAAAGTTCAATCCTTGAATGAAGACAAGAGCATCGATGGCTTTATTGTTCAACTTCCTTTGCCAGCGCACATTGATGAATTGAAAGTTACACAAGCAATTGATCCAATGAAAGATGTTGATGGGTTTCATCCAAGAAATCTAGGGAACATGGTGGTGAACTTACCTGGTTTTTTACCAGCAACACCTGCAGGGATTTTAGAGCTTATCAAACGAAAACATATTGTTACAGAAGGTAAAAACTGTGTCATCATTGGTCGCAGCAACATTGTAGGGATGCCCCTTTCTATTATGTTGGGTAGAAATACCAATCCCGGAAATTGTACCGTAACCTTAGCACATTCAAAAACCGAAAACCTTGCGGATGTTTGTCGCAATGCCGATATCCTAATTGCCGCAGTGGGTCAGCCAGGATTTGTAACGGCAGATATGGTCAAAGAAGGTGCGGTCGTAATTGATGTTGGTACTACGCGTTTAATCGATCCAAGTTCGCCTAAAGGTTGGCGTTTAGCAGGAGATGTTGATTTTGCCAATGTGGCTGAAAAATGCAGTATGATTTCGCCAGTACCTGGAGGGGTAGGGCCTATGACCATTGCTTCCCTGATGATGAATACCTTAAAGGCTATGGAACTAAAAGGAAAGTAATGTGTCTTAAACGCATTGTTTTTCTACTTGTATTCGGTATAAATTTTGTCGGTTTTTCACAAGCTATTTTTTTAGGTCTCCGCCTTTCGGCCAGTATCGGAAGTCACCAACATTACTATGGGGTGGGCGTACATGCAGGACTTGAATACCGATCCTTTATGTTAACCATCGGTAGTGATGTGTCTTATCGGCTAAAGGACCTCGGACAACGAAACCGATTCTTTGAATCAAAATCCTATCTTGGCGCTTCTATTGTTGCGGGAAAAAACTCTTCGGTTCGTGATATCGAGTTGGGTGCCTTGAACAATTATTTTACGCGTGAAAATTCGTTCGGATATGCCTACATCATCTATTCGGATAATGCAGGTACGAGTCAGATTTCGGGCGCATTTAAAGGCGAAATCAAGGGCCATTCCCTGAGGTTGGAAAATGATTTTTTTGCAGGACAAGGAAAGGATCGCTTTCGAACGGCCACGCTCTTGTATCGGTATCGTGAAGTGCTGTGGTCCGGACACCTGGGAGTGCGGCTTTGGACCGGAGAGGCCAGCGGCTTACAAGTTAAAGAGATTGAACACCAAGGACAAAGGCAGCGATACAAAGATTTGTCTTCCAATCCCTTTGGAAAGACTTCCCATGGAATTTTATATGGAGGAGTTCAGTATGCCTTGTGGTCACAAACCCTAGGCATGGAATTGGGAATAGATGCGGAACAGGCAAGGCATGCATTACAGAATCAAGTAGCGCATTCTTCCCTTTGGCATAAAAGACAGGCATCGAAGGCGGTAGCTTATCCCATGCTAGATAAATTGGGCTATCCAACTTTCGACAAGACACAGATCCGCTTGCCTCGTGCATATTTTCAGCTTTCGATCTCGGGGTATTAGGCAATTGTCCGTAATTTTGTAAAAAAAAAGAAATCATGAATGTTCCTGTTTCCGTATATGCTGAAATGACTCCGAATCCTACAACGATGAAATTTGTGGCGAACAAGTATTTACTAGCCACGGGCGATTCTGTTGAGTTCGTAAAGAGACAAGATGCCGTGGGATATTCCCCCTTGGCCGAAGCCTTGTTTAATTTCCCGTTTGTGAAAGCGGTTTTTATTGCGGCGAATTTTGTTACGGTAACCAAAACAGATAATGTTCCTTGGGATTTCATTACCATGGAATTGCGGGAATATATTCGCGATTTTATTGCAGAAGGGAAGGAGGTATTAATTAAAATGCCAGTGGCTGCTGAAAAACAAGCGGCAAAGGAACGACCAGAAATTGCTGAGCCCAGTGAAATTGATGAGCCCATTTTAGCCTTGTTGGATCAGTATGTGCGTCCAGCGGTAGAAAATGACGGGGGAGCGATCGATTATGTGGGATTCAAAGATGGCGTAGTTAATTTAATCTTGAAAGGTTCATGCTCTGGATGTCCGTCGTCTACAGCAACACTAAAAGGAGGCATTGAAACACTCTTGAAACAGCATTTACCTGAAGTAAAAAATGTGGTTGCCTACAACGGATAAGCCATATTAATAGGAGATTAATAAAATATTTCCTAAAATTTCTAAACCAACTTGTTTTTTGCTTGTTTGTTCTTAACTTTGAGTAAACAATTACAAAGTGTCATTTTTACACTTTTATAAAATCGAGTTAATCTTACATTTTGGCTACTACACAAATAGATACTGAACAGCGAATGGAGTTACAGCAAGCGCTTCAACACTATTTTGGTTTTTCTGCTTTTAAAGGAGAACAAAAAGCCATTATTACAAATATTCTTGAAGGCAATAATACCTTCGTGATTATGCCAACGGGCGGTGGAAAATCGATGTGTTATCAACTTCCAGCCTTACTCATGGAGGGGACAGCCATTATTGTTTCCCCCTTGATTGCGCTTATGAAGAATCAGGTAGATGCCATACGTTACGTGAGCGACAACGGAAGTGTAGCGCATTTCATGAATTCGTCCTTATCCAAACAAGAAATTACTCAGGTTAAGAAAGACATTGTTTCCGGCGTTACCAAAATGCTTTATGTTGCTCCGGAGTCACTTACAAAGCAGGAAAATATTGATTTCTTATCGAGCGTTAACGTTTCGTTTTTCGCCATTGATGAAGCGCATTGTATTTCTGAATGGGGACACGATTTTCGTCCTGAGTATCGCCGATTAAGAGAGATTTTTGAGAAGATATCGAATGTTCCTATCATTGCTTTAACAGCAACCGCTACTCCAAAGGTACAGTTGGATATTCAGAAGAACTTAAATATGCTCGACGCAACGGTATACAAGGCATCGTTTAATCGAGATAATTTATTCTATGAAATTCGACCGAAGCGTGAGGTAGAGAAACAAATTATCAAGTATGTAAAGTCTCACGCGAACGAGAGTGGTATCATTTACTGTTTGAGTAGAAAAAAGGTAGAGGAGATTGCGGAGCTTTTACAGGTAAATGGAATTCAAGCCTTGCCCTATCACGCAGGCTTGGATGCGGAAACTCGAGGTAAGCACCAGGATTTATTCTTGATGGAAGAGGCGAGTGTAATTGTTGCAACGATTGCATTTGGCATGGGTATCGACAAACCGGATGTACGCTATGTGATTCATCATGATATTCCTAAAAGTTTAGAAAGTTATTATCAAGAAACCGGTCGGGCAGGTCGCGACGGTGGCGTGGGAGTTTGTTTGGCCTTTTATTCGTATAAAGATATTGAGAAACTCGATAAATTTCTAGCAGGTAAACCCATTACTGAACAAGAGATTGGACGACAATTATTAAATGAAATCGTTTCCTATGCGGAAACATCTGTGTGTCGACGTAAGTACATTCTTCACTATTTCGGAGAGTCTTTCGACGAAAAGAAATGCAACGAGCAATGCGACAACTGTAAAAACCCGAGGGAACGTGGCGAAGGCAGTGAATCGGTATTGAAATTATTGAAAGCGGTTCGAGAATTAGAAGAGCAATTCAAAGCAAGACATTACTGCGCCTATCTTTCAGGGATGATTACGTCCGAAATTAAATCGTTCAAGCATCAATCGCTTCCTGGATTTGGTTCGGGTAAAGACCGTGACGAACATTTTTGGAATGCAGTGATTCGTCAAGTAGTGATTGGCGGCTTACTGGCTAAAGATGTGGAATCTTTTGGTATCTTGAAGTTGACTGAAGCAGGTAAAGCATTTATTGAAAATCCAACATCGTTCTTATTGCTTAAGGAACACGATTTTTCCAACACCGATGATGTAGAGGGATTTGTTCAGTCGGGTAAAGGCGGTGCTTTTGATGAACTATTGTATGATCAATTAGTTGATTTAAGAAAATCCGTAGCTAAGCAAATGGGCGTGCCGCCGTTCGTTGTTTTTCAAGAACCATCGTTGAAAGACATGTGTTTACAGTATCCCATTACTATCGAAGAACTCACGCATGTGCAAGGGGTTGGCACCGGAAAGGCGCAACGGTTTGGAGAACCATTCGTGGCGTTAATTTCGGCGTACGTAGAGGAGCATGATATAGACCGCCCACAAGACTTCTTTATGAAATCCTTGGTGAATAAGTCTGGATTGAAGGTTCAATTGATCCAAAATATAGACCGAAAATTATCACTAGAAGACATTGCACGTTCGCAAGGAAAAAATTACAACGAAATATTGGAAGAAATCGAGTCCATTGTGGCTTCTGGTACGCGGGTAAATTTGAGCTATTACATTGATAGCAAGATTGACCCAACCGAACAAGAGGAGATTTTTGATTATTTCAATCAAGCGTCATCCGACGATATTATCGAAGCGTATCATGAATTTGATGGCTTGTATTCCGAGGAAGAATTACGCTTGGTGAGAATTCGCTACATGAGCGAATTTGCCAATTAATACGTTCTTACTTAAATACTTCCGAAATAGAGTTCCTTGAGACGGAATGATATCCGCCTTGTGCTTCCTTGAATACGCTTAGCGCCCATTGTTTATCCGCAGGGTATACTGCCAAAGCGCGATAAAGCGGTAATATGTACTTTCTTCGTCCGGTTTCAATTAGAAAAGTTTTCAATTTTGCGCGAATTGATCGATTTTCCTTTCGAATATTTAAGAGAAACCACTCAAATTTAAGTTCATTATTTGCCTCACTGAACTTGGCATAGCGATCCATTTGATCCAGCGTCGCAGTGTCAATCGATAGGGATAAACTTCTTAAGTACGTTTGCCATTCCTGTGTAATAAATGCCTTCGTATTCAATTGCTCCGTATATGTCTCTTTGCGCTTTTTCTTTCTTCCTTTTACTTTAACCCATCGGATCTTTTTCACCGGAGCAAAAATATCTTCTCCACGGCTGGTTCGTTCCGCATAACTTCGCATTAATTCCAGGCGCTTAGATTTAATGGTAATGGAATTCATGGGTAAGCCTTCCAAATAGAACCACTCGTCTGTATTAAATTCAATGTTGTTTGGATAGAGTAAATTCTTATTCAAAAAGGTATGAAATAGCTCTGTTCTAATGGTTTTGAATTTATACTGATCAAAATAGGCCTTAACAAAGGCATCCATTTTTCTTCTACCAACAGTTGCTTCAAGTGTTTTAAGGAAATAGGCACCCTTCACATACGCCACACTGGTCATTCCATCGTCGGGATTTCGTCCTTTGAGTGATAAATATAACCTGGAATCTTCAGGGTGTGATGAGCTGGCAATGGTTTTGAGTTCTTCGATTAATTCGAAGTGTTCAATTTCACAAAGTGTATTAGACAGTTCTTTTCCGTACAATTCTTCCATGATGCGGTGTTCAATGTATACGGTGAACCCTTCATTGAGCCAGAAATCATTCCAAGATTCATTGGTGACTAAATTCCCTGACCATGAATGTGCGAGCTCATGCGCAATGACAGATACCAAACTTCGATCCCCTGCCACAATGGAAGGATTGATAAACGTTAGCATTGGATTTTCCATTCCCCCAAACGGAAACGATTGATGCTGAACGATAACATCGTATTGTCCCCAAGCGTAAGGACCATACAAGGACTCGGCCGCAGTCATCATTTTTGGTAAATCTTGAAATTCTTTTGCTGCACGTTCAAGCATTGGGGCTTCCGCATACACTCCGCAGCGTTTGTCTAAGGCTCGGTATCCAATATCACCAACCGTTAGGGCAATTAGGTAAGAGGGTATGGGCAACTTCATTTCAAAATGATAGGTTCCATCCGTACTTTTTTTCTTGGGATTTTCAGCACTCATTAGAGCCATCATGCCTTTTGGTACATGCAAGGTAGCGTCATAGGTAAAGCGATTCGCTGGAGAATCTTGTATTGGAATCCAAGTTCTGGTTAGAATGGCTTGACCTTGAGAGTACAAAAAAGGAAACTTACCCGAAGACGTGTGTTCAGCTTCTATCCACTCTAAGGCATCGCAACGTTCAGAGGTTTGATAATAGATGTTGATGTATTCCGTACCACTGGGAATCGTGACCACTAAGGGCTGTCCAAGAATCGAATCGGCATCCATTTTTCCAATCACAAAATCAGCTTCTCGTTCAGTTCCTTTCTTTCCTAAGGTTACCTTTTGAATGGTTTCACCGTGAATATCGAAAATTGCCGTCTTTGCCTTTGATTCACTCATCTGGTGACGCGCCACGCCATACAGTGTTTTGTTGTCAAAATTGATTTCCAATTCTAAACTCAGGTGCTTGGTATGGATTTCTCGAATGTTTGAATAGGAATGAGGGTCCTGAGCAGAGACTTTTATTGATTCTGTCAGCGTAGGATTTTTATCGGATTCAGTTTTACAGCTGAAAAGTAATAATCCCAATAGGAATAGGAAATTACTTAAACGAGAGGATGCCAAATTTTTCACGGTTTCGGTTAATTGCGTACATTAAAAGTTCCTTGTTTTTCCAATCGATTTGCATTTGTTTTGGGATAACGATGGCAGAAAGTTCTTTCTTGCTGAAAAATGCAGTGCGGTCAATGGCGCCTGTAGATAAATTTATTTTAGCCAGAGCCACTACGTTTTTTCGGTTACTTAAACTCAAGCCATTCAAGGCGTTCGGCGTACTGTCAAAGATACCGTCCTCGTCATAATTCCGTTTGTTATCGTTAAATATGACATAGGCCTGCTGGTCATTGTTACAAGCAATAAATGAACTAAACGGACCATTGTCGTTCATAGAGATTTGATTTTTCGGTATACGTTTGCCCCATAGGAATGATCCGTTAATATCCAATTTAAAGGCCACGATGTCCATGTAGTAATAGTAATAAACTACGGTAGTAATTCCGGTTCGCGTGTCGTAGTTAGAATATTTTCGTTCGTAGTATTGTTCCATAAATCCAATTTGTGAACCGTCACTCAAGCTTTGTATTTGTCTTAGTTTATACGAATAGATTTGTGGTGCCTCATCGCGTTGTTCCCACCTACGTTCCATTCGACTCATTTGTTTTTCTACGAGTGTTTCCTCAAAAATTTCTTGATTGAAGGTGGAATATTTATAGTTGATAATACTATCCGCATTCAAATCCATGGTCATGGTGAACACACCCTCTAATCCGGATCGATTTCCCCGACCGAAAAGCCCCGTCATTACCACGTGTTGGTTATCATTACTGCTGATGAGAATATCATCAATCCGTTTATCTTGAAGTGCAACATTAAAAGATGTTAGGCTATCGTTTGCGATACGATACACATGCAGTGCTTTGAAATTCTCAAATTCCCTTCCAAAAAATCGATCGTTTCGGTCTTTATGCTCGGTAATTACCAATAAGTATTTCCCTTGATTCGTTAAGTGATGTTCGTTGATGGTTGTCATGTTGCCATCAAATGGCAACATATATTCTCCCGATTGAATTTTCGTAAATGTTGAATCAAAAACTACATAGCCGTATATGTCTCTATTCTCCTTCCTACCTGGGATATCATAGAAAATAGCGAGGTATTTTCCATTTTGTGACTGCGCAATTTGAAAATTTGGATGGGCACTTAAACGGGTGTCTTGATAGCTGCAGCGTATGGTTGAAATGCTTGTATTGTCATCCTCGATGGCTTGACTATATAAAGACATTATGCCATTGGATTTATCGCTTATAAACACATGCAATTTTCCTGCGAAAAATGTTGCGGTCTCCATATTCCCAATGCCATTTTCCGTGATGGGTTTAATCCGCGTTTGATTCACAAACGCCAATTGATTGTGTAAGGTTGTACGGTAGGAACCGAAAACTCCACCGGTATATCTCAAGGTATAAAAATCGCCGGATTGAATGGGTAAAATATCAAGTAATTGTCCGGGTTGTGATTCTAAGGGACCCCAATTAATCGGGAGAGGCTGCGCATTAGCACACCCAATAAAAATCAAAAAAAACAGAATTAATCTACCAGCTGAATGCCTAAATAATTCCATGGGCTGATTGCTTTAAGTTCTTCCTTCACAACCTCGCTTACGGCTAAGGTATCGATAAAATGATGAATTGTTTCTTTGGTTACTTTGTCGTGGGTTCTTGTAAGTTCCTTCAATGCTTCGTAGGGCTTTGGATAGTTTTCTCGACGAAGTATGGTTTGGATGGCTTCAGCTACAACCATCCAATTATTCTCTAGGTCTTGGTGTATTTTTTCTTCATTTAATACCACTTTGTTTAAGCCTACCATCGTTGCTTTTAATGCAATTACCGTATGCGCTAAGGGTACTCCTATATTTCTTAATACCGTAGAATCCGTAAGGTCACGTTGTAATCTGGAAATAGGAAGTTTTGCTGCAAAGTGTTCAAACAGCGCATTTGCAATTCCTAAGTTCCCTTCAGAGTTCTCAAAATCAATTGGATTTACTTTGTGCGGCATGGCACTTGAACCAATTTCTCCTTCCTTCAGTTTTTGCTTGAAGTAATCCATGGAAATATAGGTCCATAAATCACGATTCAAATCCAATAAAATGGTATTCATTCGTTTGAAGGCATCAAATAAGGCCGCCATGGAATCATAGTGCTCGATTTGCGTAGTGGTTTGACTTCTTGCCAGTCCTAGGGAGCCTAAAAAATGGTTAGCAAAATCAACCCAGTTGATGGATGGATAGGCTACATGATGGGCATTAAAATTCCCGGTAGCGCCTCCAAATTTAGACGCGTAGGGAATTCGTTTGGCAACATTTAATTGAATTTGTAAACGCTCCGCAAATACTTGGATTTCTTTACCTAAGCGCGTAGGGGAGGCGGGTTGCCCGTGCGTACGAGCAAGTAAAGGAATGTCTTTCCATGCACTGGCCAAGTATCTTAATTTCGCAAGCACTTCATCATACAAGGGAAATACCTCTTTTTCAATGCCTTCTTTGAGCGACATTGGAATTGCTGTGTTATTAATGTCTTGAGAAGTTAAGCCAAAGTGAATGAACTCTGAGCAAAAACTCCAATCATGCTGCTCAAATTTTTCTTTAAGAAAATATTCAACGGCTTTTACATCGTGATTGGTGGTTCGTTCGATTGTTTTTATTCGCTCGGCATCCGCTGGTGAAAAATTTAAGTACCAGCTGCGTAAGGTTTCCGCACTAACTACTTCTACATTTTGAATAATTCCGGTTTGCATTAACGCGATGAAGTATTCAACTTCAATCAAAACACGGTATCGAATTAAACCAAATTCAGAAAAATAAGGTTGTAGGGCAGCTGTTTTTGAGTGATATCGGCCATCAATTGGAGTGATGGTAGAGAGGGGTGTAAAATCCATAGTGCTTCTAAAAAGCAAAGGTACAAATTTTATACGGCGATATTGTGCTCGCGGAGTACATCGTTTAATGAGGTCTTTAAATCCGTTGAAGCAGACCGTTGACCAATGATTAAGGCACATGGCACTTGATATTCTCCAGCGGCAAATTTTTTGGCATATGAACCAGGAATCACTACACTTCGTTCAGGAACATACCCGCGCATTTCAATGGGTTCTGGTCCCGTTACATCAATGATTTTAGTGCTTTTTGTGAGGACTACGTTTGCACCTAATACCGCTGCTTTACCCACACGAACTCCTTCAACAACAATGCAACGCGAACCAATAAACGCATCATCTTCAATAATTACGGGTGCAGCTTGAAGGGGTTCTAATACTCCACCAATTCCAACTCCACCACTCAAGTGTACGTTTTTACCTATTTGGGCACAACTTCCAACGGTTGCCCAAGTATCTACCATGGTACCTGAATCTACATAGGCACCAATATTTACATAGGAAGGCATCATAATAACACCAGCGGCTAAAAATGCACCATGACGCGCACTCGCTCCCGGAACTACACGTACACCTAAGTCTGCGTAATCTCGTTTAAGCGACATTTTATCATGAAATTCAAAAGGTCCCACTTCCATGGTTTCCATTGTTCGGATGGGAAAATACATGACGACGGCTTTTTTAATCCACTCGTTAATAGTCCATGTGCCATCTGATTCAGGTTGGGCTACCCGCATTTGACCTTTATCTAGGGCTTCAATGATGGTTCCGATAGCGTCACGCGTTGTTTTTTCGCTTAATAAGGCTCGGTTTTCCCAAGCGGATTCAATGATTGTTTTTAATTCCATAGCCATGCAAAAGTAAATTAAAACTACCTGCTTTTTTCAGTTCATTATGAATTCTGTGTCAAGATTTTGTGAATTACACCGCATTACATCAATTTGGTTATGTTTGTAAGTATGAATTCATCGGAAATTTCAAGTCATACAGGCAAAACAATACCAGGTGCGAACAAGATGTTGTTAGTTCTTACCCTAATTAATTTGTTTAATTTTCTCGACCGTTACGTGCTATCAGCGGTATTAGAACCGATCAAAGCCGAGTTAAACATTAAAAATGATGGTGACATGGGACGGTTGGCCACTGCATTTATGTTGGGGTATTTTCTTACTTCACCAATTTTTGGATACTTGGGAGATCGGTTGTCGCGAAAAAAGCTAATGGCCATTGGGGTTATTGGTTGGAGTTTGGGGACTTGTTTAACGGGTATTGCCCAAGGTTTTTCGTTTATGATTTTTTGCCGCGTTATGGTTGGGTTAGGCGAAGCAAGTTTCGGCGCCATTGGTCCAGCGGTTATTTCGGATGCGTTTGAAGCTAAACGTCGCAATAAAGCGATAACCATTTTTTCGTTGGCTGTTCCATTAGGGGCTGCGCTGGGTTTTGCGTTAGGTGGGCTAATTGCCGCACAGTTGGGTTGGAGAAATGCCTTTTTTATTACTGGTATTCCCGGATTTTTCTTGGCAGCTTTGTTGTTTTTTATTCCTGAACCGGAACGAGGTCAAAGTGAAGAAAAGGAAGTTTCAAAGGAAAAAATCACCGTGAAGCGGTTGTGGTCCTTGTTTTCCAATCGAGAATATCTCTTTGTAAACTTGGGGTATATCTTTTACACCTTTGCAATGGGAGCTTTCTCCTTTTGGGGTCCTGCATTTTTGAGTCGCGTGCACGGAATGGATATTGCCGATGCTTCGCTCTTCCTAGGTCCAACCTTAGTGGTGGGAGGAATCCTTGGGACCTTGATTGGGGGATATTTTGCCAATAAATGGCGAGAAAAGAGTCCTTCAGGCTATGCCAAACTCTTGTTGATTTCTGTATTGTGTGCGGTGCCTTTTTCTTTTGTTTCTTTTCTGACTGAGAATACCTTGCTGAGTATGATCTGTATTGCCTTATCCTTAATATTTCTTTTTCAATCAACCGGACCGATCAACACCGTTATTGTGGAAAGCGTAGCTCCGAACATGCGCGCATCGGCCATGGCCATTTGCATATTTATGATTCATGCCTTTGGTGATTTGTGGTCGCCTGAGTTGGTGGGAAGGGTGTCTGATCAATTTGGAGGAAATCTTCGTATTGGTATGCTAATCTTACCTGGAGCTTTTCTTTTGGCTGCTTTCTTTTGGTTTTTCCTTGTAAAAGAACAGGATAAAAAAGGTGAGCAAGTGAGTTAGGTCGATTCGCGGAATTACGCTGTTCCACGGGAATTCAATTCCCGTGGAACAGAATCACTTCCCGTTTACGTAATCGATCAGGTATTGGAACGGTTCGTTGAGTGTTCCTTCAAAGGTGGTTTCTGAAGCGCGATGAATGATTTGATCCGGGTCTTCACCCAACAATCGTGGAAATACGTACTTTAACAATTCACTTCCAAAATCTTCAGAGGCATCTTTAGGTAATTCACACGGTAAATTGTCTACGGCCATCACAGCCACCGCATTGGCTTCCATCATATCGCATTCTTCGTTGGTGTTTGGATTCCATCCATACATTGAATTCCCAATTTTTGACGGACGAATCGTACAAGCAATCGGACCTGCAATGTCACAAGAGATGTCCGCTACTACTTTTAAGCGACTCGCTGCTTGGAAATCTGCTTGTGTAAGGAGTACCGGGGCTTTATTATCCCAATAATGACAAGGAATATACATGTCTGAACCTAGCGCATATTGATTCAATATCGATTTGTATTCCGAAGGATTGGCGTAAAAAGCTGCTTTTTCGAATCCTCCGTTGCCGTCACGATAATAGTCAGCGGCTTCCAGTTGACAATAAACGGGTTCATTGAAGGTTTGTGTTAGGTATTCTTCGGGACTTACTTCCTTAATGGGTAATAAATCAATGATTTCTTTGGCGCCATGTCCAACACGACCAAATCCCGTGACAAGACATCTGAAATTCTTAGGAAGTTCTACCTTTTTCAATTCTTCTTCAACTTCTTTTCGATCATGGCATGCATGCGCTGGTTTTAACGAATAGGTTCCATGCTTTAATCCATAGGTCAGAAATCCATTATAGCAGCCAACAATTCCTGCATAGCGACCAAATCCAATTAAACGCGTTCGGTATTTATCCTTTATCACCTCGTAATCGATTAATCGAATTTTTTGGTCCAATAAGGCTCGCAGTAATTCACGGTTGTATGGCTGTTTTTTAATGGTGTGTGAAAAGAACATAAACGTTTTCCCGGGAATCAATGCAGGAATAGGAACTTCCTTTACACCAAGAATAATATCGCAATTGGATAAGTCATCAACCACTTCAACGCCATGATCAAGATATTCCTGATCCGCGAAAGTTCGGATTGGACTGCTTTGAACCACGACTTCCGCATGCGGATACATCGTTTTTAATACCTTACATTGATAAGGGGTAAGCGGTGTTCTGAAATCTGGTGGGACTTTCCCTTCTTTAATTACGCCAATACGAATTGGTTCCATGGGTGTTATTTTTGCAAGTAAGCGTCAATAAATTCTCTAATACAGCCTTCTCCACCTTTAGTGGATAATATAATGGAGCATACGGATTTTACTTCGTTTACTGCATCCGAAGGACACGCTGCCAGTCCTACATGGGTCATGACTTCTAAATCATTAACATCATCACCAATGATGGCCACATGTTTCAATTCAATACCAAGTTCATCGCACCAAGATTTGAGAATCTCCATTTTCGCTTGTTGTCCAACATAACAGTGGCTAATCCCTAATAATTCGGCACGTTTCTGCACCATGATTTTTGTGAATCCAGAAGAAATAATCCCAACCTTAAACCCTTTTTTTGTAAGACCAATAATTCCTAAGCCATCCTTGGTATTAAATTTTTTTATTTGGTCGCCGGATTCTGTCCAATACATGCCGCCATCGGTCATTACCCCATCAACATCTAAAATCAACAGCTTGATATCCTTCAATTTCTTTGCAATATGATCGGCATGAAATAAGGGTTTGAATAAAAGCGACATAAGATCAAGGCTGTATTCATCAGCAATCGCTTCCAAGTCGTACAAGGTCAATTCTTTAACTTCATCAACTTCTAAATCCGCCAAGAAATCATTGTAATGCATTCCATGTTTGGCGCACAATCCTTTAATATTTTGTTCTAGATACATCATACGATATGATACCCAACCGCCGCAGCTACAGGTTTTAATTCATGATACAATTGTTCAAATGCTTCATAGGTCAATTGCTGAGAAGCATCGGATTTCGCTACCTTGGGGTTTGGATGCGTTTCAATCAGTAATCCATCAATTCCCATGGCAACGCAGGCTTTTGCTAAGGGAGCTACGCCGTATGCATACCCCATAGCGTGTGAAGGGTCCAAAATCACCGGAAGATTGGTGTATTCTTTTAACCACGCCACGCCGCATAAATCTAAGGTAAAGCGTGTTCCCGTTTCAAATGTTCTAATGCCGCGTTCACAAACCATAACGTCTTGATTTCCGCCAGACAATACGAACTCAGCTGCTTGCACTAATTCTTGTAAGGTGGTTCCAAACCCACGTTTAATTAAAACGGGTTTTTGAATCTTAGCACATGCTCTTAAGATCCCTTGGTCATACATGGCTTTGGCACCAATCTGAATGATGTCGGTATGCTCAATGATTTCATCAATGTGTGTGGCATCTCGAGCCTCTGTGATCACGGTTAGCCCATGTCGTTCACGCATTTTAGCCAACAATTTTAGTCCATCTAATCCCATGCCTTGAAATGAATACGGACTTGTTCGGGGTTTATAAGCACCTCCGCGAAGGGTATTTAAGCCAAGGGACTTTAATAAGTGTGCGGCACTTTCAATTTGTTCTTCCGATTCTACTGAACACGGACCACCGATGAGTACGGTATGGTTTGTTTGGCCTCCAATCGTGGTAGGTCCGAAACTAATGGTGCGCGTTTCCGCCTTATACCCTCTGCTCGCTAATTGCATATCATTCGGGAAAACCCATGATGCTTCCGCATGTTCAACCAATCCATCGGGAACCTCTTTCATAGAAGAGCCGGTAATTAGCGTATGTGCGCCATCGAAAATATGAAAGGCTTTATGAGCTGCTGCAAGCTGTTCGGCTTGTGCTCCGCTTAGGGTTGATTTTAGTTTTATGATCATAATTCACCTTTTATCAGGTTAACAAAATTAATGATGCCTACGGCTTGATGTTGTTCATTCACCACCGGTAGATACATCACGGGGAAGCTTGTACGTTTTAATACCTGCAATAAATCTATAACCGATTGCTTAGCAGAGATGGTCAATGGATTCCGATTGACAAGCGATTCTGGTGTAATGGCTTGCTTGTTTTTTAACTGATTTAACAGTGCTTTTCGAATGTCGGCACTTGATACAATCCCCACTAAGGCGTCATGTTCATCTGTTACCAAACAAAACCCGAGACTGCCAGATTCAATAATTTCAAGAATTGATTCCGTAGAACAGGTAGCTATCTGAACCACCGGACATTCCTCTAAGGGCATCATGAAATCTGCGATTTGATAGGCAGAAGCGTGATTGCGTGTGGTTAAATTCATTAAGGCATGACCAATGCTCGGTCCTTTGAACAAATACGATCCTGAAACAGCGGTACTTACTCCCATGTTTCTTAGGATGAAGGATACTTCTCCGTTAACGCCACCATCCACATGAATGGATTTGTTGGGATAGCGTTTCCTAAAGGTTCTAATTTTTTTAAAATTCTCTTTATCGAATACACCGCCTGATTGGCCAGGCACCGTGGCCATAATCAAAATGAAATCACACGAAGTGTGGGCATCAAATGCATCAACGGAAGTTGGTGTGGTGATGGCTACTCCTTTGGCAGCAGTTAATTCACTTGGCCAAATTAAAGGTTCTACTAAGGGCTCTAATTGAAAAGTCACGTATTCCACAGGAACATCCAGCAAACGCTGGTAATATTTAGATGGGGTAGGCGTAATGATGTGCAAATCGACTGGGATATTGCTGATTTTTCTTAGTGCCACGATATCGTCAAATACACTCAGGTCATCGTTACAATCCACGTGAAAAAGGTCCACTTGGTGGGAATCCAACGCGCTAATGGTTTGCGCTAAGTCGTTGCGTGAATCACTGTAAATTGAAGCTGAAATCTTCATCGCGACAAAGGTACGTAATCTAGTGCGACGAATACGCTATTTACATTTTCCTTTTTTATATTTTGTTTTACCTTCTATGCATTGAATTACCGCTTCATTTTGATAAGTATTTCCCTCGCAATCACAAACAGGGTCGTCATAGTTCGGGTTGATATCAATTAATTCGCAGGCCCATTTTTCGTGTTCAATACAGCCACCTTTCTTACACGAAGAAAAAATAATTATGATGCTTATGGCGATGACAATGTGAACAAATTTCATTCAAATGATTTTAGTTGATTTTTTAAAAAAGGGTATTCTGGTGTTATTAGGTTCTCGCCGAAATCGGCGTCATACCAAGGGTTTCCATCCTCTTGTCCATTAAGGATTTCTATTTCTTGAGCGGGCATATAACTCTGAGCAAGCATAAACTTTACCTTACCTTCCGAATTGATGCATTTATCAACTATTATCACTACATGGCCAGGGTATCCCCCTTTTATAAATACATCTCCTATCTCCAAATCTTTGATATCTTTCTGGATTAATTGATTTTCCAATGACGCTGTACCGGCAACTGCAAAAACATACAATAAATGTTTCCATAAATTTTCGGTAGTAGGTGTTTTTCCATTTAGCCACTGAATGTAATTCGTTTTACTTTGCCTACCTACAGAAAAACTAATTTCCTTATATCGCTTTTGATCGAATAGGTATTGCGCACGAAGCCTCATTACAGCGTCAGCGCATTGATGATTTTCACAACCGTAAATTGGCCAATCAACAACGGCCAAGTGAGTACTCTGGTTGGGTTTTAAATTACCAGTGTAGGTATAAAGAGGGCTCCCATCCTTTTTAAGAGGTAAATGTTGCAAAAAGGCACCAAATGAATTTGAGTCTAGGGATTCACGTTTGTAACCCTCCGGGGTATTAAAACGCGTCATCACGGTATTCCCTTTTGGATTAATGGGTTCGAACGTTTCCTTTTCAATGGGTTTTGTATCAGATTCCGGTTTATCGGCTTTAATATTTCCACCACAAGCAGCAAGGGTAAGTGCAAAAGGTATAATAGGAACGAGTAAAAAGCTAAGGATTGATTTCATGGTTAACATATTTAATAGATTTGTTACCGCTTTTCAACGCATTTAAGTTGAATGGTTTCACCTACCATACAAATTGACCCAACCGGAAAAGACTCATAAGAAAAATAAATCTGTTGATTCTCATTCAATAAGGTGCTGTCGAATTCACCGAGATTAATGGGTTCAAACGTTTTTCCGTTCGCTTCAATCACCCATCCACACCCATCAAGTCCTGTAAGATTCTTAAGTTTTCCTTTGATTGCCCCCGTACATGAGGTACTTTTTGAACAACTAACCAATAGCGCCAGACCGATAATTGATAACCATTTCATAGCTTAAAAGTAGTGAAAAAGTAGGAATTCTGGACATTGGGATATTAGGACATTTGGATATCAGGACTTTTAGACTTTAGGAAAATGGATGCTGACGATGGACTTTAGGACTTATGGAAATTAGATTCTCTTAACGTCTTAACATCTTAATGTCTTAACGTCATTCGGACTTTTA
The DNA here is from genome assembly GCA_044347515.1 of Crocinitomicaceae bacterium. GTDB lineage: Bacteria > Bacteroidota > Bacteroidia > Flavobacteriales_D > Crocinitomicaceae > UBA952. Next base: position 50,848 of record JBIKUO010000009.1, on the reverse strand, counting down.
GACTTTTGGAGATCGAGACTTTTGGACGTCAGGACTTAAAAGTTTATTCTTCCCCCTTTGAAGGGGGATTGAGGGGGATGACTCTGATGCGTATCAGACTCCGTCTGAGGGGATGATTATTTCTGAGCTCATATTTGTCTCAGAGTTGAACATTCCGAGTATTATTTATAATAGTCACCCTCCTTAATCCTCCCTCAAGGGAGGAAAGTAACACGGAATGTCTTAACATTTTAATATCTTTTGGATTTTAGAACTTTTCGATTTTAGGACTTTTGGACATCGGGACGTAAGGACTATAGCAGTTAAATTGTCTTAACGTCTTAACGTCTTTCCGTCTAATTAACCCCAAAAAAAAGAGGGGCAAGCTACTTTTATCGCACCGCTACAACCTCATACCTTTGCTACGTTCCCGTCCTGGAGGATTCAGAGGGAGCTGGTCGTAAAAGACTTACCCCATGCAAATGTAGGTAGATTTTCTTAAAAGTAAAAAGGAACCTATGGAATAAAGAAGTTCAAGGTTCGTTCACAAACGGCTAAGAGGTGCTCTGGGAGATCCGGTTTTTTCCAAGGATGACTTGCGCCGAACACGTGATCTGCACCTTTAATTACATTCAGGTTAGTTTGACTCCAAGACGCAAGTGCTTCACCTTCAGCGATTGAAACGGAGTTGTCTGTATCCCCATGAACGACGAGAATCGGGATAGGTAAGGCCTTTATGGCTACTTCTATTGTAAGGGTAGTTTCATTTTCTATGAAATCTTGGTACAGACTATAATGTTGTGGTAAGTGTTGTTGGGTGCGTCCATTGAGGATTGTTCGGATTCCCGTAAGCTTCCATTGTTCAAGTTCACGGCCTGTAGGAAAGCGTGAACCAATATCTGAGATGGATGCCCACAATGCTATTTTATCGGTTTGGGCCTGTTTGGCATGTAAAATCACATCGCCTCCTCCGCGTGAATGCCCGATGAGAAAGGTTGCGTCAGCTTGAATGAGTGTATTTATATGCGAACGAAAATAGGCGATATCCGCTACCTCATAGGAATAGGTGTTTTGAGCAAAGGCTTCTTCGTCCGGAAAATCTATTCCTTGAGTACTTGTGCCTCCGTTGTGGGTGAGGTTAAACTTGGCAAAGGCAAACCCGTGCGAAACAAAATAAGATTGCACCAGATGCCATGCCCCCCAATCTTTAAACCCCATGAATCCATGGACAAATATTACTAAGTGTTTATTCCAATGGCTAGGAACCTCCAAATCGAACAGACTTTTTCGACCCGCAGAACCTGAGTATATGCCATTGTTAATCCGGATGGCTTCCATGATTTAGTTGATTTTAAAACATACGTATTTTATTACGTGTCCTTTCGAATGGAACAACTGCTCATAATGCGTTTTGATGCTAAAGATCTCCCGTTGTGCAGGATCTATTTCTGTTTCTAGGGTTGCGTATAGATCTGGACGATAATCGACAATTGGATATCCGTGTTCTTCAATTTGCTCCATGGTAAATTCAAAGAGTAAATCGTTGTCCGTTTTCATGTGTACCAATCCACCAGGTTTTAAAAACTTACGGTATCGTTGAATAAACATTGATGAACTCAAGCGTTTCTTGGGTTTTTGTGGCTGAGGGTCAGAGAAAGTCAACCAAATTTCATCAACCTCATTCGGTCCAAACAACGCTTCAATAAAATCTATGCGCGTGCGCAAGAACCCTACGTTGGTCATGTTGAGGGTTAAGGCTTCGCGTGCCCCGATGAACATGCGATTTCCTTTAATATCTAATCCGAGAAAATTGGTTTGAGGATACATTTTCGCTAAGCCAACGGAATATTCTCCTTTACCACAGCCTAATTCTATAATGAGTGGCTTGTCATTTTTAAAAAAATCTCGGTGCCAATTACCGCGCATTGGAAAGGGTTGATTGCGTGCGTATTCCAATACGTTTTCAAAGGTTTTTATTGCTGCAAAGCGTGCGAGTTTATCTTTTCCCATGGTGCCACAAAAGTAATCATTTCAATAGGAACGATTAGATTACATAGAATGCAATTACTTTTGTACCATGCATTTCATTGAACCATTTTTTCGTTGGAGGGGAGAATATATTGCCTCGGAGGATACTCGGTCCCCATTTTTTGGTAGGGAATACAGTGAATTTGAGTTCCAACATCGGGTATATAATTATTTGATTCACCCACAATGGGATGATTTTGGATCAACGACCCTATACATGAAGATTCTTTATGTGGATTATGAAGCCGGGACCTGCGTAATTGAATTCATTGGAGAGTGGAATGATGCGATAGAGAATGACATTATGACCTTAAAATCGAACGTTCTGAATCCGCTCATTGAAGAAGGAATCTTGCGCTTTTTATTAATATTTGAAAACGTGTTGAACTTTCATTATTCTGATGATTGTTATTATGAAGAGTGGTTTGAAGATATTGAAGAGGGATGGATCGCTGCGGTTAATATACATCCCCATGTGGCCAAAGAGCTTCAGCGGATTCAAATTGATTCCTATGTCGCCATGGGAGGCGAACTCGATGAATTAGAATGGCGAACGTTCAAGCCACATCATTTGGTACAAAAGGTGGAACAAATCGTATCCCACCGCCTGTCTTAAATGTAACTTTGAAAGACATGCCTCGTATCCAAACCCATGTTAAATCAACAATATCAATTTCAATACCGAATGCATTTGCATTGGAATGAACTTTCCCCGCAAGATGTCTTGCTTATTAAAGAGGCATTTAATGCCATGGATAAAGCGTATGCGCCTTACAGTCGATTTAAAGTTGGAGCTTCTGTGCTCTTAGAAACTGGAGAAGTAATTTGTGGTAGCAATCAAGAGAACATAGCCTTCCCTTCTGGATTGTGTGCCGAACGGGTAGCCTTAAATTATGTGGGTGCAAATTTCCCCGGAATTACCATCGATACGCTTGCGGTTGTGGCACAAGGCGAACTCATGCCGGAAGAACATTTGTTGTCTCCATGCGGTGGATGCCGCCAAGTAATGTTAGAATCTGAGAATCGACAATCTACTCCTATACGCGTAATTTTGGTTAATCAAGATCAACGTACCATGATCATTGAAACCGTAAAGGATTTATTGCCTTTTGGATTCGGGAAATAACCTGAAAATTTAATAGAATTACTTTTCAACACTGCCCACTTTTGATGAAAAAGTGCTGTATTTTTGTAGGCTACAAAATACATCAAAATGAACAGTTGGTTTACAGTTAAAGTTAAGTATACAAAACAGTTAGAGAACGGATCCCTCAAACGCGTAAATGAGCCCTATTTGTTGGCCGCAATGACCTTTACAGATGCCGAAGCCCGCATCTATGAAGAACTTAGTGCCATGATTCGCGGAGAATTTATGGTTACAGGAATCACTCGAACCGACCTTCAAGATATTTTTCAATATGAGGATTCTGCCAATTGGTTTAAATGTAAAATCACATACGGCGTTGATGAGGAAGATGGCGAGAAGAAAAAGAAAGTGGCACAGAATTTTTTAGTTTCTGCGCCCGATGTGAAAGAAGCGTATCTGCGCATGGAGGAGAGTTTGGCAACCTTAATGATTGACTATCAAGTGATTTCTATCATTGCTTCCCCAATTGTTGAGATTTTCCCCTACCGAGAGGATGAGGTTGCAAGCCCAGCTAAAGCGAAGAAAATGGAAGAGTTCGTCGAACCAACGAGCAATAAAGGAGTTGTTTTTTCGGCATCCGGCAGCGATATTGACGAAGATGAATTAACGGTTGATGACCTGGATGAAGCCGATGACGATGACAGTCAATTAGACGATCAATTTACGGGCGACGATGAGTAATCCACTGGATCAGCTGAGGGACAATCATTCAGATTTTTCAAAAAATCAAGAAGCCTTTCAATTTACTGATCCCTTTTTGGCCTTTGAAACGTGGTTCAATTTAGCCGTGAGTTCCGGAGAAAAAGAAGCCAACGCCATGGTGATTGCCACGGTGAACGAATTAATGAAGCCCAGTGCTCGTGTGGTGTACCTCAAAGAAATATCTGATCAACAGTTTGTGTTCTATACCAACTATTTGTCTCATAAAGGCAAAGACCTTCAACAAAATCCAAATGCTTCGCTGTTGTTCTTTTGGCCGGGCTTAGAGCGTCAGATTCGGATAGAAGGAACGGTAAATAAAATTAGTGAAGCGGAAAGTGATGCCTATTTTGCCTCACGTCCCCGTGAAAGTCAATTGGGGGCTTGGGCATCGAATCAATCTGAACCCCTGAAAGAAATGGCTGAAATCACTCAACGGTTTAAGGAATTAGAGCAAGAATTTCCAGGTGAAGTCCCTCGTCCAAAACACTGGGGAGGAATGGCTTTACGTCCTACGTATCTTGAGTTTTGGCAAGGACAAGCTTCACGCTTGCATGAACGCGTGTGTTTTAAATTGAACGAAGATGAGTGGCAGATTAGCCGCCTAAATCCATAAGATGAAAGAAAGTCCTACTGAAGTTATTACCCTGAGCAACGGAATCCGTTTGGCCTATGTACGTTCAAACAGTGCTGTTGGACACCTTGCTTTTTATTTTAAAGGAGGTAGTCGAAGTGAACCGTCTACTCACCCGGGACTTGCACACTTTTTAGAACACTGTATTTTTAAAGGAACCCATACGCGGAAAGCCATGTGGATACTTACCCGCCTCGATGAGGTAGGAGGGGAGTTGAATGCCTTTACCGCCAAAGAAGAAATCTGTGTGCATGCCACCTTTTTGAATCGATATACGAAACGCGCCTTCGAATTAATGTCGGATTTAGTAGTGAATTCGAATTTTCCTATTCAAGAAATTGAGAAAGAAAAAGAAGTCGTAATCGACGAAATTAATTCCTATAAAGACAGTCCATTGGATCGCTTAATGGATGAATTTGACAGAATATTTTTTGGCGATCATCCGTTGGGTAATCCGATTTTAGGGACTAAAAAATCAGTTAAACGATTTAAACGGGAGGATTTATTGGCTTTTATACAATCCAATTTTACAGCCGATAATATGGTTGTTTCCTATGTTGGACGAGAGCCTAAACACCGCTTAGTGGACTTAATTGAAAGCCAATTGAAAGACTTACCGGCAAAGGCTACGAATTTAGGATGGGCTTCACCCGCTGAAATTAAACCCTTTACTATTCGTAAGAAAGAATCTAATTTTCAATCCCACGCGATATTAGGCGGTTTTGCTCCATCATATCACAGCGATGACCGCTTGGCAATGAACATTTTGATTAATTTCTTGGGTGGTCCTGCCATGAATGCCCGATTGAATATTGTCATTCGTGAAAAGCATGGATTAGCCTACCATGTTGAAGCGAGTTATGCGGTTTTGGAGGATACAGGGTTTTGGGGTATCCTTCTTTCTGCGGAACAAAAAAACATCGATAAGTCGATTGATTTGGCAAAAAAGGAGCTTCGCTTGTTGGTAGAAAAAGGCATGACCCCGATCCAACTTAAAAAGTCAAAGTATCAGTTTTTAAGTCAATTGTCCATCGGATGGGAGAGTAACAATGCCCGCACGATGTCGAATGGTAAAACTTTACTCATTTATAACCGAATCGATTCTTTGGAAGATACCTTCCGAAAAATAAATGCAATTACACTCGACGAAATTAATGCGGTAGCACGTAAGTACTTTGCTGTAGAACAACAGTGTATGTTGGTGTATGATAAGAAGTAGAGCGTTTTTCTACCGCTTACCAAAAATCTTACTCCCGACCCGTATGAAGGTGCTGCCTTCTTCAATAGCAATTGGGTAGTCATCGCTCATGCCCATGGAGATTTCCTTGAATTCTGAATTTGAGGAAAAATAATTCGAAAGTAGTTGTTGGTATATCGCGTGTAAGTTCTGGAATTCTTGTCTGATTTGTGTTGTATTTTCCGTGAAGGTGGCCATTCCCATCACACCGCATATACGGACATGGTCCAGTAAAGAAAATTCAGATCCAGCTAAAAATGCCTTGGCTTCTTCCAAAGACAAGCCAAATTTCGTGTTTTCTTGAGCTATATGAAACTGTAATAAACAAGAAATCTGTCGCCCGTTTTTTTGTCCTTGTTTATTGATTTCTTTTAATAGGTTGAAGCTGTCTACCCCATGAATCAGGTGCACAAAGGGCGCGATGTATTTAACTTTATTGCTTTGCAAATGTCCAATCATGTGCCAACGAATATCTTTTGGCAGCGCCTCGTACTTTTCTACCAACTCTTGAACTTTGTTCTCTCCAAAATCACGTTGACCGGCCTCATAAGCCTCCCTGATGCGTTCAATTGGATGTGTTTTTGAAACAGCAATAAGCACCGTTTTAGCTGGTAGGCTCGAACGAATTTCTTCTAAATGTGCCTTAATCATGGATATCCATTATAGTTAAGCCACTGCGTAGTTTCGGTTCAACCCACGTAGACTTTGGAGGCATATACATCCCATGATCTGCTACCTTCTTCACCGCAGACATTGGTATGGGGAAAAGGAAAAAAGCAACCTTAAAAGACCCGTCATTCACTTGATTTAATACCTTAACGAATGGGGTATTACCGGGAACAAAAGCGATGTCTTCGCAGGTTTTTAAGTCGGAAATCCCTAGGATTGGGTCAAGAATCCACTGTGTTAAGAGTTCGGCATCCAAGGAGTGCGTGGGGTGATTTTCATCAATTCGTGTTGAATCTAATACTAAGGAATAACAGGTATTATTCAAGTATACCGTAATCTCATGTGCCTTTGCGGGTTTCCGTGGTGTATTTAAGGTGCTTATGGTTCCTAGGCTAGCCAAGCGCTTTATAAACTCTTCACTACTAAGTCCATTTAAGTGTTTTATTAAGCGCTGAAATTCAAGGATTTTGAGGGCATCTTCTCGTACAAAATATGCCAAGAAGAACTGTCCTTTGGCAATCCCTGCTGCTTTATATTTTTCATATAATGCCACAGAAGAGGCACTTCGATGATGGCCATCAGCAATATATACGGACTCTATTTTATTGAACTCTTCAGCAATCGCAGCGCTTTCTTCTACCGACATAATCCATAATTCATGGGTGATCAAGTCGGTTGTAGTGAATTCGTATTCGGGTCTTTGTTGGGTTAAGTTATGTATGATTTTATCGATGGCATCGGTGCCTTCATACGACATCAATACAGGTTCGGCATTTAGCCCAACAATGTCTAAGTAGCGAGTGAAAACCCCTTCGCGTTCGGTGAGTGTGGCCTCGTGTTTTTTAATGTGGTCGCTCAGGTATTCTTCGGCGTCGGCACCCCCAATAATTCCAGTGTAGACACGATCTGGACAGGTTTGACGATAAATATACAAATGCGGTTCAGGATCCTGAATTAAAATCCCCTTTTCTTGAAACAACTCATATCCTTCTTTCACCAACTGAAATCGTTCGTTTGAATTTGCCTCTGTACGTTTAAGGCGGTTAAATTCCGGATTAATGATGTGTAAGAGCGTATATGGGTTATCTTCTAGTTTGGCCTTAAGAACATTCGGTTTATAAGAATAATAAGGCCTTGTAGCCACTAAGTGCACCTTGTTCCTAACCGGACGTATCGCTCGAAAGGGTTTGATGATCGCCATATTAGAACTTATAACTTACGCCAAGACTTGGAAGAATAGGGAATTGATAAATTACTTTTGAGGTAACTCGATTCACGTAAAAAATATTCTTTCGATCATAGACATTCGTGATGTTGCCAGTTACTTCAAGCCTTGTTTTGTTTTTAAAATCGAAATGCTTTTTAACCGTGATATCTAATCGGTGATAATAAGGAAGTCTTCGACTATTAAATGTACCTAACAATGTAGTAATGGTTGATGGATTGTTCGTCACATAGTCCGTAGTGACACCGCCATTGAAATTCTCTGCTTGATAATATCCAGCGGTTGGTGTAAATGGAAGTCCCGAACCTAAATTCCAGCGAACATTAACTTCTAAGTCTTTTTTCTTGCCAAATTGGTAAGAGCCAACTAAGTTCACATTATGTCTACGATCAAATACTGGGAAGTAGGAATCAAAACCATCCCATCGGGTAGAGTAACTATATGAATATACCCCCCAAATGAACAGGCGATTTAAGGTTAATTTATAAAGTACATCCACACCAATTGTTTTTCCTGATTCAATGATGAAATCCTTCTTAAACACATCATCTACTAATTCGAATTGGGCAAGGTCTTCGTATAATTTGTTCTGGTTAATATTACTTAGTTGATTGAAATACTTGTAATACCCTTCAATGTTCAAGAAATTCGATTTGTTTAGGTCATATTCAATCCCTAGGATGCCATGCCATGCATATTGTAATCCATTTCGAATGTTCTTGGTGTTTAGATTTTCTGTAACGAATTGCTCCTGAACGTTGGTTGGTGCTGAGAGTAATCCGTTAAACAAGTTTACAATATCCTTATCGCTGGAAGCGGAAGTAAAGTTCTGAGAATAACGTCCTCCAGAGAATTTGAATCTCATTTTTTCCGTGGCGTTGTATTTTAAGCCCAGTCGTGGTTCAGGTGAAATGGTGCTTAATGAAGCGTAGGCTTGAACTCGAAACCCAGCTTGCATAACCCATCGAAGGTCTTTAGAAACTCTTCTGTAGTTATAATATGCACCAAGTTCTGTGGAGAAGTTAAATGCTTCTATTTTTCTTTTAGCTTCATTGAAGGTAACGAATTGTGTATTGAACCCACAAAAATTAAATCCGTAGTTCATTTCGCCTTCATTTTTCAGGAAATAAGAAAAGTCGAAACCTAGATCAAATCCACCAATTTTTGAATAACGTGGCTCTACTTGGTCTTCAGCAAAGGTGGTCATGAAATTTGATCCATTCACATGGCCCCGAATAAACACTGGGGATCCCGAAGGAATCAATAAAAAGTTCATTCCGCCCCCCGAAGCCTGCCAATTCAAGTCGGCAATGCTATAATTCACGCTGTCTTGATTATGGAATCCAAAAAAGCTCACTTTTGATCCGCTTTCACTGGTAAAGGTTACTTTTCCATATAAATCGGTAAAGTTAAAGGGTAGGCCATCTCCTTCATTGATTTTAGGATATAGCGATTTAGAGGTGTAGTCAATTAAACTGTGTTTTGCTGTAAACACGTAAGATCCCGGAGAAAGTCTGCCGTTTTTTGCTTTGCTAAACGGACCTTCTAACACAAGCTTCGCTAAGAACGGGGACACCGAAACCTTGCCTCCAAATGCACCACGATCGCCATCTCGGTATGAAATGTCCATTATCGATGAAACTCTTCCTCCGTATTTGGATTCGAATCCTCCCGTATAAATATCCACTGATTTCACTAATTCTGTCTCAAAAATTGAGTAGAATCCAATGGAGTGAAAAGGATTGTAGATGGTCATTCCATCCAATAAGGTCTTGTTTTGGATCGGTGTTCCTCCGCGCACGTAAAATTGTCCGCCTTGATCGCCCGTTACGGTAACTCCAGGAGTAACAGAAACGGCTCCAAGTACATCGCTTTCTGCCCCATACACAGGAATACGTTCAACACCTGCTTTATCGAATTTAATGGTGCCTACGTCAGGCTTGGTTTTTTTAGTTTTTGATTCGGCAGTAACTACCACATCTTCGAACGTTTTATCCGTTGGTGTCAGTTTAATCGGAATATCGATGATCTTTTTATCTGCTGGAAATTTAACAGGAACAAAGGTTCGTTTGTATCCCGGGACTGAAATCCTCAATAAATAGTCTGCTTTCTTAAGTTTTGGAATGGAAAATAAACCGTTGGCATCAGTCATGGCACCCGCAACCAAGGTGCTATCCATGGTAAGTAAGGTTACTTTTTCATTGCTAATGGCTTCCCCATTTTTTTCATTGGTGATAAATCCCCGAACGTTATATTCTTGAGAGAAAGCGATAACTGGGAATAGGAATAATAAGGAAAGAAAGCGCATAAAAATTTTTCCCCGAAGATACGCAATAGAAATGAATTTTTAGCCTGCAGTTTCGCTAAATAGTGCTTCTACAAAAGCTTGTTTATCGAACAACTGAAGGTCCTCCATTTTTTCCCCTACACCAATATATTTAACTGGGATTTGCATTTGGTCAGAAATACCAATGACTACACCTCCTTTGGCTGTACCATCCAATTTGGTAATGGCTAAGGCGTTGATTTCCGTGGCTTGAGCAAACTGTTTAGCTTGTTCGTAGGCGTTTTGACCGGTTGATCCATCGAGTACTAATAGAATTTCATGCGGAGCATTTGGGAACACCTTGGTCATTACCCGTTTGATTTTACTCAACTCATTCATCAGGTTTACTTTGTTATGTAGTCTACCTGCAGTATCAATAATCACCACATCAGCTCCATTTGCTTTAGCAGATTGCAGGGTATCAAACGCTACACTCGCGGGATCGGCATTCATGCCTTGTTGCACGATGTCTACCCCAACGCGTTGAGACCAAATGATTAATTGATCCACCGCTGCAGCTCTAAAGGTATCTGCGGCGCCCAGCATCACTTTTTTTCCAGAAGATTTAAATTGATGGGCGAGTTTCCCGATGGTTGTAGTTTTACCAACCCCATTTACTCCAACTACCATGATCACATACGGTTCATTTGGGTTCAGTTGCTTATTTTGCTCAAGAGAAATGTTGCTGTCTACCAATAATCCGGTGATTTCCTCTTTAAGTACTGTATTTAATTCATCCGTATTAAGTACTTTGTCGCGATCCACGCGTTTTTGGATTCGATCAATAATTTTAAGGGTAGTGGCGACACCGACATCGGATGAAATAAGTACTTCCTCCAAGTTGTCAAGCACTTCATCATCTACCTTGGATTTTCCAAGTATGGCACGGGTAATTTTGCTAAAAAAAGATTGTTTTGTCTTTTCTAAGCCTCGGTCTAGGTCTTCTTTTTTACCCCTTGAAAAAAAATCAAAAATTCCCATAATGTTAATGCACAAAAAATCCCGTCCACCTTGGCGGACGGGATCGTCTATAATTAGATAATCAATTAGTTCTTAGCGAACCAATCTTTAACTTTGTCGTTGTGAACGATTTCTTCTTTAGTAACGTAACCACCTGATTTCTCAGATTTAACCATTTTAATCACTTTTGTGTGCTCTTTTCCTCCACCTTTTTGTAAGGATGCAACTACTTTCTTTGCCATGGTCTATGCTTATTTAATTTCTTTGTGAACGGTATATCGCTTTAACACGGGATTAAATTTCTTTAATTCCATACGGTCAGGCGTGTTTTTTCTGTTTTTGGTTGTAATGTATCGAGACATTCCAGGCATCCCTGATTCTTTATGCTCTGTACATTGAAGAATTACTTGAATTCTATTTCCTTTACTTTTCTTAGCCATTTTACTTTTCGTTTATTCTGTTTCCCAACAGGGTAAATTATTTAATAAATCCTTTAGCCCGAGCATCTTTCAAACAAGCAGAAATTCCTTTCTTATTGATTGTTCGAATAGCTGAAGTAGATACTTTCAAGGTAATGAATGTATTTTCTTCAGGCACATAGAATTTCTTTGTTACCAAGTTTGGTAAAAATCTTCTTTTCGTTTTACGGTTGGAGTGAGAAACGTTGTTTCCTACCATTACCGATTTTCCTGTTAGCTGACAAATGCGCGACATGATGTATTAAACTTTTAATTAAAGCGGGTGCAAAGAAACGATATTTTTAAGATAAAAGCAAATTGAAATTTATTTTTTCCGCGATTTTTAAGGGTATTATTCCTTTGAAAGTGCTAATCGCAATAAATTCAACGCTGCTAAGGTACTCATTTCAATGTTTCTCAGGCGATTATCTCCGAAATGGAATTTTTTGGCGATAGTTTCTCTCGATCCAGCAAGTCCGATCCAAACGGTTCCTACAGGATGCTGTGAGTCGCCTGCGGTTGGCCCCATGATGCCTGTGGTGCTCAAGCAGTAATCTACTCCAAGCCGTTCCTTACCTGCTTCCGCCATACGTTTGACAACCTCTTCACTTACTACATCATATAATTCAATATACTCGGGTTCTATTCCAAGTAAGCTGGATTTCATGCTGGTTTGATAGGTGAGCAAGCTGCCCCTAAAATATTGCGAAGAACCGGAATTTCCTACAATCGATGTGGCTAAACTTCCTGCGGTGCAGCTTTCTACCGTACCCACTGTTTTTTGTTGGGAGGAAAGTAAATGGGCTATTACAGACGACAAGGTATCTTCCCCATAACCTACAATAAGTTCGGGTATAATGGTTCCTAATTCACTTATTTTGCTTTCAATTAAGCCTTTATCTGTTTTTCCCTTGTGGGATCCAATCCGCAATTTCACCATGCCTGGCGATGGGAGATATGCTAAGGATAACTTAGCCTCTTCCAAGGATGTTTCCCATCCGGCAATACGTTCCGCAAGAAAACTTTCGCCCATTCCATGAGTGATTATCGTTTGGTGATACAGGGCGTTTAACTTGTAGTTCTCCTGCAACCTGGGTAGAATTTCTTCTTGGAAAATCCCCTTCATTTCATAGGGTACACCCGGAAGGCTAATTACAGATTTTCCTTTGGCCTTGAACCACATGCCCGCGGCAGTTCCCAAGCGATTCGGAAGGATTTCACACCCTTGAGGCAATAATGCTTGATCGATATTTACTTGAAGCATCGGCCGGTTTCTCCGTGCAAAAAAGTCTGCGATGTGATTAAGAGTTTCTTTGTCCTCAACCAGTGGCATATCAAAATATGCCGCCAACACTTTTTTGGTGCGATCATCTTTTGTTGGACCTAAGCCACCAGTTACAATACAGAGATCTGCAGTGGATTCATCAATGGCTTTACGGATTACATGCTCGTCGTCAGAAATTGTTAGTACTTGTTGAATTCTGGCGCCAATAAGTGACAATTCTTTTCCAAGCCAAGCGGCATTGGTATTAATGGTTTGTCCAATTAATAACTCATCGCCGATCGAGAGTATGGATACGATCATAATTTGATGAATTTAGCGATGGACTCAATGTGTCCGGTATGTGGGAATTGATCCACTAAACAGAATTTTTCCAAAGTATATCCAGCATCAACCAGTGTGGAGGCATCTCGTGCTTGGGTCGACGGGTTACATGATATATAAACGATTCGTTTGGCGCCAAGTGCGATCGTTTTAAGCAAAGTTTTTGGAGCAATTCCTGCACGTGGAGGATCCAAAATAAGCGCGCCGATGTTTCCTTCATATTGCGGGTGTTCCTTAAGAAATTTACCAACATCCGCTGCGTGAAAACTGACATCTGTTAGCTTGTTTTTATTCGCGTTTTCTTTAGCATCTTCAATGGCTTCGGGTACGATGTCAACACCTGTAATTCGGGCACTTGGGTTTCTAGTGGCAATGAGTTGCGCAATGGTGCCTGTTCCGCAGAATAAATCCAATATTTCCTGATTTGGCGGTAAGTCCTCCAGTAAATAATCGATAGCTTTTTGGTATAGTAGTTCTGCACACGCAGGATTGGTTTGAAAGAAACTCTCCATGCGCATTTGAAAGGTTAAACCAAGAATTTGCTCTTCAACAAAGGGTTTACCGTATAGCATTTTGGTTTGTCCATTTTCAATCTTCGATCGATCTGCGACATCATCATTCACCGTATGCTGAATTCCTGCAATTCGATCTCCATGTAATTCAAGCAATTCGGCAACGAAAGCATTACGGTCAAAGTGTTTAATTCCGTCGGATGATGTTACTAAATTAACCAGTAATTGGTTGTGCATAAAGGACTTTCGTACAATAATATGTCTGAAAAACCCTTTCTTTTGTGGTGGATGCCAAGCGGGTAACTTCGTATCTTTTAAAAAGGTTCTGAGCAAGATTAATTTCTCTTCCCAATCCTTGTCAAATAAACCGCTCGGTTTATTCAAATTCTCCACTTTCCACCATGTTCCCCTGCGTTTAAATCCTAAAGCAAAGGAATCGTCAATATCTTCACCGCTTTCCATGTCGTGTTCAATGCTTGAAAAGCTGTATTCCATTTTATTCCGATAAAAATATAGGGAAGGAGAGGCGATGTACTCATCGAATTTTTGTTCTAGGTCTCTGATTCCGCTTATCTTAGAAAAGGTACTTAGGGTGGACGATAGCTTGGCTTTGTGTTGTTCTTCTTGCGAAACAAAAATATACGGCGCACCGGAAATTTCTTGATAATCAGAAACAACCTCGAGTGGTGAACGCTTAATTACCTCGACTAATTTTGCTTCCGCATGGTGTTTGCGTTTAACATCAATTTTTGCTTTGACCACTTGCCCGGGAAACGCATTGTCCACAAATACAATGAAATGAGAATCTTCCGTTGGAATTTTCGCTATACCTCTGCCGCCAAAGGCATAGGCATCAATGGTTAGCGTAACCAGTTCTCCACGATGAAACATATTAAATCATTCCACGGATTACACCTTTGTCAGAGGCTTGAATAAAGGCAAGAATTTCATCGCGCAGCGGTGAAGCTGGAATGCTTTCTTCTATGGCTTGAATTCCTTTAGAAATATTACTGTTTTGCACATAGATGATTCGGTAAATGTCTTCAATCAGTCGTACATCCTCATCGCTAAATCCTCTTCTACGTAATCCTACAGAATTCACTCCCGCAAAGGTTAGGGGTTCTCTCGCTGCTTTTATATATGGAGGCACATCTTTTCGAATCAGTGAGGCGCCACCGATAAACGCGTGTTTACCAATGTGAACAAACTGTTGCGCTGCGACCTTTCCTTCAAGTATGGCGTAATCGTCAATGGTAACATGACCGGAAAGCCCCGTATAACTTGCCAAGATTACGTGGTCTCCAATTTGGCAGTCATGCGCTACGTGCACGTAAGTCATAAGTAAACAATGGGATCCAATCACAGTTTTCCACTTGTCTTTGGTGGCTCTATGAATTGTAACGCATTCCCTGATTTTAGTGTAATCTCCAATTTCTACCGTTGTATCTTCACCTTCAAATTTGAGGTCTTGTGGAATCACACCGATCACTGCTCCAGGGAAAATCTCACAGTGCTTTCCAATACGTGTTCCAGGATAAAGCGCTACGTTGGAATGAATTTTTGTTCCTTCTCCGATAACTACATTTTCATGGATCATACTGAAAGGGGCAATGCTCACTTGTGCACCAAGTTGTGCATCAGGATGTATGCTCGCTAGGGGAGAAATCATTCCGTTTTATCTTTTATAATTTGTGCTAACATTTCAGCTTCCATTACAGGTTTTCCGTTCACGTATGCTGTTCCTCCCATCTCAACTAAGCCTCGGCGAATCGGTGAAAGTAAGTTCAATTCAAACACAAGAGTATCGCCAGGCACAACTTTGGATTTGAATTTAACTTTGTCGATTTTCATGAAATAGGTAGAGTATAAATGTGCATCTTCAACACCACTTAATGCGAAAATCCCACCGACTTGAGCCATTGCTTCTATTTGTAAAACACCAGGAAATACAGGGTTTCCTGGGAAGTGTCCAGTAAACATCGGTTCATTCATAGTTACATTCTTTACTCCAATGATTGAGTTTTCAGTCAATTCCATCACTTTATCTACAAGTAAGAATGGGTAACGATGAGGGAGCATTCGCTCGATGTCTTGAATCGTATATAAAGGCTCCTTGGTCAAGTCAAAGTATTTCCCTTTTCCTTGTTGTTTTTTGATTTGGTCTTTTAACACCTTCGCAAATCGCACATTGCCTGAATGGCCCGGTCGGGCAGCAAGAATATGCGCCTTAATCGGTCGTCCAATAAGCGCTAAATCGCCAACGATATCTAACAGCTTGTGTCTAGCAGGTTCGTTCTCGTATTGGAGTTTTAGGCTGTTTAATACACCGATACCTTCAATGGATATTTCAAGGTTTTCTTTTCCGAGGAGTTTGGCCAATCGGTTTAGCTCTTCTTGCGAAACATCCAGTCGATCTACAAGGACAATCGCATTGTCTAGGTCACCTCCTTTAATTAAGTTGTTCCCTGCTAAATACTCTAATTCTCTTAAGAAAACAAAGGTTCTGCAAGGTGCTATTTCTTGTTTGAATTCATCTAAGTTGTACATGCTGGCATGCTGAGTGCCAAGGACAGGAGAATTATAATCAACCATTACAGTAAGGCGATATACCTTATCTGGAATAGCTAAAAATTCAATTTGTTTTTCGGTGTCTTCCCATGGAATGTTTTCATCCAATTCAAAGTAAATGCGCTCAGCATCTTGGGCTTCCGTACCAACTGTATCAATCGCTTTAACGTAGGGTAGGGCACTTCCATCTAAAATTGGAATTTCTTGCCCAGAAATTTTAATCAAGGCATTATCTACGCCACAACCGACCAAGGCTGCGAGTACATGTTCTGTTGTATAAACTCTAACTCCTTTTGACTCCAGTGTGGTTCCTCGTTCCGTAGATACCACTAAGTCCACATCCGCATTGATTATTGGTGTATCTTCTAAATCGACTCGTTGAAATTTATAGCCATGATTGGCTGGAGCAGGACATAGTTCTATGGTGACTTTTTCTCCAGTATGCAAGCCAACACCCATCAATGCTACGGGTTGTTTGAGTGTATGTTGTTGTTCGGTCATGTTATGATTTATTCGCTTTTAATTCATTGATTTCTTTTCTCAATTGACTCAATTCTCGCATCATTTCAGGTAATTTTCTGAATCCGATGAATGAACGCTTATAGTCGTTGATTGGTATGGCTGGCGTGCCCATTAAGGTATCAGCTTCTTTTACACTGGATGGAATTCCCGATTGTGCAACAATCTTTGTCCCGTCGGCGATGTGAAGGTGTCCGCTGATGCCGGTTTGTCCGCCTACCATAATATGTTTACCCAGTTTTGCTGAACCGGCAATGCCCACCTGAGCGGCGAGTGCAGTGTGTTCACCCACTTCAACATTATGCGCTATTTGACATAAATTATCGATTTTAACGCCTGTTTTAATACGGGTTGAACCCATGGTTGCACGGTCAATCGTAGAATTAGCGCCAATTTCAACGAAGTCTTCAATGATAACATTACCTATTTGAGGCACCTTATCAAATACGCCCTGTTCGTTTGGTGCGAAACCGAATCCATCACTGCCAACTACTACGCCTGCGTGAAGAATACAATTTGAACCAATATGCATATTATCATAAACTTGTACACCGGAAAATAGCGTGGTGTTCGACCCGACAGTGCTTCCTTGTCCGATGTGCGTGTTTGGGTAAATTGCACATCCGTCACCTATTTGGGCATTTGCGCCAATGTAGACAAACGCCCCGATGTAGACATCGTTTCCAATCGTTGCGCTGGGATCAATAAACGATGGTTGTTCGATTCCGGGCGCTTTTCTCATGGATGCTTGGTACACGCTAAGTAACTTAGCAAAACAGGCATAAGCATCTTTCACCTTAATCAAGGTTAGTGTACTTGGTAAGGGTTTTGTTGGGTGAAAACTGTCATTTACTATACAAATACTAGAACCTGTGGTGTAAATGTAAGACTCGTATTTTGGATTAGACAGGAAGGAAAGCGAACCTGGTTTTCCTTCTTCTATTTTTGAAAGACCCGAAACTGATGCTGAAGCATCTCCTTCAACAATACCTTCGAGTAACTGTGCAATTTGAGTGGCACTAAATTCCATGATTCAAAATTAACGATAATCCGTCCGACTAATTCAGGAGGTCTCTTGAATTATTAACAATTAACGTTTGCTAATTGTTACTCTTAATGTCAATAATCGACAAGTCTTTAATTTCGATTTTTTCTTGATACCAAATTGTACGCATTTGGTATTCTTGTTTGTGATGTTTCGCAAATTGGTTTGTGAAGGATAAATAGCTTGTTGGTTTCTGCACATCAAACGTACTTTTACTGCAGTCTAATCTTCCGTTTTTTAAGAATAATTCTGTGAATTTTTCAGGAGCAGACGAAGGGACCATTCCCTTTAATTCGTATAAATTCCATTTTCCTGAAAACCAGTTTTTCTTTTTGTAAAGAAAAGGTTTAGCATAACCAACCAATGGTTTATATTGTTTAATGTCTGAATGTTCAAAATCCAAATCCACCACCACACTTTTTTCACGATAACCAACAAGACAATTAAAGGATTTATCGCTACCTAATGTTCCATGGAAATGGTACAGCTTTTCCTGACCGTTTCGTTTGCTTTTCAGGAATGAAACGGTACCGTTTTCGATAAATTTACGCAGTATTTTTGGTGAGATGTTGTGCGCTTTGATATAACGCTCGTCTAACGAATCAATAAAAACTATCCGTTCAAGAATGGCAGATTTGACACGATTACCAGGGGTCCAAGAACAGCCTTTTTGTTGAAACAACAACACCACAAAGACTAACCCTATACCAAAACCAATTCCATAGTATTTGAGCCTCCGGAAAAAATTATCCATGAATGTGTTGGTATGAAGTAGCGATTATAAGATCGCGTCCAATTTAGCAGCTAAGGTAGCTTTAGGAACGGCTCCAACCGATTTATCAACAACTTCTCCATTTTTGATAAACAAGATGGTCGGAATGCTTCGAACACCAAATTGTGCTGCAACTCCCGAGTTGTGATCAACATTAACTTTTCCAATAATAGCTTTATCTGCATACTCCGTATGTAGTTCTTCTACTACGGGTCCGATCATTCGACAAGGACCACACCACTCTGCCCAAAAATCAACCATTACTGGCTTATCTGATTTCATTACTAATTCGTCGAAGTTTGCGTCTGTAATTTCTACTGCCATTGTTCTAAGGTTTTATGTTGTTATAGCGATGCAAAATTATAAAAAATAAACTCAGTTTTTGTTCATAATGTTATTTCTATTTATTTCTTCTAGCAAATACCTCGCGGTATCGGATTTTTCAATGCTTTTCTTGATGATTTTTTCAGGAGTTCCTTCTGCGATAATGCTACCTCCTCCTTTCCCACCATCCGGACCCATATCAACAATATAGTCTGCGGTTTTAATAATGTCTAGGTTGTGCTCAATCACCAATACGGTATTTCCTTCATCAACTAAGCGATGAAGTACATTTAATAAAAGTTTAATGTCTTCGAAATGTAGCCCTGTAGAGGGTTCATCAAGTAAATACAGGGTGTTTCCTGTGGCTTTTTTCGATAATTCAGTCGCTAATTTAATGCGTTGTGCTTCCCCACCGGAAAGGGTAGTTGAGGGTTGACCTAAGGTAACATAGCCCATTCCTACACTTTCTAAGGTAGCTAACACGCGATGAATTTTAGGAATGGACTCAAAAAATGGAACAGCTTCCGAAATTTGCATGTTCAATACATCGGAAATTGATTTCCCTTTGAATTTAACTTCAAGGGTCTCTGTATTGTATCGTTTTCCTTGACAGGTTTCACAGGTCACGTATACGTCAGGTAAGAAATTCATTTCTACAAGCCTAAGGCCACCGCCGTTGCATGTTTCGCATTTCCCTCCTGCTACATTAAAGGAGAATCGGCCGGGTTTATAGCCCCTGATTTGTGCCTCAGGTAGTGATGCAAATAAACTTCGGATTTCATCGAATACCTTCGTGTAGGTAACCGGATTGGACCTAGGTGTTCTACCAATGGGACTTTGATCGATGTCTATCACTTTATCAATATGTTCCAGACCACCAATTGATTTATAGGGTAATGCTTGTCCAAGGCTCTGGTAAAAATGTTTCCTTAAAACAGGGTATAGGGTTTGATTGATTAGCGTAGATTTACCACTTCCTGAAACTCCTGTTACACAAGTAAAGGTCCCCAATGGAAGATTCAAGGTTACATTTTTCAGGGTGTTCCCCGAGGCATTCGTTAAGCTTAGTATGTTTCCATTTCCTTTACGTCGCGTTGAAGGTACTTCAATGCAATTGCCCCCATTGAAATAATTTGATGTTGTTGTTTGTGATGTTAACAATTCCGGGTAGGTCCCTGAGAAAACAATATTTCCCCCGTTGATTCCAGCGCCCGGACCAATATCTACAATATGGTCAGCTTCTGCAATCATATCTCGGTCGTGTTCAACTACTAAAACGGTATTCCCCGCATCTCTTAGTTTTTTCAGGGAATTTATAAGTTTGGTGTTATCTCTTTGGTGAAGACCGATTGATGGTTCGTCAAGAATGTATAATACATTGATAAGCTCTGTCCCAATTTGCGTTGCGAGTCGTATCCGCTGCGCTTCTCCTCCGGATAAACTTTTAGAGGATCTTCCTAAGGTTAAATAACCCAATCCAACATCCAAAATGAATCGCAGGCGTGTTTTTATTTCTTTCAGTATTTCAAAAGCAATCACCTGTTGTTCCCTACTTAAGTTCCCATCGATTTCTTGCAACCATTGATCTAATTCAGATAAATCCATTTCAGAAATATCCCCAATATGCTTACCTGCTAGTTTGAAATGCAATGCTTCCTGTTTCAATCGAAACCCTTGGCATGTCGGACAGGTAATCTTATGCATAAATTGTTCTACCCAACGAAGCAATACAGGATCTCCATCTTCTTTGTAGTGCATCATGAACTGTATGATCCCTTCGAATCGTTCTTGGATATCATCTTTACTTAATTGCATGTCTTCATTCCCATAAAGCAAGAAGTTGATTTCCTCTGGACTGAATTGTGCGAGTGGGGTTTGAAGGGTATGTCCCATGGCAAGGACAATTTTTTGAAGTTTATCAAAGAACCAGTTATGTTTAAAACTCCCTAAGGGAGCAATTCCCCCTTTTTGAATAGACAGGGAAGGATTTGGGATGATTTTTTCTAAGTCGACTGCACTTACCTCGCCAAGCCCACTGCATGGTGCACATGCCCCATAAGGTGAATTGAATGAAAATAAATTCGGCTCGGGATCAGGATAAGAAATCCCACTGCTCGGACACATTAAACTCCGGCTGAAGTAAACCGCTTCCATGGAGGACCAATCCATGGCCATCATGATACCAGCTCCCATTTTCATGGCGGTGCCTACTGCTTTGTAAACGCGATCACTGTCTGATATATTTTCTGTGAATCGGTCGATGACCACCTCGATGTCGTGTGTTTTGTAACGGTCCAATTTCATCCCCGGTATGATGTCACGCACTTCTCCATCGACCCGTACTTTCGTAAATCCCTGCCGTGTAATTTGTTCGAATAGTTCTTTGTAATGACCTTTTCTTGCCCTGATTTTTGGTGCGAGAATTGCGAATTTTCTTCCTGCATAGCGCTTACAAATGAGGTCGGTTATTTCTCTTTCCGTGTATTTGACCATGGGCTCATCGGTAACCATTGAATATGCCGTTCCCGCGCGAGCGAACAATAACCTAAAAAAATCATACAGTTCAGTAATGGTTCCAACCGTAGAACGCGGGGAGCGAGAAACTGTTTTTTGTTCAATAGCAACAACGGGGCTCAAGCCATCGATTTTATCCACATCTGGTCGTTCGAGCCCACCAATAAACTGTCTGACGTAAGATGAAAAGGTTTCAATGTACCTTCGTTGGCCTTCCGCAAAAATGGTATCAAAGGCCAAGGAGCTTTTACCGCTTCCGCTAAGTCCAGTAAAAACAACTAATTTATTTCTTGGAAAGGAAAGGTCGATATTTTTTAAATTATGTGCTCGAGCACCATATACCGTAATCGTTTCCTGTTCCTTCATGTTTATGGATTCTATTTTTTAAACACCCCAAGTTGTTCTTTGTTTGCTGGGATTTGAATGGAACATGGAATTGATGCAGCAGATAGGTGATTTGATAAGATCCATGGATTTAAAATGCGAATGTTTTTAAGGCTGGTGCCGTGTTGGCGTGCCCATTCAGCTATATTATTAATAGGCTTTTTGACATGAATGGACTTGCATTTAATGGGGGAGTACTGTGCGGTTTTTGGAATTTGATACCCATAGTCGGAAGGGTGTTCCATGATTAATTTTAAGGCCATAATTCGAAACACATAGCGCGCAGTTTCAGGATTCATTTCAGTGTCAAAAAAGTGTTTCACTCCCTGAGATTTCATGTCTTGCATTAGTCCGCCTGGACCGCGATTATAGGCTGCACAAGCATTAACCCAATCCTTAAACAAGGTGTAGTTGTTTTTAATTAATTGGCATGCAGCTCTGGTGCTTTTTTCAAGGTGATTACGCTCATCGATTTCTGAGGTGATTTTAATCCCATATTCTGGTGCGGTTCCCGGCATGAATTGCCAAAATCCAGCGGCACCTGCCGGGCTAGTAACGTTACTAAGGTTACTTTCAATAACGCATAGGTATTTGAAATCATCAGGAACCCCTTCTTCTTTTAAAATCCGTTCAATGGTAGGGAAGTAACGTGTAGCCCGTTTGAGAGCAATGCTTGTGCTGCTCTGAAAATAGGTATTAACTAACAGCTCTCGGTCTAATCGTTCCCTTAAATCGAAATCAGTCATTGGGATATTATCGTTGAAAAACACGATTTGCCTTGGCAATTTTGGGGTTTTCTGCGTTCTAACCAATGGCGTTGATGGGCTTACTTTTTTATTTGAGGTACAATTAAATAAAATGATAGTAAGACTAATCCAAAGGGATGTCTTTATTATTTGGGGCTTTAAATGCATGGGTGTTTCTGAAAAGGAAATAAAAAGCGATAAAGAATGGAATGACAGGAATCACTGAGAAAAAGGAGAAGTTGCGTTGGTAGAGGTACATTATCAGAAGTCCAAAGCATCCGAGGACAAACGAAATCAGCCAAAAATAAATAAAGGTTTGACGTTCCGTGAACCCTCGATATACCATGTGATGTGTTGTATGATCTTTTCCTCCTTTTGCGGGCGATTTACCTTGTTTTATTCGGTTGAACGTTACTGTAAACGTGTCAATGAACGGAATGGCTAATATCATCAGTGCAACGTAGGTTGTAACATAAGCAGGGGTGGCACCGGGGTCTTGAACCCACAAGAAATAAACACTATAGTAGGCAACCGCATATCCAATGACTTGGCTGCCGGAATCTCCCATAAATAATTTTGAAGGAGGGGCGTTTACAAATAGAAATCCACTTAATGAACCAATAAGTCCAATAACTATGAAGGTGTTTACATCGAGTAAAGGTGTAGTGAAAAAGAAGCTAAAGGCTATTAAAAAGAGTAATATATTTATCGTGATACTTGTTGTTATGCCATCCATATTATCCAGCATATTTAAGGAATTCATTAGCCCTACCACCCAAATCAGGGTAATTATACCATCAATCCAAAACACATCAGTTATTGAAATTATATTATTACTCGCAATTAGACTCAAGCCACAAAGCAATTGAGTCGCGAGTTTAATAAATGGTTTTGTATTGAACGCGTCGTCAGCAAGTCCCATAAAGAATGCGAGTGATGCGCCTAAGAAGAAAAACAGAAAGCGCTGATCTCCGAAGATATTTTGTGTAGGGTGTGAAATGGAATAAATTACAATCGCCATAAACATGGAAGCAAAAATTGCTATACCCCCCAAAGAAGGCTTCGTTGTATTACTCCACCTAACATGGATATCATTTTTGCTTCGAATTCCTAAAGATTTCGCAAAACCTAGCAAAAGATAAACTACTGCTAGTGTAAATCCGAGCGTTCCAAGGAAATAAAGAAATAATTTGAGGATTAAAGACATACCCTAAAACGGACTATTGATTTCGTTAAAGAATAAACCCAAATCATCTTTTGAGGATGTCATTGCTGGAGTTATTGGCCACTCAATGGCAAGTTGTGGGTCATTCCATCGGATAGTCAGTTCATCCATTGCTGAGTAATAATCCGTGCATTTGTAGGTGAAAATCGTATCGTCTTCTAAGGCTTGAAACCCATGAGCAAATCCCGGAGGAATATAAAACTGTAAGCCATTGGCTTGACTCAATTCTACACAAATATGTTTTCCGTAGCTTGGTGAGTGTTTTCTTAAGTCTACAGCGACATCCATTACAGAACCACGCAACACTTGAACGAGTTTTCCTTGAGCCCTTGGAGGTCTTTGAAGGTGTAAGCCTCGTAAAACACCTTTTTTAGAAAGCGACACATTGTCCTGAACAAAGGGGGATGTGATAAGCTCTGCGTAGCGTTTTTCTTGGAATGATTCCATAAAATAACCGCGATCATCCTGAAAACGATTCGGTTTGATGAGCAATAAGTCTTTGATTTCAAATTCCCTAATCTCCATGCTACTTATTCTTGAATTTAAAACGACTTAACCACCGTTTCCACCAAGGTAATGAATCTTCATCTGCGTAATATCCACCATAGCCGTAACCATAGCCGTACCCATACCCATAGCCGTACCCGTATACAGTGCCCATATCCGGTACTGCATTTAAAATCACATTAATTTTATCAAGTTTTTGTATTTCAAAAAGTTCCATGAGCTGATGAGCAAACATGCGTTTCGAGTAATTTGCTTTGAATACATAGATTGGAATATCTGCTTTGGAAAGGAGGTTAATTCCATCGGACACGATCCCAACGGGTGGATTGTCTATAAAAATTAAATCATAGGAAGCCTTTAGTTGATCTATTATTTTATCCAGTGTTTCACTCTGTATTAAATCCGAAGGGTTTGGCGGAATAGGACCTGCAGTAATAAAATCGAGTTGCGGTATTGTTGATACCTGAATAACCTCTTGTAAGGGTAACAAACCCGATAACACTTGGCTCATACCTTTTTGGTTATCTACATTAAATCCATGATGAACTTTAGGTTTACGTAGGTCTAAATCCAGGACAATGCATTTTTTACCTGAGCTTGAAAAGGTAGCAGCCAAATTCATGACAACAAAGGTTTTTCCTTCACCAGAAATCGAGGAAGATACAGCAATCAGTCGGGCATCCTTATTAATAAAGTTTAAGTTAGATTTAATGTTGCGAATGGATTCAGATATCCTAGATTTAGGGGATTTGGTAATTACAATTTGAGAGTATTTCATTTTGCTTTTGTGAAGCGGTACACTTCCAAGAATTGTAGTTTCCTTCGGGAGTAAATTCTTAAGATCGGCTAATGAAGTAATTTCGTTGTAGGTTAAATAGTAGAATAAGAGCCATGCCAATCCGATTAATATTCCGGAAATCCCAAGGATTAAATACGTTTTAGTGCTATTCGGAGATACAGGTTGTTCTGCAAGGGTAGGCAGACTCAATAGCCGATTGTCACTTGAAAATCCGGCATTATTAATTTGAAATTCTATTTTCTTTTGAGTGAACAAATTAAAATACTCTCGATTCAATTCCTCCATATATTTGAGCCGATTGAATTCGGTGGTTTTTTCTGGTAATCCCAATAGTTTTCCTTCGTATTTCGCTAATTCATTTTCAATCAAGCGCTTTTCATGTGTTAACCGTTCTTGAATTGCATTTAAGCTTTTCTTGACCCCTTGAATTCGATTGCTAACTCGTTCGTTTATTAGACGTACTTTACTGCTTTCATAGGTGATGTCTTGAAGTAAATCCTCTCTTGATTCTAACAGTTTATTTAATTCTTCAATTTGTCGAGTTATTGAGCCTTCAAAGCTTCTTCTGCCAACTAATTCGGGTAAAATCCGGTAAATCTCATTTCGCGTAACATCGCTTGAAATTCTATTGTTTACGTAGATTACCGCATTCAATTCTTCATTGATTTCAGTTAAGCGTTTAGAAAACGACGACAAGTTTCCTGTAATGTCGGATTCTTCATATTCAATGCTTGGAATGTTTTGAGATTTTTGAAACAGATTTAAGCTATCTTTTGAATGATCAAGTACAAGCGATAATGAATCTAGCTGTCCATTGATGAATGCAATGGTTTGACTATTCTCCTCTTGTGTTTTATACTTTTCAAAATTAAAGTAACTGTTGATAATCGATTGAATTAAATGATAACAGAGTTTGGGATTTTCATGGTGAAACAAGATCTCAACTGTTCGCGCATTTTCATCAATTGGTGTAATGCTCAGGCCGGCTTGTAGTTCTTTTACTAATTGATTCTTATTATTAAATGTAAAGTAAATTTCTCCGGTATTAATAATTCGATTAAACGTGGCGCTATTATTTGTTTTTATTTCAATGTTGAAGTATTTAGTAACGATTGGAGCGCCCAATTTCCCGATTTTTTTAAGCACCTTATCCTTGTGTTCAAAGACTAATTCAAAATCGCCCGCTGAACTGGGGTTAATTTCAATTTTTGTATTACACAAGGTTGAATCAAATAAATCTTTTACCAAAATGGAAAATGGGGTGTATCCATAAAGATTTTCAGTAAGTAAATCCCCTTCATTAAAAACACTCGTATTCAAATTTAAGTTTTGAACCGCATGTTCAAACAAGATAGAGGAACGGAGCAACTCAACGTCTTTTGACAAACTATTATCTTGCGAGATAGGAGCTTGTTCACCAAGCACTTGCTTTACTTTGTTGGAGTGAATCACTTGAAGTACAGCTTGCGAATTATATATAGGCTTTGTGTAGCGCAAATAAATAAAGGCAATAAAAAACAAGAAAACAAGAAGTAAAAGCGGCTTGTACCAATGCTTTACTAAGATATTTCTTAGAATTATTGGGTTGAACTGGTCATTTACAATCAGCTTTTCTCTGGTCATAACTTGCTGAAGATTGAAAACACTACCAAGCCACTTGTTAGAATACTAATCCATGGACCTGCATCACGTAACGTGTTTTGAGCGTTTCGCGGATGATGATTAATAACAAGTATGTCTCGGTTTTGAACCGTTACGTCTGCGTTTTTTAAATTGTTTATTTCTGATAGGTCAAATTCGTAGATTTTTCTAACCCCATTTTCCATTCGAAACAGCCGAATTTGGTTGGATTTCCCATGTTCTTTAATTCCTCCTCCCAAAGCAAGCACCTCCATTAAGGTCATTGCTTCATGTGCTAAAGGGATTACTTGTCCAGCCCCTTTGCCATTGAATAACATAAGTCGCTGATTTGATATACTTATTTCTACATATGGTGCCTGAATTGTCTTGGATAGTTTTAAGGTTAGCGCTTCCGTTAATTGACTTGTCGTTAAACCCTTGGCCATTACTGCTCCTACCAATGGAAGTCTTATTTCACCGGTTGAACTCACAGTGAATCCATCTTCCATTTTTGGAGTTGCTTGTTCAGCATTAATTGAGGCTATCGACATTAACGCATTTTCTCCATCATTTGGGAAGATTTTAATGCTTAATTCGTCTCCGGGTTGTATGGTTTCCTCTTGGTTTTTAGGCTGAACGCTTTCTATGGTATAAGAGGGATCTTTAGAATCAGAAAGTAATTTGTTCGAATTGTAAACGCTGCATGACGAAAGGAATAGCGCAGTAAACCAATAAAGTAAAAACGTTTTATTCATTAGAAAGTAATGTCTTGTATAAACTATCCATATCTTCGACTAAGCGTTGATAGGTAAACTTTTCCTTTACAAAGTTACGAGCATTTTGCGACATTTTCATCCTCAAGGACTTATTTAGATACAATTCAATGAGGTGTTTAGCTAATTCGGCTTCGGAGTTTCCTTCCATGATTATTCCGGTTTCATTGGCTTGCACAATATCCTTTACCCCCCCAACATTTGTGCTTATTACCGGAATACCACTGGCTTGGGCTTCAATTAAAGAAACAGGGGTGCCCTCGTTTAATGACGTTAAGCATACGATATCCATGGCTGGATACAAGGTAGTCATGTCTGCTATCCAAGAGGTAAAAACTATGTTTTTGTTAAATAATGGATACGTATTTTCTATGTAGGATTTGATTTCTGTTTTTAGTTCCCCGTCTCCAACCACATAGAATATAAATTCTTTTGGGTAATTACGGAGTACAAGCGCTGCGGCATCGATAAATAAAAGGTGATTTTTAATTGGAGCTAAACGCCCAACAATGGCTACAGCACATTGTTCATTAAGTAAACCAGCATCAATTCTTAATGCATCGCGTTTCGTATGACCTTCTTCAAATCGCTTCAGGTCAAATCCTAAGGGAATGATGCAAGTTTTTTCTATCGGAACAACCTTATACTTGTTTACTATTTCTTGCTGCTGTTCCGTTGAAATGGTAACGATTTTCGTGCTTATTCTGCCTAAAAATCGCTCAAGAAGAATAACCAGTTTTGTGACCATTGGATTGAAGTAGCCATGAAATACATGACCGTGATAGGTGTGGACAATTACAGGAACACCCATCAGTTTGGCTGCGATTCGACCCAAAGCCCCAGCCTTGGATGCGTGCGTGTGCACGATGGTAGGCTTGTATCTTTTGATCAGTTTAATTAGCGCGAAAAATGTGCGTAAATCGCTCAAAACCCGAACGCTTCGAGACATCGAACCTAATTTTTCGAATTCAACATCATGGGATTCTAAGATATATGTAGCATCCTGTTCAGAGGATGTAGCGCACCCGCCAATAAGTTTGGTTTCAAAGGGTTTGGGTAAAAATTTGGTAAGATAAGTTACATTGTAAACTGGCCCACCCACATTAAATCGGTTAATAATACGCAGTACCTTTACAGGTCTTTCGGTTGAGTTTGTCATGCGTTGATGTTGAAAAGTCCTTCCCGTACAATGAATTTCTGCATCTTCGATTTGCCATCTTTGCACTAATGAGGCCCTTGCAAAGATATAGTTTCCTTTTCTTCTTTTTTAGCAGTTTGTTCTTGAGTGCTCAATCTTATGATTCGTTGCTTAAACGTTTTGTAACGAACAAATCATTTTCAGGAGCAAAAATTTCAATCTTGGCAGTTGATTTATCAAGTTCCGACACCTTGATGTCATTCAATCCCCTGCTTCCTGCGGCCACTGCTTCAACTACAAAATTATTTTCTACTGCTATGGCCTTAGAACTTTTAGGTCCTGATTATAGATTTGAAACGACGTTTTTTACTGATGGTCTGATTGAAAAAGGTGTTTTGAAAGGGAATTTATGGATTAAAGGAGGAGGAGATATTTCTTGTGGAAGTAAGTATTTTAATGGCGAAGGAAAGGAATTTGAAGAAATGGATGGTTGGATTGATAGCCTAAAGAAATTAGGTGTTAATGAAATTCAAGGTAAGGTGATTGTTGATGGTTCTGGTTTTGGATATGAAGGTACACCGTATGGTTGGTCGGGTTGGGATGCAGGTAATTATTTCGGGGCTTTTCCTGCTGGACTTAACTTCTATGATAACGTGGCAAGATATTATTTTGAAACGGGTAAACCGGGAAGTAGAGCCCGTTTGATCAGGACTTCACCCATGCAACCAAACCTACAATTAATCAATAAAATTACAAGCGCGAGTGTAAAAGGCGATCATTCTAATTTGCAAGGCAGGGCATACGATGAACACCGAATTGCAACAGGGAAATTACCTGCCTATCAGTCGAGCTATATGGTAAGAGGCTCAGTTGCAAATCCTGAATTCAATTTTGCTGAAGTTCTTAAGTCTCGATTTCTATTAAATTCATTCAAAGTAAGCGGTGGAGTTCTTGCTGCCCGCGGAATGATTATTCCTGATTATGACTGTTTATACAGATTATTTGCCACCTACGGTCGCAGTGTTCAAGAAATAGCGCAATGGACGAATCGAAAGAGTGTGAATTTGTTTGCAGAGGGCTTGTTAAATGGAGTATCATACAAGCTTACAGGAGATGGTCGAAATTCTAAAGCGCTTAAGATATACTCAGAATTCCTTGCTACGCGAATTGATACGATGGGCTTGCGTTTATATGATGGCAGCGGCTTATCTCGGAATAACCGCATTGCAGCGTCACATTTTTGTGATTTATTGGATTACATGACAAAGAGTCCCGCATCAAAGGAGTTCTTTAATACACTACCGATCGCCGGGAAATCCGGAACAATAAGTGAATTGTGCAAAGGGGCAACAGGAGAAGGTCGTGTATATGCCAAAAGTGGTACAATGACTGGAATTAAATCCTATGCGGGTTATATACATACCTTGAGTGGAAAAAAGTTGGCATTTGCCTTTGTTGTTAGTGGATATACTTGCAGCCAATCAACGGTGAAACAGCAAATGGAAATATTGCTTAATCAGCTAGCTCAGTATTAGTTCCGTTTCAATAATCGTTTCCCAAAAGGAAGTGATGCTAATTCCAGCCTCTGCGAGCATCTTTGGTACGATGCTTTCTGCAGAGAATCCCGGGGTAGTATTTACTTCAATTACATAGGGTGTTTCTCCAACCAACATAAAATCAATGCGAGCAATCGATTTTAAGTTTAGTAAGTGATAGATTCTTTTAGCTTCTTTTTGAATGGTAGATGTTAATTCCGGAGCAATACGTGCCGGGGTTATTTCATTTGATTTACCTTGGTATTTCGCTTCGTAATCAAAAAATTCATTTTCTGAAACAATTTCGGTTAAGGGCAATGCGGTTAGTTCTGTTTTGTCCCGATATACGCCACAAGTGACTTCAATCCCATTTAAAAATGATTCAAGCACTATGGTGCGCCCCTCCTTGAATGCAGTATCAATTGCACTTCTTAATTCTTCGGCCTTTTTAACTTTGGATATCCCGTAACTCGATCCTGAATCTGTTGGTTTTACAAAAATGGGTAGACCTAAGGATTCAATAAGTTCCCCTTCGTTTATATCCTCGTCAACTTTTAAAAGAACTGAATTTGCAACAGGAATACCAAAGGATTTTAAAAACTGATTGCAATACCATTTATCAAATGATAGGGCAGAAGCTAACACGTTTGCATTAACATAAGGTATATTGAGCATATCCAACAGCGCTTGAATTTTTCCGTTTTCACCCGGATTTCCATGAATATAAACTATGGCTCCAGCTAAGCTGATACACGTGTCGTCCCGGAAGCTAATCATTCCGGTATTCAAATCAAAGACGCCATGATTATACCCATCTTTTACTAACCACCCTTGATCGGAGAGCACAATCATGTAGCCTTTATAAGCATTCGGAAGGTGTTTTAAAATGGTGTTGGCACTTTTAAGTGAAATTTCATGCTCTGAGGAGAATCCTCCGCAAATGATACCTAAATTTTTCATAATACGAATCTAAGGGTATTCATACAAGCGACAACCTAAACGTTCTGATTTTTTGAAAGGTGAAATGTTGAAATTTACTGTTGATTATGTGTAATTTTGCACATCATGCGTATCTTATATTTTTTACTTTGGTTGGCTTTTCATTATTCGTTTCGCTTATATTTTAGAAAAATAAAGATCGTCAACCCGAGTAATTATTTTTTTGGAAGGACCATTTTTGTGAGTAATCATCAGGGATCCTTTATGGACCCTTTGTTAATCGCTTCTCAGCGAAAACCGATTGTGTTCTTCATGACAAGGTCTGATGTCTTCACGAAATTTACAAAACCATTACTTTGGATGGTTCACATGCTACCCATTTACAGACAACGGGATGGGGTAGATACCAAAGAGAAAAATGCCAAAATCTTTGAGAAAACAACTATCGTTTTGGATAAAAATCGTAGTATTTTGATTTTCGGCGAAGGATTTACTGATGATCGCATTCAACGGCGTTTGCACCCGATTAAGAAGGGGCCTGCCCGCATTGGATTTTCTGCTTTAGAATATTGCGATTGGAAAAAGGATATTTTTCTTCAAGGCTTGGGTGTTAACTACACGGATTTTAACATGCGCCGAAGCGATGTGTTAATTGCCGCAGGGGAAAAAATTCGTTTGAATGATTTTAAGGCGGATTACGAAGAAAATCCATCCAAGACAATCACTGAGGTAACTCGAATGCTGGAAACAGATATGAGACAATTGGTAACTGATGTGCATGATCCTGAGTTAGCCGATGTGCATGAGGACATCATGATGTTAACGCGTAAAGGGATGCATCCAATGTGTTTCGATAATTCCTTAACTATTGAATCCCGCTGGTTATATTCCCAAGCCTTAGCCCGATGGATGAATGACTTAAGCGAAGAGCAGTTATTGAGCTTCAATCCCTTGATTACGCAAATTGATTCCTATAAAAAGCACCTTCAAACCTTGGGTCTTACAGAAAATGAAAGGTACCTATGTGGTACAAATTCTTGGAAGGCTTCATCGAAGGTATTAAAAGTGCTCATTTTATCTCCATTTGCTTTACTGGGAGCGCTACATGCGGGATGGGTTTATTTCCTAATTAAAAAATGGGTGGAAACAACGTTTAAGCGCCCGGTTTTCTGGGGATCGACAAAAAAGGTGATGGCTATTTTCGCAATGGTTTTGTTGAACTTGCCCTTGATTTTTATTTTACCGTACGTGTTGCCTTGGTCTTTCCAAAGTAATCTATTGTTTTCCATTGCCTATTTTTTAGCAATTGGTGTTTTCGCACAGTCATTTTTGACGGTAATTAAAGAGTTGTCTTACCTGAAGCGTTATTCCAAAGTGAAGGTGATTGATTTAAAAGAATTGAATCAAACCCATGCCCAACTGCTTGATGCGATAACCTCCCATATTCCAATTGCATGATCTCGAGCTTGTCAGATGATTGGAAAACGGTGCTCTCAGAGGAACTAGTAAAACCATATTTCACAGACCTTATAACTAAGGTTACATTGGCTTATAACATTTCTCCGAATCAAGTTTTTCCACCAAAACATCAACTATTCTCCGCCTTTAATTCCTGTTCTTTTACAAACGTCAAAGTGGTTATTTTAGGTCAAGACCCATATCCAACGAAAGGTCATGCCCATGGGTATTGTTTTTCCGTAGAACAGGGAGTATTACCCTTGCCAAAGAGTTTGCAAAACATCGCCAAAGAACTGGGTACAGATGTCGGTGTAGCGTTAAAGGAGCAAGGGGATTTAACAGCTTGGGCAAGACAAGGGGTTTTATTAATGAATTCCATCTTAACGGTGCACGAAGGTAAACCAGGAAGTCATCAAGGATTTGGTTGGGGTCGATTTACGGATTCTGTTATTCAGCGCCTTGGAGCTAGAAAGGAACCGCTGGTTTTCTTGCTTTGGGGTGCGCACGCGATCGCTAAAAAATCCTTAATTCTTGGAGAACAGCACCTCGTATTAAAAGCACCACATCCATCCCCTTTGTCCGCTTATCGCGGTTTTTATGGGTGTAAACATTTTAGTCAAACGAACGAATTTTTGCAATCCGTTGGATGCAAGCCGATTGATTGGTAGCATTTAACTATCTTTGAACTTATGAAATTGATGAACGATTTGTACCTTAAAGCTCACCGTGGAGAGGAGATTCCTCGATATCCGGTATGGCTAATGAGGCAGGCAGGACGCATTTTACCTGAATATCGCGCGGTACGAGCAAAATTGAGCGGTTTTAAAGAATTGGTTGAAACACCAGCGCTTGCTGCGGAAGTTACCATTCAACCGGTTGATTTATTAGAGGTTGATGCAGCGATTTTATTTTCGGATATTTTAGTGGTTCCCGATGCCATGGGCTTAACCTACGAAATGATTGAGCAACGAGGACCGTACTTCCCTAAAACGATAAGGTCACGAGCAGAACTTTCGTTGTTAGATATGAATCCCGATGTGGCTGATCGATTATCATATGTGTTTGAGGCCATTCGACTTACAAAACAAGGCTTACACAACCGCGTCCCATTAATCGGCTTTGCCGGGGCTCCATGGACTATATTCTGCTACATGGTTGAAGGGAAAGGATCAAAAACATTTTCTGAATCTCGTAAATTACTTTATACCGATCCGGTTTTGGCACATGAGTTGTTAAGTCGAATCACGGATTTTACGATTGAGTACATGAAAGAACAACAACGTGCCGGTGTAGATGCATTGCAACTTTTTGACTCTTGGGCAGGGATTCTTGGCCGAGAACAATACGAAACATTCGGATTAAGCTACATTCGTAAAATCGCGCAGGCTTTTGAAGGTTTTCCTTTTACTGTTTTTTCGAAAGGTGCAATTGCTTCACTGCCAGACATCTCGGAGATTCCTTGTACGACTATTGGTTTAGATTGGAATATGGATATCCGAGAGACAAGGCGTTTAGTAGGTGAAAACAAGACACTTCAAGGTAATTTAGACCCTTGCTTGCTGTATGCTGATGCGAAAACAATTCAAGTTGAAGTAAATAAATTGTTAGATTCATTTGAAAGTCCAAGACATATTGTAAATTTGGGTCACGGCGTTTATCCGGACATTGACCCGGAAAAAGTAAAAGTGCTAATTAAAACCGTAAAAGAATATGAAACGAAATTTTAAAAATATCTTACTGCTCACGATAGGGTTTGTATGTTTTCAACCCCTGATGGCACAAAAGAAAGGCGAAAAAACTGTGTTATTTTACAAGTACACCTTTGATAAATTTTCAACCGATGAAGTAGAAATTTCAGAACCAGGAAAGATTGACATGTTATTTGGTTTAAAACCATCTACTTCCTTTCCTGCTGATGTTTTCTACGGTTCGGGTGATTATGGCGCTGGTGCAAACATCTATGGGTATGCCTTACCAATTGATCCGAAAAATGAACGGTTTGATGGGAACGACAAGAATACCTTTGTTTCTACAGATGATTTAAAAGATGGAAATGTGGGGTATGCGGGTATCGTTACCTACAAACCAGGTAAATTGCAAAAAGAGAAGAGTTTTGTTACGATTCCGTTTTCTGATGGGAAGTCTATTAAAAAGATGATTAAAGGGAAGAAATATTGCGTTGAAATGTCGATTTCCCTTGCAGAGGCATCTAAGTATGCAACCAATAATATTGGGATTATGTTCGTAAAAGAACCGTCACAATATCAAGTGGAATTAGCAGAAGGTGAAGAGTCTGGCCCAATCAATGTCGAAGCAGATCGAATCATGTACAACTACAAAAATAAAGTCTACGATTCGTACTCAGGTTGGGATAAAGTTTGTGGTGTTTATGTAGCGAAAGGTGACGAACAAGGGTTGGTAATCGGGAACTTCCTAATCAATGATAAGACCTTAGCCGTAGCTCAAAAGAAAATAGCAACCGGAAAACAAGAAAGAGATGCTTCAACAGGTGAGTTAAGTGAAATCCCTGCAGTTTTACCGATGGCGTATTACTTTATCGACAACATCCGAATTAAAGAGGTCGGTGACAAAGAACCATGTAATTGTGTAAAAGCGGACACTGCAGCATCTGCTGTTGAATATTCAAAGGTGGTTATTACTAAAGAACCTGTAGTTTCTGATAAAATGACAGAGGAAGAGAAAGTTGCTGCTCAAGTGATTTATTACCCATTCGGAAAAGCTAAGCCGAGTGAAGTAGGGAAGAGCTGTATTCAGTTTGTGGGAGATTATTTGAAAGCTAATGCCTCAAAGAAAATAACAATCTATGCGCACAACGATGAATTAGAAGATAGCTTGGCAACGGCGTATGAAGATTTGCGTGAGGAGTTGGAGAATTTGGATGAGCAGCGTGGCGACTACATCAAAACGCGCTTAATGGAAGTATATGGTATTTCTGAAGATCGAATTATTATTATCGCGGAAAATGCCATGAAACCAAACGAGGCAGAAATGACAGAAGACGATGATCCAAATGATCGTGAATTAAAATTAGCGTACAATCGTCGCGTGGAATTCCAAGTGAAATAACAAGGAAAAAAATTATATCATAAAAAGGGGCCAACGCCCCTTTTTTTATACGTTGAACTTTTTGAGTTCTTGGTAAAGGCGGTGTGTGGGTAGTCCCATTACATTCGTGTAAGAGCCTTCAATGCGCGAAACACCTATCAGCCCAATCCATTCTTGAATGCCATACGAGCCAGCTTTGTCAAGCGGTTTGAAATTGTTCACATACGTATTAATGTCATCCATGGAAAGAACTTCAAAATATACATCGGTATGTTCTTTGAAGATTATGCACTGTTCCTTATGTGCTATGCCAACAGCGGTAATGACTTCATGTTTTTTTCCGGATAAACGCTGCAGCATTTCTACGGCTTCAATAGTTGATGTAGGCTTTCCAAGCGGTTTGCCCTCATGAAAAACCAAGGTATCAGCACAAATTAGCAATTCATCAGCTGCTTGCGTATCAGCCATCTTATCCAGTTTCTGTCTTACAATGTCGCATGGGATTTCATCGTGCGCCAATTGCTCGTTAATTAGCTCTTCAAATGCAACACTTCGAACCTCAAATTGGATACCCAAGTGCTCAAGTAACTCTTTTCTCCGAGGTGAATTTGATCCTAAAATAATTCTCACAAGAAATAAATTGAAGTAGATCCCAAAAGCAAACTCAATTTGAGTAATAAATTCATTGATTTTTCCTCAGCTTTTATAAGTTGCAAAATTAGGATCGATAAGCTGAGTAGTAGCGCACTCGTAAAAAGTATATTGAATTCCAAGCCACTTGGAAAGGCACTAAAGAATATTCCGATCAAATAGATTGGAATTAATAACAAGGTCACGCCTGTGGCAATCCATCGAGCTTTCTCGCTTCCAAACACAAGAGGGATTGAGCGAACATTACGTACTTTGTCCCCCTCCATATCCTGAATGTCCTTAATGACTTCCCTTGAGAAATTAATTACTAACGCAAAACATGCGATGAATATTAACGAAATAAGATGCTGTGATTCCACCCCTAAATCATGTGTACCCTTCAGTGAAATTATTGGAATTATAGCCACCAACAAAGAGATGCTTGCATTCGACCAAAATAATCGCTGCTTTAGGTAAACGGAATAAACCCACAAAAGTGAGGTAGAAAAAAAGTGAATAAATACATAAAACCAGCTCGAAAATCGCCAGCTTAAATAGATTGACATGCACAAGGCAAGTGCATTAAATCCCCAATGAATAATTATTGCCCATCGACGTTTTATGCTTTTTTCGATAACGATTTTTTCGGGTTTGTTAATTCGGTCGGACTTCACGTCGAAATAATCATTAATTGCATTTCCTGCCCCGGCAACAATTACCGTGAAAAGAATAAAGAGGATGAATTCGATTGGAGGTACGTTATCATGCGTTTGAGAATACCAAACTCCATACATCGTGAAGGCGATAATTAATAAGTTTGATATACGGATTAGCCTCAGGAAACTCATTGCGCTATTATTTTATATACGGTTCTTCGGTTGGTTTGATGGGCCTTTTCTCGTTCAACTTCCGTTGCTAATTTGGCGATTTCCTGATCGCTTATGATCGGATTTGTTTCCCCGTATCCGATGAAGGTTAATCGGCTTGCATCGATATGCTCTACTTGAATTAAGTAATTGAACACTGCTTTTGCTCGTTCTGAAGAGAGTTTTAGGTTGTCCTCCGCTTTGCCTCTGGTATCTGTATGTCCACCCAGTTCTATTTTGATGGAGGGTTTGCTTCTAAGGAAATTGGCTAAATTATTTAATTCAACATTCGATTCTTTGCGCAAATTTGAACTGCTTAGGTCAAAGTATATATTCTGTAATACATTTTCGGTATTGCTGTTCAGAGGATTCATGGGGATGTCCAAATGGTAAGTAGTTTGATTTTCATTATATGTTAAATCAAATCCCAAGGAAGTCATCGCATATCCTTCATATTTAACTTCAATGACGTATTGGCGGTTGGATGGCAATGGAACAGTGAAGGTGCCTGTAACTGCATCGGCATCACTTATGATAATGGTTTCTCCAGAGGCAATGTCTTTAAGGGTAAAATGTCCAGCAACAGGATTGTTCGTTACCTTGTCATAAACTCTACCGTCAAAATAATAGGTTGTAGTGGGTTGGAACTCACGGGGGAGCTTAAAGTAATAAATATCCAAATCACCATACCCCCCTTCGCGATCAGATGCAAAAAATGCAACATCTCCTTCTGCAGAAACTATGAGTGAGTTCTCATCGAATTTGGTATTTATAGGATATCCTAAATTTTTTGGCTTCGACCAGTTTCCTTGGTTGTCCATTTGGCTTACGAAAATATCTGAACCTCCCATTCCAGCGTGCCCTCTCGATGCAAAATAAATGGTTTTTCCATCGGGATGTATGCATACGGATTCTTCGGCAAATGGTGTGTTAATTACATCTGACAAGCGCTCAGCTGCGCCCCATTTTCCTTGTTCGTTTAAATGACTGACATAAATATCACTGTTCCGTTGATCTACCCCTTTTCCTCTTAGGCCACGAATAAAGTATAGTGTCTTGCCGTCCGCTGCCAACGAAGGTTGGGTTTCCCAATGATAAGAATTAACATCTCCTGGTAGGTTCGTTGGATTGGACCATCGTGTACCAATTTTCTTCGTGTAGAATAAATCGCAGCTTCCCTTTCCTTTTCGTTGTTCACCGTATGTACCAGTTTCATCGGTGCACGCAACAAATATTAAATTTCTTCCATCTGCAGAAATGGTGGGAGCGCCTTCATTGTGATCTGTGTTAACATTTTCAGGCATCGGCGTTGACTCACCCCAAAGTGTATCCGTTTTCAACGAAATAAAGAAGTCTTCTTGGATATCCCTTCCGAAAGGCAATGCGCGAGTGAACATAAGTTGCTTACTCGTTACGGTTAAGGTTGGATAATATTCGGCATAACGCGTATTTACTCCAGGCCCAGCATTTACCGGATTAAAGGGCTTAGGGTGTTTTATCGCATCAATGGCAAAAAGGGCATTGTCATATATTGAGTAACCTGATTTTAAATATTCCTCATTTGGATTCGGATGATTGATGAAGGATTTAATGTTAGTTAGGGCCTTATCGTAGTTGCCTTGGTCAAGGTATAAATCAGCAAGCCTGTAAAAGGTCATTCCAGTTCTCGAATGATTGGGAGAAACACGTAGCGCATTTTCAAAATCTTCGATAGCGCTTGATTTGTCTCGCAGATTAATGTGATATTCTCCCCGAAGCACGTAGGCTTCCCAGAAATTAGGATCCTTTTTAAGTGCTTTATCGATTAGCTCGAGCCCTGCCTTGAAATCCGGCATGCGCGTTGTCGGATCCAATTGCTGCGTCGGAACCAACTGTGCTTGCTTAAACAGCTTGGTCGCTTTTTTATTCTTGCTACTAAATTGAGCGAATGAAACATTGCTAATTATCATGAAGATAATTACAAATAGTCCCGTGCGTTGTACTCTGTTCATCAAGGAATATTTAGAAATTTATGTGTCTGTAACGATAACCTCCAGCGAGGGTTACGCGTTATGAAATCAATGATTATTTCTTGTAGTTGGTCCTTTTTACTCCATTCAGGTTGAAGGTACAAAAGGCACTGGTCGTTTACCTCCTTGGCATGCTCTTCAGCCCATGCCAGGTCTGATGGATGATAAATAACGACCTTCAACTCATCGGCCTTCCTATACGCTTCGGGATGAGGTTTTTTAAATTTTTTAGGTGAAAATGTATACCAATCCACGGTACCATTCAATTCGTAACAACCCGATGTTTCAAGGGAAATATACTTTTTTTCCTTATGAAGCATATCCGTTAATGCCCTTAAATCATGCATTGCGGGTTCCCCCCCTGTGAGTACAATAAAATCGAATCCCTCGCTTAGAACCTTGATTTCCTTCAGTGAATAGGCTTTTCCCGCACCTACATCCCAACTTTCCTTTACATCACACCAAATACATCCAACATCACATCCAGAAAGTCGAATGAAGTATGCCGAGCGCCCTGTATAGTACCCTTCACCTTGCAAGGTTCCAAAATGTTCCATCACTTGATAGGACGAATGCTCCATACAAACAAATTTAAGCTTACTTTACCATGTTTGTTGAAAATGGTTACCATTTAATCTATCTTTTTATATTTGTTAAAATTAAATGAACAACTTATGAGAAAGATTACCTTATTTTTTAGTTTAGCCATAGCTTCTATTTCTGTAGCCCAAACCCAAATAGGAAATAGTGATTTAGAGCAATGGGAGAATGTAGGTGCGCCTACGGAAGAACCTGTAAACTGGAATGGATTCAAAACAGGATCAGGAAATTTTGCCGGGTTTGCGAACAAGCAATTAGAGCGTTCTGCAAATGTCCGTGCCGGTGCTTCAGGTATGTATTGTGCACGTATTTGGTCTACCAGTGTACTTGGGATTGTTGCCAACGGAACCATGACTTGCGGTCGAATCAACATGGGGAGCACAACGCCTGCCAATGCAGCCAACTATAACTATTCTTCTATTGCAGATGCAAACTTTTCTGAAGCATGTGTTGATTCTCCGGATTCTATCGTGTTTTGGGTAAAGTATACACAAGCAGGTGGTGGTAGTCAAAATGCACGTGTTCATGCCATTCTACATGATGCCTTTGATGTACACGATCCAATTGATGCAAATTCTCAGTCACACATTATTGCCACGGCAGAATTGAATTATCCAGCTACTGGTGGCAACTGGGAACGTAAGTCAATTCCATTTACTTATATTGCGAATCCTGGATTAGTACCCGGATTTATTTTGGTTACGTTTGCTACGAACGCTACTCCAGGTGGAGGCGCTGCCAATGACGAAGTGCTAATTGATGATATTTCACTCGTTTACAATGGTGGTGTTGGACTAGATGAAGCTTCAATCGCTCCAATGCATGCGAATTATTCAAATGAAGAATTGAGCTTGTTCGGACAAACACAAGGTACCTTGATGGTTTATTCCATGAATGGTGCTGAAGTTTTTAATGGGTTAACCAATGGTAAAACGTCAATTTCCTTAACAGGGGGAATTTACGTGGCTAGACTTATCGACCAAAACGGAAATATCTTCTCAACAAAGTTCTCGGTTAACTAAGAAAATTGAAGCACGTATTGATTTTATTGGGGCTGGTATCAGCCTTGGTTGGGTACAGTCAGTCTACCGTTAAGGGAATTGTTCGCGGGGAGAACAACGAACCCATAGAAGGGGCAACGCTTGTTTATCGAAAGGACATAACCATTGGTGCTCAAACTGATGCTAAAGGGGCATATGAATTGTTCCTTCCGTCAGGTTCAGTAAAAGTAGTGGTTCGTTTTTCAGGCATGCGCAACGATACCTTGTCTCTAAATTTAGCACCTAATGAGGTGGTAGAAGTAAATGTTACCCTGAAACCATATAGCATCAAGAAAGATCAAGTAACCGTTTCGGTTGGTAAATTTGATAAGCCCCTAGAAGAACAAACGGTAACCATGGTGGTTATGAAACCATCGCTCATCGAAAACAAAAATACCCGAAGTATTGAAACTGCGTTGGATCAAACACCCGGATTAAATATATTGGATGGTGAGCCTCAAATCAGAGGAGGAAGTGGTTTTACCTTTGGTGTAGGTGCTAAAGTTGCTGTTATTGTTGATGATATGCCGATGCTTTCAGGCGATGCAGGTCGCCCAGAGTGGGGCTTTGTTCCGGTAGAAAACATTAGCCAAGTTGAAATCATCAAAGGTGCCGCAAGTGTACTTTCAGGTAGTTCTGCACTTTCAGGTTCTATTCATATTCGAACAGCATATCCAACATCCAAGCCTTTGAATAAGGTTAATTTTTATACAGGGTTTTATTCCGCGCCATCTGTTCCTGGGGCAAAATGGTGGACTGATTTCCCCTTGATTACAGGAGCGAATTTTATTCACGCTAAAGCTTATAATAATTGGGATGTTGTGGTTGGTGGAAACGTGAATTATGACCATGGATATATCGGTGCGCCAAAGCCCGGTCAATATGTGATTGATACCATTTCTAATTTTACGGATCGTCAAATGGCCATGAAGCGGGCTCGGTTAAATTTTAACATTCGTCACCGTTCTTCAAAGATTACTGGATTAAGTTATGGCCTGAATGGGAATGTAATGTTGGCGCAGGGAAACATGTCTTTCGCATGGTTGGATGACACCTCGGGTTTATATCGTGCGTATCCTGGGGCTGTATTTTTGCAAGATCAAACGATTTTCAATCTCGACCCTTTCATTCAGTTAATAACCAGTACGCAAGGAAACCACTACCTGAGAACCCGTGTATTACACAGTGACAATCAAATGACCGCTAATCAAGATAATCGGGCAACTACCTACTATGCTGATTATATGTTTAAGCGCACGTACAAACAATTGAATGGACTTGATTTTATTGGTGGGATCACCAGTTCATACGTTAATTCGTTTGCAAATATGTATGTAGGAAGCGGAAGTCCGAACAACCGCTTACTTAATTTGTCAGCATACACTCAATTGGAGAAATCCTTCAATAAAATCTTAAATGTTTCTGCTGGGGCCCGTTTTGAATATTTTCAATTGAATGATACAGTCACCGCTATGAAACCAATTTTCAGATGCGGAGCGAGTTTAAAACTGTACCAAGAAACTTACCTTCGCGCTTCGTTTGGACAAGGTTATCGTTTTCCAACGATTACAGAGCGCTTTATAAAAACAGGCGTTGGTAATTTTGGCGTTTTTCCGAATCCACGCTTGTTGCCTGAAAGCAGTTGGAACGGTGAAGTAGGGGTGAAGCAAGGATTAAAATTGGGGGGTGTTTATGCGTATTTCGATGCGGCTTTCTTCTGGCAAGAATACCAAAACACAATTGAGTACATGTTTGGTATTTGGGATGTGGCGAATGCACCAGGATCTTTTGCTGGGTTTAAATTTTTGAATACCGGAAGGTCGCGTGTTGTGGGTATTGATCTTTCGTTAGCAGGAAAAAGCAACATCAATAAGAACCTTGAATTATCCTTTTTAACAGGCTATAATTACATCGTTCCTAAAACACTCAATCCAGACTATGTATACGCTATTGATGATATTAATCGTAAATATAGTTACAACACAACGTCTTTGGATTCTGCCAGTCAGATTCTTAAATATCGCTTTTTGCATAACGTGAAATTTGATGCAGAATTAACGTATAAATCTAAGTTTTCAGTAGGCTTGAGCATGAAGTACTTTAGTAAAATTGTAAATATGGATGCGATTATTAAAGATTTTGAAGAAACTACGGCAGCCTCAGGAGGCGACAAGCAAAACATTCGATATATGGATTATTTTAATGCTCATCGATTCGGTAACATCATTTTTGACGCGCGCGTTTCTTACAGCGTGAATGAACACCATAAGCTTGCACTGGTAGGCTCGAATATCTTGAATCGAAGTTATTCCCTTCGCCCGCTTAAAATCGAGCCTCCTCGATCCATCATGCTGCAGTATACATGGAAGATAAGTTAGTATTTCTATTGCGATTCTAAAATTAACCTGTATCTTTGCACCCTGATTTTTTTATTAACCGAGGTTTAGCACCTCAATTTATAAACGCATATGGCAACAAGAATTCGTCTACAAAGACACGGTAAAAAAGGAAAAGCATTTTTTCACATTGTAGCTGCGGATAGCAGAGCAAAAAGAGATGGTAAATTCATCGAGAAATTAGGAACATACAATCCGGTTTCTAATCCAGCAACGATCGACATTAACTTTGAGCGTACCTTACATTGGGTAACAGTTGGAGCAGAAATGAGTGATACCGCACGTGCTATTCTTTCTTATAAAGGCGTATTATTTAAAAGTCACTTATTGAAAGGTGTTGAAAAAGGCGCTTTCACATTAGAAGAGGCTGAAAAGAAATTTAACGTTTGGCAATTAGAAAAGGAGAATAAAATTCAATCTAAAAAAGACGGTCTATCAAAAGCGTCTGATAAAGAGAAAGCAGAGCGTTTGAAAGCTGAAATGGAGAAAAATGTAGCGAAAGCAGCTGCGTTAGAGGCTAAAATGAATCCAGTAGTTGAGGAAGCTCCAGCGGCAGATGAGGCTCCTGAGGTTGATGAAACTCCTGTTGTTGATGAGGCTCCAGCAGTAGAGGAAGCTCCAGCAATTGAAGAAGTTCCAGCAATTGAAGAGGCTCCAGCAGTAGAAGAAGCTCCAGCAGTAGAAGAAGCTCCAGCAGCAGAAGAAGCTCCAGCAGCAGAAGAGGCTCCAGCAGCAGAAGA
Organism: Crocinitomicaceae bacterium; assembly: GCA_044347515.1. Taxonomy (GTDB): domain Bacteria; phylum Bacteroidota; class Bacteroidia; order Flavobacteriales_D; family Crocinitomicaceae; genus UBA952. Next base: position 7,155 of record JBIKUO010000009.1, on the reverse strand, counting down.
AGCTCCAGCAGCAGAAGAAGCTCCAGCAGCAGAAGAAGCTCCAGCAGCAGAGGACACAACAGAACCAGCAGAATAATTTATACCCCATTGGAGGGATTTATTGAAATCGGTCATATTGCGAAACTTCACGGATTCAAAGGTGAAGTTTCGTTGTTTTTGGACGTCACCAATTCAGACGATTATCTGGATTTATCCGTCGTTTTTTTTAATATGGATGGGATACCAACACCCTTTCATATTGTTCGTATAAAACCCATGAATAAGGGCTTTCTTGTATTAACGTTTGAAGGCATTTCAAATGAGGCGGACGCTAAAACGCTACTAAGGAAAGCTGTGTTTCTTCCAGAAGTAGTCTTACAAGAATTAGACGAGCATACCTTTTATGATCATGAGGTGGAAGGGTTTACAGTAATAGATACAGTTCGGGGAAACATCGGAAATGTCGTTGGTATTATTGATCACCCTTCAAATCCCTTGCTTCAAATAGATTGTGATGGACAAGAAATTTTGGTTCCATTGAATCTAGACTTGAATAAGACCATTAATCGTAGCGCTAAAACGCTCACAATAACAACCCCTGAGGGTTTACTAGATATCTACCTGGGTTAATTTAATAATCCAAGACAGATTTTCATTCGAATCACATGTTTTGCGGCGTCAATTACTTGCGCCTTAAATTCCTTGTCTTTTTTGTATCGAGCAAGTAATTCTTGATGTGTTTTAGCTGCATCAACTGGCATTAATACAATGTGACAACCAGCAGCAATAGCCTTAGTTGCACTTTGAGGCACATTAACAACACCTCCCATATTCATAGCATCGGTTACAACAAGGCCTTTAAATTTCAATTCGTTCTTGAGTAAATCGCTTACAATAGTCTTTGAGCACGTAGCCGGAAGTCCATTGGTATTATATTGTTTGTTGTTAATTACACCAATGTGTGCAACCATGATTGATAGTACACCTTGTTTTATGAGTTCGGGGTAATTGCTAATTTCTTTTAATTCACCATCTATGGTTTGTAAAGATGCGTGGGTGTCGCCGCTAACCAATCCGTGACCAGGAAAGTGTTTTGCAGTGGCAACAATGTTCATGTTTTGTGTCTCTTGGATAAACGTATTAGACCATGGAATAAGTTGTCCAGGTTTTGAACCAAATCCGCGGTACCCTACCGTAGCATTGCCCGCTACATCTACTACGGGAGCAAAATTATAATTGATTCCAATATCATTTAAATCCGTAGAGATTTGTTGAGCAACTTGAATTACTTCATCTATAGAACTGATTTCTGCCGCTTTTTTAACGGGAGTTGACCCAGCTATTTTACGATTGACTAAACTAGGTTCTGCATCCGCACTGTATAAAAATGGTAAGTTACCTAAGGCTTTATTCGTTTTTTCAAAGGATGAAATCATGGAGGTGAATTCACTTTTAGTACCATTTAACATCAATACGCCACCAATAATCCGGTGGTTGATGTGGTCTTCTATCGTTGCTTGGGTTTGACCATATTTCCCAACGGCCGGCATGATAAGTTGTGCGATAATTGCTGTATCATCCAACTGGGACATAACGTCATTTACTGCGTTATCTAAATCTGAATTTTCACCTAAGAAATCTGATAATTTGAATTTTATTTGAGTTTCAGGTTTTGGTACCTCGGGCGTTGGCTTAGTATCCGCCTGCTGAGAACAGGCAAACAATCCAAAAAGTGACGAAAAAAGCAGAAAAGTAAATTTCAAGTTCATGGTATTTTTTTTCAAAATTAAAAAGCATTTAGAAGCTGCAAGGAGTATGCCATGTTTCTTATCAACACATCACCTTGGATTGCGATGTTAAGATACCAATAGTTATTTGTAACTTTAATGTTAAGTTCAGCGCAATTATTTTGATCATTAAGCGACTAACATCAAAAACTACTCAATGAAATACCTTATTGTAATTTTACTTTGGTCTCTTACTTACCAGTTTTCCGCCCAAAGTTTATATGACAAAAATACAGTGCAAACGGTAGAAGTGTTCTTCGCACAGGCGAATTGGGATGCTTTACTAGATAATCTTGCGATTACCACAGAGGATTATTTATTAGCCGATTCGGTAAGAATAAATGGTGTTGTGTTTGATTCGGTTGGTGTTAAGTACAAAGGGAATAGTTCGTATAACTCAAATAATAACAAAAACCCTTTGCACATAAACCTTGATTGGGTTCATAGTAATCAGGATTATCAAGGGTATACCTCTTTAAAGCTTCAAAATCTGTATTCAGATCCATCCATGATTAGAGAAGTGCTTTCCTATGCAATCCTTGAAAATTATATGGATTGTCCGAAGTCTAACTTTGCGAATGTATACATCAATGGCACGTTACGCGGCTTGTATTCTAGTGCAGAAAGTATAGACGATCGGTTCAATACGAATCATTATTATGACCAAGCCGGGTCATTTTTTAAATGCAATCCGATTGGTGGAGCAGGTCCCTTTGGTGGAACTTCCCCTGATTTGAAATATATAAGCGCTGATACCACCGCATATGCCAATGGGTATGAATTGAAATCAACCTATGGATGGACAAACCTCGTAGACATGATTAATACCTTGAATAATAATTTTTCTTCCATTGAAGATAAATTGGATTTAGATCGAGCCATTTGGATGTTGGCATTTAATAATGTGCTTGTTAATTTGGATTCTTACAGCGGTGCCTTTCGTCAAAATTATTATTTATATCAGGACATCAATAATCGGTTTGTTCCTACGGTTTGGGACTTAAATATGAGTTTCAATGGGTTCCCGGGAGGAACAGGTTCAGGTTCCGGCGGTACGAACTTAGATCCAATGTCCAACAGTAGTTCTAATAATCATCCATTGATAAAAAAAATCTTAGCTGATCCAATGTACAATCGAATGTATATGGCCCATGTTAGAACCATGGTTCAAGAAATGTTTGCTTCTAATTGGTACATAACGCAGGCAAATACCTTGAGAAATACGATTGATTCATATGTTCAAGCTGACCCGTTTAAGTTCTATACCTATACCCAGTATCAGAACAGTTTAACCACTGCGGTTACCGGAGGGGGTGGACCGGGGGGAGGTAATTCAATCCCTGGAATTCAAACCTTAATGAATGGCCGAGTTTCGTATTTCAGTACAAATCAAAATTACACCTTGTTAGCTCCGACAATTAACAGTTATGCTGCATCAAATCAGACACCTGCATTTAATGAGACATTCTTTATCACATCTGCGGTGACGAATGAAACCGCGGTATATCTAGGGTATCGCACCTCACATGAACTTCGATTTACCCGCATTCCTATGTTCGATGATGGAAATCATGGAGATGGGGCCCCTGGTGACCATACCTATGGCGCATCCGTTACTGCAAACGGTCCTCTCTTTGAATACTACATCTATGCCGATAATGCGAATGCTGGATTATTTAGTCCACAGCGCGCTGAACATGAATTTCATGCGTTGGATTTGAATATTCCAGCTCCGTCTGTGGGGCAAGTTCAAATTAATGAAGCGATGTCAGACAATGAACTGACTCATGATGATCCCTATGGCGAATCAAATGATTGGGTTGAATTACACAATACAACCCCTAATGCTATAGATTTATCTGGCATGTTTTTAAGTGATGACCTATTGTTTCCACAAAAATGGATGATACCAACAAATACCGTAATGCTCCCGAATGCCTATTTAGTAATTTGGACAGACAATGATACACTCCAAACGACCGGCTTACATGCTAATTTTAAATTAGGGGCTTCCGGAGATTTTCTTTCGCTGTCTAATGGAGCAACGGTTTATGATCAAGTATCAATCCCCGGATTACTAACGGATCAGTCCTATTCCCGTTGTCCAGAGTCAGGAGTGGTATTTGATACAGCTGTGCCTACCTTTAATGCAATGAATAATTGCTCTGCGGGACTAGAACCGATCGAATGGACTACATTAATTTACCCGAATCCAACCACGGATGTACTCAATTTGGATTTTCCAAAATCCGCCAAATTTGACATCCTAGATATCAATGGGCGCTTAGTTTACGCCGGGGAAGAGGTCCATGGAACAACACTGTTGAATACTGCAAATTGGAATAATGGACTTTATCTTGCAATAATTCATTATGCGGGTGGAGAGACGCAGGCAATAAAGTTTATCAAACAGTAGCTACTCTTGTGCTAAATGATTTTGAATCATCTGCACCATTAAATGCCGCTGATGAATTTCTCGAAGGTAGAACTGGCTTACTTTTTTGGAAATAAATTTACGTTTACTGTAACCAAACGTAATAAAACCCAAGGCTTTTCGGATAAAGTTAACATTAGGGGAATAATCTAAATCCAATCGACCGATCGCATTAAGTTCCTCATTAATTCCCGGGCTTAAATCCATTTTAATTGCTTGTTGACGAATGCCTTCAATAAGGGTATCGTAACGCTCCAATTTGATGCGCTCGTAGTCTCTGGTTTTCATAAACCGAGTATATTGAAATTCGGCATCAGTGAAGGCGTGGAATAATTCTTCGATTGTCATAATTGAATGTGCACCGCAAAAGTAATAAAAGGAATAGAATAGGGCATGTTTTCCACTCCAATTCTCTATTTTTGCGCTCTATGAAAACGAAATCAACCCGAAAAAATAAGGTGAACGTGGTTACCCTAGGGTGTTCTAAAAATACCTTTGATTCGGAAATTATGATGGCTCAGCTAAAGGCAAACAGTTTTGATGTGGGCCATGAGCGAAACGAAGAATCGGAGATTGTAATCATTAACACCTGTGGTTTTATTGATAATGCTAAACAAGAGTCAATCGATACTATTCTACAGTATGTAGATGCGAAACAACAGGGTTTAGTTGATAAAGTCTATGTGACCGGGTGCCTCTCAGAGCGTTACCGAAGCGATTTGGAACAAGAGATACCTGAGGTTGATGCATATTTTGGAACGCGCGAATTACCAAGGTTACTGAAAACGCTCAAAGCAGATTATAAATATGAATTGGTTGGGGAACGTTTACTCACAACCCCAAACCATTATGCGTACTTCAAAATAGCTGAAGGCTGTGATCGTCCGTGTTCTTTTTGTGCCATTCCGTTGATGAGAGGAAATCATGTGTCTACTCCGATGGACCAATTGATTACAAATGCCACGCAATTAGCGAAACAAGGGGTAAAAGAGTTGTTGTTGATCGCGCAAGATTTGACCTATTACGGTTTAGATATTTACAAGAAAAGAAACCTCGCTGAATTAGTAGATAAATTATCAGATATTGAAGGAATCGAGTGGATCAGAATGCATTACGCTTTTCCTGCTGGGTTTCCCATGGATGTCTTAGATGTGATGAGAGAACGTTCCAATGTCTGTAATTACTTAGATATTCCCTTGCAACATGGATCTACGGCGATGCTTAAAGCCATGCGTAGAGGAATAACACGCGAAAAAACGGAAGAACTAATCGATGCCATTCGTCAGAAGGTTCCCGGTATTGCACTGAGAACTACACTGATTTCTGGATTTCCTGGTGAAACAGAACAGGATTTCGAAGAAATGATGGGATTTGTTGAACGCAGTCGTTTTGACCGATTGGGTATCTTTACCTATTCACACGAAGAAAATACGCATGCTTATTCAATGACGGATGATGTGCCAGATGCAATAAAACAACAGCGCGCAGATGCAGTGATGGAGTTGCAATCAGGTATAAGTTATGAACTGAATCAAGCGAAGGTTGGAAATACCTATAAAACATTGTTTGATCGCGTAGAAGGGGATTACTTTATCGGTAGAACTGAATTTGATTCTCCGGAGGTAGATAATGAAGTGCGTGTAAAACGAACACCTTCCTTATATGTACCACTGGGCGCATTTTCTCAAGTTAAAATCACCTCAGCAGATCATTATGATTTGTACGGTGACATATTATAATTAATTTTAAATAAAAAAACATGAAAAATCTGTTATCATTCGCTGTCCTTTCAATGCTTTTTGTGCTCAATAATGCATGGGCTCAACCTGCATCACCACTTACGGTAATTGATGCTACAAGCCCCAATGCTTGTGACGGTTCGGCGTCCATCACTAATCCAAATATTGTGATTACCAATTCCATTGTTTGGTACTCTAACGGCGCTATTTTAGCTCAAGGGGTTACCAGTGTTTCTAACCTTTGTGCGGGTACTTATGGAGTTTATTATACCACATTCATTGATTCTGTTACAGCAACCTTCGTGATTTCAGGGAATCCATGTAATAGCCTGCAAGCGATTGTAACTGGAACCGCTGCGAGTTCTCCAAATGCATGGGATGGTTCGGCAAGTGTTACCGCAGTAGGCGGTTCTGCACCTTATTCCTTTGCTTGGAGTAACGGGGCTACCACCAGTACGATTAATGGGCTTGGTGTTGGCGCGTATTACGCTTGTGTTACTGACATGAATGGCTGTGTAAGTTGCGATAGTTTTATCGTTTCAGCGACCATAAATCCAGGAAATGATACCGTATTTGTAATTAACAACAACAACATTCCGAACGTCATCGATTCGCTTGGAATGCAACAAGTACTGGATTGCAGTATTGATTACAATGCGATTGGTGCAGCCTTTATTTCGGGCTCTCAGTATATTCCAAGCGGCAACCCAAATGCGCTAGATAGCATTTATTTAACATGGCAAGTATATGATACCTTGGTTCCTGCAAATGTAATGGCAAGCTATGTGGTGGGCTATTCTTTATTCCCTCCCTTGGCTCAAGCGTATACCGCAAGTTTAGAGATTCATTGTCCGCAAAAGAATACCAATTACAATACCTTATTGATTATTGATCAGTTTTATTCTGCTCAATTGGGGATTGTAGAGCCTGTTTACACACCAAGTATTTGCGTTCAGGACGGATGTGCATCGGTTAATCTACTTACGCCTCAGCGTGGTGAATTGACCATTTATTCAATTAACGGTAGTTTGATGTCTGCACAACAGGTTTCGAATGTTTCATCCACACAAATTCAAATGGCGAACTGGAATCCGGGAATCTATTTTATGCATTATAACCTAGCCTCAGGAGCGCGTGGTGTTTTGCGTTTTGTAAAACCTTAATGGTTTTTAAATAAGGACATCATTACATGGCCTTCCGAATTGCAGTTGTTTAT
>JBIKUO010000032.1:0-29130 GCA_044347515.1 Crocinitomicaceae bacterium | reverse complement strand
TCTATATACGGGTTGTCCTTTTTCCGCATATATAGGAGGTGTTCAGAACAATGTCGCAAACAAAAGTTTTACGGTTACCGTAACCGCTGGTGTAACCTATTATTTAATGTTGGATACTTGGGCTGCACCCACGTGTACTTCTTTTACCAACCTCAACATTACTGCCCCACCCTCAGCATGTTCAGGAACACCCAATGCAGGAACAGCCAATATATCTGCAGCATCTGGCTGCAGTGGTGCAAACTTTACCCTTACCGGTACTGGATTGACGTCTGGCACAGGGATAACCTACCAATGGCAAAGTGGGCCAAGTGCGACGGGACCTTGGACTAATATTATCGGTGCGACTGCCGCAACGTTAACTACATCTACAACCGCAAACACTTTTTACCGTTTAGTTACCACTTGTACCAACAGTGGGCTTACAAACAATACAAATGCAGTATCATATTCAATTAATACATGTACCGTACAATTTAACCTTACCGATGCTTGGGGCGATGGATGGAATGGGGCGACCATGAACTTTATCGTTAACGGTAGTACCTTTGCCACCATTGGTTCAACCTTTACTACAGGACTTACACAAACATTAAATTATTGTTTACCCGCCAATTCCACGTACAGTTTAGTATATACCTCTGGAGGAAGTTTTGCCTCAGAAGTTGGAATTGCATCAATTATCGTTAATGGAAGCTCCGTTTATTCAATGGGAGCCGGAACGGGAACTGTTGGTGCTACATTAACTTCAGGCATTGCTTGTCCCGCTGGTTGTACGGGAACACCAAATGCCGGCACTGCCACTATTTCCTCTGCAACCGGCTGTGGAGGGGCTACATTTACGCTTTCCGCAACAGGAATTAGCACGGGAGGTGGTATAACCTACCAATGGCAAAGTGGACCAAGTGCTACAGGTCCGTGGACTAACATAGCCGGTGCGACCACGTCAACTTATAACACCTCTACAACAAGTAATACATTTTATCAGTTAATAACGAATTGTACACTAAGTGGATTAAGCAACACCTCAAGTGTAGTTTCTTACACACCCACTCCAGGAACTTGTTTTATACAGTTTAACTTAACCGATGCCTTTGGCGATGGTTGGAATGGAGCTACCATGAATTTTATTGTCAATGGTTCTTCCTATGCTACGATTGGGTCCACATTCACCACAGGTTCGGCGCAAACCCTAACCTATTGTATTCCTCAGAATTCAAGCTACAGTTTGGTTTATACGAACGGTGGTTCATACCCTTCAGAAGTAGGTGTTGCAGCGATGATTGTATCTGGAAGTACTGTATACTCTGTTGGGGCAGGTGGAGCTACCGTAGGTGCAACCTTAGTTTCTGGCATTTCATGTCCATTACCTTGCTCAGGAACCCCTACTCCGGGCAACACGATTACTTCAGCGGCAACGACAACTCCAGGAGGATCTGTTGGCCTATCATTGCAGACCGCAGGAGGAACAGGCGTTACCTATCAATGGCAAAGCGGCCCTTCAGCTACCGGGCCATGGGCCAATATCGGTGGGGCTACCAATAGCACCTACACAGCAACCGTAACTAATAATACGTGGTATCAATGTATTGTTACGTGTACAGCTTCTGGACTAAGTGCAATCTCAAATCCCGCACAAGTAACCTTGTCTTGGTGTACACCGACGGGTTCAACAACCTATTATCTTACGAATGTTACAACCACAGGAGGCGCAACAAATTTCACAAACGCCACAGGAGCTAGTGCTGGGGGATATGGGAATTACAGCAATACCCTAAGTTGTTCAAACATTACCGGAACTCCTACAAACATTACGTTAACCTCAAACTTTGGTTCTGATTTATTCTTTTGCTGGATTGACTGGAATAACGATTTAGATTTCTTAGATGCCAACGAGGCTGTTTTTGCAAGCAGCACCTATGCAGCTAGTTTTACTGGGGTAATTAATATTCCTGCTGGAACTACCAATGGAACCTATCGCATGCGTGTAGCCAATAGTTACATTGGATCTGCACCAGTTTGTGGACCTAATTCATGGGGAGAATATGAAGATTACAGCTTTATTGTTTTAACAAATTGTACTGGAACTCCTCCTGCTCCAGTAGCGAATGTTACCGGTGCTACTCCGATTTGTTATGGAAGCACAACCACATTGAACGGCACCATCAGTGCTATATACGGCGGAGTTTCCTATCAATGGGCTATGAGCACCACGCCAGGAGGACCTTATACCAATGTAACTGGAGGAAATGCCTTAAGCTATACTACCGCTAATTCCTTAGCACCTGGCACCTACTATTTCGTTGTAAATTCAAATTGCTCTTTTTCTGGACAGAATGCCAATTCAAATGAGATAAGTATAACCGTGAATGGTGCTTCTTCTAATTTTAGTATGAATCCGCCATCATTTTGTGGTGTGGGAGGAAGCTCGGCCCTAGCGGCTAACCCACCAGCAGCGGGAGCTACCTATGCATGGTCTAGTAACGGAGGGTCTTTATCATCAAATAGCGGGGCCTCAACTAATGCAACATTAACCGCAACCAGTGAAATCACCCTGAGCGCCACATTAAATGGTTGTACGTCAACAACGACGCAATCGATTGGGGTATACTCTTTCCCATCAATTGTTCCGACTGCATCACCAAGTACCATTTGCGGAGGAACATCTTCGCTCTTAGAAACCGGGTTAAGCGCCTCGAATTTTGCTGCCATATGCATTACACCAAATGCCATTCCTATTCCAGCCACAGCAAATTATTTAGTTAATAATGGAGTTGCGTCTGTAGCTTTGTCCTCGGGTACCTTGGATGATGGTGGATGGGGTACCATTCCACTTGGTTTTACCTTCAACTTCTTTGGGTCAACTTATTCAAGTATTAACGTTGGTACCAATGGTGTACTTCAGTTTGGTGCGTATAATGCGACGGCACTTGGCGACTTTATCATCGGGGCATTACCTAACAACGTGGATCCTATGGGTGCAATTTATGGTTGTGCCAATGATTTACATTGTGGATATGCAGGGGCCAATGTTCGATATTGGACAGCAGGGGCCGCACCTAATCGTAAATTTGTGGTCAACTACCAGGTATTTCAATACGGAGGTACAACTACGCCGGTAAATTTCCAAGTCATCCTGTATGAGACCTTAGGACAAGTGGATATTGTTGCTACACAAATTATGTCAACCAATGCAAAATCAATAGGTGTAAATAGCCCTACTGGAACCATAGGCGCTGCTGCGCCCAATTGTGCAGCAACTCCAAATACCGCAAACTATTGGTCTGCTCAAACCGCAACAATACCAGCCGCTAGCCCTCAGGCATGGAAATTTCTACCTCCAATTAACTATGTTTACAACTGGACGGTAAACGGTGTGGCAAACCCAGCCATTGCGCAATTAAACGGGGTAAATGTTACCACAACTTCAACCACACAAAGTCCAGTTTCATCAACCAATTATCAGGTGTACATTCAGGACCCTATTACACAATGTTCACAGGTTTTCCAAACACCTGTGACTGTAATTCCTACGCCCGCTGCGCCAACTGCAACGAATTGGACACAGTGTGGGCCTCAAGTTCCACAAGCGTCGGTGAGCTGTCCTACATGTACAGGAAATCAAACGTACAATTGGTATACTGCCGCAACTAACGGAACCTTATTTCAAGGAGTTATTAATGAAACATTTAACACAGGAACCACTACAGGAACGCTATATGGTAATGCTACGTTAGTGAACTCACGTTGCCGATTAACCAATGATGCGGCATCAGAAAATGGGGCGCTACTTTTAGGGTCTACCGGTGTAAACTCCAATGCATACAACATTGATTTCGATTTTAGGGTTTGGCCTTCAGATGGATTAGGATATAATGGTGCTGATGGTTTTTCTTATTCTTTTGGGGATGACGTTAATGCTACTGCACCGTTACCTGCCGCAGAAAATGGATCAGGCTCAAAACTAAAAGTAGGCTTTGTCTCTTACACGAATGGTGGTAGTACAGCGGGGATTTACCTCATGTATAACTGTACTACAGATGAACAAACACCAACCACACCGGGCGTACTTGCATACTCTTCCAATATCGCTTGGAAAAACACTAATTCATTTAATACGTGCAACATTGTGATTAACGCTACCGGTCAAGTCACGCTTTCAATCAATGGTACCGCAATATTTTCAAATATTCAATTGCCAGCGAATTATTTGCTTCAAAACAAATCAACTTGGTTGCAATTATTCAAGGCAAGAACCGGAACTGGATTTTCCCGTCACATGATAGATAATGTGCATGTGGAAGCTCAACCTGTGCAATCATTCAATACCATACAACAAACGGTAAGCAATACCGTCACTTATTACGTGCAAACTTTAGATGGAATTTGCGGAAGTCAAACCATGACACCGGTAACGGTTACTGTTAACCCTGCTCCTGCAGTAGGTATATCTGCCAATTTCAACGGATGTCAATACGGATCATATCCAGTGGCTGTTACCAACGGTCAGAATTCATATTCTACCTTTACTTGGTCGCCTGCGGGTCTACTTTATTTAGACTCTCTACATACCACGCCATACACAGCTGGCACCAGCGCAACAAATTTATGGTTCTATGCAGGGGCTTCAGGGGTTCAACCCACAGTTACCATGACAGCACAAGACAATGGGGTTGGTGCGTTGCAATGTTCTCAATCAGCCGGTGTAGTTGCCACGCTTCAAGCTGCGCCAACCGCTCCAGTAATTGCGGCAGCGAATAACCTTGTATGTTCAGGGGCTACAACTACTTTATCCGTGCAAGCTGGAGGAACATATTGTTCAAGTATAGCGGGTTCTACTAGTGATGAAGAAATTACGAATGTTAGCATTGGGTCTTTGAATAATACAAGCGATTGTTCAACCCCTGCGCCAGGAGCAGGAAGTATCTTAAGTAGGTATGCGAATTATACGAATGGTGTTGGTGCACCAAGTGCTCCTAACTTAACTGCAGGTACTGTAGTAAATGGTTCCGTTACTGTAAGCTCTTGTGGTGCATTTAATTACTTCAGTGGGCTTGCCATCTTTATCGATTTAAACCAAGACGGTGATTTTGCTGATGCAGGAGAAAAAGTATATAGCAACGGGGCAAGTGCAGGTATTGCATGTGTTCCTGCAACGGTTCAAAATGTTAGTTTAAACATTCCAGCCACGGCATTGAACGGACAAACTCGCATGCGAATTATCAATGTAGAAAGTAATGCTGGGGATTTCATTACCGGATGCCAAGCTTATTCATGGGGTGAAACAGAGGACTATCTTGTTAATATTACTGGGGGTGTATCAAACACCTATGTTTGGGCTGCTGCCGTAGCGGGTAATTCCACGGCTCCAACGGTGACAACCAACCCAATAAACACATCAACTAACTATACAGCCACCTTATTTGATGGAACCTGTTACAGTGCGCCTTCTAACCAAGTAACCGTAAGTATCGCAGGAAACCCTACAATTACAGCAACTGCGAGTGTTCCTGTTGGTGGTTACTGCGTCCCTCCGATGTCCTTTGGTTGTTCATTCCCTGATATCATTTCCAATGTAACCATTGCAGGGATAAATAACTCCACGCTTTGTAACAATACAAGTGGTGCAAACGGATATAGTTTCTTCAATAATTTAACAGGTAACTTGACTGCAGGCGCGAACAATGTACCGTATTCCGTTACTACAGATGGCGACGTTGAGGGAGCCGCTATGTGGATTGATTTTAATCAAAATGGAACATTCGAAGCGTCAGAGAACATATTTAATGGAATAATAGGAACAGCACCAGCAACTTATGCAGGTACCTTTAATGTTCCATTAAATGCAGTAAACGGACCTACCAGAATGCGAGTAAGATGTATGTACAACAACAATCCTGGAGCAGGAGGGGAATGTTCGGCAGGCTCTTTTGGCGAAACGGAAGATTATACTATAAATATTACCGGTGGAATAAATAATATCCCTTGTCCGGGATCTACGTTTAATTTAGTTTCATTGGTTGCAAATGGAGGCCAACCGTTTACTTATAGTTGGTCCGTTTTGAGTGGAAATGCAACCTTATCCTCTTCTACTGCACAAAACCCAACATCAATTGTTAACTCTGACGCGGTTTTCCAAGTAACAATGACGGATAATTGTGGGGCGGTTTCTACAACCACGGTTTCCGCGAACATTGATGAAAACCCAATTACAATTACACCGGTTACCAATGTGATTTGTGCCTATGACAGTGTGGCATTGAGCGCAGCTAATGGCATCAATTATTCTTGGTCACCTTCAACATCCTTGACTTCAGGCACAGCCGCAATCGTTCAAGCGTTCCCATTAACAAATACAAGTTATACCCTAACTGGAGGGTATGGCAACGGATGTATTGGAACGGCTACGGCGACAGTGAACGTGAATGCGCTTCCTGTTGTTACGGCTAATGCTAACCAAACGATTTGTGCGGGTACCTCAGTGACACTCAATGGTGGAGGTGCAGTAACTTACACTTGGAATAATAATGTGGTTGACGGATTGTCATTTGTGCCGGGCACAACTACAACATATACTGTAAATGGAGTAGACGCGAATGGATGTCACAACACAGCACAATCTACAATAACTGTAAATCCACTTCCAATAGTTGGTGCAGGTTCACCTCAAGCAATTTGTATTGGATCCAATGTAACCCTTGCCGGTTCAGGAGCAGTTTCATATGCTTGGAATAACAATGTAGTGGATGGCATAGCATTCAGTCCGAACTCGACAAGTTCATACACTGTAACTGGAACAGATGCCAACGGATGTATTAACACCGCTCAAACTACAGTTACAGTTAATATGCTTCCTGTGTTGGCGGTTGCTCCGAGTAACGTACTTTGTTTCGGAGGCACAGGATCTGTTGCGCTTTCTGCCACAGGTTCAGGCCCCTTCACCTACGGTGGAGACCCAACGCAAAACTTATTACCAGGAACGTATTCTTATACGGCTACGAGTATTGATGGGTGTATTTCTGTACCTGTAAGTATTAACATTAGTCAACCTCAAGCCGCTTTATCATTAAGTACCACTCAAATCAATGTTGATTGTTTTAGTAACAACTCTGGATCCATTGACCTTACCCCTACCGGAGGAACGAGTCAATACACATACGCTTGGTCAAACAGTTCAACCCAGGAGGACCCAACAAACTTAATTGCGGGTTCATACGCTGTTACCGTTACCGATGCTAATGGCTGTACCGCTAATACGAATGTTACAGTAACTCAACCATTAGCGCCATTAACCTTGTCCACTTCGCAAATTAACGTGGATTGTTTTGGAAACAACACCGGATCCATTGACCTTACTCCTGCCGGAGGAACTAGTCAATATGCGTTTGCTTGGTCAAATAATACAACCAATGAAGATCCATCTGCATTACTTGCTGGAACGTATAATGTGTTGGTAACTGATGCGCAAGGTTGTACTGCTTCAACATCAATAAATATAAGCGAACCAGCCGCACCATTAACTTTGTCAACTACTCAAATCAATGTTGATTGCTTTGGTAACAACACGGGTTCTATTGATCTTAGTCCTACTGGAGGTACTCAACAGTATACATACGCTTGGTCAAACAACTCAAGTTTACAAGATTTGACTGGATTGATTGCAGGACAGTATAACGTCCTTGTAACCGATGTTCAAGGGTGTACAGCAACTACCAGCGTAACTATTTCGGAACCTGCTGCGAGCCTTTCATTATCTACAGTTCCTGTGGATGTGCTTTGCTATGGTAATAATACTGGTTCTATTGATCTACTTGTTGCTGGTGGAACGGGCCCATTTGGATATGCTTGGTCGAACAATTCAACTACTGAAGACATTGTAAACTTGACTGCAGGTACATACAATGTGGTGGTAACAGATAATAATGGTTGTACCTTGGCCACAAATGCTGTAATTAACCAACCACTTGCGCCACTTACCCTAACTGCAACCCAAGCAAATATGGGATGTTTCAGCAGCGGTATTGGTTCAATTAACTTAACCCCTGTAGGCGGAACAGCACCGTATAATTTTGCTTGGTCAAATAATACAACGTTAGAGGATCCAACCAACTTAGCAGCTGGAAACTATAATGTACTTGTAACGGATGCTCATGGTTGTACTAATACCATTCAGCAAACCGTTCTTGAATACGCACTTCCAAATGTTAATGCTGGACCAAATGTTGCGATTTGTATTGGTAATAACGTAACCTTAAATGGTACTGGAGCACAAACTTATACCTGGAATAATGGGGTTCTAAATGGTGTATCATTTAGTCCAAATTCTACAAATACCTACACCGTAACTGGTGTAGATGCTAACGGATGTGTTAATACAGATCAAGTGCAGGTAACCGTAAATTCACTGCCAATAGTGAATCCAGGAAATAATGCTACGTTATGTGCAGGTTCAATACTTGTATTAAATGCAACCGGTGCTTCAACCTATACATGGAGCAACGGCATTGTTAATGGGGCACCAATGGTAGCTAACACATCTGGCACGCTAACGGTTATTGGTGTGGATAATAATGGGTGTATTGATACCGCTCAGCTAACGGTTACAGTTAATACAGCGCCGAACATTACCTTAAATGGCGGAAACAGTGTTTGTGAATTGAGCAGCATTAATTTATCTGCATCGAGTGTAAATGCCGTTGCAGGCGTTTGGTCCACAAACAACGGGTTAGGAAGTTTCTCACCAAATGTTTCTAATGCTTCTTTAAGTTATACCCCGTCTCTAAATGACCCAAGCACTGTGAATTTTGCTTACACTGCATTTAATCAATGTGGAACTTCAGTAGCAAATACTAGCATTACCGTATTGAATTCACCTACGCTAAATGCGGGGTTAGATCAATCCATTTGTGCAGGAAATAATGTAACATTAAATGCAACCTCTAATGCACCAGTTAGTTGGAATAATAATGTTGGTAACGGTGTTGCGTTTCCTGCTTTAATTGGCGCGAATACGTATACCGCTACCGCTACCGCGGCTAATGGGTGTAGTGTTACTGATCAAGTAATCGTTACTGGATTACCAACACCACTAATTAACGCCGGTCAAGACCAAGTTATATGTGCAGGTGAGAGTATTGTACTATACGCCACCGGTGCGGTAAGTTATAGTTGGAATAACAACGTAGTAAATAATATGCCGTTTACACCAACAGCAACGACGACCTATGTTGTATCTGGAACAGGAAGCAATGGGTGCAATGCACAAGATTCTGTAAATGTAATTGTTAACGCACTACCCAATGCTACAATTACGGTTGTAGATCCGGTTACCCTAACCACTACTCCTGGCATGATGTATCAGTGGTTCAATTGTGGATTGAATGAACCAATTGCAGGTGCCGTGACCGATACGTATCTTGCGACAGTAAATGGATCATATGCAGTTATTGTCACCAACGCGGAAGGGTGTTCAGATACCTCTGCGTGTACGGTGATTGATAACGTTGGGTTGTATGTGCCAAATGCATCAGCTATTGGATTATATCCAAATCCAACGGATGGAAATATAACCCTATCATTACCTGCTGCGGATGGGGCATCCTTATCCATTTTTGATGCGCAAGGTAAATTACTCTATGAAATACAAAATGCTAAAAACGGAGAGCAATTCGACCTAAGCAAATTAAGTACTGGGGTTTATACGTTCCGTGTTACATTGAACAACTTAACACACATTGAGAAAGTGGTTAAACACTAATCAAATGAATAACTAATAAAAAGGCTCCTTCGGGAGCCTTTTTCGTTAAAAGGAAATCCAGTGGAATCGCGTTTTGTCTGAAGAAAACTCTAGCGATGGAAAGGGAACTTTAATCAAATTCAAATGAGTAAGGACCTTATTAAGTTTTGGATGTCTTGGTGCCAACGAGGAACAATCAATATCAAAAGACAGATATACTTGGCGGCGCGCATCGAACCCATTCCATGCATTCTGGGACCCCACCAATTTCGCATCGCACCCATATCCAAGGCTGATGCAAATCCACGTTAGACGTTTTGGAAGATTAAAGAAGGTCGCAATGGGGAATGACACCCAATAGGTTTGACCGTTGTAATCCTTCAAAACTTGTTCGGCATAGGTGCTTCCTAAAATCTCTGGACGCACCACCGCATAAGAAGACCGAGAGAATGAAAATTTAGGAAGGATAAGTTGCCGCTTAAAAAAATGATCTTGCGAAAAAGCTAAACCAACCCCTACTCCATTTGCTAACATGTCGCTCCCTGAAAACCCCCAACCCGAACTAAAACCATCCATGATTTCTAAGGCGCTTAAATATGATATCGCATATAAAGCCCCTACCCATGGTTGACGCTTCCCAGCAGCCCAATAATGTACACGATTCAGTTCAGTAGTCATCGTATATCCCGTGAATGCATGTCCCAATTTGTCCATTTGCATCCATTGTTCTGAATCATTAAAAAAATGAAACTTTTCTGTTGCGTAGGGGGCATACCACACCTGATTTAAGGCTACTATTGAGCCCACAGCGGATGAACCTAACAATGCATGCGTAATCCCCTTTCGTACTTTTAAACTATCGGCACCCTGCGCATTCACACAAAAAGCCAAAAAGAAGGATACGGTTATGTAAATTCTACGCATTAAACGAAAGTAGGAATTAACAAAATAAAGCCATGCATATCCGATGCAAATTTTACTTTTGTAAAAAAACTCCCATGGATCATAGCAGAAAGGATTGGAACGAAATTAAAAGCAACGACAGCTGGTCGATATTCAAAATAATGTCTGAATTTGTAGAGGCCTATGACCGGATGGCGAAAATTGGACCTTGCGTTTCTATCTTTGGATCAGCGCGAACCAAACCAGACAATCCGTATTATCAACTGTCGGAACAACTTGCGGAACGTCTTGCATCCAAGGGTTTTGGAATTATCTCCGGTGGGGGTCCCGGAATTATGGAAGCTGCTAATAAAGGCGCACAACAGGGAAATGGTCCTTCCGTTGGTCTAAACATTGATTTACCTTTTGAACAGAATCACAATCCACACATCGACCAAGAACACAACTTAGAATTTAATTATTTCTTTGTGCGCAAGGTGGTTTTTGTTAAATACTCCCAAGCCTTTGTTATAATGCCGGGTGGCTTTGGCACCTTAGATGAGTTTTTTGAAGCAATGACACTCATTCAAACAAAGAAAATCCGACGAAGGCCCATTGTATTATTCGGTTCTGAATATTGGAACGGAATGTTAGAATGGGTTGAAAACACCATGCTAACTAAAGAACAAAACATATCTGCAGGCGATTTAGAATTATTTAAAGTAGTTGACGATGTGGAGTCCGCGGTATCTTATATTGAAAGCTTCTTTGAAGATCATCCGTTAAGTCCTAATTTTTAATCTGTATATTTGTTTAGATGAATTCGCTTTTTGCTCAGATAAAGGCTTTTGTATTGTCCAAGTACTTTTTAAAGCAACTTGGTTTAGTTATCTTATTCTACCTTTCGGTTGTCTTTATTATGATGGTATTTTTGCGGTTTTCTACCAACCATGGCGAGCGCATTGAAGTACCTAACTTGGTAGGTAAAAACGCAGAGGAGGCAAAGGTGATTTTAGAGGATTTAGGCTTAGAATATCAAATCTTAGACTCTATTTACGACCCATCAAAACCCGCAGGAACTATTGTTTCGCAAAATCCAAAATCAACTGCTTTTTCCTTGCTTTTTGTGAAATCAGGTCGTACTATAGCACTTCGCGTGACCAAAAAAACGGACATGGTAGAAATGCCAAGCCTAATCCACAGGCAACTAAAATTCGCTGAAAACACGCTACAAAGTAGGGGCTTAAAATGGATTATTCGATACAAGCCTACGAACGATGCGAATGGCTCCGTACTAGAACAACTTTACAAAGGAAATCGAATCAAAGAAGGTGCTCGTATTCCGGTTGGAGCAACCATTATTTTAATTGTTGGTGAAAACGATGAAGGTGAACCCATCAGCATTCCTGACTTCTTTGGCTTAACTTATGGCGATGCGAAATACATTATTGATACCCTTGGTGTTTCAGTAAATTATATTTGTAATGATTGCATTACCAGAGAGGACACCCTTGCATCGCGGGTAATTATTCAGAGTCCTGAATACATTGAAGGAGAAACCGTTCCGAAATCTACCCCATTTACTATTCACCTTCGCAAAGATTTCAACGGTTACATTGAAAACGAAGAACAATAATGCGCAGTAACTTTTTAATCTTAGCACTCTTGTGCCTTGTCCATAGTTTTGGTCAAGAACTGGAACACCAAACTGGAAAAAACATTGGTGTTGAACCAATTTATGGAATAAAAAAACCGAATTCCACAGAAAAATCATTAAGCATTGACAGTACCTTTATTTTTGCTTCGGATACCTTGTCCCTTCCCCTATTCGATGATTTTTCCACAAGCAAGTTTCAGCTGTTTCAAGGGGTATATAATGCTCCCGGCAATACGGAACAAACTTACTATCGCTTGGTGAACCCAGCAACAAACCTTCCGTTGGCTAATGGATTAAGCTATACAAACCAGGCAACCTTTCGAAGAACTTATGACATTGCCACAGAAACTACAACTGATATGACCTTCCCGGCATTGAATGTCACTGAAAATAATTTAACGATTTATCCTCCCGTTGGCACTCCAATTTCGCTATATCCACCATACTATATTTATGACACGGTTGGGGTGCAAGACCAAAGCGACACGATTTGGATAAGTAATCCCGCATATACCCAAGATTCAGCTACGGTGTTTTTTCAAACCATCGAGGATTCTACCAAGATTTGGATAGATCGAATGGCATACCACAACATGCGCTATGGATTCAATCCTCGTTCCCTGGGTGTAGCAACCTTTGACGGTTTAGATGAGGATGGATATCCCTATCAGTTTGGAAGCGCGGTAACTAATTACGGAGACCGTTTAACCTCTAAATGTATCAATCTCTCGAACTATAATGCCGGCGACTCCCTATATTTTAGTTTTTTATATCAACCCGAAGGACTGGGAGATCTACCCGAAGCTGGTGATTCCTTAATTCTTGAGTTTTATGCAGAAGACCTTGACCAATGGAAGCACATCTGGAGCGTATCCGGAACAAGTGTACATCCATTTAAACCGGTGCATATTCCCGTGCTTGATGATCAGTTTTTTCGGGACGGATTTAAGATTCGATTTAAAAACTATGGTGCATTAAGCGGTTCATTAGATCATTTCCATATTGATTATGTGCATTTGCGTGCATTATCAGATTACACAGATACCTTGTTTAAAGATTTTGCTTTGTGTTATCCGCTTAATACTTTACTACAAGACTACACAAGCGTTCCATGGGACCATTATAAAAATACCTCAGCCGGTATGATGACCAATGGTTTAGAAGTGAAAGTATTTAACGGAAGTAATTCCGCAGAGAACTATCAAAATGGTCAAGTTGTCGTCCAACACAACGGTTCACAAGTTGGGAATTTTAGTTTACCTGGATTTTTATTAGCCGAAGGGAATATAAATTATAATCCAAACACCCTATTTACTTCTTACCATGATTTATCTGCCGGATATGAATTTGACAGAACCTTACCTGGAAATCAACAGGTATTTACCGTGAATGCGTCTGTTTCTGCTCAATTTCCCAACTTAATCAGTAACGACACCTGCGAATTTCTTCAAGGGTTTTATAATTATTACAGTTACGACGACGGATCTGCAGAGGCCGCGTTTGGTCCAACTGGAGTTCAATCCATGCTAGCTGTTCACTTCAATGCGTATGAGGCTGATTCTTTACTGGGTGTTTATCTGCATTTTGTGCCGTCGGTAACGGATGTTTCTACCAAGTTGTTCTACCTGACTGTTTGGGAAGATTTGAATGGTGAACCTGGAGCCGTGTTGTTTGAAGACGATGCATTTTCACCAAGACAACCCACCTATGCCAATGGATTAAATAACTTCAATGCATATTACTTTCCGAATGGTCAGAAAATCCCTGTTGGCAGCTCCTTTTTTATTGGATGGAGACAAGTGGATGCTGTTCGATATAATCTTGGTTTAGACCGAAACATTGATCACTCGCAAGAAATTTTCTACAGTGTAGATTTTGGTGCCACGTGGGAAAACCCTCCGTTCCCAGGTTCTGCCATGCTTCGTCCAATCGTTTCCACCGCGTTAGACGGCGAACTTGACATTGAACAACAACAACAGCTTGAATATGCAATATATCCGAATCCAACGCAATCAGTGATTCATATAGTTAGCCCATACAGCGATGAAAAGGGGTTTGAATTATACGATATACAAGGACGTTTCATCAGTGAAAATACGGACAACATGATGGATTTAAGTGGCCTAAATTCTGGGTATTACTTTATCCGATCTATACAACACCCTGATCAAGTAATGAAAATTCTACGGTGTGAATGAGGATCTTGAATTACAGGATTCCGAGCAGGATGAGGAGGAATTATATGAACACCATCGCTTTCAGGTAGACCCCGGACAAAGCATTGTTAGAATTGATAAGTTCCTTATTGACCGGATGCCAAAAACATCTCGGAATCGTATTCAGGTTGCCGCTAGAAATGGGAATGTCCTCGTAAATAAAAAGGCAGTAAAACCGAATTATCGCATAAAACCAATGGATGATATTTCCATTGTGATGCCCTACCCTGTTCGCGAAATCGAATTGATTCCACAGGACATACCTTTGGATATCGTATATGAAGATAATGACTTACTGGTGGTTAATAAACCCGTCGGTTTGGTAGTTCATCCTGGATATGGAAATTACTCTGGCACTTTAGTAAATGCGTTGGTTTATCATTTTAATCACTTACCATCCCTTCCAAATAATTATTATGGTCGTCCAGGATTAGTACATCGCATCGATAAAAATACTGCGGGTTTATTAGTCGTTGCAAAAACAGAACATGCCTTAACTCACCTCGCTAAACAATTTTACGAAAAGACAACCAAACGTATTTATTGGGCCTTGGTATGGGGTGATGTGACAGCGCCAGGTACTGTAAACAAACATGTAGGACGTTCCCCGAAAAACAGAAAAGTAATGACCACTTTTGACGGAGAAGATCAAGGAAAACATGCGGTAACGCATTACAAACCGCTTACTCGTTTTGGATGGGTAACCTTAGTTGAATGTCAACTTGAAACGGGAAGGACCCATCAAATTCGGGTGCATATGCAATCCATTGGGCATCCCCTGTTTAATGATTTCGAATACGGTGGAGATAAAATACGCACCGGACCGAATACGGGAGCTTTTAAATCCTTCGTAGAAAAGGGCTTTGGAATGTTACCTGGACAAGCATTACAGGCTAAAACCTTAGGGTTTATTCACCCTGAAACCGGAGAAATCTTACATTTTGAAAAAGAGGTAAACCAAGGACTGGAGCAGTTGCTTCTTCATTGGAAAGAATGTCCTTTTGGATATTAATATTATTTTCCTAATTTTGTTAGCAAACTGCAAGTTACAAACCAAAGACTAACTATGAAAAACGCACTTATTCTTACGCTTTCGATGTTTATGTTGGCCCCTGTATTTGGTCAAACTAATCAACCAAAATACATTGCTGAAGCGTTAAAGGCATACGACTCAGGGAAATATTTTGAAGCTATGCCGAAGTTAGAGGCTGCCTACAATAAAATGACAAACAAAGGGAAGTCAATCTCTGAAAAAGGTGGAATGGCTTACAAGTTAGCAGATTGCTACCGTCGCATGGAACAATTCGATAAAGCAGCTCAGTGGTATGGGTCGAGTATCGAGTTAAAATACTATGAAATCGATCCGAAAGTATACTATTTTCATGGGGAAATGCTTCGAATGAATGGTGATTTGAAAAAAGCAAGCGAAAGCTATACCAGCTATAAAAATAAGCGAGGTAAGGATACATCAATCGACATTGATTTACTTATCGAATCGTGTAAAGAGTCAGCCCTTGTGCATGATGAAGAGTCCAAATATGTGGTAAAAGCAGAGGACAAATTAAATCGTAAAGAATTTGATATGGCTCCGTTCCTTTCGGATAAAAAAGAATCTCAAGTATTTTTTGGAACACAACGTGAAGAGGTGGTGAATCCAGCTCGTGATCCAATTACAGGGGAGAAATTCATGGATATTTGGATGGCAGAATTCAATGAAAAAGGGGATTTTGTTAGTGCTAAAAGTATTGACAACACGAACCAAATAAATACAAAAGACAACGAAGGAACAGCTATTATGGATAGAAAAGGCAAAACCTTATATTTTACACGTTGTCCTTCCATGCCGAAGCAAAATCTGGGTTGTGAAATCTGGATGGCTGATAAAAACGGTGAAGAGTGGGAGAATGTTCGTGAAATCAACCTTGAGGCTGCGTTAAATGCACAGATATCCAAATCAAAAGATTCTACATTCAGTAAATCATCAGAAATCTCAATTGGTCACCCTTGCTTAACGGCGGACGGTCAGATGCTAATTTTTGCTTCGAACATGCCAGGCGGATTAGGCGGTAAAGACCTTTGGTATATCACCTACGATAAGAAAGCAAAAGGTTGGGACACAACTAAAGTATACAACATGGGCGCTGGAATTAATACTGCAGGCAATGAATTATTTCCTTCGTTATCGCCAAATGATAGCTTATTGTTTTTCGCAAGTGACGGGCACCCTGGCGTTGGTGGATTAGACATCTTTAAAGCTGCGATTAAAACAGCAACAACGGAACCATTAAAAAAATGGGGTGCTGCACAAAACATGTTGAAGCCAATAAATTCATCTGCTAATGATTACGCGTTAACCATTAGAAAAGATTTGAAAAGCGGTTATTTCACTTCTGAGCGTTCAACGGCTAAAAACAGAACTTATACCCCTGATATTTATTCTTTTACGACCCCACCAGTAACGTATGATTTAACGGTAATTGTTTACGAATTAGGAAACAAATCAAAGAAATTACCTGATGCTCGTGTTACAGTGAATGAAGTATCGGGACAAAACTGGGATGGTCTTACTAATAAAAAAGGAAAGACCGACAAATGGGCAGACCGAAAAGGAGACAAGGCACATCCAAGATATATTAACGGAGGATTTGATTATCAAATCAAAGCATCCAAAGAGCGATATTTCCCAATGTCCCGAGCTACGGTAATTTCTACCAAAGGTGAAGGAGGACAAGGCGTATTAGAAAATTCTCAAAGTTTTGTGGTTGAGATCCCTTTAATTCCAATTGAACTTAGAACCCCAGAGATTCGTTACCACTTAGATAAATGGACTTTTGTGAACGACAACACCATAAAATCAAACGACTCTTTACAATTCCTTGTAGATTTATTGAAAGATAATCCAGACATCGTAATTGAATTATATTCACACACAGATAGTCGTGACACCGAAATCCACAACCAAGCGCTTTCTGAAAACCGTGCGAAAGCGGTGTTTAATTACTTAGTTGGAATTGACCCAAAGAATGCGTGTAGAATCAAACCTTTTGGTAAAGGTGAAAGCGAACCAGGAAAATATATCGATGACAAGGGCGTAGAGCAAACCTTGACGGATGATTACATTAACCAATTTAAAGCAGATAAGGTGAAATTTGAAGCCTTACATCAGTTGAATCGTAGAACTACGGTTAAAATTGTAATGGAGCCAGGAACACAAAATCCTGTGATTTTCGATTACAATGCACCTTGTACTCCTGATCCAAATTATTTCAAATACACAGATCCATTACCGAGATAATTACTTGTATTGATACTTAAAAGCCGGCAAATGCCGGCTTTTTTTTGTATCTTTAAGTGTGCGGGAAGATGGATTGCAATGGGCATGGAGTAAGGGCTTAATATCAGGGGTCGATGAATACTCAAAGCATCCAATTCTCGTCATCCATACAGGGACTTGGAATCGCTTTGCGCCAGGACCCGATTTTCGTGATGCTTGCATTCGCATGGGTGAGATAACGTGGTATGGAGATGTTGAAATCCATGTTAAATCCTCTGATTGGTTCAAGCATAAACATCAAACGGATCCGAAATACCGTAACGTTATTCTGCATGTGGTCGCAGAAAATGATCAACCTCTTGAATTTAACGATGAACGTATCCCAACACTCGTTGTGGAAGCACAGGTGATTTCAAATCTTACCTATTGGAATAAAAAAGATGAATACCTACTACCTTGTAGGTTTGGTCAACATACCTTCTCAACAGATTTCATGTATAGCTTTTGGCGAAAACGGATGAATCGCAAACACCATGAATATTCCAATGAAAAAGAAATTGCTGCATACATCCTGAAGCAAAATTCCTCCTTGCATGTTCACAAGAGAAATGCACGCCAAAGGAAATTAATCACCCTTGAAGCCGCATTAACACGACTCAGAAATACCACGACCTTTCAAAGACAGAACCCTTTGTTATCAGAACTTACTACCCTAAAAGATGAATTTATGGCGCAGCTTACAGCATTTGAATCACAAACCATCCTAATCAATGGGGTTATTCCAACCCTATGGAATCCGCAAGATGAGGCTGAGTTATGCGCCTTTGCCAAAACAATTCCGCCCGAAAGGAACAGAATAATTAGTCAATTCAAACACATCCTACCAACAGCTAAAAATGCATACGAAACTCAAGCGCTTCTCGAAATAAATCGCCAACTTTGTAGTACGAATAAATGTTTAACATGTGAAGTTGGAAAGAAGATATTAAGCTCATGAAACGTCAATTACAAAAATTAATCTTCTTTTTTGAATTACACTCCTACGGTGTATGTTTGTGGTGGGCACGAAAACTGGGCAT
This sequence comes from Crocinitomicaceae bacterium, assembly GCA_044347515.1. Classification (GTDB taxonomy): domain Bacteria; phylum Bacteroidota; class Bacteroidia; order Flavobacteriales_D; family Crocinitomicaceae; genus UBA952. The sequence continues at coordinate 10,286 of JBIKUO010000032.1, read as the reverse complement.
TAATCCATACAAGGTCCGCTTAGGATTTATTTATTTCTCATTTATTGGTCTGGGTTCACCGATCTTGTTATATCTCATAATGGCATGGATTTTAGAACACCAACACTATTTCAAATTGCAAGCTAAACCTAAAAAAACCATTTGGGAGTTATGAAACTACTGATCACAGGTTCCAATGGCTTGCTCGGTCAGAAATTAGTAGCCGACTGCATCGCTCAACGCATCGATTTTCTTGCCGTTTCATCCGGTGAAAACCGAAACCCTGAGTGTCCAAACACCCACTACACGTCAATTGATATTACAGATTTCAGCGAAGTTAAACGTTTTTTGGACCTAAGTTCATGCTCGCACATTATGCATACCGCAGCCATGACCAATGTCGATGCCTGTGAGTTGAATCCAGACGAATGCTACAAGGTAAATCACCTTGCTAGCCAACATTTATTTGAAATTGCAAAAGAAAAAAACCTTCATTTCACCCTGCTTTCTACGGATTTTATTTTCGACGGTAAAACAGGGAATTACGCTGAAACGGACCTTCCAAATCCACTCAGTGTTTATGGGAATTCAAAATGGCTGGCTGAACAAGTGCTAATAAACTCAGATTATACCCATTGGGCGATCGCAAGAACGATAATTGTGTACGGTGTCGGCTACAGCCTAAACAAATCCAATATTTTTTCTTGGTTAATGAACGAATTGACTCAGGGAAAAGAAGTTTCCTTAATTACTGATCACTTCAGAGCACCTACATGGGCAGAGGATTTAGCTGCCGGTTGCATGGCAATAGCTAAAAATGACCATACAGGAATTTATCATCTATGTGGTCCTGAAACGCTTTCCATCTTTGAGATTGGTATTCGTGTTGCGAGGTTTTTGGGCGTATCTGAAACATTAGTCAACGCCATCGACTCTAACACACTAAATCAACCCGCACCGAGGCCACCTCACACGGGATTCAACCTAAACAAAGCCAAAACAGAACTTGGCTATGAACCACATACCATAGAACAAACCCTTGAGTTCTTGCAGAATAAATTGATAATCGGTTAATATTCGGGTTAAAATAATATATTTGTTAACCTAAAAAACGATACGATGTCTATTTGGAGAAAAAAGGATTTAGCCGCAATGCTTGCTGATGCGGAAGGAGGAGAAAAATCATTAAAGCGGTCACTTGGTGCATTCCAATTGGTTGCGCTTGGTGTTGGTGCGATTATTGGCGCCGGATTATTTGTAAGAACGGCTGCTGCTGCTGCAGAAGCTTCTGGAAACGGTGTTACTTTATCCTTTGTTGTCGCAGCAATTGGATGTGCATTTGCCGGGTTATGTTATGCAGAGTTTGCTGCTATGATACCGATTTCAGGTAGTGCCTATGCCTATTCATTTGTTACCATGGGTGAATTAGTCGCCTGGATCATTGGTTGGGCCTTAGTTATGGAGTATGCCCTTGGAGCAGCTACCGTATCGATTGCATGGAGCGAATATCTCAACAATCTCTTTGGCGGTGCCATACCCTATGAATGGTGCCATTCTCCCTTTGAAAGCATTAAATACCTTACAGGTGATGCCATGCACAAGGCAACTGTGATGTTTCCTGAATTCACTAAATCGATTCACCACGGGAAATTAGTATTATCCACAGCGCAATTAAACAAGATGCCTGATCTGGCAAACGCGGTACAAAGTGCTTCCGGGATTATTAATGCACCGGCATTGATTATTCTCTTTATGTTGACGGCACTTTTAATTCGTGGAACCAAAGAATCTGCGTTTGTTAACGCGATTATTGTATTTCTCAAAGTGGCTATCGTATTGGTATTTATCGTTATTGGATGGCAATTTATCAACCCTGAGCATTATTCTCCGTACTTAATCCCTGAAGGAATTAAAGGACACGAAGGATTTTTTGATTGGGGATGGGGTGGCGTTCTTGGTGGTGCTGGAATTGTTTTCTTTGCCTTTATTGGATTTGATGCCGTATCTACAGCAGCTCAAGAGGCTAAGAATCCAAAACGCGATATGCCGATAGGAATCCTAGGATCCTTGGTTGTATGTACTTTGTTGTATATCCTCTTCGGGCATGTATTAACCGGTGTTGCTCCTTGGTCTGATTTTGGCGATCCAGCACTAGGAAAAGAAGCATCCGTTACGTATACGATTAGTACGTATATGAAAGGATATGAGTGGTTAGCAACCGGTGTTAATGTGGCGATATTAGCCGGATTTTCAAGTGTAATATTAGTGATGCTTATGGGGCAAAGCCGCGTGTTTTACTCCATGAGTAACGACGGATTATTGCCGAAAGCTTTTGGTGAATTGCATCCAAAGTTCCAAACGCCATTTAAGGCCAATTGGATCTTGTTTGTATTTGTTGGATTATTCGCAGCGTTCGTACCCGGAAGTGTAGCGGGAGACCTTACATCCTTCGGTACCCTGTTCGCGTTTATTTTAGTGAGCGCAGGAGTTTGGATTATGCGTGTAAAAAACCCAGAATTTGTTCGTCCATTTAAAACACCCTTGGTTCCTTTGGTTCCAATTTTGGGAATCCTTGTATGTACGGCAATGATTGTTTCTTTAGATATTCAAACCCTTAAAGTTGCTGGCGCATGGATGGCTCTGGGGTTAATCATCTATTTTGCGTACAGCAGAAAGAACTCTCATTTGCAAAAATAGGAACCCTTTAATTTACCGCTATCTATGGGCAATGTCCCGCAGAAATCTTTAGGCCTCCTTGACGCTACCCTGCTTGTTGCCGGGTCTATGATTGGATCAGGGATATTCATAGTATCCTCGATTATGATGAATGACATCGGCTCTCCCGCATGGATGCTTGTCTTGTGGGTATTAACTGGTATCATAACAATTTTAGCAGCACTAAGCTATGGTGAATTGGCGGGGATGATGCCAAATGCTGGTGGACAATACGTCTACATTCAGCGGGCTTTTGGAAGGTTGCCTTCGTTTCTTTATGGATGGACTGTATTTACTGTTATTCAAACCGGTGTAATTGCTGCCGTGGCCGTTGCTTTTGCAAAATATACCGCTGTATTTTTCCCTTCATTAAACGATGTGATATTGGATATATCAATCCTTAAACTTACCTATGGGCATGTGGTTGCCATTGGTTCCGTGGTAATCCTGACCTATTCAAACGCTCAAGGATTAAAGAATGGTAAAATCATTCAATTTGTTTTTACATCTGCGAAATTATTTGCCTTATTTGCCCTTATCATTTTAGGGATTTACTTGGGTTTTAAAACGAATGTGTTTGCTTTAAACATGACAGATGCATGGAGGGCCTTTAAGACAACAAGCAATGAGGCTGGCGCAATAAGTACAACGCCTCTAATGGGTTGGGCATTGGTTGGAGCGCTCGGCGCAACAATCATTAATTCCCTGTTCTCCGCTGATGCTTGGAACAATGTAACGTTTATTGCAGGGGAAATAAGAGATCCTAAAAAAAATATACCCCGAAGTTTGTTCCTAGGCACACTTATCGTTACCGTAATTTATGTGTTGGCGAATGTAGCCTATCTTATGCTTTTGCCAAACCAAGATATTATGAATGCCCCAAGCAACCGGGTAGGTGCAGCGGCGGCTCATGTGATTTTTGGTGAACCTGGAGTATTAATAATGGCCGGCTTAATTATGATTTCAACCTTCGGGTGCAACAACGGACTAATCCTTGCGGGTTCCCGTTTATATCATGCCATGGCCAAAGATGGTTTATTTTTCAAAAAAGCAAATGAACTGAATACCCATGGGATTCCAAGCGCCGCCTTGTGGATTCAATGCCTTTGGGCATCTGTCTTGTGTTTATCAGGGAAATATGAAGACCTACTCACCTACAGTACCTTTGCCAGTTTATTGTTTTACATTTTGACGATCGCTGGTATTTTTCGTTTACGTAAAACAGAGCCTGATACACCTCGTCCATACCGAGCATTTGGCTACCCACTCCTCCCCTTACTCTATATTGCAATTACCAGCAGTATTTGTTTAATTCTTTTAATTTATAGCCCTGTAAACACCTTAATTGGACTCTTCATTGTGGCTATAGGTATTCCTGTTTACTTTCTTACCGCTAAAAAACAATAGGACGCTTAAAAAATACGTTTGGGTAGGCTATGAGTCAACAACCTAAACTAACGCAGCGAACTAAATCAGGTCTAATCGTTTGGAGCATCCTAGCCCTAGGAATTGTACTTACCCCCCGAATTATTAGAACTTACTTTCCAGGTGATCCTATTAAAATCGAGATAAAAACACTGAAAAAGATCAAGCGATTCAGAAAGGCTGAACGAAAGAAAGAATGGAATTACAAACGGAATAGATATCACACACCGCCGTCGAAATTCAACCCAAATGAATATACCTTAAGCCAATGGATGGCACTCGGGTTAACCGAAAAACAAGCCAATGTGGTGCTCAAATTCTGTAAATATCCCCTTAAATCAAATGAGGATTTAAAACGAATTTTTGTGATCCCTGAAGCCCTGTATCAACGAATTAAAGATTCCACCATATATCCCAGCAAAGCACCCAACCGTATCCCCACAAACGCATCAACTCTTCAAGCAGAAAAACAACCAAAGAAAATCAGTATTGGTGCGATAGATAGCTCCAAATTAGTTTCAATCAGAGGAATTGGTCCATTTTATGCCAAAATGATCATGCGTTACGAGCGGGCCTTAGGAGGATTCCATAAAAAAGAGCAACTACTCGAAGTATTTAAAATGAATACAGAGACCTATGAAATACTTTGTAATAAACTTGATTTTTCTGAAACATTAATTCGGAAAATCTCCATAAACAAGGCCAATGCTGAAGAACTCGATCGCCATCCATACTTGAATCGTTGGCAGGCAAACTCGATTGTAAAAATGAGAATTCAATTGGGGGGATTCCAATCCCTGAACGAACTTCGGAAATCACATTTAATTAACGCAGAAGATTTTGAGAAGTTAGAACCATACGTATCTTTGTAACATGGAACTATCAAATAAAATCAACCTTGCCATTCGAGATGTACATGATTTCCCAAAAGAGGGAATTATCTTCAAAGACATCACGCCAATCATGATGGATGCAGGGCTGAGCAATGAAATTCTTGAGGCATTAGCAGAACAATTCAGGTCAGAAAATCTTCAAGGCATTGCCGGAATTGAAAGCAGGGGATTTTTATTTGGATTCCCTTTAGCTATGGCGCTAGGCATTCCGTTTATAATGATTCGAAAAAAAGGTAAGTTGCCATATGAGAAAATCTCACATGCTTACGATTTGGAATATGGGTCAGCAGTAATTGAAATGCATTCTGATGCTTTTTCACCCGGGGACCGAATTTTAATCCATGATGACCTTTTAGCTACAGGAGGTTCAGCAGCCGCAGCTGCCGAACTTATTCAGAAATGCCAAGGTGTAGTTGCAGGATTCAATTTTATGGTTGAATTGCAATTTTTAGAAGGGCGTCAAAAACTAAAAACCTATTCTGAGAACATATCAAATCTCGTCCAGTATTAACATCAACAAAACAATCAACATGAACTTTGAGAAAAATGAAAACCAGCAAATGATTGCACAAATGGTGCGCGACTTTGCAGAAAAAGAAATCAGACCCCATATGATGGATTGGGATCGCGACGAGTTTTTTCCCGTGGAAACCATGAAACGAATGGGAGAATTGGGATTACTCGGCATATTCGTTCCTGAAACATATGGCGGATCTGGCTTTACTTATTTTGAATATGCTACAGCACTTATGGAGCTTGGAAGAGTTTGCGGAGGAATCGGTCTCAGTGTGGCAGCTCATAACTCATTGTGTACCGGACATATTTATTATCACGGGAACGAAGAACAAAAAAGACGTTTTCTACCCAAGTTGGCCAGTGGAGAGTTTATTGGCGCATGGGGCTTAACGGAACCTAATACCGGGTCTGATGCCATGCGAATGAAAACAACGGCGGTAAAAGACGGGAATGATTGGGTGATTAACGGGGCAAAGAATTGGATTACACACGGCCTTTCTGGAGATGTAGCCGTAGTGCTTGTTAGAACCGGTGAACTATTAGATAGCAATGGAATTACAGCCTTTATTATCGAAAAAGGCATGCCCGGATTTTCGGCAGTTAAAATCAAAGATAAATTTGGTGTACGTGCAAGTGAAACCGCTGAATTAATTTTCGATAATGTCCGTGTACCGCAAGAAAACGTACTTGGTGAAGTTGGTCAAGGCTTTAAACAAGCCATGCAAGTGTTAGACGGCGGAAGAATATCCATTGCTGCGCTCGGATGTGGAATCGCCAGAGGAGCTTTCGAGGCTTCGGTTAAGTATGCCAAAGAACGGGAACAGTTTGGACAACCTATTGCAGGATTCCAAGCCATTGCATTTAAACTCGCTGATATGGCCACAGAAATTGAAGCTTCCGAACTATTAACCTTTCAAGCGGCATACAGAAAAAACAATAAGTTAAGCGTCACAAAAGAAGGAGCTTTTGCTAAATACTTCTCATCTGAAGTAGCTGTAAAATGTGGCAATGAAGCCGTTCAAATCATGGGAGGCTATGGTTATACTCGAGAGTATCCAGCAGAGAAATTTTTAAGAGATTCTAAACTTCTAACGATTGGTGAGGGAACCTCAGAAATTCAAAAATTAGTTATCTCAAGAGATTTAATAAAATAAATTTGGATTATTAACGGTTTACCGTATCTTTGCAATCCTAAAAGTTAGAACATATGCTTATTATTCCGATTAAAGAAGGTGAAAACATCGAACGTGCACTAAAGAAGTACAAGAAAAAGTTTGAAAAAACAAACGTAATGAAACAACTTCGAGCGCGTAAAGAATTCGAAAAACCATCTATTTCTCGTCGTCAAGAAGTAATTCGTGCCGCATATAAGCAACGTATGCAATCACAGCAATTGTAACATTACAACTCATATTTCGTTAAGGGGCTTAGGCCCCTTTTTTATGCTCCAAAAATTCTACGAATACTTGCGCTTTGAAAAGCGTTTTTCTGAACATACCCTCGTTGCGTATACGACGGACTTGGAGCAATTCATCGTATTTTCCGAGGTAACTACCCTGCAAGACATCACTCAATTGAAATCAGTATTCATACGCGGTTGGATTGTTCAACTCATGGAAGAAGGCTACTCAAATAAAAGTGTAAATCGCAAATTGGCGTCACTGCGCACCTTGTTCAAATGGCTAAGGAAAGAAGGTATAAGTGTTGAAAATCCGATGTCGAGAATTCGAGGACCAAAAGTTGAAAAACGACTTCCCTCCTTTGCCAGAGAACAAGAACTGGGATCAGACCGAACGAAGCACCTGTTTCATGACGACTTTAATGGCTTACGCGATGAATTAATGCTGGAATTATTCTACCAAACAGGCATTCGTTTAAGCGAACTTATTGGCTTAACCCTACAAGATATTCAATCCAATAGCATCAAGGTATTGGGAAAACGAAATAAAGAGCGCATCATTCCAATTAGTTCCTCCTTGCACCATATACTTAACCGCTATATCGCAGCACGAACAACATACGCCAAATGTAATCGCTTGTTGATTCTAGAAAACGGTAAGCCACTTTATCCAGCGTTCGTATATCGAAAAATTCATCAAATGCTTGGTACGCTTACTACCTTAGATAAACGAAGTCCGCACGTATTAAGACACACCTTTGCTACACACATGCTAAATAACGGCGCTGGGCTTGAAACCCTAAAGGCCTTACTTGGACATGCATCGCTGGCCGCAACGCAAGTATACACGCACAACTCCTTTGCGCAATTGAATCAAATCTATCGGCATGCGCATCCTCGGATGAATAAACACTAGGGGTTTAATTTAGGATTCTTCAAATGCCGCTCGGCATCGCGTTGCGTTTTCTTATCGAGATTTTTTATCATGGCATGCGTAAGATCGATTCCTGTTTGATTTGCAATGCAAATTAAAACAAACATTACATCCGCTAATTCATCTCCTAACTCCTTGTTTTTGTCTGATTCTTTTTCACTTTGTTCGCCATATCTTCGAGCCATAATTCGCGCAACCTCACCTACTTCTTCTGTGAGCATAGCCATGTTCGTTAAGGGATCAAAATAGCGAACACCGTTCTCTTTTATCCATTGATCAACTAAGGCTTGTGCTTCATCTATTCTCATATGCTTTCATGTATTGTTGCACATATTTCCCTATAATGTCAAACTCTAAATTAACGCGGTCGCCTATAGCAATTTGATGAAAGGTTGTATGCTCATACGTATATGGAATTATGCAAACACTGAATTGATTCGGTCGAGCATCGACTACCGTTAGGCTAACGCCGTTCACCGTAATGGAACCTTTTTCTACAGTCAATTGATCCCCTTCATAGGTAAAGTTAAATTTCCAACTCCCTTCTTGGTCTTCAATGACATTGCAAATCCCAACCGTATCAACATGACCTTGAACAATATGCCCATCAAGCCTGCCGTTGTGCTGCATACTTCGCTCCAAATTGACTAAATCTCCTAGCTTCCAGTTGGCCAGATTTGTTTTTACAATCGTCTCATGAATAGCAGTAACCTGATATTCGGAGGTAGATGGGTTGACATGCACCACGGTCAAGCAACAGCCATTATGAGAAACACTTTGATCTACATTAAACGAAGGCGCTAAGGCAGTGGTTAAGGTAAGTGTTATGTTGTTTTGGTGCTTTTCAATCTGAACCACACGCGCCATTTCCTCAACAATCCCAGTAAACATGATTTAATTGTTTTGATTTATAAATTTATACCCAACCCCGCGAATCGAATGGAAATATTTTGGGTGTTTTTGATCTCCTTCAAACATCTTTCGAAAAGCTAAGACAAAGTTATCAATTGTTCGGGTTGTAGGGTATACATCCTCTCCCCAAACTTTATCTAAAATCTCATCTCGAGATAATACCCGATTTTCATTTTCCACAAAAAGTTTAAGTAAGGTCATTTCTTTCTTTGACAAGGTGTGGATTTCTTGAGTAGTTGTATTCGATACCTCCATGGACTCAAAATCAAGTTCAAATAATCCAAGTTTATACGAATGCGTTTGTCTTGGAATCAATACTTGAATTCTAAGCATTAATTCTTCTAGGTTAAATGGCTTTGCCAGATAATCATTGGCGCCAGCTTTCAAACCCTCTATGCGGTCAGAGGTGTTTCCTTTTGCAGATAAAAACAAGATGGGCACGTTGCTAAGGGCCCGAATTGCTTTACATAATTCTATTCCGGAATGCCCTGGGAGCATGTTGTCAAGCATCACTAAATCACAAGAAATCACGTGCTGTAAGTCTGCCATTACATGGTCGCCGTGTGTGTATTTTAGGGTGCTATATCCTTCTTTAACTAGGTTAAATAAAATAAACTCCATTAAGATTGGGTCGTCCTCAACGACGCAAATTCTCACCATTTTTTGAACGTTATAAATTGTATATTTGTGAGTGAAATTAAACAAAATCCTTTCTCTATGAAAAAACTTTTACTCGTATTCATTAGCGCTTTTGCACTAAGTATATCAATTCAAGCACAGGTTCATGTGTTTTCAAAACAAATGTTTGGTAAGGAAGTGCCAACAGCACAAGTTGCTGCGCCTAATTTGGTGCAATTACAACAAGAAGATATTTTACGTGATAAACAAGGACTTCTTTATCGAATTGGTGTGGCTCGAACGGTTAATCTTTCGCCACAAAATGCAGGTATTTGGACTACCCTTGCAAATGGAGACCGTCAATGGAAATTGCGCATTAGCTCGGAAGGTGCTGAAGCATTAAGCTTCTTATTTCAAACCTTTAAACTATACGGTAATTCTACCTTAGAAATTAAAAATAATCAAGGGGCTTTACTACACCAAGTTTTAACGTCTAAGGATGTTGAGGAACATTTTATGTACAATGCAGCATTATGTTCTGGAGATGAAATGGTACTTATTTTGACCGAACCAGCGCATGCGACACCATCCGAATTGTTCGTTGACCGCATGATTTACAACTATCGCTCGACAGGAACCGGTACTGAAGAAAAAATAAATGAATCTGAGGCGTGTGAAGTAAACGTAAACTGCACTCCGGTTGGTGATAACTGGCAAGATGAAAAACGCGGTGTTGCTCGAATCTATGTGGTTGAAGGTAACCAAGCCGGGTGGTGTACAGGTTCGTTGGTAAACAATTTAGCGAATGACTGTAAACCGTTGTTTTTAACTGCATTACATTGCGGGGTGAATTGTTCTGCAGGAGATTTTAATCAATGGAAATTTTACTTTCGCT
>JBIKUO010000045.1:0-8976 GCA_044347515.1 Crocinitomicaceae bacterium | reverse complement strand
AAATTGCACGAGAACTTCATGACGGAATTGGTCAGCAGTTAGTGTTGTTGAACTTATTGCTTCAGAATATAACCCCAGCTCCCTCGGAAGTGGGCGCCTTGGACCAAATTAAGCAGTTACTTCAAGGGTCGATTCAAGAATTGCGTGAAATGGCATATAATTTATTGCCTCCAGCGCTTGAAAAAGGATTTTTAAATGCCTTAGAACGCTTCGCTCATCGGATAAACGCTACCGGTAAAATGACGCTTACCTTAAGTATTGATGATCAAATTAATGAAGAGAGCTTCGTAAATGTAGATCGATTTAATTTGTATCGGATAGTTCAGGAGGTATTAAACAATGCATTAAAGCATTCTAAAGCTTCGGAGATTTCCATATCCATTCAACCCATTGAAGGATCAAAAATTAGCCTGGTTGTAATAGATAATGGGGTGGGATTTAATAGTGAAGGATTGAATGAAGGCTTAGGAATGCAAAACATGAAACACCGCATGGATATGGCCGGTATTAAGGGGAGTATATCCAGTGAAAAAGGACGTGGCGTAATTGTTGAATTGATGTTTAAAGGGTGAAGATATTAGTTATACGATTTAGCGCGATCGGAGATATTTTACTGACATTCCCAGTAGTAGAGGCCTTACAGCAGAAATATCCAGTGGCCGAAATTCATTTCTTAACCAAACCAAGTAATAAACCCGTACTGGAGTTATTATCCAGTAAGGTTCAGCCTCGCTTTTTGCAAGAATCACTCATTCAAACTGCCAAGCAATTAAGCGTTGAACGTTATGATCTAGTCATTGATTTACACAATAATTTAAGGACCGTTTTACTTCAAGTACTTATGTTGAAAGGGTCATGGAATCGCTTTCGTAAATTGAATTTCCAAAAGTGGTTATTTACTTCCTTTAAATGGAATACCTTGCCTAAGGTTCATGTCGTGGAACGTTATGCTCAAGCAGCCAAAGTCAATCCTAAGTTAGTTACCCTAGCTCTAAACAACGCAAACCTTGTGGTTGAGTCATTACCCTCAAATTATGTGGCTTGGGTACTGGGTGCCACCTTCTCGACCAAACAATACCCATTAAGTAAGTTAATCGAAACCATCGAACGCCTTGATCTGCCGATTGTACTGTTGGGCGGCGAAAAGGAAAACGCATTGGCCAGTTCGCTGCAAGCGCATTTCCCATCAATTATTTCATTGGTAGGAAAAACAAGCCTTGCGGAAGCCGCATTGGTTTTATCGAAGGCTAAGGTTGTGGTAACGAATGATACGGGGTTGATGCATTTGGCGGCTTTTTATGAAAAGCCCATGGTGTGTATTTGGGGGAATACCGTACCGGAATTTGGTATGTATCCCTTTCAAAAAAGACCCGTATTTAATGCACAAGTAGCAGATTTATCGTGTCGGCCGTGCTCTAAGATAGGACATAACACTTGTCCTAAAGGGCATTTCGATTGTATGCTCAAACAACAGTCGGTAGAGATTTCCGAACAAATTACTGCGTTATTCTATCAAGAAAATTAAGAATTTCTTGAATTGCTGTGTTGTCGAAGGTGATTTCATTTGACCCATATTCGTTAGGACTTCCGGTGGCGGAAGGTTGGAACATGTGATTTAAACCGTCAAGCGCTTTGATTTCTTTGATTTTTCCAGCACTCGGATTGCAATAGGTGGCTATCGCCGCTAAATTCATTTTAGCAGGAACTTGTAGGTCGGTGGTTCCATTGAGGGCTAAATAATGGCAATCTAGTTGCTTGAGGTCGCTCATTGGGTTATAATTTAAGAAATAAATCATCCACGGATTTATGTAAGCATCTGAGTTCATTTTGACCCATGTTGATCGATCTTTTGCCCCACTTTCACGAAGCGCTTTTCTCTTAATTCCTTTGGCAAACTGCGTAAGAAACGACTCCGCTTTTTGCTTAACAAGTTGCATAGAATCTAAAGTTAATAGCGGATAAAATGAGTTGGAAAAAGATTCAATTTTTTTTAATTCTTTCTCCGATGCACCCATTGCTTTTGAGATTAATAACTGCTGTTCTTTTAAAAGGGTTGAACCTAATACCCCAGGGCCGGCGAGAGAGATAACCCCATAAACTTCAGGATGTTTTGCTGCCACCATATTAGCGATCATCCCTCCTTCACTATGTCCCATTAAGATTATTTTTTGGGTATCGATATAAGATAAGGTCTTTACAAACGCGATGGCAGATTCGATATCTGTTACAAAGTCTTTGGATGTAGCACCGTTAAATACTCCTTCAGATTTACCCGTTCCACGGTCGTCCATGCGCAATACGCCATAGCCAGACAGCGTTAATCGGTCAGCTAAGACTAAGAACGGACGATGACCAAGAATCTCTTCGTTTCGGTCCTGTGGACCACTTCCGGTGATTAAGATCACACAGGCTACTTTAACGGGTTTCGTATGTTCTGGATGAGTCAGTGTACCACTTAAATTAAAATCGCCTGTTGGGTTATATATGGTTACTTCATCTTGTAAATAGGGAACAGGCTCTTTTGGGTCTTGTAGTTTTTTTGTTTCTTGCTGTGGAATTTCTTGTTGATTAAAATCGAGCGCAGCTTTGAATGCACCTTGCTTGAAATCACCTGTAATTAATAAGGCGTCTGATAACGTTCCTTGATAAGAGGCATGTAATTTATCGATGGTAAACGCCAAATTTTTTCCTTTAACTTCGATGGAACTCATCGGAATCCCAAAGGCATTTTGTTTGGGGCTGTCCAGGGTGCCTTTCCAAATTCCCGCACTATCTCTAAGGTGTAAAACGATTGGGAGTTTTTGACCCATTACATCTAAGGTACCATACCAATTTCCAGATAGGGATTGACCAAAAAGTACAGCACTGCAAATTCCAAAAAGAACCAATAACTTATAACGCATCATCTAAAAAGAGTTTTTTAATTTCAACTGCTTCAGAAGGCTTCATTTTACCTGCAAGAATTAAATTCAATTCCCTTCGTCGCATGGCCCCATGATATCGTTCAATTTCTTCTTCCGTTTCTGGATTAAGTTCAGGAACTTGAATTGGCCCGCCGTTTTGATCTACCGCTACAAAGGTGTATATAGCTTGATTGCATTTCTCTCGTACACCAGTCACCTGATCCTCAACAAAGACATCCACAAAAACTTCCATGCTGCTGCTAAACGCACGTGATACTTTTGCTTCAAGCGTGACAATAGAAGATTGAGGAATAGGTTTCTTGAAAGAAACATTATTAACAGACGCGGTTACCACAACGCGTTTGCAATGACGGTGTGCGGAAACACTTGCAATCACATCCATCCAGGCTAATAACTGCCCACCAAATAAATTACCCAAGGGGTTTGTGTCGTTCGGAAGCACAACATAAGTTGTTATAGAGGTAGATTCTTTGGCAGTTTTTGATTTCATAAGGTAAAGATAGTTAAATGAACTTTAATCCTTCTTGAACGTTTGATTCGGTAGAATAAAATCGTATTTTAGCACGGAAAAATTACAAACATGAAGCATATTTACACCTTATTTCTGGCATTCTTTATACTAAGCATAAATGCTCAAGTGAAAACAAAAAACACCTTTGATCCGAGTAATGCAAGAGAGGGTGAAGCGGTAGAATATTGCCATCAACATAAAAAAATGGCATCCTTAATGCAGAATCCAGATTACCTATACCACCGAATGTTGGATTCCTTGGAAGAAATACAACTTGCAAAAAAGCCAATTCAAAAGGCTACGGTGTATAAAATTCCTGTCGTGTTTCACGTATTGCACAACGGCGGGGTAGAGAATATTTCGGACGAACAGATTTACGATTGTTTGGATTTGTTGAATCGTGATTATCGCTTGTTAAATCAAGACGCGAACAATGTTCATGCAGAATTTCAAGGAATGCCTGCGGATATCGAGGTAGAATTTTTGTTGGCTACTAAAGCACCGAACGGACAGTGTTTTAAAGGAATTACTAGAACCCTTTCGCCAATGAGTTATAATGGTGCTGATGGAGGTGACCAAGTAGCGGCTATTATTGCGGGAAATGATGTGTTTAATGGTACTTGGCCAGGAAATAAATATCTTAATGTGTTTATTTGTGGAGATATTGGTGGTGCCGCGGGGTATACAACAAAACCTTCCGGTTGGTCTGCCACGCAAATGACAAATGGTATTTGGGTGCTTCATGATTATGTGGGTTCAATTGGTACAAGTTCGATCGGTTCAAGTCGCACCATGACGCACGAGGTCGGCCATTGGTTAAATTTAGATCATACCTGGGGACCTAATAATAATCCGGGAACAGCTTCAAGTTGTTCAACAGATGACAACGTACAAGACACACCAAATTGTATTGGTGTACAGGCCTGTATAATGAGTTCAAACACATGTAATTCGGATAACGCATATTGGGGATTTGATATCCGTGATAACGTAGAAAACTACATGGATTATTCATATTGTTCTAAAATGTTTACTCAAGGACAAAAAACACGCATGAGAACTGCGTTACAAAGTAATAATACAGGAAGAGCCAATGTGATTTCTGCTGCGAATTTAGTAGCAGTTGGTGCGGGAACTGCACCATATTTGTGTAAAGCTGACTTTACTTCAACACGAACTACCATTTGTGTTGGTGATACGCTTCAATTTACCGATGAATCCTACAATTTAGTCAATGGTTGGAATTGGGCGTTTGCAGGAGGAACACCGGCTACTTCAACGTCACAAAATCCAATAGTTGTTTACAACACACCGGGCGTTTATAACGTTTCGCTTACTGCTACAGACGGTGGAACTAATGATTCCGAGACCAAAAACAACTTCATTCGCGTATTACCTGCTCCGGCTACCATTCCTTTTTGGGAAGGATTCGAGTCGTATGCTTCTTTGAATAACTTAATCAATTGGGAGGTGATTAATCAAGAGAATAACAACGCATTTACCATTGAAAACACCACAGGTTATTCCGGAAATCAATGTGCGAAATTGGTAAATTTCGGTCAAGCGCCATCGAACATAGATGAACTAATTAGCTCGCCTATCGATTTGTCAGTAGTGCCAGCGAATGGAACGGTGACCTTAAGTTTCCGTTATTCATACAGAAAAAAACTTGCTGCGGATTACGAATACCTGAAAGTATTTATCACAGGAGACTGTGGAGAGAATTGGGTACAGCGAAAAACCTTAGGTGGCTCTCAACTTAGTTCTATTGCTTTAGCAACTGCATGGAAACCAAGCAGCCAGGCGGATTGGGCTACGGTACACATGACCAATGTAACCAGTAACTATTTCGAGCAAAACTTCCGTGTGAAATTTCGCTTTGAAGGAGAAGGTGGAAACAACTTTTATTTAGACGATATCAATTTGTATAGCGGGTCTCCTTCAAATACCATTGTATTAGGTGTAAATGAAGATCAAAACTTAAACAACATCACTTTGTATCCTAATCCGGTTCAAGATGAATTGTCTGTAGAGTATACTGCCACATCGGCTTCTGAACTAACCGTGAGTATCGTGGATATGGCAGGAAAACTGATTCAAGCGCATCGAATTCAGTCTAATACCGGTCAAAACATCATCATGATGGATACGAAAGGACTGGCTGCAGGGAAATATACGCTATTGCTCCAAGGAAAAAGCGGAAAGACAACCCTTCCGTTCATTAAGCACTAATCTTTAAGGTAGGACCTTAGTTTACTTGCTAAAGGTTTTCCTAGTTTACGGTCTTGTTCTTCAAGGCTGGCCTTTTTAAATTGTTTCAAGCTGGCAAAATGCGCTTGTATTTTTTGACGAGATTTTTCTCCAATCCCAGGAATTTCATTGAATTCAGACGTTAAAAAAGCATTGCTTCGTTTATTGCGGTGATGTGTTATTCCGAATCGATGCGCTTCATTTCGGATGTGTTGCAGCAATAATAATCCAGGATTGTTTCGATCTAAAAGTATGGGGTATGTGTCCCCCGGGAAAAACACCTCTTCAAGTTTTTTGGCTAAGCCAATTACGGGAACTTTACCTCTGAGATTTAATATTTCAAGGGCCTCTAATGCGGCAGAGAGCTGTCCTTTACCGCCGTCAATAACGATAAGGTCGGGTAAGCTGCGGTTTTCATCTAACACGCGTTTATATCGCCGATGTACGATTTCTCTCATGGAAGCAAAGTCATCCGGTCCGATAACTGTTTTGATATTAAAATGTCGATATTCTGAACTGGAGGGTAGCCCGTTTTTAAAAACTACGCAAGCAGCCACAGCATTTGTTCCTTGAAAGTTAGAATTATCGAAACACTCAATGTGCTTTGGCGCAACGGGTAGGCGCAAGCCTTCTTGCAAGTGTCCAATTCGATCGCTTACATTTACCACCGTCTTCGGTGCTTCTGTTTGATTGGTGCGATGTTTTATATTTTTAATTGAGAATGCAATAAGATCTGCTTTTTCCCCTCGTAAGGGTTTACTAAAATGAAATCCCGGAAGGTCATTGGTGATATCTACATTGCTTATAATTTCATGTTCTTGGCTATTGAAACCCATGTGTAGCTGATGCCAAATAATCTTCGCTAGGTCATCTAATGATTCATTGATCGGTAAATTGACCTGGTCAGATACAGAAAAATCAACACGTCCTTCCCGAACCCAAAGGTAATTATACAAAACCACGTGATTTTCTTGAGATAGGGTTAATACATCACAGTTGATTTTTGGATTATTTACCATAACTGATTTAGCATGGTACCCTTCGAGTGCTTCAAGTTTGGATTTCACCAGATGCGCTTGTTCAAACTCGAGCTTGCTTACATGTTCATTCATTTGCCGTTTAAGCGCTTGAATCAATGTAAAGGTCTTCCCCTTTAGAAGTAAGCGGATTTCTGCGATATATCCTTCGTATAATTCATTAAGCGAAGCGTTAATGCATGGACCATCACAGCGTTTCAAATGATATTCCAAACAGACTTTATACTGCTTTCGTTCAATGGCTTGGGGAGATAAATCCAACGAACAGGTGCGAATCGGATATAGTTCATGAATAATATCTAAGAGTTGCCTATGAATTTTCCCTTTGGGGTATGGACCGAAATATTCGTCTTTGTTGGCATACCTAGTTCGTGTAATAAAGACACGTGGGAAGGGTTCTTTTTTTAGGCAAATCCATGGATAGGTTTTGTCATCTTTTAATAGAATGTTATACCGGGGTTTATTTTCTTTGATGAGGTTGTTTTCTAGCAACAAGGCATCCATTTCCGAGTCAACTAGGATTAATTCAATCGAATGAATTTGCCTTACAAGAATTCTTGTTTTGGCATCATCATGTGTTTTGTTGAAATAACTAGAAACCCTTTTTTTTAGGTTTTTGGCTTTGCCGACATACAGTAATTTCCCTTTGGCATCATAGTATTTATAGACCCCGGGAGAATCGGGTAGGAGCGTAAGAAATCCTGGATGAGTAACTTCGATCCTCATACTGCGAAAGTACAAAAAAAAAGCCCCGGATTCCGGGGCTTTAACTACTTGAAGCGCTTACTTATTGTTTAATTACTTGTTTCGTAATCGTTCCTTGATTCGTTGAAATTACCACATGGTAAATCCCTTTTGCTAGGTTACTTAGTTCTAATTCCGCAACAGTTCCATTAAGTTGTGAAAGCTGACGAACGATTTTTCCTGTGATATCAAGCACATCAATTTGATTCGTTTCTTTAGCCAACTCACCCAATGCAATCGTTACTTTATTTTCTGTTGGATTTGGATAAATAGAAACCAAGTTGGCATCAAGTCCATCCATTCCAGCCGGACCAGTTAAGGTAACTGTATAATCTTCTGTTTCACCATAAGTAGCCACGGCGCACGGATCAATTGCCCCATCTGGAGAATAAGAAATACGAACACGCATGTTCAAAGCACCGATAGTGGCAGACATTGGAACGGTAAAATTAAATACGTTACTCCATCCCGTAGCAACCAATACGTATCCAACTTGCTCACCAACATCATTGAAATCCATATCGTTATTGTAATCAATCCAAATAGCGATCTCGTCATCTGTGTATGCACCAGGATTTGCTTGGCCGGTGATTCCAGGGGTAATTGTTGCAGAATATGCGGTTCCTTTAGCAAGGGTTGTAGAAATATTACCGTAATCGATATATCCACCAGCCGTGCAGGAACTCGTATTGTTTATGGTATTCAATTGCACCCCTCCAATATACTCATCGCAAGCATTTGAAATCGATGGTATGCACAGCGTCGCCCCAGCAGAGCAAGGATCCGCTGAACCATTTTGAGTTAATGCACCCGTATTTGCTGGATCTAGGAATGGCTTCAGGCGGCGGTTGTTTGTTGTACCGTTGGAAATCCAATGGTATGAAACCTTACCGTAAAAATCGGGTTGGTTCGTAGCATTACAAAAAGAGCCACCTCCGGTGAGTGTACCAATAATTCTTCCTGAGGAATTATTAAATATGGGCGAACCCGAAGAACCACCTTCCGTTACACCATGTCCGTTTGTATTTGCTGTCCAAACCAATCTCCAGTGAGTATTTGGCGTGCTTCCCCACGTGCTTGAAACGGTATTTCCACTGAACGTAGAAATCTTTTTAATGTCACCTGCGGGGTGATGAATTCCTGTTCCACCGGTAGTTGCTGTATTGTTAGCATCCCAACCATTCCAATAGGCATTAAAGTTGGCTGATTTAAGCGTAGTAATCGTAGTTGCTTGATTTGCTGCTGTACCTAATTGCACTAATAAAAAGTCAGAACCTGTCGTTCCTCCGCCATCACCAGAATCTGAAAGCTTCACACATCCATTGATGAAATAATCATCTAAGGTTCCTGCAGTATTTGGATTGGTGCAGTTTGGTGATTCGTAGCGAAAGTAAAATTTCCATTGATTAAAATCTCCTGCAGAACAATTCACCCCGCAATGTAATGCAGTTAAAAACAACGGTTTACAGTCATTCGCTAAATTGTTTACCAACGAACCTGTACACCACCC
>JBIKUO010000008.1:0-95876 GCA_044347515.1 Crocinitomicaceae bacterium | reverse complement strand
GATAAAGAGCAAATGGCACAGCCGGCTAAACCCTATGAATTTAGAACCAAAAAACCGTGGCAGCGACTTATTATAATGATTGGCGGGGTAACTGTCAATTTAATTGCAGGGTTTATTATATATGGTGCCATTGCATGGTATTGGGGAGGTGCGACCTTGACAACTTCAAAACTAAATCAAGGGATGGCAATTCATCCGTATCTAGTCAAGTACGATGTGCGTTCGGGCGATGTGATTACAAAGGTTAATGGAGAGAAGGTAACTTCCTTTGAAGATATTAATAAAGGCCTTCTTTTGCGTAATAAAACAATACTGACACTCACCCGAGACGGTAAAACCCTCGTTCGTAAATTACCAGCAACCATTGATCAAGAACTGTTTCAACATGGTGCGATGTCCGTTGCTTCGTTTAGAGTTATTGCCGAAGGGGCAGAGACGGTTACCCCTGGTGGATTTGCAGAAAAAGCAGGAATGAAAAATGGAGATAAAATCATCTCAATTAACGGCGCCGAAATAAAATATTTCGACGATATCCAATTGTCTTTGTACGGCAAGCGCAATAAAAAGGCGGATGTATTAGTACTTCGAGGAAACGATTCCATCATGATTCATAGCAAGGTAACTCCAGAGGGAACTATGGGATTTGCTTCTAAAAACCAATTCACTTCCGATACGCTTGCTGTGTCGAAGGTGCGCTATAGCTTGGGTGAAAGCATGTCGAAAGGCGTGGTTGGTGGAACGCAGTTGTTGAGAGATTATGTAGCTCAATTTAAATTTGTATTCACCAAGAAAGGCGCAACGTCTGTGGGTGGTTTCACACGAATAGGCGACATGTTTGCCCCTGTTTGGGACTGGAAGGTATTTTGGTTCAACACAGCGTTTTTATCGTTTGCGTTGGCATTCATGAATATCTTACCAATACCTGCACTCGACGGTGGTCACGTGGTATTCTTACTTTATGAATGGATTACAGGAAAAGAAGCCCCTCAGAAAATCCTAGAGTATGCGCAGTATATTGGCTTTTTCTTGTTGTTAGGCTTGATGATTTACGCAAACGGTAACGATCTGATTCAGTTAATCTTTAAGTAGATTCATCTTACTTTGAATACCAATACCAATTAGGGAAGCGCGGGTTTTTGCCTGCTCAGCACGCGGTCCTTCAAAGTGTTGGTCAACCGTTCGATGGAATAACAACACCCATTCATTAAACAATGCGTTGGTCAAGTGCATGTGAAGATGCTTATTGGTTACATTTTCAGTATATCCCGCTTCATCTAAAAGTACAAAGCGCCAAAATTTTTTCATTTTTGGAAGATGCGCCTCCCAGTTTAGCCTATTAAAGAACGGATGAAGGGACTCAGATTTCATAACCTCGGCATAAAAGTTATTAATAAGTAAATTAATGTCCTCAGCGTTTTGTATATCTTCCTTCATAATCAAAATTAGAAAAAAGCACGAAGTTCCATTCCTCCGTTGTGTACAACCTTGTTTTCGGCGGGCTTTCTTCCCGAATAAACTAGATTTAATTGAAGGTTTTTTCCAACATTTCGTTGCCAATTAACGGACCACGTATAATTCGAACCGGGACGTAAGGCCTCAAGCATTTCAAAGGCAACAGGAGACAACGGGTTTCCGTTAAAAGTTAAATTAAGGTATTTGAGTGATCCTTGTATGCTACCTTTTTCCGTTGTATTGTACTTAAATTCAAGGCCTAATTCTTTTGAATTGCTTTTCTCTGCCCCATAAATTGGTTCATTTGCTTTTGAAGATAATTTGGCATCAACAGCCATGCGGTAGTTCGTGGATGGTTGATATGATAATTCCATTCTTACAAATTGATAGCGTATTTGGTAATTTCTGCCTTGCGTGTAATCTACTGAAGAGGTTTTATTTCCTTGTTGTCCCTCGGTTTTTATAGAAAATGAAGGAACAATATTCCACCTCAGCATAAGCTCGTTGAATTCAATTGCTTTCGCATCAAATCCTGTTGCGAGTAGCGACTTATTTAGATTTTTATTAATGATGTAATGGCCATTAAACTTCGCGGAGGTTCTAAATAGGTAGAGTGAGTTTCTTACAGAATATGCTGAAGATATAAGCGCATTGTCGAGAACATCTGCGTTTAGAGGATTTAAGAGATCGTCAACTGCTAAGGTGTTTAATTTCCTCGTTGAGCGGATTCTAAGTTGGTTTGAAACGGTTGAAAGCAACTTGAGCACGCCCGTTTTTTTATTCCAAATTAACTCGGGCCGCCAGAATAAACTTTGATTGTATTCATTTGAATAGGTCTTTTGATAAGCATTACTTGGCGTGAAAATCCGAATGTAATTTGCTTGATCTATGAATGTGGCGGTTTCAAATTCATTTAAATCCTTGACCCCGTCATTGTTGTAATCAATCCACGTGTATACGCCTTGCCCTGAATTAACTTCTAGGTAAATAAAACTTCGTCTTTGTTCTAACCCAGACCCCACTTCATAATAGGTGTCAAAAGTGAGCGCTCCTTTTAGTATGCGTTTAGAAACATTAATTCGCCCAACGATTGATTGGTCTGGCGTAATATTCAGTAAGCTGCTATCTAAAGGTGTTAGGTTTCGTAAGCCGAGGACGAACCCATAGGCCCCTCCTTTTTTATCTTTAATTTGAACCTCTCCTCCTATGGTTGTTCCTCTTGCCGCTACGGTAAAACCCGTGCTATCGGGCTTCCAATCAAGGCGTTCTCTATAGAAAAACTTTACCAAGGCCTTACTGCTGTCTGCATTTTGAAGATACCCTTGAATGTCGTAAAACGCATAGCTAGAGGAGTTCATGCCTAGTACTTTATCACGAAGATTAAATTCTTGATCATCTTTAATTCCGATTTTTATTCGATGTATAGTTTGTGAGGCGTCTAAGCGGTGACGGATAAATCGGGTGTTGACCACTCCTGTACTGTTAAGTGCGCTCCCATCCCATGAAACCGAAAGCCCCTTCTTTTTGATGCCTCCATCTGAATAAATTCGTGTACCATTGAACGCATTTCCAATGGTAAAGTGCTGTGCTTGAACACTTAAAAAACCAAGTTTATAGTGTTGAATTTTATGGGATAATTTGCCATTCCATTGAGGACCCGATAGCTTCGCATTTCTAATGTTCCAATCTCGATCAAACTCTACAGCGCGATAAGGCTCAATAAACGAGAAGTTATTTCCTAAATATTCAGATTCTACTAGGGTTGAATGATTCCAACGATTAAGTTCAACTTTTCCTTGACGTATAATTTTAGTTCGGTTTCCCAATCCCCAGTCGTTCGACCGGTCTTTGCTTGCAAATAAATTCACTGCTTCTTCTGATGCGGAGAATTCTGTTTCTACCACCCATTTTCCACCTAATTTTTGTTGAATTCCTGCCGTTATCATCCGCTTTCTTTTGGGTGAGTTCACCCGTTGTATGGGCATGTAGGACCCTTGAGGTAGTCCTCCCAGTGGGCTTACCCATTTATAAACAGGACCAAAGGCCGTAGTTTTATCCAACACATAATTCCCTTTGTTTGCCCCAACCAACAGAAAGGTTGCCCGATATGTGGCCGAGTCCGGATGTACAGAAAACACAAGAACGGAATCATAACCTAAGCTGTCAACTAAGCGATACAGGTTTTGGTTTGGCTGAAAGCCGACAGAATCAATGGTGCCAATGAAGGCATTACTTAAGCTATCACCAGCTGCTGCAATGAGTTGTTTGGTGGTTTCATTCAAACTTAATTGGAGGGGTTGGTTTTTAAGGTCTTGTTCTTGATAATAATTTATCCAACTGGTGGTGTTGTTAACGCGGTAACTAAGATGCTGCTGAATTAACCCACGCGTATATGCCTGGTCTGCATATTGGAATTCCACCACGATTCGAACATCTTTGGTGATAAGATTTCTTGAGGTAAATACAAGTTCGGCACTGTTATAATCTATGGTGTAATCAAATTCTTGTCCTCGCTGCAATAGACGACCATCAATAAATACGCGCTCAGTTCCTGATAACACCACAATGAACGGCTCGTTCTCTGCACCAATAAGCCTGTAGGGCCCTTGATTGTTTTCTACACCCGGTATGATTTGTCGTTGAAACTTTCCTTTTGACAATCCAACACTTGATTGGATTTTTAGTTGTTGATTGGCGCTCAAATCAAAGGTATTGGTCATCGTCAATCCCTGTCCTCTTTTTTTATAGTTAAGAAAGTACCCGTCCGGACGATTTATCCAGAAATCACCTGCGGTTAGTTTGAATTTATCCGTATAAAGCTGAATAAAAACTTGGTCGAATTCTTGTAATTTATTGGTGTTTCCGTCGGGTTGAATGGGAATGTTTGCATCGGATACAGAAGCTAAAATGTGAATATTTTCCGATAGTTTTCCACTTAGTTCTAGGTTAAGTGTTGAATTAATCCCGAGACTTTGGCGATTTCCAAAAGTTATTCCGCGAGAAACACTGCCCCGCTTATTGATCTCATTACCACCAAAAAGATCTTCTATTAATGGATTCTCATCGGTGATTGAAAACATCGTGTTGGACATGTTCGGAACCAGGGCAATAGAATCGTAAGATTGATTCGTTGGGGTTAAGTTTAAATTTATTCGTAAATAAAAAACCTGAACAACGCCGGAAATCTTAGGGTTAAACGCAATGGTTTTGTCAATGTAATTTACGCTAAAGAGTTCCTTTGAAACCGTGTCGTTTTCATAAATGCAATAAACACTTCCGGGTAAAATCGATAAGGAATCTATTTGCTGTGGTGTTGCTTTTGATATCAGTTCGCGAACTTGATAACTTGATTGCCCGAATAGAGTCCCTCCAAGGAGTAGCAGGATCCATAAGCACCAAGTATTCTTCATTTTTACGAAATTACGCAATGTAAACTAACGGGGTTTGCTAATTTTGATTGTAATTTAATGTAAATGAGATATCTCTTAATTCTTCTCTGCGTTCTTACGCAAACGGTCTACAGTCAAGACACCTTATTAATTTGGATTGACCCTGAAGGAATTTACACCGGAAACCCTTCGTTGTTTGATGAATTTAATGGGGTCAAATTAGATGAGTCAACGTGGTACGGCTATTATCCTTGGGGAGGTTTGTCTTTGGATGCAAACACTTATACAGACCCGCGCATGTGTGAACAATCTGGCGGGGTATTGAAGCTTTCCGTTGACACCGTGAATGAATGGCGGTCCTTTCCGGATTGGATGATCGACCAAGAAAAAATCAGTAAAACACCAAGCTTAATGCAAAACGGGAAGGTGCAGATTAATCGTTTAACTGCTGCTGCTTGGAGTAAAAAACAATTTAGGTTTGGATACTTTGAAGCGCGATGCTTTTTGCCAAAGGGTAAAGGATATTGGCCAGCCTTCTGGCTTTACGGCGGAAATCCGAATGAGGAAATTGATATCATGGAAGCAAAGGGCGAGCGAACAACGACCTATCATGTAGATGTACATTGCCCCAATCGATGTGATCGTATAAAACAGTTTGGAATGATAGACAAGCCTTTCGGTCATTGGGTAAAGACTAAGCAAAAGTTAACTGGAGAATGGGTGACGTTTTCAGGCTTGTGGGCACCTGAAGGGGTATCGTTCTATTTTAATGACCGCCTTGTTGCTCAGCATCAGGCGACGTTTAATACCTCTATGAATTTGATTGCTAATTTTTCATTGGCCATGGATAAGGGGCCGTTTTCTCCCGGTCCTAACGCAAAGACAGGATTTCCCGCGGAATATTTGATTGATTACATCCGGGCGTGGGAAATCCCTGAGTTAACAAATAACCCCCTGGCTTATAGCGGAATAAGTGAAGCGTCTTTTGTGAAGGTAGTCCCATCTAGGGCGCATGAAGTTAAGTTTGAGTTTTCACCAAACATTTCTTCTGAGTGCAGAATATTTATTGAAAAAGAAGTGCTTGAATCCAACAAGGAGCTAGACTTTATACCTGTAATTGAGCTGGATTTAAGTGCAACAACTCAATACATTGACTATACCTATTGGTCGCCAGGAACCTATTTCCTGCGAATTGTCAATGGAAGAAAAACTAAACAGGTTCCTTTTCTTACACGCCCTTAGGCTTAGTAAAGGCAACTTCAAAGAGGCTTGTCCAAAACTTCCCGGTAATATAGGTTTTACCTGTCTTTTGGTTGTGTGCAATACCATTTAGGACCTCTCCATTTCCTTTGCCTTTTTGAACAGCTTCTGTAGCGTCAATGGTTGCTATTACTTTTCCTGTAGCTGGTTCGATGACCGCAATCAAATTACTGGTCCAAATGTTTGCATAAATGAACCCATCTATATATTCAAGCTCATTCAATTTTGTAATGGCGCCCTCATGCGTATATACTTGAATGGTTTTTATTTCTTTAAACGTTTTTGGGTCTCTAAACGTAAGGGTTTCACTTCCGTCCGACATGATTATATAGGCACCATCATAGGTTAGCCCCCAACCTTCACCGGCATATGTATATTGTCGAAGCGGGGCAAATGTTTTTTTGTCATATACGAAGCAGGTACTGTTTTGCCAAGTGATTTGAAATAGTTCATTTCCAACAAGGGTAATCCCCTCTCCAAAGATTGGTACTGCGGCGCTCTTTTTTCGGAGAATTTTACCTGAATTTAGATCAACCTCACCAATCATAGTGGCTCCAATACCGTTAGGGTCTCCGGTCCCCTCAAAGAGTTTGCCTTCAGAAAAAGCAAGCCCTTGGGTAAAAGAGGAGTCATTGTGGACATACTGGTTTTTTAAAACAAGGGACCAAGACTCAGGAGTTACATCCGACAACACATAGAGCACACGTTCGTCTTCTGTGATCCCCTGGGTATTGTTTTTTGCGGTTATTTTCAGTTGGTGAGCGCCAAGCGTTAAAAGCCTTTTAGGAATAGAAATGGACGATTTGTTCTGTATGTTCTTATACGTAGAGATCAGGCTGTCATCAAGATATAAGTCTACAGAAACCGGGCCGTCTTGAGTAAGAAAGGAGCTTTTGAAGTCCGATCCAAGAACACACGTTAGACTTCCTTCCGTTTCAAAATAGGCCAAGGGCCCAAATTCTTCTTCAGATGAAGAAGGCGCTAAACTTTTATAAAGGAATACCCCAGCAATCAGCGAAAGGAAGAAAAGGATAAGTAAGTTTTTTTTATTTTTCATTGCATGTAAGAATAAAATCACAGTCAATACCCTCATGCGAAGTGCTTCCAATTACTCGACCATTCCTGATTACGAATAATTGTGGAGATTGATGTTCGGTGTGATACCTTAGGGCTATTTCATTGGAAATCGAACGGAAACTAAGCAAGTCTAAGACCCAACAATCAGCCTCGATAGGTGTGCAGGACTTCAGGCGTTTAAGCGCCATAGATGATATGATACACCGGGTAGAATGTTTGAAAATGAGTTGAGTGGATTTATGGCTTAACTGCTCAATCTGATCAAGTTGGATAGCGGAGTCTAAGTCTTTAAAATCCATTATTTAAAAATGAAATTGTGATAGAAATCGCACGTCATTTTCAGAATACAAGCGTAAATCATTCACCCGATATTTTAATTGGGCAATTCGTTCAACACCCATGCCAAATGCGAATCCACTATATTCTTTCGAGTCTATGCCACACGCATCCAAAACATTCGGATCAACCATGCCGCAACCAAGAATTTCAAGCCAACCGGTGTGTTTGCAAACGTTACACCCGTCCCCCTGGCAAAGAGAACACGAGACATCTACTTCCGCACTTGGCTCCGTAAATGGAAAGTAAGAAGGCCGCAGCCTAATCTTCGCGTTACTTCCAAAAAAGGATTTCGCAAAAAAGTCTATGGTTTGTTTAAGGTCTGCGAAGGATACATTTTTATCTATATACAAGCCTTCGATTTGATGAAAAAAACAATGTGCCCGGGCTGAAATCGCCTCGTTTCGATAGACTCTTCCAGGTGAAATTGTTCTAATCGGAGGTTTTTGCGTTTCCATTACCCGAACTTGGACCGAACTGGTATGAGTTCTTAATGAAAGTCCTTCAATAGAAGAATCAATAAAAAAGGTGTCTTGCATATCGCGCGCCGGATGATCTGGCGGGAAGTTAAGCGCAGAGAAATTATGCCAATCGTCTTCGATTTCAGGCCCTTCAGACACAGAAAATCCGATCGTTGAAAAAATATTTGTTATCTCATTGCGAACAAGTGTGAGCGGATGTAGGCTACCTAAGGAGGTGCTTCGCCCAGGCCGGGTTAAATCCAACAGGCTTTTCGGTTGTTTCGCTTGATCATTTAAATTCGCAGATGCAATTATGTTTTCTAAGTGTTGTTTGAGCTCGTTTAGGAGTTGCCCAATTTCTTTTTTTTCTTCGTTAGAAACCGTTTTAAAATCTTGATAGAGCGATTTTAATACGCCCTTAGTCCCGAGGTATTTAATTCGAAAAGATTCCGCTTCAGTATTATTAGCAATAACAATTCCTGAGATTTCGCGTTGAACTTGTTCGATTCTTTCTCGCATAGTGTAACTTTTAAGGGCCGAAGTTGGTTTAAGATGTTAGTTAACAAAATTAGGATTTTATTTGCAATTGCCTTGTGAATCATTGAGACGAATAAGAAATTGTATTTGAAATTATCTAAATTTTTGTGTTTCACTAATTTATGTGTTACTTTTGATTGATTGTAAATTGTATGAAAAAACTAATTATTCTAGGAATTACGGCAGTATTTTTATTAACCGCGAATGGCTGTAAGTCTAAGGACCCCGCAATATTGAAAGTATTTGTTCGGTCATCTTCTAATCAATTAATTAGCGGAGCAAAGGTGGTAGTGATTGGAGATCAACAAAGTAATCCACCTACGGGTTCTTTTGTGGACACAACGTTTACCAATACGTCTGGTTTTACTACGGTTGATATGGATCAGTATTTCAACACCTCTGGACCAGATAATACGACAGGATATTTTGATATCATTGTCAAGCATAACAATAAAACCGCAACAGGTTATACTCGATGTAGAGTGCACACCACGGCTGTAGAAACTATTTATCTTCCTAATTAATCATTATGTTTATTAAAGAAATGAAAAAGAAAACATTGTTATTTGCGGCTTTAAGTATTGCTTTAATCGGCTTGAATGCTTGCGTTAAAAAAGAAGACACCATTGCTAAAATTGAAGTTCGTGATGAGAATAACGCCTTGGTTGAACAAGCCATGGTAGTGTTGCATGGTACCTCAACCTGCAATTGTCCTTCTCAGGTAGTGGTTTATGATACGGCATACACAAACGCGGCAGGAATCGCTACGTTTAATTACAACGAAATTTACCAACTTGGACAAGCGGGTGTGGCTGTATTAGACATTGAAGCATACAAAGGGAACCGTCAAGGCCAAGGAATTATAAAAATTGAGGCCGAAAAAACCAATGAAGAAACGGTTATTATTCAACCGTAATTAAGCACTGATTTTTAGGGAAGGATATCCCTGTGCAGCCAATTCCTCAAGAGATAATGGGAGGGTTTTATAGCTGTTTAAATCAATGCTAAAATGTTTCTCGGCATCATACATTTCTTCTTGAATTAAGTCATACACTGAAACCTCAGTTAATTGTTTATTTAGTAAACCC
Source organism: Crocinitomicaceae bacterium (assembly GCA_044347515.1). Classification (GTDB taxonomy): domain Bacteria; phylum Bacteroidota; class Bacteroidia; order Flavobacteriales_D; family Crocinitomicaceae; genus UBA952. The sequence continues at coordinate 86,276 of JBIKUO010000008.1, read as the reverse complement.
ACGACTCGATTTAAGCTGCTAAAACTCAGCTCAATATAACTATCAATGCATAAGTTGTTAATGCAGAGTTCGCCGAAACAAAGAACTTTATTGCTAAAGTTGTTAAATTCAATTTTGCGGATTTTAATTGTTTTCATCGCTTGTTTTTACAAAGATTCACTCGGCAGAACGTAATCAATTTACGTGGTGATAATTATCCAAAATAAACAGTGATTTTTAGTTAAATTTGTGAGATGTCTGAAAATCAACAAATGAGTTTTTTACAACACCTGGATGAATTAAGGTGGCGTTTGGTACGGATTGCTATTGCAGTAATATCCGTTGCTGTCGTTCTTTGGATTTATCAAGAATGGGTAATGAATCATGTGTTTTTAGTATTAAAAGAAAAAGAGTTTATAACCTTTAAACTACTGTGTGCCTATTTTGGGGTTTGTGTCTCTGATACAACAGTCAAAATGCAAAGCATGACCGTATCAGGGCAATTTAATTATGCTATGATGATGAGCCTTATGGGGGGATTGATTATTACCGCCCCCTATATTTTCTATCAAATATGGTCTTTCATTAAGCCCGGACTGAAAAAAAATGAATTAAGAGCAGCTAAAGGATTAGTTTTTTACGTGAGTTTGTGTTTTTTCTTAGGGGTCCTATTTGGTTATTTTGTTGTAGCGCCACTCACTGTTCAGTTTTTCGGGTCCTTTCAGATTAGTGCTGAAATTGAGAATAATTTTACGGTTGGGTCTTATATGGGAACCGTTATTTCCACGGTGTTTTACACAGGGATCTTATTTTTACTGCCCATTGTTAGTTTTATTCTTACAAAAATCGGCTTGATCGGACCGGAATTTTTAAAAAAATATAGAAGACATGCCATTGTTGTTATTTTAATCATTTCTGCAGTGATTACCCCGCCGGATATGCTTTCTCAAATTATTGTTTCGATACCTATTATTGTACTTTATGAAATAGGTATAGTGGTTTCAACGCGAACAAGTAAAAATAAGAATACGATTGAATAAGCTTGTTTTTACCGTATTGATGATTGCCTTTGGTTTGGGAGTCCTCAGTGCCCAAAAAACCGCTGTGTTTGGTGTAGTTACCGAGCAGGCATCAAAATCACCGATACCCTTTGTTAAGGTTAGCTTTTACGGCACAAAAATCTCTACAATTACAGACAGCCTCGGCAGATACAAACTCGAAACGTATTATCCAGTTGATTCCTTACAGATCTATAGTTTAGGTTATAAAGTCGTTCGAATTAAGCTAAAACAAGAGGTTCAACAAGAGCTTAATGTAGCGCTTCGTCCCACATCAAGAGAGGTCAAGGAAATTGTTGTTCTACCTCCGGATGAATTTCCTTCTACTAAATTGCACAAAAAAATTATTGCCCATAAACCTGTGAATAATAAAGAAAAACTTCAGGCGTATCAATATGAAGCGTATAATAAGTTTCAAGTTGATATAAATAATATCGGTTCAGAGTTTTCTTCCTTAGGCCCTGTAAAAAGATTAAACGTTGTCCTCGATTATTTGGATACTTCTACGAATCAAACATTGGTTTTACCCGCTGTTTTGGCCGAATCCGTGTCTGAATTTTATTTTGCGAACCGCCCGAAACGAAAAAGAGAAGTTGTACAAGCTTCCCGAATTACCGGCGTCGAAAATCTTCAGGCCGCTCAGTTTCTAGGAGACATGTACTTAGACATTAATATTTATGAGAATGTGATCGACTTATTCGGTAAATCTTTTATTAGTCCACTTGCAAATTATGCGCGCTCCATGTATCGATTTTATCTTGATGATTCAACCTATATCGGTAATAAATTCTGTTACAAATTACGATTTGAACCTAAAAATGCAAGTAACTTAACCTTTCATGGCGAAATGTGGGTCCATGATACAACGTACGCTATTCAGTCAATTAAAGCAAACATATCAGAAGGCGCGAATTTAAATTATATTCAAGATTTATACGTCGAACAAGAGTTCGAACAGGTCGAAGATGAGGTTTGGATGCTTAAAAAGGAAGTTCTTTTATTGGATATTCGATTAACTGAGAAGACCAAAATCTATGGTTTTCTTGGAAAAAAAACGAGCAGTCGAAAACACTTTATCATCAATGAACTAAAACCAGATGATTTTTATAATACATCAACTACGGTTGAATTTTTGGAGAATTCAAAAACACAAGACCTTGAAGCGTGGGATTCGTTGCGTCATGAAAAATTGAATAAGACCGAAAATGGAATTTCAGAAATGATTGATACATTAAATAAAACTAAGTATTTCAAAAGCCTTAGAACCTTAACGTATTTTGCTTCGACAGGATATTATCCGATGGGAAAAATTGAACTAGGAAATGCCACGTCATTAATCAGCAGAAATCCTGTTGAAGATACCCGCCTTTCTTTGGCCATCAGGACCTCCAATGCCTTTTCAAAGCGATTAGAACTTGGGGGAAAAATAGGTTATGGCATTGGGGATGATCGGTTTAAATATTCTAGTTTAATCCGGTTTAATATCACCCCTAAGAAACGGGGCATGTTGTCCACCTATTTTACTTACGATTTAGAACAAATTGGTCAATCACCAACGGCAGCACAATTAGGAAACACTTTCGCTACCGTATTAAATACCGCCCCTTTTGACAAATTAACGTTTGTAAAGAAGATCGGATTTAATTTGGAAAAGGATATTAGAAAAGATTTAATTATCCTAGGTGGATTTGATTGGAAGGATTATACCCCTTTAGGAATTAGTGCGTATTTAAGCCCTAATCCAAGTGTTGGTGGTTTTGATACCCTAAGAAATTTAACCACCGCTGAAATAATTACCAGAATACGATGGACAAAAGACGAAGAGTTTTTATCCGGACAATTTGATCGAACGAGTGTTGGCTCCGCCTTTCCTATCTTATCATTACAATGTGTAATTGGCGTGAAGGGTATAGCGGGCAGCATGTACAATTATCAAAAACTGGAATTTCAATTAGAACATTATACACAACTTGGTGCACTTGGAAGGTTGAGATATGGAACGAGCATGGGGTGTGTTTTTGGTTCAACGGCATTTCCATTCTTAAAAGTTCATGAAGGAAATCAATCGTATTGGTTATTACTTACAGCCTACAATAAAATGAATTTTTTAGAATTTATTTCTGATAAATATGCCAGTGCCTTTGTCGAAAATCATTGGGAAGGACTGTTTTTTAATAAAATTCCCGGGATCAATAAACTAAACTTAAGATTCGTTTCAACTGCGCGTGTTTTATATGGTTCGCTTTCAAGTAGACATGCTGATAATGTAATAATACCGGATTATGTTAAATCGTTTGGCCAGGTTCCATATGTGGAATGTTCAGCAGGATTAGAAAATGTATTCAAAGTACTACGCGTCGATTTTGTGTGGAGAGCAACACACAACGTACCAGGAACAAGTCCTTTTGGAGTAAGGGGACGAATCTCCTTCAATTTTTAGTAATTTCGGCAAATGAAACTCTACACAGAACAAATCCGAAAAACATACCGGAACCGTAGTGTCGTTGATGGTGTTTCGATTGAAGTAAGTCAAGGTGAAATTGTTGGTTTACTTGGCCCAAATGGAGCAGGTAAAACAACTTCGTTTTATATGATCGTTGGATTGGTTAGACCTGATGAGGGAAATGTTTTTCTTGACGGAACAAATATCACACGATTACCGATGTATAAACGAGCTCAATTGGGAATAGGTTATCTCCCACAAGAAGTTTCTGTTTTTCGTAAATTAAGTGTTGAGGACAATATTCTTGCAATTTTGGAAATGACGAATTTATCAAAGGCGCAACGTGAAGAGAAGTTAGAAAAATTGCTTTCAGAGTTTTCATTAAATCATGTCCGAACAAACTTAGGAAATCGCCTTTCTGGTGGAGAAAAACGCCGAACGGAAATTGCTCGAGCCTTGGCAACCGACCCCAAGTTTGTGCTCTTAGATGAACCGTTTGCTGGGGTAGACCCCATTGCGGTGGAGGATATTCAGTCTATTGTAGCTGATTTAAAAAAACGAAATATTGGGGTGTTGATTACAGATCATAATGTTCAAGAGACCCTTTCAATTACCGATCGCGCATATTTGTTATTTGAAGGAAAGATTCTGAAAAGTGGCTCCGCCGAAGATTTAGCAAATGATGAACAGGTGAGAAAAGTTTACTTAGGACAAAACTTCGTGTTGCGTAAGTAATTATCTTAACAACCGAACCGAACCGGTAAGCTGCTGCCATGCGCTTGGGAATTCACAACCCCGATACCTGATATTATACGTATACGTGCCATCTTGAGCCGGCATGCCATTAAATACTCCATCCCAACCCTCTGCTAGATTATCTGTTTCAAATACGCGTTGTCCCCACCGGTTATAGATAATAAATTCCCATTCATTTATTTCAAAGGTTGTCTCTGCCTTAAACACATCATTTTTTCCGTCCTGGTCGGGAATAAACGTATTAGGTATATAGATAGAAAACGGAAGTACCATGACGGTTTCTCGTGTTGAATCTTTACAACCAAATTCATTTGATACCGTTAGCGTAGGATAATCGGTTCCTGTATTTTGATATTCATGGGTGAAATCCGGCAACTCAGAATAAAATCCAAGTTGGTCGTATATATAGCTGTAGGTAGTTGCTCCGATGGATTGATTAGTAAAAACAACCTCATTATTACACACATCTATTTGATTCGGGTTCACACTAAATGCTGCGATCGGAGAGGGATTTACAGCAATTAAATCTTGCTGAAGCAAATTGAGGGTATCAATACACCCTTCAAGCGTGGTCATTGTAAGGCCAACATTATAGTTGCCAACTACGGTATATACGTGAAATCCATTGAGGCTGCTGGAAGTGGCACCATCCCCAAAGTCCCAACTAAAGGTTGCCGGTCCATCAGAGGTTGAGGTATTGATAAAGGTCGCCGAAAACGGTACACATTGTAGCCCCGGAATCATGGTAAATCCAATATTCGGTTCAAAATAGACATACACGCTGCCTTGTATCGAATCTATGCAATTATCAAATGCGCCGTATAGTGTTATGGGTTGAAACCCTGCTTGACTGAAGCCGACAGGATAAACATCAACGCTATTTGCCGTTTGAGGAATTCCGTTTGGACCGAAATCCCACCAATAGGATGCGGAAGGGGGGCCACTGACGGTTCCATCAAACGTATATAAACCGCCGTTGATACACAGGGAATCTGTATTTGAATAGGATAACACAAGGGGTTCGTTTATCGTGATGCTTAGGGTATCTGAATCGCTGCAATTCAGACCAGAACTGACATTTAAAATAATTTGGTAAGTTCCCGCATTCGCATAGGTATAGGTTGGAGCGATTGCATTACTTGTGTCATTAGAAAGACCAATTACCCCAAAGTTCCAATGGGTAATTAACGCGTTGCTAGATGCATTGCCAAATGGTACGGTTAGACCAATACAGTTTACGTTTTGTGGCGCTGTGGCTTGTGCAACCGGTACATCAAAGATAAAAATTGAGTCAGTAAAAGACGTGATGCAGTCTCCGTTATCTCCATTGATTGTTATGGAATGAAATCCAGGAGTAGCAAACGTAACATTTGGAACGGATAGACCAGAGGTACTTTGTATGGAGGCCGTGTTGTCGAGAGTCCAGGTATAGGTGCCAATCCCAGGAGGCGCACTGCTAATTCCTGTAAAATTAAATTGATTCCCTACGATACACAAAGAGTCTTCGCTCGACCAAGATACTGAAAACGGATTGTTTACCGTGACCGACATATAAGCCGTGTCTGTACAGGGCTGGCCCGGATTCACGATAAGCGAAACATTGTAGGTTCCAGGTGAGGGATAAGTAAATCCAGGTTGAGCTTGATTACTTACGTCATTCGTTACTCCAGGCACCCCAAAGTTCCAAGCGTAGGAAGAACCACCATACGAGTTGTTTACAAAGTTCACGGTTAATCCTTGACAGTAAGAAACAAAGGTTGGAAGCTGTTCTTGTACAGGTAATAAGGCTTGTAGGGTAATATTACAATCAAACACTCTAAATAAGAAGTCTCTTACGGTAGATCCAATGACAATTCCATTCCGTGTTTCGGTTACTTTAACTCCAACTACAAACAAACCCACATTTTGCGGAGTGACCAACATCATTCCTGTATTCGCATTGATGGTAATTCCTGAACCAGGGCCGAGCGGTGTAGTGGCGTTATAGCCGGGATTCCACATGACCGGTGCATAGGGTGGAGCTGGAGTTTGAGGCGGTAAAGGTGTAACAGAGCTCGCTCCGGCGTAAGGCGTTACCAAGGAATATGTTAACAGATCACCATCTGGATCTGTAGCTCCATGATTGAAGGTAATTGATTCCGTATTGCAAAGTAATATAGGAGGATAATTAGTAAATCGCGGCGAGCTGTTTTGATACAGCGAACCATTACCTAAGTTACTTCCTGGTACATGTGCGGTCAAGGTGATTCCCGTATCGTCTGGGTTAATTAGGTTTGTTATATTTGGTCCTCTGCAACAGCGTTGATAAGAAACATCATATCCAAGAGGTGTCGGGGGCAGGGTAACCACTACGATATATGTGGCTTTTTCAACGCAGATTCCTCCTGGGGCAGTGGCACATGGATTATTGAAATTCAATGGTACTGGAGTGCTTCCCGGAAATGGCACATTTACATTTTGAAATAACGTTCCGTTTCCATTATAAATCGCTAATTGCAAGGGGTCATCATAAGCCGCGCCACTGGAGGCACAATCCCGATACAAGGTCAGATAAAACCGGTATTGATTGTTTCCTAAATAGTCGTAGTATATGTCTCCACCTATAATATGTGATGCTTTAACCTCAAGGGTTAAGAGCGTAAAGACTAAGAAAGGAAGAATCCATTTCATGTTTGGTCAATCAAAGGTAGGGAAAACTCTGTAATTTATTCAATAGAAAAGCGATAAGGGCGATTCAAAAGGGTACTAATTTTAGAACCGTTAACAATTTTACCAGTGCCATCTTCGGTAAATCCGCAGGCTGACAACCCGCGTTGAATACACTGTTTTTCATAATACTCTTTTCGGGTAGGATGGCTTGGGTAAACGACATTAAATACTCCGTGCGCGTTTTTTTCAATCACCTGGGCGATGAGTTCAATAATTTCATCTCGATGTATTAGATTGACAGGTGCACCGCCATTAGGGATATTGAATTTTCCACTAAAATGAGTTGCAGGATTTCTATCATCACCGATTAACCCTCCATATCGTAAAATACAATAAGGAATTCCAGAGTTTATGATTAAGGCCTCTGCCTCTTCTAACATCGGATTTCCTCCAAGTGAAGACGCTTCAGTTACCTCGCCAGTCGTTTGTGAATAGACACTTGTTGCGCTTGAAAAGATGATATGACTTGGGGCCAGTGCAGTAATTAACCCGTTAATTATTGAACAGTAATGTGGTACCGGAGGTATACAAATAATGAGTGTTTTATTTGGCTCAGAATTAATTTTGGAATGTTCTATTTTTAAATAGTCGAGCGTTATGAGCGAAATATCTTGCGCGTTGAAAAATACGAATTGTTCATCACTTCGACTAAGTACTGTAACGTCATAATGGCTATCGTTTAATGCTACTGCGAGGGGACGTCCTAACCAACCGGCTCCCGCAATCATAATTTCTTTTGACATACAAGGATATAAACAACGAGAATACAATTCGGTTGCTTAATTCTAATAGATTTTTGGAACATTTAAGATTGCTTGTCGTAATTTTGTAATCTAAATTTGACATTATGTATGACGTGGTAATTATTGGTTCAGGGCCCGGAGGATATGTTGCTGCAATCCGTTGCGCGCAATTAGGATTGAAAACAGCCATCATTGAAAAGTATAATACACTTGGTGGGACTTGTTTAAACGTTGGATGCATTCCTTCCAAAGCATTATTAGATTCTTCTGAACATTTTTATAACGCGACACATCATTTTGCTGAGCACGGTATTGAAGTAAATGGAGTTAAAGCAAATTTCACTCAAATGATTCAACGAAAAAATGAGGTGGTTTCGCAAACGTGTGCAGGCGTTAAGTACTTAATGGATAAAAATAAAATTGAAGTATTTCAAGGAATCGGATCGTTCGTAAATTCAACTACAGTTTCCGTAACTTCCTCAGAGGGAGTTAAAGAACTTCAAACCAAACATGTAATTATTGCTACAGGATCCAAACCTAATTTTTTCCCAAGTATGGTTCCTGACAAAAAACGTATTATTACCTCAACCGAAGCATTATCCTTATCTGAGATCCCAAAGAAATTAATCGTTATTGGAGGGGGTGTAATTGGCTTGGAATTAGGATCAGTTTATGCGCGACTTGGTTCGGAGGTAGAAGTGATTGAAAATTCATCTACTTTATTAGGGATGATGGATGGGTCCATTGGAAAGGAACTCGCAAAAATCCTTAAGAAAGAAGGATTGAAGTTTCATTTTGATCACCAGGTTCAAGGGGTGGTAAATACTGGCGATAAAACCACAGTGACCGCCACCGATAAAAAAGGAAATACCGTTACATTCGAGTCGGATTATTGCTTGGTTGCTGTAGGTAGAAAAGCCTACACAGACGGTTTAGGTCTTGACAAGCTTGGTATTACACCGAATAATAGAGGACAAATTGAGGTTAATGATCGCCTTCAAACGATTGTCCCGAATGTTTATGCGATTGGAGATGTGATTAAAGGCATGATGCTAGCTCATAAAGCGGAAGAGGAGGGTGTTTTTGTTGCAGAATGCATTGCTGGTCAAAAACCACACATAAACTATAATTTAATTCCAGGAGTAATTTATACTTGGCCTGAGGTTGCATCTGTTGGAAAAACAGAAGAAGAATTAAAAGCGGCAGGAATTGAAGTAAATGTTGGGAATTTCCCAATCAAGGCACTTGGACGAGCTCGAGCGTCTATGGATACCAGTGGGTTTATTAAAGTGATTTCCGATAAAACCACCGATGAGGTGTTGGGGGTTCATATGATTTCGGCTAGAGCAGCCGATTTGATCATGGAAGCTGCCATGGCTATGGAGTATCGTGCATCCGCAGAGGATATTGCTAGAATTTGCCATCCGCACCCAACATATTCCGAAGCATTAAAAGAAGCGGCTTTAGGCGCTACTGGAAATAGAGCCTTACACGTTTAATTAGGATTTCCAATAATTCCTTGAACCTCCTCGGTAGAAACACTTGGGGGCATAATGCCAGCATTAATCTTACGCACCACCAATTGTGCAAGTTGTGTAGCTTGTGTTTCTAATTGAAATCCTTTATTGCCAGGGATTGCCGGGATATTTGGTTGATGAATCAGTACTTTTCCAGCGGATAATATGTCATAACCCCAGGTCCCATCAGAATTTTGAAAGGTGGCATACAGTATTTGTTCTGTGGGTTTTGTTATTTCAGAATCATTTGATTTTTGTCTCTTCTTATCCGAAGAACCACAATTAACCAAGGCTAGAGCTCCAATAAGTATTAACGTTTTATAAAGGAGCGACATATTGTGGTGTTTTGTATCCTTAACTTAATAATATACGTCCCAATTGGAAGATTTTCAATGGAAACCCCTTCAACGCTTGAAGCTTCTCCCGATGACATAACCATCCCTGTTGCGGAATAGATACTATAAGAGGCGGGTTTTGTTATCCCCTCGATCTTGATCCATGATTCGCTTGGGTTAGGGTATAGCGTTAATGATATTTCATCTTCTTGTAACTCAGCAATTCCATTGTAGATGAAAAAGTCATCTAAATAGGCGCCATTGTAACCACCTCCAACGTATATTGAACCATTGATAACCATGGCGATCGCGTTTACCCTACCTCCACCAATAAAAATATTCCGTTGTGTCCACGAATTTTGATAATAATTGTATTGCCAAACATCATTCAAGTATGCACCGGTTGGATCTTGTCCGGTTGCAATGTATGCGCTTGGTGACGTACTCCAAGCCACTGCTCCCAATCGAGGATTACCAGGCATGTTACTTTTCTGTTGCCATTGATTTGTTACTACGTTATAAGACCATAAATCGTTCTTTAGCGTGCCTGCATCACCCGTTGCAACCCAACCATATCCATTTAATTCAAATCCAACCGCTTGTCTTCGTGCGTCACCCGGGAAATTTGCAATTGCTTCCCAGCTGTTTTCAATAGGAGAGTATGTGTAAAAATCACTGCAAAGTCCTTGCTCATCTTCGCCTGTTCCAACATAGGCCAAATTGTTAATAACAAATGACGTTGCTCCTCGTCTTGGTGTACCAATAAAATCGGCCTTTTGCGTCCATGTTTGATTGGTTTTATCAAACTCCCAAAGGTCGTTCATGAAGGTACTCCCTTGACCTTCACCAAGACACACATAGCCTTTCCCATTCAGCGAAAATCCACAGGCCAAATTTCGCTCTAACCCGCCACCAGTTATTCCGCCTAAGGAAACTTCATCATCCCAATCATTCTGCGGTTTAGAATAAGAGTACATTTTTCTTGTGCTTCCATCTGCTTTAATTCCACCCACTGCATACCCTCTATTTCCAAGAACAAAAGTAGCCATACCTGCTCGAGGAGCACCTTTTATGGAGTCGCGCAATTCCCAATAATCTTGCCCAAACGAAGTAAAAGCTAAAAGACAGAAAAGAAATAATCTAACGTTCATTATTGAATTAAAAGGGGTTTAACAGCAATTAACTGTTTGTTTTCACGGTACATCTTAAGATAATATATCCCTGTCGGTAAGGATTCAAATGCATCTGAAGCGGGTACATTATTCGAAGAAAACACCGTTAACCCTTGAAAATTTACACACTCAATCCGTTCAAAGTCAGCGGGAAGATTCCGTAGTTGAATATTGGTTCTTCCTGGGTTGGGAAAAATTTGAATTTCGTCGGATATATTATGATTCAAGCCAACATACGAGGAGGGATAATACGCATATAAGCTTTCTTTTTTGCCAGAATATCCCTTTCCTAACCCCACCACAGCCAATGCATTATTTATACTAAATGCGATGGCGTTTTTTCGTTCTGAGCCCCCAAAATATGCCTTTAAGGTCCATTCTTCGTTTACTGGATTAAACTCCCATAAATCATCGAGTAAGCCACCGTCATTTCCTCCACAAACATATCCTTTATCTTGAAGCACAAAGGTTGTTGCAGCACCTCTTACATTTCCTGGCAGATCGGGCATTTGATCCCATTGGTTATTACCTGGATTGTATCGATATAAATCACGTTTATATACATCTTGTGTGGCCCCAAAACCTACATAAGCGAAGTTTCCAATGGCAAATGAACTTAACAAGTAGCGAATGCCGGTTGGAAAGGAAGCCCGTTGAAACCAAGTGTTATTAGAAGGTTTATATTCCCATAATTCGCTGCTATAGGTGCTGTTGCCCGTTTTTCCCCCGCAAACATATCCTTTACCCCCTACACTAAATCCTGTAGAGAAATAAACTCCACCTCCTTGATTTCCAGGAAAAGGGGCAATTGAATCCCATACATTTAGCACGGTATTGTATCGCCAAAAGTCTGAAAGTATATTTCCATTTGCAGAGAAATGGTCACTCATTCCGGTGCCAACATAACCAAATCCATTCAGTTCAAACGCTACAGCATCTCTTCGTGCAGCTCCAGGCATGGGGGCTATTTGAGACCAAGAATCTGTGTTTGGGTCGTACTTCCAGAAATCATTACGAACTATTTCTGCCGTATCTGTCCCTGTACCTACATACCCATACCCATTAGCACTAAATGCAACCGCTCGCTCTCGTTTTCCACCAAGAAAGTCATTGAGTTTTACCCACGCATTCTCTTGACCCAATACGGGTGAACAGGCTAATAAAAACCCAATACCACCGATGAAACGCCTACACTTTAGTGAAAACATATTTCATGTTATTTAATATAATAAAATAGTTCCCTTGAGGCAAGTGTTCAATATCAATTTCTCCATTTGTTTCACCCAAGAGAACTTGTTCTCCGGCATAAGAATAAATAGCGTAATTAAGCGCTGAGTGGAGGCCGTTAAGCCTCAATTCTTTTGAGCTGGGATTTGGATAAAGTGTGATTTGTAATTGTTTCGCTTCCGAAACCGACAGCGTTTGAGAAGGATCAAACTCCCATACATCATTCAAATTGATACCATTAGTTCCGAGTCCAATATATCCTTTTTCTGCAATGGAAAATGCAGCTAGGAACCGCCGTGATGATCCCGGCAAGTCAGCTTCTCTTGTCCATGTGTTATTTGCTGGGTTGAAGGACCATACTTCTTCGGTAACGGTGGATAAACCACCCACATATCCAGAAGCAACATAGCCTATCCCATTGATTGAAAATCCATAACTTCCACCCGTGCTTAGTCCGGGGTGATTGGCCCTTGCCATCCATACATCTTGACTTGGTTTATATTCAAACAAGGAATGTCCTACTTTTAAAAAGCCACTCGTTCCATTCGAAAAAGTGCATGACCAATTGCTTGCATTTACTGGGACATTTGCTTTTAAACTCCAAGAATCTGTGCCAGGATTGTACTCCGCAAGCTGATTGGTGTAGATTACATACCCTTTATTTTCCGCGCTGAACCCTTGTACGTCACCCGGCGATAATGGACAATTGGCGATTGGAGTCCACTGATTTAACAGGGGGTTAAATGAATAGAATTCATTGGTGAGTGAAGACCCGCCTCCAACATAAACCCGATCATTTAAACTAAAACAAACCGCCCCGTGATTTGCAACAGGGAAATCAGATTTTTGTGTCCAACTATCCGTTGCCGGATTGTATTGCCACCAATCGCTAAAGGAGATGTCTGCCCCGGCTCCATTCACATGTCCCAATCCCAAATACCCAAATTGGTATGCGTTTCCACCGACACCTCGGTGTCTTCCCGTCCCACCTATACTCGTTTTTTTATTCCAAATACCTCCCCAGCACGTTGAACCCCAAACGAGAAAAACACAACATAAATAAATTAAATGCTTCATAGTTTAATAAATCGCTTGGAAGACGCTACGCCATTTGTACGAAAACGAAACGTATAGATTCCTGGTTCAAGATCAGAAACAACAAGTTGTGTTGTCGTACCATAGGAGGTAATCATCGATTGGCCTAAAAGATTGGTTATTTCTATATCCTTAACCTCCTCGCTTATTGAAAGCACGTCGCCCACAGGATTTGGATATAAATTAACCGTGGGTTGATTTAAGGTGCCAATACCGGCATAAGATGATATGATTTCTAGATGAGCAATTCCTGATTCATTTCCCCATCCCTCAACGACAATGTAAACAAAGCCAAGATCATTGACATCAAAACTTAGCACGGAGGACGGGGCACATAATTCATGGTCATCATTATAGGTAATTACTACACCTTGAGGGCTTAAAACCGTTAAATACGTATCAAAATCAGAGCCACAGGTGTTTACACTAACCTGTTGCATTGTAGGATTTAGCAGAAGTTTATAAAAAACATCAGGGGAATCGTATACTAAATTTTGATTACCGTAGCAATATGCTAAATCTACGGTATCCAGAAAAGGTAAAGCAGGTACCTCAATCGCATTAGCTAGATCATCCCCTGCGAATGCACCACAGTCAAGCCCATTAATAATGGTTATACCAAAATCCATGACCGATCCCCATTGAAAAGCACCACATGGATTTAATGGGAGCGTAGCTGCCTCTTGTTGCGTTACGCGCATTCTTGTTGCTCCGTTATGCGCATTGTTGGGCACAGAAACATTAAAGAGTACAGGCAAGGCCGGAGGCGTTCCAACCCAAGTCCCTACAATCTCATTCTGGGTAAAGGTCTGACTTTGATCAAAATCAATCCACACCGTACCCGCACCGGCAAAATTTCCCCCACAGGTCCCAAAATCAACTTGCAGCGAATAGCTTGAACCAGCACTTAAGGTGGTTGATTCATTTAGGTATACCTCAACTCCGATTTGACTGGGACAACCTACATGGTTAATACTACCAGAAACCCCAGTAAATATAACAGACTCCACATTGGAGTCCGCATTAGAAGACGGTCCACCAAGGGTGCAATATTGTCCGTTAATATGCATCGTTCCGACAAACAAGCAAATCGATAAACAGAGATTTTTCATAAAAACCAACGCATTATTTATTGGTAAATTAACAAAAAATTAACGTGATTCCGCTTGAGAGCATAGAATTCTTGTAACCTTCTATGTATTTGCCTCGTTAACCATTCCCACAACAACAAACAGATGCAATTCAAAGCTAAATTTATTAAAGTACTCAAGTGGTCATTGGGAATTATTGTGGGGCTTGTGATTTTAATTTCATCCTTGCTCTATATTTTTCAAGATAAAATTTGTAATCTGGTTCTAACCGAACTGGGAAAAGAATTTCGAGAACCGGTGTATTTTTCGACGGTTGATTTAACATTTTGGAGTACGTTTCCAAACCTTTCGATCAATGTACATGACGTAAAAGTGCATGATGCGTTCAAAACCAATAAATCTAAAAAGCTCTTATTGCAGTCTGATCGCATTCGGCTCGTCTTTAACCCGATTGATCTGTGGAGAGAAAACTATCACATTAAAGTAATAGAGATAGGGGCAGGTGAGTTAAATGTGCGCACAGCCAAAAACGGCGATGTAAATTACTTAATTTTAAATTCCTCCGCGGAGAAGGAGGAATCGAAATATGATGTTAAAATATCTTCTGTTAGCACAAAAGATTTTCAAGTAAATTACCTAAACAGTAAATCCCATCAATATTACACTACGAAATTATCTGACATGTTGTTCTCTGGTGATTTCAATCAAGATGCATTCAACTTAAATGCACGGGGTAATATGTTGATTAATCGCCTGCAATCCGGAAAAGTTGCATTGTTACAAAATAAACCAGTTACCATGGATTTATTAATGAATGTAAACACCAAAGAAGGAACATTTTCACTACCTAAAACAAGCTTTAAACTCGCTAGAATTCCGTTCACTGTATCGGGAAATTATGGGGTTGACAGTATGCGATTCGAGGTTAAAGCGGAAGAATTAACGTTGACAGATTTAGTTAATAACCTTTCGTTAGATGATGCTGAAAAAGAACTAAGCCGTTACAAAGGATCCGGAAGCGTGGGGTTCGATTTATCTATTTTTGGCAGCACACAGAATCAATCTGCTCCGAATATTGCGTGTAACTTTAATATATCGAATGGCCACTTAATTGAGCCCGTTAAGCACACCCAAATTAAAAACTTAAGAATGAAGGGGTCGTTCAGCAGTGATGGCAATCCTGTAAACGACCATTTGATTATGGATCATCTTGCGTTTGAAACTCCCGTTGGACCGTTCTACGGCGCGTTGGATATATTAAACTTTAATATACCTAAAGTTTCCGGAAAAGCCAAAGGGACCATTGATTTGAGTATTGCCAACCGAATCCTTAAAAACGAACTCATTCACCGCATGGATGGGATTGCAAAAATTAACTCAGAGTTTTCCCTTGTTGTTAATGACCAAGTAGACGTTAAAAAAATGAACGGAGACATTAGCCTATATAACGTCTGGTTCAAGGCCCGTAACGATCATAGAACCTTTGAGGACATCAACGGGAAATTCACGCTCAAAGGAAGTAATTTAACAATCGAGGGCGCTACCTTAGCGATTAACCGCAGTGATCTTCAGATGAATGGCACCTTTGAGAACGTATTTAATTACGTAGCAAATTCAGGGGATTTAGCGGTAAATTGTTCCGTGAGTAGTCACCAAATATTAGTGGAAGACCTGGGAAAAACGACAAAAGCAGAGAAAAAGGAATCTAAAGGAAAATCCTTTGTTCTTCCGAACAACATTAATGGCCGAATCAATTTAAATGCGCGCAGTATTACCTATGAAAACCATACGTTTGAACAAGTTTCTGGTCCTGTGGTAATAAATAGAAGGGCCCTTTCCTTCCCGTCCCTAAACGTTAGAAATGCCGGGGCAGATATAGTTGGGTCCATGGAAATAAAGGAACTTACCCCAGAACGATTAGAAATCAGCACGAATCTAGCATCGAATAACATTTATTTTACTCCATTTTTCAAAGAGTGGAATAATTTTGATCAAGATGTAATTCATGCAAATCAAATTTCTGGAAGAGTTCAAATGGAAGTGGATTTTTATGCGCCGTTTAATTTAATTGGAGGAATTGATTTAAATCAAATGGAAGTGAACGCGCACATGAAGGTGCTTAACGGCCATCTCAAAAACGTGGAATCACTGAACGATGTAGCCGCCAGTTTAAAAACCAATGCAGGAAAACTGCTTATCGGGAAAAGGAACTTAGATCAGTTTCAATCGAAAATGAAAGACATTGCTTTTTCTACGCTTGAAAATACACTGCAAATCAGAAATGGAGTGATTACCATTCCAAACATGGTTATTGCATCATCCGCTATGGATATGGAACTAAGTGGAACACACACCTTCGACAATAAAATTGACTATCGGATGAAGTTTGATTTCAGAGATCTTCTAGGTGCAGATAGAGACAGTGAGTTTGGGACGGTAATAGATGATGAGACTGGAATGAAAATCTTTTTAAGAATGTACGGCGACTTAGATAACCCGATAATTGAATGGGATAAAACCAGCCGTAAACAAGAAGTTAAAGAACAATTTGCTCAAGAAAAAGAAACACTTAAATCAATGCTAAAGTCAGAATTTGGGGTTTTCAAAAAAGATACCGCTGTAGAAGAGTATAAACCAAAGGTAGAAACCAAAGAAATAGTCAAGATTAACTTTAAGGATTCGAAACCAGATAAGTCCCACAATAACCCTCCGCCAGCAGAAGCTCAAAAACCAGGAAAAGAAGGAAAACTTAAAAACACCTTAAATCAGTGGAAACAAGAGCAAAATCAAGCAAACGTTACCGTAACGGTTCGTAAAGGATAATTACCTTTGCAGGGTGAACCATGCTACTCAAGGATTTTTTATATACCGCAAGCCGCATTCTACAAAAGCGCAGTTAAATTCCTTTTATTCAGAAGATTTGGGCCGCTTAGACTTAGTGGCTTTTACATCAAAAAAACAAGCGGCATTCATTCCTTTTGGGTTGTATGATTTGGAATTTACCATTACACCAAAATTTGGTCACGGGACCTTAAAGCATGCAACACCCCTTGACCCCATCGATGCAGCTGATCTCGACCCGCGTTATTTAGCCATTCGTTATTTTATGTGTGATGTTGTAAATCAATCTACTGCATACAAACAGAAAGATGAAGAAGCGTTTAATATCCTTGTTTCGCTAATGCAAGAACTTCGAAATTCGCAAGATATTTATATGTATCCCTGTACATTTTTAGCACAGTGGATGAAACCGCTTGGTATTTTACCCGAACCCATTGAAACCGCCGATTATTTTGACCTTAACGAAGGCGTATTTCTGAACAAAGGAATTGCAGCCGTAAATCCTGGTGCAAAGTCATTTAATGAACTGCTTAACCAGAAATATATTGCAGAAAAAGCAACAATTAAACCTACGCTAGACCTCATGCTTCAATACCTAGAGGTACACTTATCAAATTTTAATGTAAACAAGACCCGAACCATTATTCACGAGTTGTTTCATTGAAATCTTAACACGGGTTAGCTCTTTACTTGGTCCTGGAACTGTATATTTGTGAAAAAAAAATATGAAAACTTCAATTTATTTAGTGCTTTTTACAGCGATTATCGCTTATTCATTTAACGCCATTTCAACAGCCTCTTGGGGTCTGGATGTTGCACACTCTCGCTTAGGATTTAAGGTAACTCACATGGGGATATCCGATGCGAATGGGGCCTTTGATAAAGTATCATGTAACGTTACAACGGCAAATGATCAGGATTTTTCGGATGCTACCTTTGATTTAGTTGCCGAGGCAAATTCAATTAATACAGGCTTAGAGGCGAGAGACAATCACCTTCGTTCAGAAGATTTCTTTGCCGTAAGTCAGTACCCAAATATTGCGTTTAAATCTACCTCATGTAAAAAAATGAAAGGCAAAAAATATATCCTTACAGGTAATTTATCCATGCATGGAGTAACCAAAGAAGTAATGTTAACAGCTACACACAACGGGAATGCAAAGAACCGAGCTGGAGTTGATGTTGCTGGATTTAAAATCACAGGAAAGTTTAAACGTTCGGATTTTTCAATCGGCAAGGATATGCCAGTGGCTGTAGTTGCGGATGAAATTCAACTGGAAGCCGACCTTGAGGTAGTAAAAAATTAATTCTCGTGGGCAAACGGTTTTTGTATATCCTTTTCCTGTCGGTTGGTTTTTCAGGGCTTTCACAGCCAGTTCAAACTAAAACCCAGCTTTCAGGTACGCAATTTGTAATCCTGCCCAAGTCTGAGGTTAATTTACAAGCTGAAGATTTTTCAGGTAAATTTTCTAACGTAAAGGGCAGGGTTTCATTCAGTCTAGATTCTAATAAGGTTAACGGGTTTGATTTAGTTATTGACGTAAATTCCTTAGAATTAGAAATCCCTGGAATGACAAAACACGCCAAGTCGTCTGATTTTTTTGATGTTACCTCCTTTCCAAGCATTACCTTTTTTGGTGATTCAGTAACTAACGTTGCCGATACCTACACGGTTCATGGAACGATGACTTCTAAAGGCATCTCAAAGACCATGAGTATTTCTTTTAAGCTCAGTGAGGTAAAGGAGGAAACATGTACGATCAATGCCACATTTAAAATTATCCGATCAGAATTCCAGATTGGAGCGGCGGATGCCGTGAGTGATGAGGTCACAATTAATACTAAATTGTTGGCCAAGAAATCTAAGTAATACATACAGGGTATTACATTTAAGGTTACCTTTACCGCATGCAAGCATCATTTACAACCCCGAAATTCGCTAGGAATGTTAATGTAGAATTTAACAAAACATTAAACGAGCGAGTATCTGCTTACTTTTCTCAGCGTAATATATCTAAACATGCTAATATAAACATGGTTCTTAAAACTGTGTTTATGTTGGCCTTATATTTCGTCCCTTTCGCATTCACATTCTATACAGATAGTATCTGGTTGACACTTCTGTTGTGGTTTGTTGCCGGCCTTGGTATGGCCGGAATTGGATTGTCAGTAATGCATGACGCTAACCACGGGGCATATTCATCTAACCAAAATGTAAACAAATTCGTTGGGGCCGTATTAAATCTGCTTGGGGGAAATCCAACCAATTGGAAAATTCAACACAACGTATTACACCATACCTTCACGAATGTAGAAGGATACGATGAAGACATTGATGCCCCCGTTAAATTATTGCGATTTTCTCCCCATACAGCGTGGCGCCCAGTGCACAAATATCAGTATTTGTATGCATGGTTTTTTTATCCCTTAATGACCATTATGTGGTTTGCGACTAAAGATTATAAACAAGCAATTCGTTACGGTAAAAAAGGCTTGGTGAACTCTCAAGGTAAATCAGCCGCGTCCCATTGGGCCAGTATCATAATAGGTAAACTTGTTTATGCTTCAATTTTTCTTGTGCTTCCTTTACTCGTTGCACCAGTCTCTTGGCCGATAGTATTAGTTGGTTTTGTTATTAAGCAGTTCGTTTCAGGCACCATCCTTGCCTTAATTTTTCAACCTGCCCATGTAATTCCAGATACTTCTTTCGAAAAACCAAACGATTCTGGCGATATACAAGCGGATGCTAAAGTACATCAGTTGTTAACTACAGCAAATTATGGGGTTAAATCCAAATGGTTTACGTGGTTAGTAGGGGGGTTGAATTTTCAAGTAGAACATCATTTATTTCCGACCATATGTCATGTGCACTATCGCGGAATTTCCGAAATTGTACGCAATACAGCGAAAGAGTATAACCTTCCTTATTATACAAATCGAACATTTTTTAGTGCACTGAAAGCACATGGGAAAATGTTGAGAATGCTCGGTCAAAAAGATTGTCCTGAATTTGTACATGTGTAAATGACCTTCGATTTAATTCGAACGACAGCACTTTCTTTGCCTCACACTACGGAGGGATTTCCGTTTGACCAACGCACCTTGGTGTTTAAGATTGGTGGTAAAATGTTTTTATTGATAGACATCGATTCGCAAGATGCCGTGACCCTGAAATCTAAACCAGATCAGATACTAGCGTTGTTGGAATCTTATGATTGGATATCAAGAGGCTTTCATATGAATAAAAATCATTGGATTACCCTTAGATTAGACACCTTACAGGTGGATATCCCCTTAGTTCTTAAATTAATTACTGAATCCTATGCTATTGTTTACCAAGGGCTAACTAAAAAAGTGAGAAATGCCTTTGAGAATCGATAAGTTTATTTGGTGTGTTCGTCTAACGAAAACTCGTTCTCAAGCCACCGAGTTAATCTCAAAAAAGAAAGTGCTTTGTAATAATGTGCATACCAAAGCATCAAAAGAAATAAAAGTCGGCGACATTCTTTCCTTGCAAAAATCTAACGCGTGGTTCACCTATCGTATTCTTGCATTAACTGATAAGCGCGTTGGAGCTCCGCTAGCGCCTTCCTTTATTGAAGACATTACACCAGAGGAAGAACGGCAAAAACTGAAAGATTACGTGGCTTCTCAACGCGCATACCAACATTTAGGTACGGGTAAACCAACTAAAAAGGATAGGAGGCATCTCACTAAGTTTCTTGAGGGGGATGAGAATACTATCTTCGACACCTAATATTAATTTAACATTTTGTGTATCTTTGAAAGTAATGCATCAAAGAAGATTATCCGTTTATTTTGCTTTATTGTCTATAAGCATGGCATTAACCGTTGCCAATGCACAGGGATTTCAGGTGAATTTTCAAGGTCAAAAGCAACAGGGAATGGGGTGTGCTGGGTCCGGTTTAATACAAGACGCCTCCACCTTGTTCTTCAATCCCGCAGGCGCTTCCTTCGTTTCAACGTCCCAAGTGAATATTGCAACAACGCCGATTTTCGGAAATGTAATGTATGTTGATTCGGCAACCAAGGAAATTTACAGAACAGAAAATCCGGTGGGTACACCGCTTAATTTTTATGCCTTAGTGAAGCATAAGCGATTTCATCGCCTCGCCTACGGATTATCTGTCACCACACCGTTCGGTAGCACGGTTCAATACGAGCCCGGTTGGATTGGTCGTTTTGCAATTACACGTCTTTCCATGAAAGTATTTCACATACAGCCAACAGCCTCTTTCAAAATAACAGACAACATAAGTATTGGGGCAGGATTTGTTTTTTCACCGGGAAGCGTTAACCTGCAAAAAGATTTACCGGTCCAGTTTAATGATGGTGCGTTTGGACACGCTGAAATTTCAGGTGCTGCCATGGGATATGGATATAACCTCGGTGTTTATTACAACCCTGGAGGTTTTTTGAGTGCTGGATTGTCTTATAGATCCGGTATTAACATGTCGGTATCTGATGGACAAGTTGATTTTACCGTACCGGAAGGCTTGGCGCCGAATTTTCCAAACGGAACGCTTTCAGCATCCTTGGCCTTGCCTTCAGTAACAACCCTCGGGTTGAATATAAAACCTAACGCCTCTTGGAATATCGTGGCAGATATAAATTATGTCGGTTGGAATACCTATGATACCTTGGCCTTTGATTATGCCACGAACACAAGTTCACTTGTAGACACCAAATCTCCAAGAATGTATAAAAATATTTTTGCGTTTCGAGGTGGCATTCAATATGCTGTCTTTGCAAAGGATATGGTCTTGAATGTTCGACTTGGAGGTGGCTTTGGGTTTTCTCCCGTGCCAACCGGTTATCTTACGCCGGAAACTCCGGATGGCAATAGAGCCTATTTTACCTCAGGGATTTCATATGAATTCAATAAGCATTTTAGTCTCGATGCGTCGATTTATGCCACAAAAATAACACGTGCGGATACAAATTTGGAAACACAATTAAGCGGAACATATACTACCATTGCTTGGGCTCCGGGGATTGGAATTAATTATAATTGGTAATGAAAAGACAGTATTTATATATCCTTTTTTTATTGCCTTTATTGTTGGCTTGTAAACCGAAAGCGCCAACCCATGTGGTAGATGCTGGAACCGCTGATTTTACAAAATTCATTGCGATTGGTGATGGACACACCGCGGGTTATATGGATGACGGGTTGTCGTTAGATGGCCAAAAAAATTCATTAGGCGCGATTCTTCAACAACAGTTAATAATGGCGGGTGCTCCAGCCATTGAAATGCCATGGATGTCCGATCAAAATATTGGGTTAAATGTTAACGGACTTTCACGCTTAATCCTAGGATATAAAACTGACTGTCAGGGCATTAGCTCACTTTCTCCGGTCAGAGTCAGTCTGCAAGGGGAGACCTCAGCATTCTCATCAAGTGCCTACAATCCCTCGAAAAAATATTCGAATTTTGGGGTGCCAGGCTTGCGAATGATTGATATGGTTTCAACGGCTTTTGGCAACATAAATCTTCCTCAACACAATGCGTTTTTCGCGAGAATGTCAAAAGATCAATTTAACCTCCCAGGATCGGGCAATTATTCATCCGTTCAAGAGAATATTTTTGATGGAGGGTATCCTACATTTTGTAGCATTTATTTGGGAATAGAGGACGTGTTGCCATATGCAAGAAGTGGCGCAACACAACATCCGATGTCTCCACTTGCTGGTTTTCCTGGCGTTGGCTTCGAAGAATCTTTAACCCAATTGTGTGAACAGCTGTCTAGCCAACATGTAAAAGCAGTCATAGCTACCATTCCCAATGTCAGCGATTGGCCGTTTTTTAATACGATTCCTTATAACGGGTTGACCTTAGACGCAGAGAAAGCCGCCTCATTAAATCAAATTTATAATCCCATTGGAATTTCATTTGTGGTTGGCGCGAATCCATTTATGGTCGCAGATCCTAATGCCGGAATGTTCGGGGTAAGACCTGCTGTTCCTGGTGAGAAAATACTCTTAACCGCACCCTTAGATTCGGTAAAATGCAATCAAATGGGCTCTATATTTCCATTTAGAAATGAATTTGTTCTTACAACAGATGAACTTGTGACAATTCAACTTCGAATCGAAGCGTTTAATGCGGTAATTAGGCAAAAAGCAACTACGTACGGCTTTGCCTTAGTGGAAACAGGAGATTTTTACGATAAATTAACCACGGGATTCACCTATAATGGCGCTACACTTTCTGCAAAGTTTGTTTCCGGAGGCGCATTTTCCTTGGATGGAATTCATTTGAATCCCAGAGGAAATGCCCTGCTAGCCAATGAATTTATCAAAGCAATTAATAAAAAGTTTAGTGCAAAGATTCCTTTAATTAACGCATTGAATTACAATGCCATTTTATTCCCTTAACCTTAACCTATGAAAAAGTTATATTCTTATTTAGTTATTTCGTTTGCCTTATTAGTAACAAATTCATTTGCTCAGCCTTGTCAAAACGGACGCTATGCCACTGAGGTGTTCCCTAATCACACCCTGACAAGTAATATTACGTATGGTGCAAACACCACGTTTTCTGGTGCCAATAACTCACTGAAATTAGACTTTTATGAACCGACTGGTGATACCGAGTTGTCTAGACCACTCATTATTTGGGTGCATGGAGGCAGCTTTTTGGGCGGTTCAAAAACGGATCCAGACATGACGGCATTATCTCAACGTTTTGCTCGTAAGGGATATGCTTGCGCTTCGATAGATTACCGACTCGGGTTTTTCCCAATAGATTCAGCGAATGCTGTAAAAGCAGTGGTTCGTGCGGTGCAAGATCTAAAAGCCGCAATCCGCTTTTTTTATAAAGACAAACAAACTACCGATACCTATCACATTGACACCAATTTAATATATGTAGGGGGCAGTTCGGCCGGAGCTATTACGGCATTGCATGTAGCATATTTAGATAATGTTTGTGAAATTTCTGGATATCTAAATCAAGCAACGATTAACCAGTTGGGGGGCTTGGATGGAAATAGTGGTAATCCAGGATATTCTTCTTCGGTTCAAGGAGTAATCAATTTATGTGGTGCCTTGGCACAGTATAGTTGGCTTGAAGCGGGTGATGTGCCGATGGTTTCTATTCATGGTACTGCGGATGGAACGGTAAAATATAACCGTGGCATTGTAAATCCAGGAACGGCATTAATGTATTTGGATGGCAGTCGAATGCTGCATGAGCGTGCCTGTGCTGTAAATGTTTCTAGCGATTTCTATACCTTTCCAGGTGCAGGCCATGTGCCTTACATCGGGAATAACGCGTACATGGATACTACAGAATGGTTTATTCGTGATTTCTTGGTTACTCAGTTAGGGTGTAATGAAACTCCTCTTCAACTCGCAAACACTCCCTTACAACAAGCAATTCTTTATCCAACGCTTTACTGTGATGGAACGGCCGTTGATGAGGTTTGT
Organism: Crocinitomicaceae bacterium; assembly: GCA_044347515.1. Classification (GTDB taxonomy): domain Bacteria; phylum Bacteroidota; class Bacteroidia; order Flavobacteriales_D; family Crocinitomicaceae; genus UBA952. Next base: position 61,857 of record JBIKUO010000008.1, on the reverse strand, counting down.
ATTGCAGGGATTGAAGAACCGCTGGCAGATATGGACGTATCGCTATACCCAAATCCAGCTACGGATTACCTAACCCTTGTTGCGCATGAAGCTTTTTTTAATGAACTAGTCATTATGGATTTACAAGGTCGTATAATTGTGAGTCACAAAACCCAAGACACAAAAGTTGATTTGGATTTAACCGGGTTAAACCCAGGGAATTATTTGGTTAACGTCTTGTTATCAAATGGAAAATCTGGAACTAAATCGGTAATTGTTCGTTAATTTCGTTAATTGAATCCAATTAGTTTGTCCTTATGAAAATAGTATCGTTTTTATTTTTCTCTGCATTTTCCATGGCGGGATTTGCTCAGACGTGGAGTGGCGAAGTGGCGCAGATTTTTTACAATAAATGTACTTCTTGCCACCACACAGGAGGAATTGCACCGTTTTCATTAACTACATATCAAGAGTCTTCGCCGATGGCCGCGTCAATTTATGCGGCAATTTCTCCCGGTGCGGCGCATCAAATGCCACCATGGCCACCCGACAATAATTATCAGCAATATTTGCATGATAGAGCACTTACTGCTGCTGAGAAGACCACACTGTTGAATTGGCTCAATAATGGATTTCCTGAGGGGAATTCTACTCAAACACCGCCGCCACCAGTTTACAATACAGGAAGTGTATTAGGAGCGGGAGACCTTACCGTTAAAATGCCAAATTATATATCTAATGCAACTACGTTAAATGATGACTACGTGTGTTTTTCAGTACCAACTAACCTCACACAAAACAGAACAATTAAAGCAGTAGAAGTCATTCCTGGAAATATGGAAATTGTCCACCATGCCTTAATTTATATTGATCATAACGGGGTTGAATCAACCAACACAAGCGGGTTCTGTTCAAGCCCAAGTTCCGCTTCTACCAAGCTCCTATCTGCTTATGTTCCTGGGGCCGCACCGTTGATTTTTCCTTCTGCCACGCCGTTGAAACTTGGTGTTGATATTGGCCCGGGTTCAAAAATTTACTTTGCCATGCATTATCCAAATGGCAGCTCCGGGATGTTAGACAGTACAAAGGTGATATTACACTTTTATCCACCAGGAACAACAGGGGTAAGGCAAGTATCCGCGGATCCAATTATTGCCGATTATAATTTTGTTTTACCGGCTAATCAAATTACAACCCTTACGGCACAATATCCGAATAATGGCGGTGTACCTGTGGCCATTTCCGCGTTATCTGTAATGCCTCATATGCACATGTTAGGTCAATCCATTAAGTCCTATGCCCTGGCTCCAAATAACCTAGACACCCTTAAACATATTAATATCCCAAATTGGGACTTCCACTGGCAGGGGTTTTATACCTTTTCTCACCTGCAGAAAATTCCTGCAGGATATAAATTTAAGGGAGAAGCAGTTTTTGACAATACATCAAATAATCCGTTTAACCCGAATACCCCGCCACAGAATGTGCAGTTTGGCGAAAACACAACCGATGAAATGTTCATTGTTTACTATCATTACTTATTATATCAACCGGGTGATGAAAACTATAATTTAAGTGAACTGGTGAGTGCAAGCCTATCAGAATATCCAGGAATAAATGCCGCTGGAGTCAAAATTTATCCCAACCCCTTAAATGACGGGAACTTAACTTTGGAATTTAATGAGCCTTTAACGGCGGGCGCTAAAATTTATATTTATAATGCGCAAGGTAAGTTAGTAAGAGATTTATCTCCATTAATTGAAAGTAATATATCAACATTAATTTGGGATGGATATAATCAAGAGCATTCAGCGTGCACTCCTGGATTGTATCATGTTTCGATAAATCAAAATGGAAGATTCTATTCAGTAAAGCTTATTAAACAATAAGTATTTGTAGAATCATAGGGTTTTTCCTACTTTTGCAATCACACTGGTCTCGTGGCCGAGCGGCTAGGCACCGGTCTGCAAAACCGTATACTCCGGTTCGAATCCGGACGAGACCTCAAAAAGCCCGTGTAAACGGGCTTTTTTTATAACATATCCATTGCGTCGATAAAGTAAGGTCCGGCGGCAGCATGACCTTTAACAACAAGGTTTATTTCGCTTTTCCCAAGAATTCTGTGTAACAGACCCCATTGTATGTCCTCTACATATTGTCTATTCAATGATGATTCATCCACCCAATGCATCATGTGGTGTACCTTGAAGTGGGCTAATCCTGCCGATAAAAAAGCATTTACTTCTTTCCTATCAATGGATGGGTTCAAGGATAAAAATGAATCGAAGGCTAAGAATTTATGACAGGCAGGGGTAATAAGTTTGTTCACAATTGGCAGCCAGGGTAGGACGTTGATTAATAGCTTGCCAAAAGGACCTTTCATGGATTTTATCTCCCAACTGGCTTCATGAAACCTTGTTACAAGAGCTATTTCATTGTTTATTAACCACCCAGCGTAAATGCCGCTTTTCGGGTTTTCAACATAATAGCTATGGTTAGAAAATTGATTTCTAATGAATGGAATGGCTTCATCGAAGGTGAGTATTTTAAACTGTCTGCTTGCTCTAGGGAATCTTCTCGAGAAATGGTACATAGCAATTTTCGCTGTTGGGCTAAATCCGAATGCTTTAGCCATGTTCAAGGACCTTATATTATCAGGTTCTATGTAGGCATATATTGATTGTTTCGTTTCGGAAATTAATGAATTTAAGTACACATTAATTTCTTCTTTAAGGATCGATTCTCGGTCTTTTATTCTTTTGCTTGTATTAAGAGTTGCCTGAAATCTTGGATGAAATGTAAAATATCGAAGATAAAGTGAATCTTCTCGTTGGCACAGGGTAATGTTTCCTAAACAAAGTTCTTTTGCCATCAATGAAAAGTACAATGGATTATCAAGTTTTGTGAGTTGCTCTAAGGTATTTACATGGCGATACCGTGCGCCATTACTTCCTAAAACTGTATTAGCTATTAATATTTTTATTGCCTCTGTTGGCTGCTCTTGTTCAATAAAATGCATGTTACGAAGGTATAATTCAATGTTAAGATTCTGTTCCCTTTTTTTTATTAATTGGGAACACAAAAATCTTTTTTTATATTTGGCCCACAATCTTAAACTTAAAAAACAGTTCATCATGAGTAAGACGAAAAACAATGGAGCAAAAAAGACCGCTGGAGGATTTTCAGCGATTGTTGCATTTTTAGCTATGGCTTTTGCCTTGGTTGCAGGAATATTAATCTTCAAGTATGTTTTCGGTGATCCGAGCAACTTCGTAGATAACGATCCAACAGGAGAACCAATGGAGGGTAATTTATTAGGGGTAATTTATAAAGGAGGTTTTATTGTACCTGGATTAGTAGCAATTAACATCATCATCGTTATTTTCTCTATCGAGCGTTTAGTAACCTTGTTGTTAGCAAATGGAAAAGGTAAAACAGACAAATTCATCGCTCAAATAAAAGGATTTATGGACAGCAAGGATTTTGCTGGAGCAATTGCTGCGTGCGATAAGCAAAAAGGATCTTTAGCTAACGTGGTTCGTGCGGGTATGGAAAAATATAGCCATATTTCAACGGACGGTTCAATGGATAAAGAGCAAAAACTAGAAACATTGAAAAAAGAATTGGAAGAAGCAACGGCACTTGAGTTACCAATGCTTTCTAAAAACCTTTCGGTTTTATCAACTTGTGCTACCATCGCAACCTTAGTTGGTTTGATTGGAACCGTACTTGGTATGATTCGTTCATTCGCGGCGATGTCTCACGGTTCGCCAGATACTGCGGCGCTTGCAACAGGTATTTCCGAGGCCCTTATCAATACGGCATTTGGTATTACTGCATCTACCATAGCAATTATCATGTACAACGTGTTTTCAACGCAAATCGACTCAATGACATACAGCATTGACGAGGCTAGCTTTACGATTGTGCAAGATTTTTCTTCTAAGAACTAATCGGATTTTAAATTAACGCATTTTACTAATGCCAAAAATAAAAATCCCCAAGAGTTCTCCGTCGATTGACATGACGCCAATGGTTGACTTGGCGTTCTTGTTGGTGACTTTCTTTATGTTAGCGGCGTCTTTTCGTCCGAGTGAACCAGTTACCGTTGAAACGGCCTCAAGTATCTCCGACAAAGTGATTCCAGAAAACAACATAATGGTTACCCTTGATCCAGACGGAAAAGTGTATTTTAACCTTACGAATCCCGAAGCCCGTAAAGAAGCGCTAAACAATATGGCGTCTCTTTATAAAGTGTCTTTTAATGAAGAACAAATTGAAAAGTTCGCATTAATGTCAACGTTTGGCTGCACAATGAAGGAATTACCCGCTTATATTGATCTTCCTGGTGATAGTAGAAAGGAGTTCAAAACAGAAGGTATTCCCTTGGATTCGCTTGACAACCAACTTAAAAACTGGATTTCATACAGTCAAATGGCTGCATTAAATACTGGGAAGACTGCTTACGAAGAAGCTAAACAAAAAGGATTATCTCCTGATGCTAATGACTTCAAGCCGAAGTTTATTATTCGTGCGGATGGAAAATCTGTTTACAAAAAAGCTGAAAAAGTAATTGACGTCTTTCGTGAGTTGAATTTGAATAATTTGAACTTTGTTACATCTTCGGAGTTTAACCCGAATAATCCCAACTAACCATGGCGGAAATAGCAGAAAGTGGTGGCGGTGGTCACGACAAAGGGAAGAAAAGAGCGAAGAAGTCATCAACACGAGTTGATATGACGCCAATGGTAGATTTGGCTTTTCTTCTACTTACGTTCTTCGTTTTAACATCTACCTTTAGTAAACCGAAAGTAATGAGCTTGGCCTATCCTGCCAAAATCGATGAGCCCGTTGACAAGAATGCCCCAAAATTAAATAATGGAATTACCTTCCTTTTGTCTAAGGATAAAATTTTCTATTACACGGGTGAGTTCTATCCGGCTGATCGTCCGGGTAAAGATGGACCAACAAAATTAACTGAAACAAATTTTAGCGCTTCAGGACTTAGAAAGGTGTTAGCTGATTTGAATTCTTACGTTCTACTACGTAAGGAGGGAATGGTAAAGAAGGTGAAAGCAAAACAAATGGCAGACACAACCTACACGCGTGAGTTAGAACTATTGAAAGGAAAACCTGAAGCCTTGAAAGTTTTAGTAAAAACGGATGACAAGGCCCTATGTAAGAATTTCATTGATCTAATTGATGAGGTTAAAATTGCAGAAATTGGCGTAATTGCTCCTGTACCAATGCTTCCGGCAGAACTTAAATTATTAGAAACCCAATTAAAAAAGTAACGCCATGGAATTAGCAGTAGTTTGGGTCATTGTAGGATTAGTTTCCACGTACTCATTATTTAGTTATTTTTCAGCCAAAGGATGGTTGGTAACATCGCAGGTAAGGAACGAATTAGTATTTGAACATAGAAATAAGGCATACGGAGCCTATTCCTTACGAAAGAATTACAATAAGCGCCTTACCTTAATTATGGGGAGTATGATTCTTGCCTTTGTTTTAGGTTCATTGGCCATGTTTATTATTCGTAACTTACCAAAAGAAGAGATCGAGGCTCCTAAAGGAAGCGATAAAACGTGGACGGTTCAAACTCCACCAAAGGATTTGCCGCCTCCTCCGCCAACTACACCACCTCCACCACCTTTGGAAAAAATGACCGCGTTTATTCCTCCGGTAATAGAAGATGATCCGGTAACCGATCCAGTACCCACACAAGATCAATTAGAAGACACGAAGGCGGGTGATAAAACACAAGATGGTAGTGACGAGAATTTCGATCCGCCACAACCTTCAGATGATACACCCAAACAAATCGATACCAAGCCTGAGCCGATTGAGACATTCGTAGAAGAAGAGGCTGATTTCCCAGGTGGTTTTGCTGAAATGGCCAAGTTTATCAATGATAATATTGATTATCCACAGGAAGCAATCGATTTAGGAATCAAAGGTCGTGTAACTGTTCGCTTTGTGGTTGAAAAAGACGGTAGAATCTCTAATGTATCTGTCGCTACTCCATTAGCAGGTTGCAAGGCTTGTGATAAAGCAGCGGTAAAAGTTGTTGAGAAAATGCCTTCATGGAAAGCCGGTAAAAACGGTGGTCGTGAAGTGCGAACTTGGGTAACCTTACCTGTTAAGTTTGAGGTAAACTAATCTGTAATCATACATTTAATCCCCAAAGAAATTTGGGGATTTTTTTATATCATGAATTTTAGAATAATTAATGCAGCTATCGGATTAACCGTGGTGTTCGCTGCGCTGCTATTAGCGTTCTTTATTGCCTTAACCGATCAATTGCCTGGCCTTTTCGGTTGGAAGAGATGGGTGCTGGTTGGGGTTTTAGTTTCGTATTCCCTCTTTCGTGTCTATCGCTCAATCAGAACATTAAAAAATAAAGAACATGAGAATTAAAATAATTTTAGGGGTTATTGGGATTTTGAGTTTGACTGCCTGCGAAACGCATGAAAACCCACTCGCTTATCAGTCTGATACGCACGGCCGAGGCAACATAGATGTATTTTTGGAGGATTCATATAAACCCTTATTTACAACAAGTATTTATACGTTCCAAAGTTTGTTTCCGAAAGCAACTGTTAAACCAACCTATCTCCCAGAAGGCGATATTGTCAAAGCGTTTTTTGATAATAAAGTAAAAACGATTTGTATTTCGCGTGATTTCACCGACAAAGAGAAAAAGTACTTGAAATCTCAAAATGTTCAAGTTCAAAGTGATTTAATCGCTTATGACGCTGTAGCCCTGATCATCCATCCAGAGAATACAGATACTACCATTTCTGTGGATCGACTTAAGGAGTGGATATCTTCTGATGGTGCTACATGGAAAGGGAGTAGAAAGCCAGTAAAAATTGTGTTTGATAAAGTGAATTCAGCGAATTTTAACTACCTAACCAAGTTATCTGGAAAGTCAACCCTATCAAAAAACGTATACGCACTGAATTCAAATGAGCAAGTAATCGACTATGTGAAACATAATAAGCAAGCCATAGGGGTAATAGGTGTTAATTGGATATCGGATCAAGAGGATTTTGATGTAATGAATTTTTTAGATAGTGTTCATGTCATGCACGTAAGTCAGCATGATGGCGAAGAAGGGTTTCAACCATTTGCAGGTACAATTTGGACAAAAGAGTATCCATTACATCGAGAAATGTGGATGATTAATAAAGGAAATCGATCAGGATTAAATACAGGATTTGTTTTATTTATGATCGGAGAGAAAGGGCAATTAATAATACAAAAATCCGAATTAGTGCCGGCTAAGGCTCCGGTAAGACTAATTCAACTAACAACACAGTAATTTTTCATTAATTTCTTTGCGTTAACCGAATTCCAAAGTAACTTTGGCAAAGCAATTGTATGCGAGTTTTAAATTTTATATCATGAAAACAACAGTATTATTTTCTGCACTATTTCTTTCTGTAAGTGGTTTGTTTGCTCAAACCTTGAGTGAAGCAATTAAAAAAACAGAAAATGAGCGTTATGCCGACGCTTTAATTGATTTCAAAGCGCTAGCCGACAAGGAACCAAGCAATGGCGATGTGTATTTTTACTATGGCGATTGTTACTTTGAGAAAGGAGAGGTGGACTCAGCAATTCTCATATGGAATAAAGGATATGAGATGGATAACCTTACGCCGATGCCGTTGATTGGTAGATTCCGTGTGCTTTGGCTTAAAGGAGATAAGGCGGGTGCTCAAGGAGAGGTATTGAAAGCCATGGAGCTTACTAAAAGAAAGAAAACAAACCTTAAGAGAGCTGAAGTAATTCGTGGAATTGCAGAAATGTATATCGAGTCTGAAAATAAAGACCTTGATCAAGCCTTGACATTGCTTCAGGAGGCAATAACTAAAGACCCTAAGAATGAGGATAATTACCTACTCCAAGGTGATGCGTTATATGCTAAAACCCCTCAAGATGCGAGCCCAGCTATAAAAAGCTACAACATCGTATTGGACATTAATAAGAATTCACCTCGTGGAAAATTGCGAGTTGCGAACATTTATCAAGCCGCTCAGAATTATGAGGAGGCTAACAAAATATACAAAGAAGCAATTGCAATCGATTCAACCTTTGCTCCTGCGTATCGCGAACGTGCCGAGATGTTCATGCGTTTCAAGAAAATGCCTTTAGCCATTGAAAACTGGAAGAAGTATTTAGCACTCAACAACAATGTAGAATCAAGATACCGTTATGTAAATGCCATGTATGCTGCAAAGCAATATTGTGAGGTAATTGAAGAGGTTAACACGATTAACCAAGCCGGGTTCCGTAATTTTTATACAGAACGAATGTTGGCTGGGTCTTATGCAGAATGTCAAGATTACAAAGGAGGCGCACAATATGGCCTTGATGCAAGTGATCGCTTTTTCACCTTGGTACCAGCAGCAAACATTAACTTTATAGACTACAAAATCAGAGGGTCCTTGTTGATGAAACTTGGTCAGGATTCACTGGGTTTATTGGAATGGGAACGTGCAGCGGGGATGAATGAAAATGCAGCCAAAGAGTTAACCCTTGAAATTGCAAAGTCTTACTATAAAATGAAAAAATATGATAAGGCAATTGAAACATATTTACGAAGACAAAGCATGATTGCATTAACTGCTACAGAATTATACAATTTGGGTCAATGCTATTATGCCGGGCCGAAAGCCTACAAAGAAGCAGATACTCTTTTTGCCCAAGTAGCTCAAATTTCACCGAATTATGCTCCGTCGTTTTGGTGGAGAGGCCGTTGCAATTCCGCCTTAGATCCGAACTATGATAAATGGCTCGCATTACCATATTACTTAAAGGTGATTGAGGTTGTTAAACCCGAAGAGCGAACAAAAGACAGTAATAAGAAAATGATTCTTGAATCATCGAAATATTGCGGAAATTATTATTCAAAATCTCAAGATAAAGACGCAGATAAGTCGAAATACTATTTCGAAATTGTTTTAAGTATTGACCCAAATGATTCCGAAGCTAAAAAGGCACTTGGTATTAAATAATTAGAATTAGGGGCTTAGGCCCCTTTTTTTTTCAGCGATTTTCCGGTCATTTCTTTCGGTTGCGTCAATTCCATGAGTGCTAATATGGTTGGCGCAACATCTGCTAATACTCCATCGGTTATGGTCTCATTCCCAGCACCCACTAACACACAGGGCACTAGATTTAGACTGTGCGCAGTATTCGGGCTTCCATCCGGGTTTAAAGCGTAATCAGCATTGCCGTGATCCGCAATAACAATAAATGAATATCCCAGAGGAAGCAAGGTTTCAATGATTTCTTTCAGGTTATTATCTACGGTTTCAACAGCCTTTACAATGGCGTCATAAACCCCGGTATGTCCAACCATATCAGGATTCGCAAAATTAAGGCAAAAGAAATCGGGAAGTTCCTGTTTCACGTATGAAATCAGTGTTGATTTAACTTCCTCGGCACTCATCTCCGGTTGTAAGTCATACGTTGCAACTTTTGGAGAATTAATCATTAACCGCGCTTCATTTTCAAAGGGCTCTTCTCGCCCTCCATTAAAAAAATAGGTCACGTGGGGGTATTTTTCAGTTTCAGCAATGCGTACCTGACTTTTACCATGAGCAGCTAATACTTCGCCTAAGGTTTGTGCTAAATTGTCTTTTTGAAAGACCACATGCATCTTAGTAAAGGATTCATCGTACGTAGTCATGGTAACATAATACAACTCCAGCGGCTTCATGTTGAACCCTTCTATGGCATGTTGAGAAAGTACTTCGGCTATTTCTCGCGGACGATCGGTTCTGAAATTGAAACTAATGACGACATCACCCGGCTCAATTAATCCCTCTTGGTCACAAAGTATGGGATTGATAAATTCATCAGTAATGCCTTGTTCATATGATTTTTGAATTGCTTCTTTCGCAGAAGCAACAAGTACCCCTTCTCCGTTTACATAGAGGTTATACGCTTTCTCAACACGTTCCCATCGACGGTCTCGATCCATGGCATAATACCGCCCAATAACAGATGCAATTTTAATATTCGATGTAAGGCTCCGTTCAAGTGCTTTAAAGTCTGTGATCGCAGACTTTGGATCGCAGTCACGTCCATCGGTGATGGCGTGAATGAATACCTTTTTTGCATCCTTTTCTTTGCACAGGTCAATCAAGGCTTCTAGGTGATTAAACGCGCTGTGTACACCACCATTCGAAACTAAACCAAGTAAATGTATCTTACATTGGTTCTTAGACGCGTAATCAAGTGCATCCAATAAGGTTTGGTTGATAAAGAAGCTACGGTCTTTTATCGCGTTGTTTATACGGGATAATTCTTGATATACAATTCGTCCGGCCCCAATATTCAGGTGTCCTACCTCCGAATTACCCATTTGTCCCGCAGGCAATCCAACAGCTTCGCCACATGCGGTTAGTTTACTGTTAGGGTAATATGACATAAGATGATCCATATAAGGGGTGTTTGCCTGATAAACAGCATCTGCTTGGGTTTGATCTCCTATCCCCCAACCGTCTAGAATTATTAATCCAACCTTTTTATTCATTTTGGTAACGTTATCGTGAATATTGACCCTTTGGGCAATTGCGCTTTGTAGGTTAATGTACCTTGATGCAATTCAATAAATTGTTTTGCGATAAAGAGTCCGAGCCCTGTTCCTGGTTTTTCTCGTTTGTTTTCATCACCAGAGCGAAAGAATTTATCATAAATGAATGGACGATCCGCTTCGGTTATTCCTATCCCATCATCTGTCACTTGTATTATAACGCGATTATTTGCTTCTTCAAGTTCAATTACAACGTGTTGTGCGCCATATTTTACGCTGTTTTCTACTAAATGAATCAACACACTTTCGAGCATGAATCTATCCGCTTGAAAAATAAACGAACTTGGAATTTTTATGCTGAGGTCCGAATCGGGAAATCGTTCTTGAAGTTGCTTCATTAATTCCGGATTGAATTCATCCGTTCGTATGGCCGTTCTAAACAATTCGATTCGTTGATTTTCAAGGCTGGCCGCATGCAGCATATTTTGAATCAAAGATTCTGACTTTTTATTTTCATCTAATGCCTTTTCCAAGAATATACGTATCTGGTCAGGGTCTAATTCATGCTTAATAATGGTTTGAAGAATAAGCTGTACAGACGAAATCGGCGTTTTTAATTCATGGGTAACGGAAAGTAAAAAGTTTGATTGACGTTGATGCAAAGAGAGTTCTCGTTGCATACTCAATTGATAGCGCCAAATACCATAAATTAGAATGACTAGGAACACACTTCCTTCACCTATGACCATGGTTGCTTTCCTTGGGTTTTCCGTGATTAGCATGAATCCCCACCATAAGAATTGCAGGATAATGTATGCAGAAAGAAGTGCAAGAAAATATCTTGTGTTTTTCTTGTTTGATTGCTTTTTCATTCGGTTACAAATGTACTGAATGTTAGTTGTTTGGATTGAATACGTGGAATGATTTCCATAAGGAGCTCTTCAATTCGTTCTTCCGTTTTTTGACTGTCATGAAATACCAATACATCGCCTGCTTTTATGTGTTTTGCTGCAGAGATTATGGTTGTGTTTTGTAGCCTGGTATTATAATCTTTACTTAGCCAAGACCACATGATTATTTGATAACCAGCCTTCTTAATGCGATAAATACTTCGGAGCTTAATTCGACCATAAGGGGGACGGAATAAATTCGATTTAATTACCGCGCGTGTTCTTGTTATGGAGTCCATGTAAACATCAACGGGTGTTGTCCACCCATTTTCATGATGGTAGGTATGATTCGCTAACACATGTCCTGCGCGTTCAATTTCTCGTATGATTTCAGGATATTTTTGAGCATTAGCACCGACACAAAAAAAGGTAGCCTTTATACCAAAATGTTTCAACACCTCCAACACCTTTGGGGTTGCAATCGGGTGGGGGCCGTCATCGAAGGTTAAATAGACATTCGAATCATTTGGAACATTCCATACTAAGCGCGGAAAAAGCAACTTCATCCATGAAAATCGCCAAATTCCAACCCACATATTACTGTCCTTGCATCATCGGAAGGGTCGTATTCGGTGCGGGTTCACTGTTTGGCTTTATAGATTTTGGTAAATACCCATAATGTTCACCAATCGCTTTTAAGTTTCCTGTAATTGAATCAAAACGCTGACCATAAACCCCAATCCCCATACGCGCATCTTCTCCATTTTCATTCCCAATGGCAATTAATTTTGAAGACATGCTTGGTAGAATTTTTTTATAAATGCGATCAATGTTCTTTTTTAATCGGATTCCAAAGGCACTTTTTTCAGCGTGAATTTTTGGGTCTTCCAAGGTTGTGTACATTTTGAAAATCGCATCGGTTACGGCAAACAAGTCTTCGGTATTTTGTGTATTTGAACTTAGCTCAACGTCAGCTTTTTCGTAAAAATTCAAAATAGTTTCATACTGATCCAACAACTTGTTTCCAAGTTCAGCACCTTTTTTATTTGCTTTACACAGATAGTAAAGCTGAACGTGTTCATTTAGATTACCGCTGCATTTAGCGCGAATTTCTTGATCCCCATAAAGATATGAACGATTGTTCTGATTGTAAGTCAACATATTCATAGGATCACACGTATTTACTTCGCTAAAATCTATAACGGTTTCAATCGGCATTACAGCCAGTGAACGATCTAAAAGGCTAATTGCTTTCTTCGTATTATTCTGAAGGTAAAACTGCTCCGCTAAAATCAAAAAGTTAGCACGGAATTGTGTCGTATGTCTTCTTGCGTAATAATCTGTTAAGACATCTGGATTCGCCATGTCACCGTATTGGAAAACAGAAGAAATCGTTCTGTACATCTCGTTGCGGTCATAAAAATCGGTTATTGCGGTTTTTACAGGACTAAGTACATAAGCCATTCCAACTTGTTTTACCCATCCGCCATTTAATAATGCTAAGGAGAAGGATGACCCACGATTACTTGAGAAGTAAATTCCTCGTTTCCAATCGTTGTTCGCTACAATATCCATCATCATAACTTCATCTCGAGTCAAATAACGGTCTTGGTCTTCATTGAACGCAAATTCAATCTCAGAAGCGCATTGACTTAATTGACCTTTACTGATGATGTCTGAAGTGACTACGTTTTGTTTATTTACGGGTAAATAGAATTTACTCGAAGGGAAGAAGTAAATGTGATTCCCGTCTTGATCAACAATGTAGTTTTCGTCCGTTCGAACGAAGTCCATTGCATCTTTTAGGTCAACACTCATCCACGGCTTTTCGAATTCATCAAACAAGGTTTGTAATTCTTTAGCCGCACCGTCTTCAATTTTAATAGCACCTTGTTGAACACTCTTGAAAATTTGGCTTATTCCCGTGAATTTTCCGATTATGTTTTGTGCTAGATTCACGGTGTCGTTCGATGTGATTTGACTCCATGTTTTATCAAAGGCACCTTGAAGATTCGGTTGAGTTACGGAGAATGAGCTCCGCAACATTCCCATTTTGCTATTGAAATAATTTACAACTTGTGTTGCTACCGTTTTGTTTTTCTTTAACCTAAGCTCGATTACTTTTTTCAAAAGCGCCTCATCATTACTCAGACCAATGAGTTCTAGCAAAGGCAAGAAATATACTTGATCCGTGTTCCCAGAATACATTAAAATTTGATCTTCACGATAAGCAATTGGCAACGGTTCGGATTCATAGGCCTTCATTTTCATTTGATTTGTATACCAATCAGTGCCCATAAGCGATAGGTTGCACACGCGAACGTCTGTTCGTTTCCCTTCAACTTCTTGCAGATACCATAAGGGGAATGTATCATTATCCCCGTTAGTAAATAAGATACCATTCTTTTTACAAGAATTTAAATAGTTGTATGCTAAATCGCGCGCGGATGTTTTCCCACTGCGGTCGTGATCGTCCCAACCTTGTGTACCCATAAGCATAGGGGCCAATAAACCCAACAAGCCAATAATCATGACCGGGGCTCTACCACTCAGTTTGGCTTTACTCAATAGGTAAGAAAGGCCAATAAGTAATGCAATTAAAACCGTTAGAACAAACCACATGCGCCCATAACCCGCGATTAAAAACAGTAAAAATCCTCCTCCGAAATAATAGGAGAGTTTCAAAACTAATTTTTTATCGATCGAAACAATAAAGTCATACAGGGCATACACACCAAACGCTAACCACATCGCAAAGAAATAAAAGGACCCGGAATATGCATAATCCCGCTCTCTAGGTTCGAGTGGCTTCTGATTCAGGTACACAACGATGGCTAATCCTGTAAAAAGAAACGCTAAGGTCAAAACAAAGGCATCCTTCGGTGCGCGATAAAAATGGAAAAATATACCCAAGATTATAAATGCAAAAGGAATTAAAAAGAAGCGGTTATGAGCCGGGTTTTCGCTGGTATAGAAAGGCTGTGCTTCTGATGGACCCACATTTGGAGAATCCACCCAATCAATGCCACTAATCCAATTTCCTCTCATGTTATCTCCGTGTCCTTGAATATCGTTTTGACGTCCAGAGAAGTTCCAGAGAAGATAGCGCACATACATCCAGTTCACTTGATATCTAAAAAAGTAGGTAAGGTTTTCTCCCATGGTGGGAAGACGCATCCCGTCTCTCCCTAATTCATCACCGGCTCCGTCAGCTGGATCATAGCCACTCCATTCCTTATATCCTTGAATGTGCTGCGGTGTTTCTGCATACATTCTTGGGAAAATGGTGGTTTGCGCATACGCTGGTTCAGCGCCAATTCTAATGGAGCTATTGCTTTCATAGTACTTTTCCGTTATGGTAAAAGCCCCTTTATTTTTGTTAGTCCAAGCCTTCGCATCAGCTTCTTTAATAAAGGCCTTAACATCGGCTTCTCCTTCTTGAACAACAAATCGTCTGAGGTAATAAGGTGATAGATCTCCCCATCCATCCTTTGATGTTAAGCGTGGTTGACCATTTTCGTCTGACGTTTCGTTTAAACGAAATGAATTCCAATACTGGCCAAAAAATATTGGATTAGAGCCATATTGCTCTCGTTTCAAATAAGAGTGAAGTGTTACTAAGTTTTCTGGGTCATTTTCATCCAATGGGGTATTGGCATTTGACCGGATAACGATGACTGCAAAAGATCCGTAACCAATTAGCAATACGGTAAGACCCATGATGGTATTATACAAAATGGTGTGTTGCTTTTTTCTTGCATATCGAATGGCAAAAACACAAACTCCGATTAATAATATGAAGAAGAATAAGGTGCCGCTAAAAAATGGAAGCCCGAAAGAATTTACAAAAGACACCTCAAAAGAACTGGCAAGTGCAATAGATCCTGGGATAATAGCCTCTTGAATGAACCCAAGGGCAAACACTGAAATCACTCCGGTGAGAATAAACCAGCCCCATGAAAGGTTTTTGGATACATTGAAGTAAATTAAATATCCAATAGCAGGAACTACAAGAATACCAAGTAAATGGACTCCAACAGCCAAACCTAACATGAAGAAAATAATTAAAATCCATCGGTTTGGACTTGCTTGATGGTTTTCTACTAAATTCATTTCTTCGTCCCACTTCAAGGCGGCCCAAAAAATTACTGCAGTAAAAAGTGACGCCATGGCATACACTTCGCCTTCAACAGCAGAAAACCAAAAGGAATCAGAAAAGGTGTAGGCTAAGGCAGCAATTGCCGAAGCTACAATTACCATGGTTCCATCAGCATTTCCTAATTCACCTTTTTGATTGATTACGAGCTTCTTTAACAAAAGACTCATAGACCAAAACATAAAGAGAATAGTTAATGAACTTGAAATGGCTGACAACGCGTTAATCCAAAGTGCAACAGATTCTGGCGCAGCGAAAAAAGAAAACAGTCTGCCAAGTACCATGAACAATGGAGCACCTGGAGGGTGGCCCACCTCTAGTTTATAAGCCGCCGTAATGTACTCACCACAATCCCACAAACTTGCTGTAGACTCCATGGTCATTAGGTAAACACTTGTTGCAATAGCAAAAACAAACCATCCGGTTAAGGTGTTAAGCTTTTTAAAGTTCATGATAAAAAGAATAATATATGAATGCGAATTTAGGAATATATCGCGTTGAGTGAAAATTCCACAGATAAATTTCAATTTGGATTTTTTGAAAATTAAATAAAGTTCCTAACTTTGCGCACCCAATGACCCATGGTGTAACTGGCAACACGTCTGATTTTGGTTCAGAAGAGTCTAGGTTCGAGCCCTAGTGGGTCAACAATAAAAACCCTGAGCAATCAGGGTTTTTGTTTTTATTAAAGAATTATCACTGGCTCAACACCAATCTACCACCTTATGAAAGAAGACCTAGAAAAAAAAAGCATTGAAAGTCTCGGGGAATTTGGTTTGATAAACCATCTAACGGCTGCTTTTAATGCCGCTAATTCATCTACAGTTTTGGGTATAGGAGATGACTGCGCCGTCATAGAACGCGATGAATCAACCTATACGCTGGTGTCATCTGATTTGTTCTTAGAGAATATTCATTTTGACCTCATGTATGTCCCGTTGAAGCATTTGGGATATAAAGCGATTTCTGCCAGTATTTCTGATGTGTATGCTATGAATGGCATGGCTGAGCAAGTCGTCGTAAACATTGGCTTGTCGAGTCGTTTCCCATTAGAGGCAATTGAAGAATTGTATGAAGGGATTCAAAAGGCTTGTGAACATTTTCAAGTTGACTTAGTGGGTGGAGATACCAGTAGTTCTTCAAAAGGACTAATGCTGTCAGTAACGGCGATTGGTAAGGTTGAAAAATCAAAAATTTCATATAGGAAAGGTGCTAAAACCAATGATATTATTATGGTTTCAGGGGATTTAGGCCGTCCATATTTGGGCTTGCAGATTTTGGAACGTGAGAAAAGTGTGTTTCTTGCAAATCCGAACATTCAACCGGAATTGGCACCATATGATCCTTTGATTAAAAAGCAGTTAATGCCTGAGGCACGCAAGGATGTGATTTCCCTGTTGCAGCAGCTGGGTGTCGTGCCAAGTGCCATGATTGATATCTCAGATGGACTCGCTTCGGAATTAAAACATTTGTGCGCTGCTAGCAATTTAGGATGTATAATACACGAAGAAAAATTGCCTTATCATGAAGACACGATGTTGCTGGCTCCCGAGTTTAATCTTTCTCCGCTTACCTGCGCTATGAACGGCGGAGAAGAGTATGAATTGTTGTTTTCAGTATCTCAACAGGATTTTTTAACACTTAAAGGCAATCCGCATTTTACTCCGATTGGATATTTTACAGAAGAACATGGTCTTGCTCAACTAATGGACCAAGCAGGATCGATCCATGAAATAAAAGCACAGGGCTGGGCGCATTTTTAATGATAACTAGTCTATTCGCGGCAGCTTAATGCGGGTGCGCTGAATAACGGTCAGGGGATAAGCGCCAAGGAGTTGTTGTTTGAATAAACTCGCCTCAATCTCGCTGCGATAATCACCCACCATAAAGTTGAAATAAGGTGCTTCGAAACTAATATATGCCTCGATCTTCGGATACGTGGTAATAAATTTCAATCGAAGTGAGTCAATTAGTTGTTTATCGCTATCAAACGCCAATTGAATTCTGTATCCCGACAGTTCATTTCGATAGTGTTTATTGCTGTCTATACTCCGATCAATGATCGGATCACTGTGCGGCGTGAGCTGCCCAATGACATTGATACTAAACATAAGTAGAAGTATAAGTATATGGCGCTTGAGAAAACTACGATTTAACATAAGCCAAAGGTATTAACTTTCATCAACTTACAAGCAGCTTTGGTTTTTTCCTTATTTAGAATGATTATAAATTAATTCTTGTCCGCTTTTTTTGTCATGAATGTGTCATGAAATTTCTCTATTCGTGTAAATTTGCAACGTGAAAAAGTGTTAAAATGCGCTTTTTAAAACGAGAATTTAGAAACTAGTTTCATGAAAATATCTAATATTCAACAAGTTACAATGGCGAAATCCCTTAGGTTGTTTGCTTTCTTGTGTGTTACCATTTTTGTTCAACACACCCTAAATGCGCAAGGAGAAGCGCTTTTTAAATCAAAATGTTCCAGTTGTCACCAAATTCACAAAAACGGTACGGGCCCAATGCTCAACGGTGCACGTCAACGATGGATTGACGCAGGTGAAGGGGATTTGATCACTAAATGGGTTCAAAACAATGCCGCATTGAGAGCAAGTGGAGCGTCAAAAAGAGCAGCTGCTGTATTTAAGGAATACGGTGGTTCGCAAATGACGGTTTTTGCGGATTTGACGGATGATCAAGTGAATCAAATTTTAGATTATGCTGACGCACAGCCTAAAGAAGACCCTGCGGCAGCTAAAGATGGTGCAGTAGATCCAAATGCACCGGCTGATGGTGAAGAAGAAGAAGGCGGATTAGGCTTTGTTTGGTTAATCTTAGCCGTGTTGTTTATCGTAATTATTCTAAGCGTTGGTGGTGTTCGTCGTCAACTCAAAGTAGCAAGTACCGGTGATGAGAAATATAACGAGTTAACCTATTGGGAAGAGTTTAAATCAACGGCGTGGAAATACCGTGGCATTACCGGTTTAGTTGGCTTGGTGTTGACAATAGCAGTGTTGGTGGTTGTTTTCAAAAGCTTGTATTCAATTAACGTGATGGAAAATTATCAACCGTCGCAGCCTGTTGCTTTCCCACACTCTCGACATGCCGGCGAGAACGGCATTGATTGTAAATATTGCCACAACTCGGTTACGAAGTCAAAGCATGCAGGATTACCAACTGTAAATGTGTGTATGAATTGCCATAAACAAATCAACGGTGAAGGAAAACCATTCGCTGGAGAAATTAAGAAGATTTATGCTGCTGCGGGTTGGGATACTAAGTTTGGTCCTGCAGGTGGATACAGAAATACCAAAGGCAAGCCACTGGTATGGAATAAAGTACACGTTTTACCGGATCACGTTTATTTTAATCACTCTCAGCACGTAGTAGTGGGTGGCGTTGATTGTAAACAATGTCACGGTGATATGACCCAAATGAAAGAAACCGCAAAGGTTCAGCCTATCGAGGAGTTAAATAAAATCGAAGGAAATATTAAATTGACGAAAGCTACCCTAACCATGGGATGGTGTATCGAATGCCACGGAGCCAAAGAGGTTACTGTTGGTGACGGCAAAAACGCATATTATGACGAAATACATAGCCGTTTGAAGAAAAACAAAGCCCTATACAGAAAATACTTAACCAATGACGGTAAATTAACTGTCAATGAATTGGGTGGTTGGGAATGTGCTAAATGTCACTATTAATTTACTATAGCGAATAAAACAAGTTATGGAAGTAACAAAGAAATATTGGAAAGGAATTGAAGAGTTAAATCAAACTCCTGAATTTACAAAACATCGTGATAATGAGTTCCCATATCAGAACTCTGTTGAGCAGTTTTTGGTTGATGAGCAATTAGCTGAGTCTTCAACAGGTCGTCGAGATTTCCTTAAGTTTTTAGGATTCTCAGTAGCGGCAGCAACTTTGGCTGCGTGTGAAGCACCAGTGACAAAAGCAGTTCCCTACGTGAATAAGCCCGAAGATGTAACACCGGGTGTTGCTACATGGTATGCATCGACGTATTATGATGGCATGTCATACGCTAGCATTCTCGTGAAAACTAGAGAGGCACGTCCTATTTTCATCAAAGGAAACAAGGATTTTGGTTTTACCAAAGGTGGAACAAACCCACAAATTATTGCATCCGTTTTAGGATTGTATGATAGCGAAAGACTGAATGGTGTGCGATCCAAAGGAGTTGATGCTAATGTTTCTGTTGATAAGGCAGATAAAGCAATTTTATCTGCACTCAAGGGTGCTAAAGAAATTGTGTTATTAACCCCTACAGTAATCAGTCCTTCCTTGAACACAGCGATTTCAACGATGGCTGCGGCATATTCGGTGAATGGTGCCTCTAAGGTAAAAGTGGTTCAATACGATGGTGTTTCTTATGGCGCAATTCGAAAAGCAAACGAATTGAATTTCGGAGCTGCTGTAATTCCTTCGTATGATTTCTCAAAGGCTAAAACCATAGTAAGCGTTGGTGCAGACTTTTTAAGCACGTGGTTGTTGAGTAATGAATATGCGGTTCAATATGGTGTGAATAGACTTCCAGGTAAAGGAATGTCTAAGCATTATCAGTTTGAATCCATTATGTCCATTACAGGTTCGAATGCCGATGGAAGAGCGCAGATTAAACCATCAGAATCAGCCAATGTTTTAGCATATATACTCAAAAGTCTTGGCGGTTCTACCTTAGTTTCAAGTGCTTTATCCGGTGATGCGAAAAAAGTGGCTGACGCTGCAATTGCCGCGCTTAAGTCAAGCAAAAAAGAATCTTTAGTTGTCTGTGGTTCCAATAACGAAGCAGAGCAAGTATTGACTAACGCAATTAATAATCAATTGAATGTTTACGGAACAACGATTGATTTAACGAATGATGTTAGACTTTTCCAATCGAATGACAAGGAGGCGAATCTGCTTTTTGATTCGATTATTGCTGGTAAAGGTCCTGATGTATTAATAAATCTAGGCGCCAATCCGGTTTATACCTCCTCAAAAGGAGATAAATTACGAAAAGGATTAGATGGTTTGAAAATGTATGTCTCTACATCGAGATATGCGGATGAAAGTGCGTCGGTTTCAACATATATTGTCCCTGACCATCACCAATTAGAAGGTTGGAATGATTTTATGCCAAAAGCGAATCATTATGCAGTTGCTCAACCTACAATCCGTCCATTAGGTGATACCTATGCTGCGCTAGAATCTGTATTGGTTTGGGCAGGTGCAGCAACTCGTAATGGAAAAGATTCTACAGTTGCTTATGATGCGATTAAAACAACGGCTTTAACCTTGGGTAATGCTGATTTTTCAATGTTAACGCACAACAGTTGTGCAACTGTTAATGCACCTGTTTCAACATTTGCTTACAAAGCTGTTGCCTCTACTGCAAGTACTAAGGGTGGTGATTGGGAAGTTGTTTTTTATCAGAAAACAGGAATTCGCGACGGAGGTTTAGCAAGTAATCCGTGGTTGCAAGAGCTCCCAGATCCAATTTCTAAGGTTACTTGGGATAACTACATTACCATGAATCCAGTTCAAATGGAAAAAATGGGATACGTAACAACCTATGACCAAGAACATGGCTTGAATATGGCTACTGTTACTGTGAATGGACAAAAAGTAACACTTCCGGTTTATCCTCAACCAGGACAAGCATTCAATACCGTTGGAATTGCGTTGGGTTATGGACGCGGTGCAAACGGTGAAAAAATCGGCCGTGGTGCATATCAAACGAAGGAATACGGTGGCTATGAGTTAGACGAGAAAGGAAATAGAAAAGCAATTGGAGTTAATGTATATCCGTGCATAGGAGCTGCAAATGGTTTGCCTTCATATACGGCTAGCGCAACTATTGCTAAGTCTGAAGGAGAATACTTAATTGCAGCTACACAAATTCATCATACGGTGATGGGTCGTGATTCTATCGTAAGAGAAACTACCTTATCAACCTTTTTGAAAGGAGATCGAGAAGAATTTAATCCGATTCATAAATTGCAGCGATTAAATGAGCATGGTCACCATGAAGAGGCTCCACTTGAAGAGTTTGACTTATGGAATGCGCATCCAATTGAGAAAGTTGGTCACCGATGGGGAATGACCATTGATTTATCCTCTTGTATTGGTTGTGGATCTTGTTTAGTTGCTTGTCAATCAGAAAATAATGTACCTGTTGTTGGTAAAGATGAGGTTAGACGAGGTCGTGAAATGCATTGGTTGAGAATCGATAGATATTACGCATCAACTCAAGAGTCCACCATTGGTAAAAAAGCAAATGAGGACGATTTTAATTACTCAGAAGCAGAAAAAGCCGCAGCGAATCCAGCTGTTGTTCACATGCCATTGATGTGCCATCATTGTAATCATGCGCCATGTGAAACAGTTTGTCCAGTTGCCGCAACGACCCATAGCAATGAAGGCTTGAACCAAATGGCTTACAACCGATGTATCGGGACACGTTATTGTGCAAACAACTGCCCGTATAAAGTGCGACGATTTAACTGGTTTAATTACCCTTCATATAAGAAATTTACAGAAGTAAATCCTGCGCAAGATGATTTAGGCCGTATGGTGCTTAATCCAGATGTTACAGTAAGGACTCGTGGGGTAATGGAGAAATGTTCATTCTGTGTTCAACGAATTCAAAGCACTAAACTTACGGCCAAAAAAGAGGCAAGACCGGTTAAAGATGGTGAATTAGCGACGGCTTGTTCTGAAGCTTGTCCTACGAATGCCATTATAGTCGGTGATTGGAATGATGATAGCTCTGCAGTTAAAGCAAGCTCTTCAGACAATAGAGCATACCAAGCCCTAGAAGAGGTTGGAGTTAAACCGAATGTTTGGTATAAAGTAAAAGTTAGAAACTAAGATATTTACAGAAACTAAAAGCAAGTACAATGCAAAAGGAAGCAGCAATTAGGGAACCCCTAATCCTTGGGAATAAAACATATCACGACGTAACCGAAGATGTTTGTCGTCCGATTGAAGGTAAAGCACCCAAAATGTGGTATATCTTATTTGCCATCGCATTAATCATTGGATTATATGGCGTTGGATCGATCTTATATCTACTTGGAACAGGTATCGGTGTTTGGGGATTGAACAAAACCATCGGTTGGGCTTGGGATATTACAAACTTCGTATGGTGGGTAGGTATTGGTCACGCAGGTACCTTAATTTCTGCGGTGTTATTGCTTTTCCGTCAGAAATGGAGAATGGCAATTAACCGATCTGCTGAGGCGATGACGATTTTTGCGGTATTTATGGCAGGTACATTCCCTTTAATTCACATGGGGCGTTTGTGGGTCGGTTATTGGGTTCTTCCGATTCCAAATCATTTTGGTTCACTATGGGTTAACTTTAACTCGCCTTTATTATGGGACGTATTTGCGATTTCTACCTATTTATCAGTATCCTTAGTGTTTTGGTATATCGGATTAATTCCAGATTTTGCTACCATTCGTGACCGTGCCAAAAAGCCTGTGGCAAAACGCATGTACACAATCTTATCCTTTGGATGGTCTGGTAGAGCAAAACATTGGAATCGGTTTGAGTTGGTTTCGTTAGTGTTAGCTGGTTTAGCAACCCCACTTGTATTCTCCGTTCACTCGATTGTATCTTTTGACTTTGCTACTTCAGTAATTCCTGGGTGGCATACGACGATTTTCCCACCTTATTTTGTTGCGGGTGCAGTATTCTCTGGGTTCGCCATGGTACAAACCTTATTGCTTGTCATGCGTAAGGCGATGAATTTAGAAGCCTATATTCATACAAAGCACGTGGAATATATGAACATTGTAATTATGGTTACGGGTTCAATTGTTGGAACTGCATACATTACAGAACTTTTTATTTCGTGGTATTCAGGTGTCGAGTATGAAGCATATGCATTTTTAAATCGTGCAACGGGTCCATATTGGTGGGCTTATTGGTCGATGATGACATGTAACGTGATTTCACCACAACTTATGTGGATTAGAAAATTGAGAAGAAGTTTATTATTTACTTTCTTTATTTCAATTGTTGTGAATATCGGTATGTGGTTTGAGCGTTACGTAATTATTGTAACATCAATTCATCGAGATTACATTCCAGCTGCTTGGAGTATGCACTATCCGAGCCACATCGATATCGCAGTTTACGTAGGTACCATTGGCTTGTTCTTTGTGTTTTTCTTGTTGTTCGCACGTTATTTCCCTGTGCTAGCATTGAATGAGGTTAAAACAATCCTTAAAGGATCGGGACAATCGTATAAAGAATCACCTGATTATCATAAACATCATTAATATCGGATTATGTCAGATAAAGTAATATATGCAATGTATGGAGACGACGAGGTGCTTAAATCAAGCGCTAAGAAGTTGGTCTCTGGAGGGGTTAAAATTTCGGAAGTTTACAGCCCGTTCCCAATTCACGGGATTGATCCAATTATCGGTGTTAAAGGAACACGCCTTGGAATCATGGCGTTCTTATATGGATTAACGGGATTGACCCTTGCAACTATTGGAATGTACTATTTCATGGTAGTTGAATGGAAAATGAACATTGGTGGTAAACCAAATTTCTCTTATGTAGAGAACATATTGGCGTTCATTCCGATTTCTTTTGAATTTACGGTGTTGTGTGCTGCGCATGGTATGGCAATAACCTACTTGTTGCTTAATAGAACCTTACCAGGTATGCCTGCACAAAACCCAGACCCGAGAACAACAGATGATAAATTTGTAATGGAAATTCGGTTGTCTGATAACCATGGTGTTTCAGAAGAGAAATTGGATGAGTTGTTAAAAGACACTGGATTTGTTGAGTTAGATAAGAAAATAATCGAATAAGAATTAAGGAGAATAATGAAAAAGTCCTTTTTGAAAATAGTTGGAACTGTAGCCGTAAGTGTACTCATTTTGAGTTCTTGTACATCCAATGCAGATAGCCCGGGTCTAGAGTATATGCCCGATATGTATCGTTCACCAGCGATTGAAGCCTATGTTGATTATGGCGAAGTTCGTGGTCGAATCGATGAATCAAAGAAAACCCGCTTAATGGCAATGGCTCCTCCTTCATTTACTATCCCATATTTATTTGATATGGATAGCGCAGATGTTAGATTAATGATGCCATATGCTCGCTTGGCGAATGAGTCATTTAAAGCTAGCCACGGAATGTACAATGATCAACTCACGCGAGAAGATCATTACGCGGCTGCGGCAGCGGACAAAAACATGTTGCTGCTCAATGCCGGAAATGCAGAAGCAATTTTAGGAAAAGGAAAGGAATTGTTCACCGCGATGTGTCAGCACTGTCACGGAGAGAAAGGAGATGGTAACGGCCCAATGGTTACTTCTGGGGCGTACTCAGGTGTACCTAATTATGCAGAACGAGCGGCTTTATCTGATGGCCAAATGTTTTATTCGATATATTATGGAAAAGGCATGATGGGAGCGCACCGTTCCTTATTGAATAAAAAGGAAATATGGACAGTAATTCATTACATCAGAACCTTCCAATCAGCTGATTACGGGAAGTTTAATGCGGATGGTACTACTGCTGTCAAGGATACAACAAAACAAAACTAAGATCATGGAATTTACAATTACTAAAAAAGCGAAAAACACAGCCTTCGGACTGATTGGGGTTGGAGCCTTATTAGCCATTGTTGGAATTATTAGCAACATTGGTGAAGCACATTTTGTAACTCGCCTTATGACGAATGGTTTAATCAATGCCTTTTTCTTTTTTGCAATTGGCTTAGGTGCGTTGTTTTTTCTAGCCTTAAATTACGCTACTGAAGCTGGTTGGTATGCAGTAGTAAAGCGTGTAATTGAATCCGTAGCTCTTTATTTGCCTTATGGTATTGGAATATTTGGGGTTGTTTTATTAACCATTTCATTTATGAAAGGTGCACACATCTATACATGGATGGATTCTCATACCGTGGCTGAGGACAAGCTAATTCAAGGAAAGTCGCCGTACTTAAATCTTGCATTCTTTTGGATTCGTACGTTAGTATACTTCGCGGTGTATTTATTGTTCTTGCGCGGATTTAGAAAGCGTTCGTTGCTGGAGGATCAAGTAGGCGGAACCGAAATCCATTTTACAAACTATAGAAAAGGAGCCACCTTCTTAGTGTTTTTCGCGGTATTTAGTTCAACATCTGCATGGGATTGGTTAATGTCGATTGATGTACACTGGTATAGCACCTTGTTTGGATGGTATACCTTCGCAGGAATGTGGGTTTCCGCTATGGTTGTTATTGTATTAACCACAATCTATTTAAAAAAGCTTGGTTACTTAGAGAATGTAAATGATTCGCATATTCATGACATTGGTAAATGGATTTTTGCTATTTCTTTCCTGTGGTCATATTTATGGTTCTCACAGTATATGCTAATTTGGTATGCAAACATTGGTGAAGAGGTCGTTTACTATGTGATGCGAACAGAAAACTATAAGTACCTGTATTTTGGGATGTTCTTTATAAACTTTGTTTTCCCGATGTTGATTTTAATGTCAAGAGATGCGAAACGAGATGCTGGAGTATTAATGTTTGTTGGATTGGTGATTTTAATTGGACATTGGCTAGATGTTTATATTATGGTATCCGGAGGTTCACTTGGTGCAAATTGGCATATTGGGATGTTAGAAATAGGCTTACCAATAATGATGGCTGGAATATTTATTTTGATTTTGTTAAAGAATCTATCGAAAGCTCCATTAACGCCGGTGAATCACCCGTTCTTGGATGAGAGTATACATCATGAATTTTAATGAAAATTAGCGGAAGAAATGGAAAATAAATTGATAATGATCTTGATCGTGGTAATAGGAGCTATTGCCATATCACAGCTTGTTCGGGTTTATGAATTAACGGCAAAGTTGAGAAAACATGGTGAACATGAAATCCCAACCCGTGATAATTACTTGAACTCTAAGCTGATGCTTGCCTTTATGGTATTTCAGTTTGGTGGGTTCATCTATTTGATGATGAAGTACGGATGGACCGGTAGAGGTCCTGCAGCATCTGTTCAAGGAGAGGCAACAGATTGGTTGTTGAATTTGAACTTTGTTATTATTATAGCAATCTTCTTTTTAACGAACTTCTTGTTGTTCTTTTTCTCTTTTAAGTATGTAAAGAAGCCAGGAGTTAAGGCATACTATTATCCGCACAACAACAAATTAGAGATGTTATGGACTGTGGTACCAGCTGCTGTTCTTGCTGTGATAATTATTTTAGGGTTAAGAACTTGGAATGAAGTAACTTCCGCCTCTCCAAAAGATGCTATCCAGGTTGAGCTTTATTCTAAACAATTTGATTGGACTGCGCGTTACGCAGGAGGAGATAATACCTTAGGTAAAACGGATTATAAATTGATTCTCGGAAACAACGAATTAGGACTAATGACAGCGGCGACAATAGATTCATCTATATTGGCTATGCGTCAAGGAGCAGGTGGGATTTTAGACATTAAAAAGTTGCTAAACAACCGAGACACCGTATTAACCGATTCATTAACCGCGGTTCTTAGAAAGGATTTAGGAAGTAAAGAGCGTTTATTACGTTTGTTAACACAAATGAAATCAACACACAATGCCTCTCTGGATAAACATGCGTATGATGATATTATTCAAAAAGACACCCTTTATTTATGTGTAAATAAACCGTACGAGTTTTCTCTTCGTTCAAAAGATGTTATACATTCTGCGTATTTCCCGCATTTCAGAGCGCAAATGAATACGGTTCCAGGATATGGAACGCGTGTTAAGTTTACGCCAAATAAAACCACGGCGGAGATGCGAACCATTAAGAACCTTCCAACGTTTAATTATGTGTTAATGTGTAATAAAATTTGCGGTGGAGCGCATTATAAAATGAAGTTAATGGTAGTCGTATTAGATGAGGCAGCGTATAATGCATGGATGAAAGGAAGGGCAGCCAAAAACTTTAAGGCCACCTATTTTCCTGCGCCAGCACCTCCGGCAGCAACCGTTGCACCTGCAAAGGATACCGTTAAAACAGCAATGAATTAATTAATAAAGATTTAAACTCAATAAACATGGCTTCAGCAGCACACGATGTACATTCTCATGATCACCATGATCATCATCATGAAGAAAGTTTTGTTTCAAAATATATTTTTAGCCAAGACCATAAAATGATTGGTAAGCAGTTCTTAATAACTGCTGTTTTTATGGGATTAGTAGCTATGCTCTTATCTATTTTATTTAGAATTCAATTGGCATGGCCAGGAGAAAGTTCAGACTTTTTGAATTTCTTTTTAGGAGATCAGTGGGCCCCAGAAGGCGTACTGAAAGAAGACATGTATCTTGGATTGGTTACCATACACGGAACCATCATGGTGTTTTTCCTCCTAACCGGTGGACTTTCTGGAACCTTTTCCAACATCCTAATTCCTTTGCAGTTGGGAGCTCGTGATATGGCTTCTGGATTCTTGAATATGTTGTCCTATTGGTTTTTCCTATTGTCTTCTTTAATTATGTTCCTTTCATTATTTGTAATGAATGGATCCGTTTTCGGCATTGATTTCCCTGGGGATTGGGGAACCATTGGTAATGGTCCTGCGATGGCAGGGTGGACAGTATACCCACCATTGTCTGCCTTACCGCAAGCAGTTTCAGGATCTGGATTCGGAATGACTTTGTGGTTGGTTTCGATGGCTATATTTATTGCTGGTTCTTTGATCGGAAGTTTGAACTATATCGTAACCGTATTGAATTTACGTACTACCGGAATGACTATGACAAGAATGCCGTTAACAATTTGGGCGTTTTTCGTTACAGCTATTCTAGGGGTATTATCTTTCCCTGTTTTATTATCGGCGGCATTGTTACTTATTATGGACCGTATGGCAGGTACAAGCTTTTATTTGTCTGATATTATGGTTGGTAGCGAAATGCTCACGAACCACGGTGGTTCCCCGCTTTTATTCCAACATTTATTCTGGTTCCTAGGTCACCCAGAAGTTTACATTGTATTGCTTCCTGCGCTTGGGTTATCTTCAGAGATTATTGCAACCAATGCAAGAAAACCGATCTTTGGATATAAGGCTATGATTGGATCAATTCTGGCGATTGGTTTCTTATCCTTTATCGTATGGGGTCACCACATGTTTATAACGGGGATGAATCCATTTTTAGGAAGTGTGTTTGTATTTACAACCTTATTAATTGCAATTCCTTCCGCAGTTAAAGTGTTTAACTACATCACTACCTTATGGAGAGGATCAATAGTATACACTCCAGCCATGTTGTTTGCGATTGCTTTGGTTTCTACCTTTATTACCGGTGGTGTAACAGGGATTATTTTGGCAGATTCGGCGTTAGATATTGCAATACATGACACCTACTTTGTTGTGGCCCACTTCCATATAGTAATGGGTATGTCTGCGGTATTTGGAATGTTTGCTGGTGTTTACCATTGGTTCCCTAAGATGTATGGCCGAATGATGAATAATCGAATGGGCTATGCGCATTTTTGGATTACCATTGTTGGTGCCTATGGCGTATTCTTCCCGATGCACTTTGTTGGACTTGCTGGTGCGCCAAGACGTTATTATGATTATTCAGTTTATGGTGAATTTGACACCGAATCATTCAATATGATTATGGACTTAAACGTTGTAATAACTGTTTTCGCAATTATTGCCGCATTGGGTCAGTTAATCTTCTTATTTAATTTCTTCTACAGCATTTACAGAGGTCCAGCAGCACCACAGAACCCTTGGAAATCTAACACGCTTGAATGGACTACTCCAGTGGAGCATATGCATGGAAATTGGCCAGGTGCTTTACCAGTGGTACACCGTTGGCCGTATGATTATTCTAAGCCAGGTGCAGCAGATGATTTTATTCCTCAGGATGTTCCCCTAGCTGAAGGAGAAGTAGAACATTAATAGATATTATAAAGCCCCGAAAGGGGCTTTTTTTATGGCTCAATCTGTTCGATTTCAGGAGCTACTAATTCCAATTCATCATAATAAGCTTTTCCAAATGCTCTTATTAAGGGTTCTTTAAGAAATTTATAAACGGGCACATTGAGTTTTTCCCCACAGGAACATGCCGATTCACAAATCTTCCATTCGTCCAATTGCAAGGCCTTAAAATCGTGATATTGTTTAACCCGAATTGGATAGAGCGAACAAGATATAGGCTTAATGTTATCGATTTTTCCTGCACGGTGCGCTGCTTCGATTGCACATAGGGCCGTTTGGTTCGCATCAAAAAAAACAAATGCACACTCCTTACCGTCTACTAACATGGTAACTGGTTCGTTCTCTTGGTCTAAATAGGATACCCCATTTTTAGTTACTGCGTCAATGCCTTCTTTCCGCATAAAAGGTATAATATGCGTTAAATCGTTTTCAATATTAGTTACCTCCTCGGTTGTTAGCGGTGCGCCGGCATCACCTTCAATACAACATGCTCCTTTACATGCAGTAAGGTCACACACAAATTTTCGCTTGAAAATCTCAGCGGAGACAATAGTATCATTTAACTCAATTAGCATGTCCCAAAATTAGTAGGAATTTTTTGTATTTGGTAGTTACGGAGTTTTACCCTATCTTTGCAATAAGATAAACGATAATGAGGGGACGAAAGTCCCCTCTTTTTTTACAATGATTGACAAGAATTTAGTATTAAGCCTGGCTGAAGAACGCATTCAAGAATTGAACAGGGGTCTCTTTATTGTGGATTTGACAATTTCCACTCGTAATGTAATTAATATTGAATTAGATCGAGAAGGAGGAGGCGTTTCGATAGAGGATTGTATTTCCGTTTCTAGAAATGTTGAGCATAATTTAGATCGTGAATCTGTTGACTTTGAGTTAAATGTTTCTTCTGCCGGTATGGACCGACCTTTACGTCATGAAAAACAGTTCATTAAAAATACAGGCCGCCTTCTTACCTTTCTTAAAACGGATGGAGTTCAGATTGAAGGGGTTTTAAAATCGTTCAATTCCGACGGGTTTTTAGTGACTGTTGAACGGAAGATTAAAAATGAAAAGAATAAAAATGTAAGCATTCAGGAAGATATTTCTCTTTCCAAAAATGAAATTAAAGAAATAAAACGTGTAATATCCTTTAAATAAAAACAAATGAATAGTATTGATTTAGTTGAATCCTTTTCCGAGTTTAAAGAGCTTAAGAACATTGACAAGCAAACCATGCAGCATGTGCTTGAAGATGTATTTCGAGCCATGTTGAAAAAGAAATTCAATACCGATGAGCATATTGATGTAATTGTAAACATTGAAAAAGGGGATGTTCAGATCTTCTTAAACAAAGAAATTGTTGATGATGGGGAAGTGGAAGATCCAAATACAGAAATCGCCTATTCTGATGCCATAAAAATTGAACCAGACTTTGAAATTGGCGAGGAAGTGACTGAAGAATTCAAGTTTATGGATTTCGGTAGAAGAAACGTGCTTTCACTTAGACAAAATTTGATTTCCCGAATTCTTGAATTAGAGAAAGATCATTTGTACAAGAAATACAAAGAGCGTGTCGGTGAAATCGTTACTGGTGAAGTATATCAAGTTTGGAAGAAAGAAATTTTGGTTATGGATGATGACCATAACGAACTTATTTTGCCTAAATCTGAGCAAATCCCATCGGATTTCTTCAAAAAAGGAGAAACCGTTCGCGCGGTAGTTGCTAAAGTAGATATGCGAAACAGTACACCGGTGATTATCCTTTCACGAACTGCTCCTGAATTTTTAGAGCGTTTATTTGAACTTGAAGTACCCGAAGTTTTCGACGGGTTGATTACCATTAAGAAAATCGTTCGTGAGCCCGGTGAGCGTGCAAAGGTTGCCGTTGAGTCTTATGATGACCGCATTGATCCAGTGGGTGCATGCGTTGGTATGAAAGGAAGCAGAATTCATGGCATTGTTCGTGAACTCAGAAATGAAAACATTGATGTAATCAATTATACATCAAACAATCAATTATTGATTCAACGTGCTTTGTCACCCGCAAAAATCACATCAATGGAAATTGATGAAGAAGAGAAACGAGTGAAAGTGTTCCTTAAACCAGATCAAGTATCGTTAGCGATCGGTCGCGGGGGGAACAACATTAAATTAGCTGGCAAATTAGCGGGCTATGAAATCGATGTGTATCGCGATGGTGAAGTTGATGTTGAGGACGTAGATTTAGAAGAATTTGCAGATGAAATCGACGGGTGGATTATTGATGAATTAAAAACAATTGGTTGTGATACTGCGAAGTCAGTATTAGAAATGAGTGTTGATGAATTAGTAAAACGTACCGATTTAGAAAAAGAAACAATCGAAGAAGTATTCAAAATATTGAATGCGGAATTTGAATAACTTTGAAATACAATAGGGAATAATATTATGGCAGGGAAACCCATTCGTTTAGGAAAAGCAGCAAGTGAATTGAATGTTGGATTACCAACGTTAGTGGAATTTTTAGGGTCCAAAGGAATTTCTATAGACTCTAATCCAAACACAAAATTAGACCCGGAACATTTTCAAATTTTATGTACTGAGTTTGCAGCAGATCAAACGTTAAAAGAACAAGCCAAAGGATCTTCCTTAAAAGAAAAGAAAGAATCTATTTCTCTTAAAGATGCTCGTCAAGAATTACCTGTTCAAGAAAAACCGCAAGAAGAGGAAGAGGGTGATGAGATTAATCTTGAAGAAATTAAACGAACGGTTTTTGAACCAGAAACGGTAAAACCGAAAGCTAATGAACCACAGGTTAATGTAGTAGGAAAAATTGATTTAGATCAATTAAACCCGAAGAAAAAGCCTGAGGTGAAACAGCCAGAACCAATCGTTGAGGCCCCAAAACCAGTTGAGCCAAAAGTTGAAGAAAAGCCATCTGCTCCCGTTATAGAAACCATAAAAACCGAGCGAACTGTACTGTCAGGCCCAACAGTACTTGGTAAAATTGAGCTTCCCGTGGAGCGACCTAAAACGAGTTCCTCAAGTGCTGCAGAAGAAGAAAAACGTAAACGTAAACGCATTAAAAAGGTTGAAACTCCCGCCGCAGGCGCGAAGACTCAACCCGCGAAACCAGGCGCGTTTAAAGTTGAGAAAAAAGAAATTTCTGAACAGGACATACAAAAAGAGATTAAAGAGACATTGGCTAGGCTTTCCGGTCAAGGTGCTAAATCTAAGTCCTCTAAGAATAGAAGACTTAAGAGAGATAATGTGGCTCAGCGTCGTCAAGAAGAAATGCTTGCCGCTGAGATGGATGAAAAAGTACTTAAACTCTCTGAGTTTGTTACTGTTTCCGAGTTGGCGAGTATGATGAATGTTCAGCCAACACAAGTCATATCAGCTTGTATGTCTCTAGGTATCTTCGCATCAATAAATCAGCGTTTGGATGCAGAAACCATTCAAATTGTTGCAGATGAATTTGGATACGAAACAGAATTCATTAGTGCTGAAGTACAAGATGCCGTACTTACCGTTGAAGATGCTCCTGAAGATCTAATCTCAAGACCACCAATTATTACGGTAATGGGTCACGTAGACCACGGTAAAACTTCCTTATTAGACCGCATCAGAAATGCGAATGTAACTGAAGGAGAAGCCGGAGGAATTACTCAACATATTGGAGCTTATTCGGTAACCCTTAAGGATAACAGAAAAATGACGTTCCTTGATACACCTGGTCACGAAGCGTTTACCGCGATGCGTGCTCGAGGTGCACAGGTTACCGACCTTGCCATAATTATTGTAGCAGCTGACGATGATGTGATGCCCCAAACAAAGGAGGCGATTTCTCACGCCCAGGCAGCTGGTGTACCAATGATTTTTGCAATTAACAAAATAGATAAACCTGGCGCCAACCCAGACCGTATTAGAGAACAATTATCTCAAATGAACATCCTTGTAGAGGATTGGGGTGGTAAATACCAGGTGCAAGAGATTTCAGCAAAACAAGGCTTGAACATTAGCGAATTGTTAGACAAAGTGCTTCTCGAGGCTGAAATGCTTGAATTGAAAGCAAATCCAAATAAGAATGCGGTAGGAACAGTAATCGAGTCTTCCTTAGACAAAGGTAAAGGCTATGTTACAAACATTCTTGTAGAAGCTGGTACCATGCGTATTGGAGATGTTGTACTTGTTGGTAGACATTATGGCCGAGTTCGTGCAATGCATGATGAACACGGTAAGGCGCTTAAAATAGCCGGTCCTTCACAACCACTTTCAATTCTAGGAATAAATGGAGCACCCAGTGCAGGTGACAAATTCCACGTGTTGGATGATGAAAAAGAAGCAAAATCTATCGCATCCAAACGAGAGCAACTTTACAGAGAACAAGGCCTTCGAACCAATAAACACATTACACTCGATGAAATTGGTCGTCGTTTAGCCATTGGAGACTTTAAAGAATTAAACATCATTGTTAAAGGTGATGTGGATGGATCCATTGAAGCCCTTTCTGACGCTTTATTGAATCTTTCAACTCCAGAAATTCAAGTAAACATTGTGCTTAAAGGCGTTGGAGCCATTTCTGAGGCCGACATAAACTTGGCTTCTGCATCGGATGCCATTATTATCGGATTCCAGGTTCGACCAACGGTTGGTGCAAGAAAGCTTGCAGAAACTGAACAAATCGACATCAGGTTATACTCTATTATTTACAAGGCCATTGAGGAAATCAAAGCGGCTATGGAGGGAATGCTTTCTCCAGATATTGAAGAAAAAGTACTTGGTACTGCAGAAATTCGCGAAACCTTTGAAATCACCAAAGTGGGTACGATTGCAGGATGTTACGTGCTTGATGGTATTATTAAGCGATCTTCTAAAGTTCGTGTGATTCGTGATGGGATTGTGATTCACAACGGAACCCTTGGGTCCCTTAAGCGCTTCAAAGACGACGTAAAAGAGGTTAAAAACAACTACGAGTGCGGTTTGAATATTGATAAATTCAACGACATTCAGATCGGAGATCACGTGGAGGCCTACGAAGAGGTTGAGGTAGCAAGAAAGCTATAATTAGTGCACGGTTGTGAATTAGAATTGCGTACCTTTGTATCTAAACTATTTTAGTATGCAACATATCCAACATGCGCAGCTTTTTTCATATGGACACATTATCCTGATTTTACTTATTGTATTATTGTTGTTTGGAGGAAAAAAAATTCCTGAACTCATGAAAGGATTGGGCCAAGGAATTAAGGAGTTTAAAGACGCTTCTAAAAACGAAGAAAATAAGCCTACAGCTTCCAACGAAAAGCAAATCGAAGAGAAGTAATCTATGTTTAATGCGATTCAAGAAAATAAGTCGGCCCTTGCGTCGGGAGTTCCTCTTGTGGATATCCTTGAGCATTATTTGCGGCAGATTGAGGAGCATAAACACTTAAATGCATACCTAGAAGTATTTGAAGCATCAGCGCGTGAGGCTGTTGAAACAGTCCAAGCTAAACTTAATAATGGAACCGCAGGACGTTTAGCAGGCACCTTTGTTGGAATCAAAGATAATTTGTGTTTTAAAGGACATCAGGTTTCAGCGTCTTCAAAAATATTGGCAGGATTCGAATCCTTATTCACCGCAACCGCAGTACAGCGATTAATAGATGAAGATGCTATAATATTGGGTAGATTGAATTGCGACGAATTTGCCATGGGAAGTTCTAACGAGAAATCCGCCTATGGTCCGGTTCGTAATGCCATAAATCCATCCTATGTTCCTGGGGGTTCTTCAGGAGGGTCTGCTGTGGCCGTTTCAGCAGGATTGTGTACCGCCTCACTCGGTAGTGATACTGGTGGATCTGTTCGTCAACCCGCTTCATGGACCGGGACTTACGGACTGAAACCGACCTATGGAAGAATTAGCCGGTACGGATTAATTGCTTATGCCTCATCGTTTGATCAAATCGGAACATTTACTACCAATGTGGTAGATGCCGAATTGTTATATCAAATAATGGCCGGTAAAGACCCGAAAGATTCTACGACTTCATCCCGCAATGTGGAAGCCCATTCGGAGCCAACTTCTCCAATGCGCTTTGGCGTGCTTGCTGAATACATGAACCATCCAGGGTTAGATTCAGAGGTGAAATTATCAATGGAATTGCTCATTAAAAAATTACGGGAAAGCGGTCACGAAGTGAGCGAGTTTTCTTTTCCATATATGGATTACGTGGTGCCAGTATATTATGTGCTTACCACCGCTGAAGCATCTTCGAATTTAGCCCGCTTTGATGGGGTACATTATGGCCATAGGTCTACTCAGGCTGAGGGTGTAGAAGAAACGTATATCCGTTCAAGAAACGAAGGTTTTGGCGAAGAAGTAAAGCGAAGAATCATGACAGGAACGTTTGTCTTGTCTAATGAGCAGTACGATACCTACTACACCAAAGGGCAGAAAGTAAGACGTGTACTACAGGATAAAACGCGTGATATTTTCACGAAAATAGATTGTATTTTAATGCCAACAACGCCCTCAACTGCATTTAAAATCGGAGAAGTAAAAGATCCGATTGAAATGTATTTACAAGATATTTTTACAGTTCACGCTAACCTTACGGGAAATCCGGCGCTTAGTTTGCCGCTTGGAGTCCATTCCAATGGCTTGCCTTTTGGTATTCAATTAATGACCGATCAGTTTCGGGAAAACGACTTGTTTTATGCAACGCAACTGGTGGAGAAATTTACGGCTTAAGCAGATCTTTTGCTTTTTAATAACAGCGCTTTATACCGTGGGGTTTGGACAGAAAAACCCGTATCTTCAAAATCCCAATGACACGCTCCATCCGGATCATTTTTTAAATACGGTTGAGCAATCCTTAAATTATTTTTATGCAGATTATGCAAACACAAAATATTCGGATTCGATCATT
Source organism: Crocinitomicaceae bacterium (assembly GCA_044347515.1). Classification (GTDB taxonomy): domain Bacteria; phylum Bacteroidota; class Bacteroidia; order Flavobacteriales_D; family Crocinitomicaceae; genus UBA952. The sequence goes on along the minus strand of JBIKUO010000008.1, from coordinate 25,441 downwards.
AAAGCCCTAAATTATGAACCAACAACAGTTCCTTTATTTACAGATGATGTGTACTGTGAACGGTTAAATCAAATGAATAATCAAAGTCCATTTGGTTTTGATTGCAATGCTATTACCCTTGCCTCTATTCGATATTTTGCAGAGAACCGAAGGTCTTTCGTTAAGATTGTTCTCGGACGTTCAGCCTTATATTTTGATTTATTTGAAGAGAAATTAGCTGAGTATGGCTTGCCACTTGAATTAAAATACCTGGCTTGTATTGAAAGTGGCTTAAGACCTCAAGTAAAATCTAAGGCCGGCGCCCTGGGTTTATGGCAGTTTATGTACCGAACGGGTTTGTATTATGGCTTAGAAGAAACCTCCTACATAGATGAACGCATGGACCCACAAAAAGCGACAGATGCTGCGTGTCGGTTTTTGAAAAAACTATACGGAATTTACGGGGATTGGAACCTCGCCTTGGCCGCGTATAATGCAGGTCCAGGAACGATTAATCGAGCGATAGAACGTTCTGGAAATCAACGGTCCTATTGGGCCATTCGATCAAGCCTTCCCTCAGAAACACAAGGATATGTTCCAACATTTATAGCGGCTGCCTATTTAATGACTTTTCATGCCCAACATAATTTGATGCCAGCTCCGGCAAAAATTCATAATGCACAATTGGATACCATGTGCCTAAAGCGGGGTTTACACATGAGTACCATAGCCAAAGCACTTGATTGGGAGTTACAACAGATTAAGGACCTAAATCCAATTTATAAAACAGAATTCATCCCCGCTTCTATTAAAAAACGTTGTGTTACAGGACCCTTAGATAAAATTACCCTATTGGTGGGTGTAGAAGATTCGTTATATCTTCTAGAGAATCCATCACAAGTAATAAATTCTTTTTCACAAGATACTACACTTAGGTACGATAGTACCGGAACCGTAGCTGATTCTGCGTCGGTCAATTATGCGTTTCATAAAGTCAAAACGGGTGAAACATTAAAGAGCATATCGCTGAAATACAGTGTGTCGACCGATGAATTAATGGAATGGAATGCCCTGCAAACCACCAATGTTTATGTGGGACAACGCCTCACATTGAAAAAAATCAATACAGTTAAACAAACCCCAATTACTCCGGTACAAGTACCGAAGCCTAAGAAGTATTACACCGTTAAAGCAGGAGACACCTTGAGTCGAATTGCAACCAAGAATAACCTCACACTAGCACAACTGAAAAAACTGAATCCTGGAGTAGGCAATATGATTCGAGTTGGCGACCGAATCAGAGTAAAGTAAGTATGAAGATTAGCGCTACGATTATTACGCTGAATGAAGAGCGAAACATTGCTCGCTGCATTGATTCACTGGTTCAGATCGCAGATGAGGTACTGGTCATGGATTCTGGTTCTACCGACCGTACGGAAGAAATTTGCTTGCAAAAAGGGGTAAAGTTCTTTCATCAACCGTGGTTGGGATATGCGCAACAGAAAAATTGTTTAAATCAAAAAGCATCATTTGATATGATTTTGTCGGTAGATGCTGATGAGGAAATATCCCCGGCATTAGCGGAGGAATTACGCTGGATTAAACAAAACCACACGAATGGAGTTTATGCCTTAAATCGCTTAACTAATTATTGTGGAACTTGGATTTATCATTCCGGATGGTATCCGGATGTAAAGATTCGGTTGTTTCCAAAAGAAATTAAGTGGCAAGGCGACTTGGTTCACGAAACCCTCAACTTGAAACCTGACATGGAGGTTATCAGGTTAAAAGCCCCCCTCTTTCATTATTCATATTACTCGCATGCGCAACATCGGCAACGAGCAGATCATTATTCTACCTTGACCGCCCAAAAGTATGTTCAAGCGGGAAAAGGCGTGTTTTTCGGACAACCATTATTCAGTGCATGCATTCGGTTTTTATCCATGTATATATTTAAACTCGGATTTTTAGATGGTAAACAAGGATTTTATATTGCTAAAATCAGCGCCGAATCAAATTATTTTAAGTACAAAGAAGTTCAACGCTTGAAAGGTGAAAATAAATAAGCTGTCACGAATTATTGTTTCTAGAACCGATAGTATCGGAGATGTGGCATTAACCCTGCCGCTCTGTTTATGGCTGAAATCTAATATACCCGAGGCAACATTGGTATATTTATGCAAGAGCTACACGAAAGATTTCGTACAATGTTTTGAACCTGTAGATGAAATTTTACTCCTTGAAGACCTCGAAAATTCCGACCAAAACACGCGTAATTCCTTGCTTCAAAGTGACCTTATTCTTCATGTGTTTCCAAATAAGCAGATTGCTTCATGGGCAAAACATGCAGGTATACCACATCGCATAGGTACTAGCCATCGCTGGTTTCATTGGTTGAATTGCAATATTCGTGTATCGTTTACCCGAAAAAAATCACCGCTGCATGAAGCGCAGTTGAATTTTAATTTATTGAAACCGCTCGGCTTGGAAACCATTCCAAAATTTGAGGAGATCAAATCATTAAAAGATCATTTTATTATTCCAAGCGAACCTGAACACTTTCCGCCCGGCTTTGTGATTCTGCACCCGCTTTCACAGGGTAGTGCGATTAATTATCCATTGATTCACTACGTAGCGCTTGCTGAGATGTTAGCGAAACAAGGAAAACTGGTGTTAATTACGGGAACGGCGAAAGAAGGGATTCAAATAGGATCCGCGTTCGATCACATTGCAGGCGTTGAAAATGTTTGCGGGAAATTTTCCCTTGGAGGCTTAATTTCATTAATTAGTAAAGCCCATGCCCTCATTGCCTGTTCTACTGGTCCTCTGCATATCGCTGGAATTTTAGATATACGAGCGATTGGTCTATTTTCTTCTCGTATCCCCATTCATCCGGGCCGATGGAGGCCCCTCGGTAAACATTCCATAGTAATGGTGAAAGACCCCCTGTGTGAACGCTGTGCTAAGGGATTGGATTGCAGGTGTATTGAAGAAATCCCAGTTGAAGCTGTTGTAAATGCAGTTTAAGTCCACCCATATTTTACTTGGGTTCTCAACGTTTCTTTTTGCTTATTCATTGAATAAAACAACCGATTTATGGTACCCAATCCTGCTCGGTTTTGCAGTGTTTTTGTATTATTCTTTTCCTAGAACTTCAGTCATTATGCGGGTATATTTACTTTTCGGATTGTGCTTGGTTCTAACCTTGTCCTGGACAGCTTATCATGTACTTGTTTTCCCCTTGCTTTTTGCAATAATACTGACAATAACTTACCCCTGGTTCCGTGAAATACCTTGGGCAAAAACGCCAATAATTGCAAGCAGTTGGACTATGTTCATGCTTAGTGTAATGTCAACATCAGAGGCCTTAAATTTGGCTTCATGCCTGGCATTACTGCTCTTGTTTGGAGTATTAGCAACGGCATCTGACGTTAATGATGGTGAAATTGATTCCATTAGATTGAAAACGCTACCTCAAGTAATGCCATGGCGTGTATTGCGTTGGGTTCTATTCAGTATTATTTGCGTAATTCTTGGATTAACGTTTTTTTTCCTGCCTAACTGGCTATTGGGAGCTATATTATTTAGCGCTTTTTCTACTTATGTTTTGTTTAGAAATTGGAATATGCCTATCAGTTTTGATTTAGACCCTGGAATACTATTGTTTGCTTTAGGCAATCTTCTTTACTTGCGTTAATGGGGCTTTTCGTATCTTTGTGGCTTAAATTCACCCATGGAATATCGCTTTCAAGAGATTGAAAAGAAATGGCAACATTTCTGGAAGATTAATCAAACGTACCGCGTTGAAGAAACCTCAACAAAACCTACTTTTTACGTATTGGATATGTTCCCGTATCCTTCCGGTGCTGGATTGCATGTAGGACATCCTTTAGGATACATTGCTTCGGATATCTTTGCGAGATACAAAAAGCATATTGGGTTCAATGTGCTGCACCCTATGGGGTACGATTCATTTGGCTTACCCGCAGAACAATACGCCATTCAAACAGGGCAGCATCCGGCTAAAACAACCAAAGAAAATATCGATAGGTATCGGGAACAATTGGATAAACTTGGATTTAATTATGATTGGTCCAGAGAGATTCGCACCTCTTCGCCGTCTTATTACAAATGGACCCAATGGATCTTTATGCAATTATTCAACAGTTGGTATAATCCAATAACGAATAAAGCAGAGTCAATTAATGAGTTAATTAAGGAATTTGAGCAACAGGGCTTATCTGCGGATTCATTGAGCGCTTTGCATGGAGGAATAGAAACTGAAGTCACTCCATTTTCAGCTGCCGAATGGGCAACGTTTACAGAGCAAAAACAACAGGAAATTTTAATGAACTTTCGCTTAGCCTATCTGGGTGAATCTTATGTGAATTGGTGTCCTGCGCTAGGAACAGTCTTGGCGAATGATGAGGTGGTTAACGGTCTGTCTGAACGCGGTGGTTACCCTGTGGAGCGCAAGCTCTTAAAGCAATGGAGCATGCGGATTACCGCCTATGCGCAGCGCTTATTAGATGGGTTAGACGGCGTGGATTGGTTCGATAGCATTAAAGAAACTCAGCGAAATTGGATTGGCAGAAGCGAGGGGGCTTCCGTTCATTTTCCGTTACTAAATCATGAAGGCTCTATTGAAGTATTTACCACGCGGCCGGATACATTGTTTGGGGTTTCGTTTCTTACCTTGGCTCCAGAACACGAGCTCGTAACCCAATTAACGACAGATGAACAGAGAGATGCAGTTGCAACTTATGTCTCTACATCGAAAAACAGAAGTGAGCGCGAACGGATGGCCGATGTAAACACGATATCGGGTGTTTTTACTGGATCATATGCCACCCACCCTTTTACCAAGGAACCGATTCCAATCTGGATTGGCGATTACGTCTTGGTTGGTTATGGAACAGGTGCAGTGATGGCAGTTCCGGCGCATGATGAACGAGATTATAAATTTGCCACTCATTTCTCATTGGCTATCAAGCACGTTATAAATCCTTCCGCGGATCACGATTTTAACATGGGCGCATGGACTGAGAAATCCGGCACAATGATCAATTCCGATTTCCTCAATGGCCTATCCGTAACAGAGGCTGTTCAACGAATGATTTCTGATATAGCCGAACACGGGTACGGCTCAAAACGAATTAATTATAGACTGCGAGATGCAGTTTTCGGTCGTCAGCGGTATTGGGGTGAACCCATTCCAGTGTATTTTAAAGACGACATTCCCTACCTGATACCTGAAGATCAATTGCCCTTGGATTTACCGGAAGTAGATAAATATTTACCCACAGAAGATGGTGATCCGCCACTTGGCAGAGCAACGCATTGGAAGTTTGAAGAGGTTTATGAATATGAGAAATCTACCATGCCTGGTTGGGCCGGAAGTTCTTGGTATTTTATTCGATACCTTGACCCAACCAATGAATTGCAATTGGCTTCACCTGAAAAAATTGCGTATTGGGGCAATGTTGACCTGTATATGGGAGGGGCTGAACATGCTACCGGACATTTATTATATGCGCGTTTTTGGTGTAAATTTTTACACGACTTAGGAATTCTTCCGTTTGATGAGCCTTTCAAAAAGATGATCAATCAGGGAATGATTTTAGGAAGAAGTAGCTTCGTCTATCGGGTCGTTGGACAACAAACTTTTGTCAGCGCAGGAATGAAAGATGGCTATGAAACTACGCCAATCCATGTGGATATTTCACTCGTAAATAACGATGAATTGGACCTTGAAGGATTTAAAGCTTGGCGAAGTGAATATAAGGATGCGACGTTTATATTAGAACCCTCAGGAGTTTACTTGTGTGGACACGAGGTAGAAAAAATGTCAAAGTCTAAATATAACGTTCAAACTCCTGACGAGTTAGTTGATCGGTTTGGAGCTGATACCCTACGTATGTATGAAATGTTTCTAGGTCCAGTGGAGCAAAGTAAACCATGGGATACCAAAGGAATTACAGGGGTACATGGGTTTTTGAAGAAATACTGGAGATTATTTCATATCGATGGGACATTTGAGGTGAATGAAACAACACCAAGCAAAGAACACTTTAAGACCTTACATAAAACGATTCGTAAGATACGCGAAGATTTAGACCGTTTTTCATTTAATACGGGCGTTTCGAATTTTATGATTTGCGTGAATGAATTGACAGAGTCTAAAGGTAATTTCCGTCAAATTTTAGAGCCATTAACGGTTTTACTCGCACCATACGCCCCACATATTACCGAGGAGCTTTGGGAGAAACTTGGCCATGAACCCGGTTCCTTGTATGAGGAAACCTATCCAGAATTTAATCCGGATTATCTGGTTGAATCTGATTATGAGTACCCAGTATCTTTCAATGGCAAGATGCGGTTTAAGGTATCCTTACCCTTATCGCTGAGTATTGAAGAAATTCAAGCGGCTATTTTATCTCAAGCCGAAACGATTAAATGGCTCGAAGGTAAAGCACCAAAGAAAATTATTATTGTGCCTGGGAAGATTGTAAACGTGGTGATTTAATCAAATTGATTAAATCTTCGGCGTGTTGAAGCGGCGTAACCAAGTTACTAATTGATGCATGGTGTATTCCAAGTTGAGCTCCGCCGGCTATAATCAATAATTCTGGAAATTGTCTGCGCAATTGTGCAAAATAACCGTGTATAAACCCCTCCTCTACAGAGGTCAGCCAAGAACTAACCACACATCGTGGCTGAACTTTTTCAATACTTAACACCACCGAATCATAGGGTAAGCTTTGACCTAAATACAAAGAATAAACACCCTGGCTTCGTAGTAAATAATGATAAAACAACAAGCCTATTTCGTGCCATTCGTGTTCTGGTAAGTACAACATAACTGGGTTTGAACGGTCTTCAGGTACAGTAAGTTTGTCGACCTCAGAGACAATTTTTTGCCGCACCAAATTTGAAATAAAATGTTCTTGGGCTGGATTAATCGATCCCGTAAGCCACATTACACCAATGCGGTCGAAAAAAGGAATTAGACATTGCCGGAACGTATCTTCTAGTGATGTGGATTCGATGATTTCATTAAGTGTAGCATGAAATAGCCCCTCATCCATTTCTACTAAAGAAACAATCAGCTTCTCTTGGGCACTACCTGCAGGTGTGTTCAATTTAACTTCGGCAACCTTAGCTCTGATTTCATCACGTGATAATTCAGCCAATCTGGAAATTTTCATTCCATGGTCCATCAGAATTCTAATGTTTAGCAAGTAAACGAGCTCCTCATCCGTGTAGGTGCGGATTTTAGTTTCTGTGCGTTCTGGAATCAACATACCATACCGCTGCTCCCATATACGGAGCGTGTGGGCTTTTATACCTGTTAATACTTCTACGTCTCGAATCTTATAGAATGCCATAAAATGAAAACAAGTCGTATGCAATATTGTTCAAGCCCAATCTAAAGTTTACCTTTGGAGCATGAAAATAAAAACAGCGGAATTCCTGATTTCAAGTGCTGATTATAAAGGATGTCCCGATACGAAGCTTCCCGAGTTTGCTTTTATTGGTCGATCCAATGTCGGAAAGTCTTCACTCATTAATATGTTAATGGGGAATAAAAGTTTAGCGAAAACATCAGGAACTCCCGGAAAAACCCAGCTTATTAATCACTTTATTGTCAATGAGAAATGGTATTTAGTAGATCTTCCAGGGTATGGATATGCTAAAGTATCAAAGAATCAACGAGATAAATGGCAGAAGTTGATTTCGAATTATTTAATACAACGTACGGCATTAACCTTGGTGTTTGTTTTATTGGATTCGAGGTTGGAACCTCAAAAAATTGATTTGGAATTTATGAATTGGTGTGGTGAAAACCAAGTGCCCTTTGCCATGGTATTTACTAAAATTGATAAGCTCTCAAGTACAGAATTAAACCGAAATTTAGCCAAGTATAAAAAGGAGATGTTAAAAACATGGGAGGAACTCCCCCCCTTGTTTACTACTTCTGCCACTTCCGCAAGTGGTAAAGAACCCGTATTGAATTATATTACCGCGGTATTGTCACAGTTATCTGGTGTTTGAAAATTTCTACGGATTACATTACCTTTGTAACACATCATATTACTATGGGAAGAGCATTTGAATACCGCAGAGCAGCAAAAGAAAAACGTTGGGACAAGATGTCCAAGATGTTTCCGAAATTAGGTAAAGCCATAACAATGGCCGCTAAAGAAGGGGGGATGGACCCAACGGCCAATGCTAAATTGCGCACAGCAATTCAAAATGCGAAGTCTGAGAACATGCCCAAGGATAATATAGAATCTGCCATTAAGCGTGCCGCTCAAAAAGATATCGCATCATTTACTGAGGTTAATTATGAAGGGAAAGGACCACATGGCGTGTTGGTTTATGTAGAATGCGCTACAGACAATCCAACCAGAACAGTAGCCAATGTGAAGTCCTATTTTAATAAATCGGGTGGCATGGTTGTTCCAAATGGTTCTATGGAGTTTATGTTTGCCCGAAAAAGTGTATTCGAAATTGCAAAAACGGCGTCCATGGATCCGGAAATGTTGGAATTGGATTTAATTGATGCGGGATGCGAATCCATAGAGATAGAGGAGGAAATGATTATCGTTTATGGGGACTACACTTCGTTCGGAACGATTGCCAAAGCCTTAGAAGACATGCAGATAGAAGTTCAGAAATCCAGTTTAAAGCGTATTCCTACCTCTCCAGTTGAATTTTCTGAGGAACAATTAACCGATATTGAAAAAATGTTGGATAAGATCGAAGACGATGATGACATCCAACAAGTATTTACAAACATTGCATAAGAAACAATAAAAGGCGAGGAAATTCGTTTTGTCGCGCGCACGCATGAAGAAAATACTTTACCCATATCTTAAAGCAGCTTTACTGATATCTCCACTTTTCTTGGTGTTTTGTTCAACCAACAAAAATGCGTTTATCAACCGTACCTTCCACGGTATGACCGCTAAATACAACGGGTATTTTAATGCCAATGAACTATTAACCATGTCGGTAAATAGTTATGAAAAAAACCGCAAAGAAGATTTTTATGATTGGTTAAAGATTCAACCTGCTCCAAGTGAGGAAGAGTCCAAATCCATGTATGCTGCAATTGATACTGCGGTTGTCAAGTGTGCCAAAGTAATTCGTAATCATTCAATGCCTTCAGCTGATGGACCAAAAGAAGCAGAATACAATGCATGGATTGATGAAAACTGGTTAACTATTGGGAAAGCCTACTATTACCGAAGAGATTTTGATAAAGCCCTTAAAAACTTTCAGTTTGTAAAACGATTTTTTCAGAAAGATCCATCAAAATACTTGTCTGAATTATGGATCGCAAGAATTTATATCGAAGAGAATAGATTAACGGAAGCCCTAACCATTCTGGATGAATTGCAACAGGAGGCTTTACAACAAAAAAAGAAATCATTTTTTCAAAAGATTGGTAAAACAAAAGCAAAAGATAAGAATGCGGATGATTTTAAACCCGAAATGAATGACCAGATTCAATTTGAAATTTATAAAACCCGCGCAGACTTATTTATGAGGAAACATCAGGCTTCTGAAGCGCTTTTTCCTCTGACCATGGCAGTGAATAAGTGTAAGTCAAAACGTGAAAAAACAAGGCTTTCATTCATTCTTGGTCAGCTCTACTTGAGCAGCAATCGCGTGGATTCAGCGCTTATTTCATTTAAGCATGCCATTTCGCCCGCGGCGTTGTATGATGTAAGTTTCAATGCGAAATTAACGTGTGCCGTATTAGGAACCTCAGAGCGGGATGTTAAAATGTTGGAGAAAATGTTGCGTGATGAGAAAAACGCGGCTTTTAAAGATCAAATATTTTATGCAAAAGCCCAATTGGAACAATCCAGAGCTAATGTGGCTATGGCCAAGGTTTTTTATACAATGTCCGCATTCTATTCAACTAAAAATAAACGTCAAAAAGCCCTTTCCTATGAAAAGTTAGGAGATTTAGCCTACTATGAAAAATCCTACCTGGCCGCTCAGAAATATTATGATTCATGTGCTACAAGCATGCCTGAAGCGTATCCAAACGGTGAATTAATTCGGTCAAAAGCATCTAAATTGGCGAATTTGGTTGCGGCGATGGAGATTGCACTCTATGAAGATAGCGTGCAGCGCATTGCGAAAATGGATGAAAAAACTCAAACAGCGTTCATTAAAGATGTTATTAAACAACTTAAAGAAGAAGCCCAACAACGTAAAGAATTAGAAGCCGCTAAACTGCGGGCGTTGCAGGACCAAGCTCAAGCGGGGTCTCAGGCAGGTGCCGGAGATAAGTGGGTGTTCAATAACCCAAAGTTGAAACAGGAAGGATTTGAAGAGTTTAGAAAATTATGGGGTGACCGGAAAAACGAAGATGACTGGCGCCGCTCCTCTAAATTTAGCACCAACATAGATCCCATGGCCTTAGAGGACCAGAAAGATTCCCTTGGGACAACTCAAACAGCCAAAACCTCGGAGGATACCTTGGATTTAGAAACTATGAGAAAACGATTGCCGCTCAGTGATAGTGCTTATCAGGCATCGGTGCTTCGTGAAATAGATGCGCGTTATACCGCAGGCTCCTTATACAAGGACTTACTAGAAGAACAAGCCTTGGCTTCAGAACAATTCGATTTGGTGTTAACTGAACAAACCAGAAACTTAACAGATTTATCCGCTGCGTACCAATTATATAAGATAAACGAGTCTACAGGAAAAGAAACGCCTTATAAAACACATATTTTAACCCACTATCCAAAATCAGATGTTGCGAATTATTTTTTAGATCCTGAATTCTTTGAGAAGTTAAAGGAGAATAGAGTGAAAGCAGAGAAAGACTACTTACTTGCGCTTCATGAGTATGAAATGTTAAACTACAAGCTCGCTTTTGAGCTTACGGAAAAAGTGGTTTTGGAAGATAAAGCGAATGCATACCGTGCCGAATATCTTTTACTTAATGTATTAGCGTATGGACAACTTACGCAAGATAAAAAATTATTAATCCCCAAATTAAAAAATGTAATTGAGGAAAAACCAGGAACCCCTCAGGCAGATAGAGCAAAAGAATTATTAACCATCCTAGAAAAAGGGGTTTCTACATTTGAACCCTATCGCCCAAAATCCAATGGCGTTTTTGTGTTTAATGACTCCGTTCCACAATTTGTTATGGTGCTCTTGGATGCAGAGGAAGACTTCGATGAATTGAAATCTTCGGTTTCAGATTTTTCAACTAAAACATTTAAGAAAAGTAAACCGAAAGTAACCAGTGCAATGACGTTAAAGGAAACTAACATGGTACTCGTTTCAGATTTTAAAACCATCGCTGCAGCAATGGATTTTGTTAATCTATACAAGGCTTCAACGGATATACTCGGTGAATACCAAAATAACAAAATCTCAATTATTACCCAGGAAAATTTGAAAAAGTTGATTGAATCCGATAACTTTGAAGGATATAAGACATTTTACGATCTTAACTACTGATTCAATGTTAAAAAGAAAAGACTTTTTTAATAGCACCTCACAATATGAGGAGAGCACAGAAACTAACAGAATTGTTGTTGGTACAGAATTAACTGGCGATGTCGTTTCCGATTCTAATTTCGTGTTGGACGGAGAAATGCATGGTAATTTGTCTTGCTCGGGTAAGGTAGTTATCGGCTCGACAGGTAAATTACGTGGTAATTTAGTTTGTGTTAACGCAGAAATTAATGGCAGCGTTGATGGAGAGATTACAGTTGAAGGACTCTTGACATTGAATGAAACTGCACGCATTAAAGGAGATATTCAAACTACTAAATTGATTATTCAGGAAGGTGCAATTTTTGAAGGCTCTTGTGTTATGAAATCCCCTTCTTCGCACACTACCTTTACTGCGGATGTCAAATTAGATGACTAAACCCGACCCGGCGAATTCGCAACGTAAATTCATGCAATACTCCTCTTTGGGTTTTCAAATGATTGCCTTCATGGCTATTTTTGGATATCTTGGATACAAAGGCGACGTGTATTTTGGCTTTCGCACCCCATATTTGCTTGTGAGCGGCCTATTGCTCGGTGTAATTGGATCCATGGTTTATATCATACGCGCGTTGAATCGATTAAATTCATAACATGTATTTTATTGCTGGTTATGCTTGGGCGCTTTGTGGATCGTGTTTATTGATATTGATTGGAGTTTCTTTTTCTTTTCATGTATTGGCTATAAGTTTATTTCTGCAAACACTTTATGTCGTAACGTTTTGGCCGGTTTACAAGCAACAAAAGATTGAGGTAATTATTCCCGCGTTATCCTTGATAACCCTACAAGTGTTCACCTTTCTAACCTTTCTTTTTGTCTTCATGGCTAAACACTGGTCCTTAATGCCCGTGCTTTGGACACTTATCATTTTTTTTGGAACACTGCTTATTCAAGTAATTGAACAAAGCAAGTACTTAAAACGACTGCAAAAACCGCACTAATAAATAATGCAGCTGATCAAAGCGGTTAAAGGACAAGGCTTCAGCTTTATCGTGAATGTCGTGGTAATTTTTATTAGGCCCCATCGTATAAATAAAAACTGCTGGAATTCCTGCTTCCGAAAAGGGATAATGATCGGAATTCGCCGCTTTACCTCTTGGTTTGATCTGATTAACGGATTGTGTAGATTCATTTAATTCAACTAAACGTTGAAATAGTTGTGGGTAAACGGTGCCGTTAACAACCGTTATTCCTTCTTCACCACTTCCCATGATGTCTAAATTCAAGACCAAGCTAATTTGATCTCCACCCAAGATGTGCTGATTTACAAAAAAACTCGAACCCTCTAGCCCAATTTCTTCCCCTGCAAAGGCGATAAACAACACGTTGTGATTTGGTAGCGGTTGACTTTGAATTTCTTTGGCTATGCTAAGCATCATAGCTACGCCACTTGCATTATCATTGGCTCCCGGAAAATAGGTTTGTTTCCCCATGCGACCCAAGTGGTCATAATGTGCTGAAACAATAATAAAACTATCGCTAGGATTTTTTGAAGGAACATATCCAAGGATATTCTGTACTTCAACATCTTGCTTTAGTTGTGCATCAACTCGGGTCTTAATTTGTTTTGGCGCCACGCGTATTGCTGAATCAACTAACTGAATGTAAGGATACTTAAAGGCTTCGGAAGATACACTCCAGGTTAATTTTTCGCTCGTGTATTCTACCACAGGGGCATTAACTCGTGCAAGTTTCTCTAATTTGGTTTTGACCATCTTAAGTGTATCCTTAGCCATCCCTTTCTGAGGAATAAAAGCAATCGCAGTATGGTCCTCCAAGTTTTTCCCAAATGGGAATTTGATAATCTCAGCTGCACTTAATTGAATTAATTTTAATTTACCGCGGTAAGCACTGCTGCTGGGATGAACGAGGTAATCTACCCCAGGCTCTTGTTTTCGTCCATTAACCCGAACCTTACATGTACCCGGAAAGGTATTTACATTGAGATAAAACGATTGATTCGAATACCCATTTAATGGCACTAAGCCTATTCGTTGAAATTCACTTGTTAAAAAGACACTAGCTTTTTTACATCCGTCATTAACATATCCTCTCCCTTCCATTTCGGGAGAACAAAGTACGGTTGTGATTTTTTTAGCGTATGCAGTTAATGGACTTTGCGCCGAATTCAATAACGAGGTAAGGAGACATAATGAAAGTAATACCTGCTTATGCATATTTCGCTACAACTTTCTCAATAAACTTACTCAGCGCCTCTTGATTTGCGTTGTTCCAAGTATGCGTAGCGGAAAGGTAATTTAAGGTTGGCATTAGCGTATCCATGCTTGCATGTGAGTCGATTTGTTTTACAGCGGAAGCAAACGATTCACTTGAACCGTTAAACAATTCATTAATAAATGTGATTTTTTCTTTTAATGAATAATTGCCATTGAACTTATCGATTTTCTCATGTTTACCGTGTGATTTTGAAATAAGTGCGTCCAAAGACAATGGTGTTGAAGCAACTAAGGGCTCCAGTGGAATCTCCGCTTGAATGATAGGTTCTATGGCAATAGGCAGTTCTTCTTCAGCCGTTGGTTCAATGTCATTAAAAGGCAGTAATTCGGGCTGATCTTCATGTGTAATAATTTGCTCACCCGCATCTTCATGGCTTGGTAAATCAAACAGTTGTTCCGATGCTGTTGGAATTATCGGTTCTATTTGTTCTATTTGATTAATTTGTTCTTCTTCAACGCTAAGTGCAGCTAAGTCAAACTCTGGAATTTCATTTGGTGTTTCTTTGAATATACCTGCCTCATATGATTTATACCGAAGAATATAGAGTTTTTCAAGTAGCTCATGTGCCGTAGCGATTGCCTTATCTAATGTTTTTGCATCTCCTGAACCCGTGGTGAACCCTTTAATTTCATCGAGTAATCTCTTGCTTAATGATTCCATATTATTAACAATTTATTTAAGTGTGTGAACAAATTTACTTGCTTAAGTCATTGCATTTAAGGTCAAACTAAGTTTTAATTCAATTAAATTTGTTCAAAACAACAAACATATGTTTCTAGAGCAATTTCCGACAGAAAGTAAAATAAATGGGTGGGTTGAAGTGATTTGTGGTTCAATGTTTTCTGGAAAAACAGAGGAGCTAATTCGTCGTGTGAAAAGAACCCAATTTGCGAATCAAAAAATGATTTTGTTCAAACCTGAAATTGATAACCGATATAGCGAGGATGATGTGGTAAGCCATCAGGGAACTGCGGCACCTGCGGTTATGGTGTCTAAGGCTTCCGATATTTTGAATATTGTAACTGATGAACGCATCGTAGCAATTGATGAGGCACAGTTTTTTGACGATGGAATTGTTGATGTTTGTTCCATTTTAGCAAATCGTGGGATTCGGGTAATCTGTGCAGGATTGGACATGGATTATCTGGGTAATCCCTTCGGTCCAATGCCGTCTTTGCTTGCCATTGCCGAATATGTAACTAAGGTTCACGCAATCTGTGTTTCTTGTGGAAATTTGGCGCAGTTTTCTTATCGATTTTCCGATGAATCCGGACAAGTATTGGTTGGGGCAGTGGAACGTTATAAACCATTGTGCCGTTCGTGTTTTAACCTTGCTGGGCATTGAAATTAGGTTACCTTACTACAGATTTTATTGATTGGATTCAACCCCAAAAAGTCCTTGGTAAAGGCGTGTTGCCTATTGATTTTGTAAGCATCGATTCACGTACGCTTTTTGGAGCGAAAAACGGATGTTTTATTGCACTTAAAGGGAACTTTAGATCGGGTGAACACTTTGTAGAAGCGGCCTACCAACAGAACATTCGTGTATTTCTGCTCACACAAGCCCCTTCGATTGTTCATGAGGATGCCGTGTATTTATTGGTTGAGGATCCTGTTCATTCCCTTCAATTAATTGCGAGCAAGCATAGGAGTTCAATCACCTATCCCATTGTGGCAATCGCAGGAAAGAACGGGAAAACAACGGTTAAGGAATGGCTTTATGAAATTATTAAATCCGTGTTTCATGTCGTTCGCAGTCCTAAAAGCTATAATTCTCAACTTGGTGTACCCTTATCCCTTTTGGCATTGTCAAGCAACGCCACACTTGGAATTATTGAAGTAGGAGTATCAAGCCCGGGAGAATTTGAAGTACTTTACCGGATTATTAATCCAACACATTTAATTGTCACCGGGTTTTTTAGTGACCTCGATATAAACCATGAGCTCCAGGCCTTTCTTTCTCAAACCCCCTTTGCATTTAGTGGAGCGGATTATCCGACACGTGAAAAAGGAATATTTCTTCTGGACGAGGACTTTGCCAAAGCCGAATTAAAACATGTAGCGTTCAACGATCAAGTCGCGATTAAATCTGCAGCAATTGCAATTGGCTTTGCCAAACATTTAGGGTTGCAGTCTAATTACATTGCTGAACAAGTTTCAACCTTTCGACGATTAGCGCTGCGCCTCGAAACATTTAATGGAAAAAACAACACCATTGTTGTAAATGACACCTATAATTTGGATCTGGACGCATTTCGATTCTCATTAGAATATTTATCCTCTTTTGATCGAAGTAGACCGCATTGTATTTATGTGGGATTAGACGAAAATTCGTTAGATAAAAAAAAGCAAATTCAAGAACTTATAGCCCCGTATCACCCTGATTTTGTTTTTATTGACTTGCCGGAAAATTTACCTGCTTCAGTTCCAGATGACTCCATCGTTCTACTCAAAGGTACGCGCAAAGCCGGCATGGAGAAATTTGCAGCACGCTTGCGGGAACAACAGCATCAGACCACTTTAGAGATTAACTTATCGGCATTAAGAAACAACCTCGTTACATTTAAGAATCGCTTGAATGCTGGCGTAAAGTTATTGGCTATGGTCAAAGCACAATCCTATGGTTCTGGATTAAAACGATTGGCTGAGTTTTTAGAAGCGCAGGGCGTAGATTATTTTGGTGTCGCCTTTACCTCAGAAGGCGTTGCGTTAAGAAAACATGGAATTAAGCTGCCCATTTTAGTCTTAAACCCGGATCCTGAAAGTTATTCGGATTGCATCGCTTACCAATTAGAACCAACTATTTTTACGTTTAATCAATTGGACCTTTTCATTCGTGTATTGATCGAATTAGATATAAATCGGTATCCAATTCATGTAGAAGTAGATACCGGGATGCGCCGTCTTGGGTTTGAACCGAATGAAATAAAGTCTTTATTGGAAGTATGCCAATCTCAGCCCGAAATTTATATCAAAGGTGTGTTTTCACATTTTGTAGAATCCGAGGAGGCAGAAAATAGGGCATTTAGTCTTGCGCAAATTGAACGGTTTCAAACAGTGACCCGAATGGTGAAGTCGCAAATTTCACACGAACTTTTATGTCACATGGCAAATTCAGAAGGCATTGTGAATTATCCAGAGGCTCATTTTAATATGGTCCGGCTTGGTTTAGGCATGTATGGCTTAACGAATTCCCACATAAAGGACCAATTAGATCCTGTGTTGGCATGGAAAAGTGTGGTGTCGCAAGTTAAATGGGTTAAAAAAGGAGAAAGTGTAAGTTATGCTCGGCGTTTTATTGCAGAACAAGACTTGAAAATTGCGGTCATTCCTTTGGGATATGGAGATGGTTTTTCAAGGGCATTAAGTAATGGACAAGGTGGGGTAATGATTCAGGGGCAATGGTGTCCTACCGTCGGTATGATTTGTATGGATATGATGATGGTTGATGTTTCATTCGTTTCTGATGTTAAGGAAGGGGATGAAGTAGTGGTTTTTGATGATATTCCTTCCTTAGAGCGTTTATCGAACCTCATGCATACCATTCCGTACGAAGTGATGACGGGTATTTCCGAACGCGTACATCGCGTATATTTCACTGAATAGTCTTAACTTCGCGCTGTAATTAAGCGCATTAATCAAGTGAATTCAGGAATTCAATCAAAGCTATTTGAAGTTATAAAACACTCCTTACGAGAAGATGAGACACTCGGTTTGGTTGTTTCTGATGTCCTTTCATTAAGTACGGATGCTGTGTATCGAAGAATACGCTTAGAAACATTAATGACCATCGAAGAGGTTAGGAAACTATGCGTTCATTTTAATGTTTCGTTTGATGCGTTGATGGAGATAAAATCTGGAAATGCCACGTTTGCGTATCTTCAACTAAATCAAGGGGATTTCACCATTGAAAAGTATTTGGAAGGCATATTAAACGGACTCGCGAGATTGCGGTCTATTAATGATGCTAAATTGTACTTTAGCATTAATAATGTACATTTTTTTCAAGCCTTAAATTTTCCACAACTTGTGCGGTTTAGGTTGTTTTTTTGGGCAAAAACGCACTTGCTTTTACCTGAGTTTAAAGACAGGAAATTTGATCATGAGAAGATTAGCAGTGATGCCTTTAGCCTAGGTAGAGAAATACTTCAAGCGTACAATCGGATTCCATCGGTTGAAATTATTGACCATGAAATGATGCGGGGATTTTTGAGGCAAGTGTTATATTATCTTGAATCTGATTTTTTTAAGGACCCAACATATGCCTTGTTCTTAGCTGATCGGGTTCATCTTTGGTTAGATCATTATAAGCATCAGGCGGCGGTAGGTAAAAAATTTATTTACGGTACAGAAGTACCTGCTTCAGGTTCCGATTTATCCTTATATCTTAATGATACCATCAACATGGATACTACTTTTTATTATGAAGGGGCCAAGAAAAAAGGGGTTTATTTGACGCATAACATAATGAATTATTTACATACCACGGACGAGCACTATGTGAAAGATTCTTGGGGGATTTTAGATTGTCAAATCGCTAATTCTAGCCTAATAAGTCAGGTGAATACCAAGGAACGTAACAAGTACTTTAATGCCATGGTAAATTTAGTAGATGACTATAAATGGCAATTTCAACATATTATTGAATCAAGATGAGGGTTTTAATTACAGGGGGAGATGGTATGCTTGGTTCAAGCATATGCAGAGAGGCGCTGGCACAAGGGTATGAGGTTCGTGTAATGGTGCTTCCCGGAAGAGTAGTAAGCGTACTTGAGGGCTTAGATGTGGCCTATTGTTACGGAAACTTATTAGATCCTGAATCACTGTATAACGCGGTGGAGGGATGTGACTATGTTATTAATGTGGCGGCTTCAACGCAAATTTGGCCTCGCAGAAACGAATTGATTTGGAAGATAAATTATGAGTCGGTTGAGCATCTCGTGGAAGCGTGTAAGCGATTCAACATTCAACGATTTGTTCAGATTGGTACCGCAAATTCTTTTGGACATGGTACGGTTTCGGAACCAGGGAATGAGCAAACTCCATTTAACGGCGAGGCTTATAAAATGGATTATGTCGATAGTAAATACAAAGCACAAACTTATTTAATCGATCAATGTAACGCTGGACAAATTTCTGCTGTCATCATAAATCCAACCTTTATGATCGGTCCATTTGATTCAGGTCCTTCATCCGGTAAAATGTTAATGGCCTTATTTAAGGGGTCGCTTCCTGGGTATACTTCAGGGATGAAAAACTTTGTTGCCTCTAAAGATGTTGCTGTAGCAGCTGTTAATGCATTAGTTATGGGGAAATCCGGTTCTTGCTACATCGCGGGTAATGAGAATTTAACCTTTGAACAGTTCTTTACAAAAGCTTGTGCCGTTCGTGGAATTCCATTCACTCTAAAACAAATTCCAAATTTCTTAATTTATTCCGTTGGGTTTTTTAGTTCGCTCTTCGCTCGTATTTCCGGTAAAGCCCCCAAATTAGGTTACCATATGGCTAAGCAAGCCACTATGGAACAGTGCTATTCCCCACAAAAAGCTCGGGAGGAATTAAACATGCCAGCGACTCCAATCGAAGAGGCGATTACTGATTGTATTGCATGGTGGAAACAAAACAACTATTTATCCTAATTATGGAAACTTTTCCCTTGAATTTATCCTTTTCTTACGCAGAAGTAATTGCTTCAACAGTAATTATAGCTACAACAATTGCTTTTATTTGGTATTGGTTTTTAGCGCAATCGGAAGCTGTAAAAAACCGCTTTTATAGCGCAGATGAGTTTGATGTGGCTTCACGAAAACATATATTTTTCACCAAATACATGGGATTTCTGATCTTGGGAGTTTTTCCTTTGCTCCTTGTTATGTGCTTATTTGGTACCACCTTAGCAGATGTTGGTTTAACGTGGTATGCTAAGACAACATGGTTCAGCTTTTTTTGGATTGCAGTGCTCTCTATTGCCGTAATTCCTCTGGCATACCGGTCAGCGAAGAAACCTGAAAATCTCATTAATTATCCTCAAATCCGCGCTAAACGTTGGACAAACAAAACCTTTTCAATAAATCTTATCGGATGGGCAATTTATTTGTTCGGGTATGAGCTCTTATTTAGAGGCGTGTTGTTATTTCTTTTAGTGGATACCCTTGGGGTGGTTGCTGCCATAGCAATTAATGTAATGATGTATGCCATATCTCATGTTCCAAAGGGCTTATCCGAAACCCTAGGGGCCATTCCATTAGGCTTAGTACTTTGTATTTTAACCCTAAAATCAGGAACTATTTGGATTGCCTTCTTTGTACACATAGCACTCTCGTTCACTAACAGTTTAACTGCTTTAGCGCATCATCCAGAGATAACCTACATTCATTGGCAAAAAAAGTCTTCAAAAACGAATGGTTAATTTCTATTTACTTCGTGGACTTTCAAGAGAATCGGCACATTGGGGAACGTTTCCGCAAGAATTGATAGAGAAATTCCCACAATCAAAGGTTATCGAAATGGATTTACCAGGGATGGGAATGTTAAACCAAATAAATTCTCCCACGAACATTAATCCGATTATTGATATTTTAAGAACAACCTACTATTCCAAGGAGGGCACTAACATATTTATTGCCTCATCTCTTGCCGCATTAGTTGCAATAACTTGGGTACAACAGGGGAAAAACGAATTCCATGGTCTTGTTTTATTATCACCAAGCCTAAAAGGAATTTGTAAATTCACAGAGCGCTTTAAACCACGGTCTTGGTATGATTGCGGGGTAATCATGTTGCATCCCTCTGTTCGAGTCAGGGAAAAAAAACTCTTGAAGATTAATTTAAACGATAACCGTTCACGGAATGAATTACTTAATACGTGGATTGGAATTCATAAATCACGTCCTTACAAAGCCAAGAATGTATTTCGTCAATTGCTTGCTGGCACGAGATTTAATCTGCTTGATCACCCCATTCAGATCCCAATTTTGATTTCTGGAAGTAAGGAAGATAAGCTAGTCGCTTCTACGTGCTTTATTAAACTTAAAATAAAATTAGGCGCAGATATTGCCTTGCACGATTATGCCGGTCATGCATTGACCTTGGATGCCTCTGCATGGTTAACAGATAAGATTTATTCTTGGCAGCAAACGAACGGATTATCATGAAAGTATTTATAACAGGGGCAACGAGTACTATAGGGAATCATTTAGTTAATCTACTTACCTTAGAAGGAATAACCTTGCATTTATTAGTAAGAGACATAAAAAAAGCTTCCTATTTTAATCAAGATAATATCAAGTTGTTTCAAGGGGATATTGATTCGGAGGAGGCCTTGATTCAGGCAATGTCGGGATGTACCCATGTATTTCATTTAGCGGCTTTAACCAGTGTTTGGCAGAAGAATCCATCGCGCTATTATGAAGTTAATGTTGGATGCACCCTCAATGTGCTTCGTGTGGCGAAAGACCTCGGAATAAAACGTGTTGTTATAACCAGTTCTGCAGGAGGCTATGGTCCGTCAAATAATTCGGTTGTTACTGAGGAAAAAGTACGTGAAATTGGCTTTTTTAATGATTATGAATGTTCTAAAGTACTTTGTGAACTTAAAGCAAAGGAATTTTCAATTGCTGAGAACTTAGATGTAGTTATTGTTTCACCCACTCGCGTTTATGGTCCTACCTTAAATGCCGAGGTGTCTAGCATTACCTTGTTGTTTGATCAATACGTCAACCATTCTTGGCGCTTGATTCCTGGGGATGGACAGGAAGTAGGTAACTATGCGTACATAGAGGATGTCGCTCATGGACATCTGCTCGCAATGCGTCATGGAAAAAGCGGTGAATCTTACATTCTAGGTGGTCATAACATTACCTACAATACATTTTTCAGGATTTTAGCTGAACAGTCAAACATACGGCGTAAAATGATTCATGCCCCGTTTTTTCTTCAAAATGCGTATGCTATGTTTGAACTTTTTAAAGCGAGGTATATAAGTGGGGTTGCAAAAATTACTCCGCAATGGTTGGCAAAGGGCAAGTATCATTGGGAGGTAGATTGCAGCAAAGCAATTAATGCGCTTGGTTATCAAGTTACTCCCATGGAAGAGGCATTTAGCAATACCATCACTTTTTTAAAACGGAAAGTAAATGAAACAAACCATTGAATTTCTCGGTAGGCCAGTTTTTGTTGTGTTAACTTGGAGTATTTTAACTGTTATTTCATTTTTTTTATCCGAGGCATGCAAGTTGACCACAAACTTTTTTTTGTTATTTCCCTTAACTTTCTTGTTGTATTTTGGAACAATGGCATACGGGTTTTTTTATTTTCACGCATTTCCCACACATCGAATCTCCCCGAGCTATTATCGTAAAAAAAAAATTGAAAGCCTTGAGTTTTATCGAGCACTGGGTGTGGAGTTTTTTAGAAATCGCTTAATAAATTCTCCATTTAAGAAATTAAATCAACGGGTTTATTTAAAAGGGAGAAAGGACTACATTGCGGTTTTTTTAGAAGAAACGAAACGCTCTGAAACCTCGCATTTGATTGGATTATTAATTGGTATGTTTTTCCATATTGTGTTTATTGTTAATAATGCCGTTATAGCCTTGGTCTGTTCTGTTTTTTTCAACCTAGTAATGAACCTTTATCCTATTTTGCTTCAACGATACAATCGAATTAAAATAAGACCTTGAGGTCTATAGCAATTAACTTGAATTAGGAACTTATTTTTCTTACCTTCGAATTCTAAATTAACGTGCCATGAATCAGCAAATAGAAGCCGCATTAAACGATCAGATTAGTAAAGAAGCGTCATCCTCACAATATTATTTAGCAATGGCTTCTTGGGCAGAAACCAAGGGGCTTTCTGGAACTGCTTTTTTTATGTATGCCCATTCCGATGAGGAACGCTTTCATATGCTGAAATTAGTCAAATTCGTAAACGAGCGAGGCGGTCGAGCAATTATACCTTCCATTACCCAACCCCCGTCTGATTTTGATACCGTTCAACGAATGTTTGAATTATTATTGGCACATGAACTTACGGTGACACAATCCATAAATGAGGTGGTGGACATTTGCCTTAAAGAAAAGGATTATACTACTCACAATTTCATGCAATGGTATGTTTCTGAACAAATGGAAGAGGAAGCGTTGGCGAGATCAATTTTAGATAAGTTAAACTTAATCGGAAATGAGAAAGGTGGGATGTATTTATTCGATAGAGAAATGCTAGAAATTGCCAATTCAAGTGCCAATGCCCAAAAGAACAACGGGTAAGAAAACCTTTTTCGTTTTTCTATCTTTTTTAGCAAGTTTCCAATTCTATTGGACTCAATCTAGATTATCCTTTGAGCATTACCGAATCACGGATGGCTTGTCCCAATCCAACGTTACGTGTGTTGTAGAGGATGCTCAAAATCAATTATGGTTCGGAACCCAAGAAGGCTTGAACCGCTTTGACGGAACTACCTTCGAGTCTTTTAGCAGAGAAAATGCACCGGCTATAAAAAACGCGTATATTTTCGATGCTACTAAAGATGCTAATAATGACTTGTGGTTTGGAACGCGTAAAGGCCTGTTAAAGTATGCGTTTAAAAAAGGGGTTTTTACTTCATATGCCTTTCCTGATAAAAGCGCTAAAGCACTAAAAAATGTGGCCGTTTTAGGACCGACATCACTACTTGTATTGACCACCAAACAGGTGCTTTATCGCTTTGATAAAAAGCAACATCGATATACCCAGATTAAAATAAATACGCCAGTTAAATCAATTTTAAAAGGAATTAATACGTGTTACATACTTGGTAAAAACAATGTAATATATCGGATAAATCAGCAAGGTCGCCTATATCCATGGGTTAATTCAACCGCGTCAATACAGAATATTCAATGTTGTAACAACCAAGTATTTGTTTTCACAAATAAGGGCGTGTTTTCAGTCAATGGGACTAAAAGAAAAGCTAAGTTAAAGCGCTTGTTTCTCTCGGATGTTGGGCTGAACATTACTAATGTAACCTCCATGGTATATGCGGATGGGAGGTACTATATTGCCACCAATCAGCAAGGGTTATATTCATTTGATGAACAGGGTAAACAGTTTAATTATACAGCCAATCTATTCCAAGCGAATCGATTAAATACAAACAACCTGAATTGTCTTTTTTTATCAAAAGACAAGGTTCTTTGGGTCGGGACGGATCGGGGAGTTTCATGCACCATGCTTTCGGGCTCCGGATTTAACACCCTCAAACCGTCTGCTGATTTGTCAAAGGGCCTTCCTTGTGAGAATGTTTGGAGTTTTTCCACTCATAAACAGTCGCTATTAATAGGAACCGATCTCGGAATCACAAGGTATAATCCAAGCACAGAAGTCACCGAACATTACTTCAGAAGTGAAAAATTAAAAACGGATGCCTCTGTTATGGATATTGAAGCCATTTCATCCGATGAATATTTATTAGCGTGTTACGATGGGATTTATACGTTTAATCCCAACCGGGCGAATCCATACCGGTCAATTCCTATATTAGATGAAGCTATTTCTTTAAAACATGCACATTTCTTTAAAATACATGCTTACACTAAAAACACATATTTAATCGGAACCTCAGCTGGTTTGTTGTATTTGGATATAGAAAAGGGAATCTTTACTGAAATTCTTCCCGCGTTGCAAGATCAAGTAAGCGAAATAAGCAAAGACACCCAAGGTAATACCTGGGTTTTATATGAAAACTCAGGATTGTATCAACTCTTGTCGAACGATCATGCTATTCGCCTTAAACCATACAAATACAACACGAAGTTATTATCGTTAATCTCTGACCCGCTAACCGCATTTACTGAATTAAAAAAAGGGGTGTTCTTGCTGGGCACCATGGGAGCAGGGCTTGTACAAATTAATCAATCTACCGGATTACTCAAATCAATCTCGAAATTGGAAGGCCTGCCAAATAACACGATTAATAGCTTAATCAGGGATCAAAATGGAAATGTGTGGGGAAGTACGAATCGGGGTTTGATTTGTATTAATTCGAGCGGAGCCTTAAACCCAAAAATAGAGCGCCGAGGTATTGAACCCAATGAGTATAACATGAATGCTTCATATATAGATGCCACAGGAAAGCTATATTTTGGGGGAATATTCGGGCTTGTTTATTTTAATCCACGTTCCGTGATTAACCCTTCGGTTAACTTGTATCCAAAAATTACGAGGGTTTCATTTCATAAAAAAACCAGGCGTTTCCCATCGGGTTTTGTTAATGAAGCCCAGTTGAAAAAATTGGCGTATGCCATTCAACTTCCCTACAATGCTCGAGATTTTGAAATTAAATTTCAGTCCAATCAATTGTATGGAGCTAAGCATGTGACTTATAAGTATGTAATTATAGGGGAAGAAACAGATACCATTTTAATTGGCAACACAAATAAACTTTCTTTTAATTCCTTGGCCGGAGGCACCTATTATTTAAGGCTTTATTCTCGCTATGAAAATGGCCCATGGACAGATACTCCAGCCTTATTAACGGTGACTATAAATCCCCCGTTTTGGGCAACAATTCCTTTTTGGCTATGTGTTGCTGCTTTTCTTTTAATTTGTGTCTACATCTACTTTAAATACCAAGTGAATCGCGAGCGTGGCCAACGTATTAAATTGGAGGATTTGGTGTCAAAAAGAACATATAAAATTCAAGAACAAAA
>JBIKUO010000031.1:0-31110 GCA_044347515.1 Crocinitomicaceae bacterium | reverse complement strand
TTAATATTTCACCTTCTCGTACCAATGCACTTGGAATACCGACTTCTGCTGAGATGCCGCTTCCTTTCGTTTCAAACATGGCTAAGATTGCATCAACATCCGCGGATGTATGTGGTTCTCCAAATGTAATTTGAACGGTGTTCGCATCAGGAGCGAAAAAATTCATCCCTTTATTCACAGCAGCTTTCAAAATACTTGCACTATCCACATTTGTAATACATACCGTATCAAAAAGTTGTGTCGAATGCAGCGTGTGCCCTTTCGCTAATAAGCCTGAGGCTGTGTTGCACGCTAATTCATGAATATGTGTTGCAATTCGTTTGATTCCCTGAGGCCCGTGATAAACAGCATACATTCCTGCCATGACAGCCAATAAGGCTTGGGCTGTACAAATATTAGAAGTTGCTTTATCTCGTTTGATGTGTTGTTCGCGGGTCTGTAAAGCCATTCTCAAGGCCGTATTTTCATCAGCATCTTTAGATACACCGATTATACGACCAGGTAATGTTCGTTTGTACGATTCTTTGGATGCAAAAAATGCGGCGTGAGGACCACCATAACCCATGGGAACCCCAAAGCGTTGTGAGTTTCCTAATACCACATCGGCACCCATAGATCCGGGAGATTTTAATAGTGCCAGCGCCATTAAGTCACTGCAAACGGCCACTTGGATTGATGCGCCATTCAATTGAGCAATCGTAGATTCGATTGCGGAAACATGTCCGCGAGCATCAGGATATTGTAAAAGGGCACCAAAACAACCGTCTAATGTTATGTCATCAACGGAATTAAATGCTTGAAGATTAATCCCCAAGTTAATCGCTCTACCAGTAACTACATCCAAGGTTTGCGGATAGATGGATTCATGAACCAAGAACGTGTTTTTTCCTAGTTTAACATCCTCTCTCGAACGTGAATTGTAAAACATAATCATGGCCTCCGCTGCAGCGGTACCTTCATCAAGTAAGGATGCATTAGCAACCTCCATTCCTGTTAGATCCAACACCATGGTTTGGAAATTTAATAAGGCTTCTAACCTTCCCTGCGCAATTTCTGCTTGGTATGGGGTGTATGCGGTATACCACCCTGGATTTTCTAATACATTTCGCAGGATTACCGAAGGAACCAAGGTTTCATGATAGCCCAGTCCAATAAAGGATTTAAGTACTTGATTTTTCTGACCAATTGCGCTGATTTTTTTAAGGTACTCTGCTTCTGTTATCCCAGCATCTACTTGTAATTCACGATTTAATCGAATCGCAGCTGGAATGGTTTTTCCAACGAGTTCTTCAATCGAAGAAACGCCGATTTTTGTTAACATTTCAGAGGTTTCCTTTCCTTCAGGACCTATGTGGCGGGCAATGAAATCAGTCATATTAGAATTTTATGGTGCAAATATACAATGTAATGCAACAATGAATTCTAAAAAATGTTAGTCGACGTGGCTAAGTTTTAGCATATTTGATCCGCCAAGGTCTTCCAAGGGGATAGATGCGATGTTTATAACCAAGTCACCAATGCTTAAATATCCCTCAGATTTCATGATATACTTGATGTCTGCAATCGTGTGATCGGTACTTATGTGTTTGTCGTAATAAAAAGCTTTTACTCCCCATAACAAGTTTAACTGTGAAAGGATCGTGCGGTTGCTGGTAAACACAAAAATGGCGGTATTCGGTCGTTGGGAAGAAACTTTGTAGGCGGTATAACCAGAAAACGACATCGTGATAATAGCCTTAGCGTGAACACGTTGTGATAATCTACACGCATTAAAACAAATGGAATCAGTAATGAAGCGATCGCTATTAATGTCTGGCAGTTCTTCTTTGTTATATAATTCTGGAGTTTTCTCTACTTCTTCAATGATATTAGACATGGTTTTAATCACCTCAATCGGGTATTTTCCCACAGAGGTTTCTCCGGATAACATGACAGCGTCTGTTCCGTCTAACACGGCGTTGGCCACATCATTTACTTCAGCACGGGTAGGGGACATGCTGTTAATCATCGACTCCATCATTTGTGTGGCTACAATAACGGGTTTCGCGTTTGATATACATTTTTCAATGAGCATTTTTTGAATGATCGGAACGCGTTGGTATGGCACTTCAACTCCTAAATCCCCGCGGGCAACCATTACCCCGTCTGTAACCTGAATGATATCATCGATGCATTCTAAGGCTTCAGGTTTTTCAATTTTTGCAATCACTCTGGCTTTTCCATTTTGATTCGCAATCAAGTGCTTTAATTCAATAATATCTCGCGCATTTCGCACGAAAGACAAGCCCACCCAATCAACTTCTTGCTCAAGCGCAAACATGAGATCCATCCGGTCTTTTTCGGTTAAAGACGGCATTGAAATTTTTGTGTTTGGAAAATTTACTCCTTTCTTGGAGGACAATATTCCACCCTGAATAACCTTACAATTAATGATGGATTTTTTATCACTTGAAAGAACTTCAAGAATTAATTTCCCATCGTCCAATAAAATTTTTTCACCTTGGCTAACATCCTTTGGTAAATTGGTATAATTAATTGAAAACCGTTCAGCGGTTCCAAGTATATTTTCAGTAATAATTTGGCATGAGGCACCTACTTCGAGCATGACGCCGTTGTTTTCCATTTCGCCTGTTCTAATTTTTGGACCTTGTAAATCCGCTAAAACAGCCACATTGGCACCAAGTTCTTCGTTTAATTCTCGGACGGTACGGATTACTTCAGCATGTTGATCATAGGATCCATGAGAAAAATTTACACGGCATACATTTAAACCAGCAATAAACATTTCCTTTAAAACCTCACGCGGGCTTGAACTAGGCCCCATCGTTGCAACTATTTTTGTTTTATTCATACGGTTCTTCAAATTGTAAATATTCTGAAATACTAAAGGCGGAGCTTTCATATCGATAAGCCGCAATGATTTGTTGATGCTGTCGTAGCAAGCCTAAAAGCTCATCGATATCTAAGACTAAATTATTTTTAATAACAAGCACATAATCTAATTGTGGAAGGTCTTCTAGTAGTGGTTTACTCAGTTGTTTGTTCTTGATCAGGTATAAATCCGTGAGATCCTCATAACCTAAATGCTGATAATAGGCGTATTCAATGGGTTCACTAGACTTTTTTTGCGGAATTTTCAATGTGTAATCACTATGCGCTAATTGCCAAGCAAACGATTTATTGAGATTCCAAGCTAATCGATAATCACTAAGGCCAGAGCAAATGCCAATGATTTCAAACGATTCTTGATCATCATCTAAGAGTAACAATTTAGTTCCTTTCTTCACACTACAAAGGTATTGAATTTGCCATAAGGCAATGTAACTATTTGCGATTTCAATGTTTCCATTGAGTTAATTAACAATTTATTGAACATAAATTAGGTTCGCAGCAAATACTCGACTGATTATTGTTTTTAATTTTACACGATAATTACTTAACTAACATCCGATGAAGGTCTTTTTAACCATTGTATTATTAATCCCATGTTTTATTTATTCGCAGGGCTACAAAACCTTTCAAAATGCAAATCCATACAAAATGATGTTCGGATTGGGTTGGAGTATTTGGGATGATGATGGGGCACCAGGGGATTTATTTAACGTTGAATCAATGCAGGCGGAGGTATTTCCGAGTCGATTAATGTTTGATTATTATTTTTATAAAGGGTGGAGCGCAGAAGCTTCTGTAGCTTTTACTCGATTTAAGGGAACTAAGCTTGTGAATAATCAAGCAGGGATTAAAGGGTTCGGGCTCTCAGCAGATGCAAACCTTAAATATTCTTTTTATTCACTGCTCGGAAAAGGTATGATTGACCCATACCTACTGATGGGGGTAGGGGCTACGGTTCATCCAGCAAGTGATACGCTTTCCCAATCATTTTATCCAACCTTAAATGTTGGGGGTGGAATTAACTTTTGGTTTAACAATGCGATTGGAATTCAATTACAATCTGTTGGTAAAATTGGCCTTACCTCTGACTTCTTTGGAAAGTCAGATTATATGCAACATAGCATCGGATTGGTTGTTCGTTTAGAATCCGTTGGTGGTGGTACTGAAGGAGAATTCAAGAAGGAAAAACTTCACCTGGACACGAAAAAACGAAAAATTAAAACGCCAAGAAAAGGGAAAAAAGACAAAAAGCAAGGGGATGCTTAATTCTTGATTTCAATGCGTTTACTGATTTCTTGATTTGCCGTTTTAAGCACATAAAGGTATTCATCGTTGGGAACCGAAGTGCTATCAAAACGACAAATGTGGCCCCCTTCATCAAATAATTGATCTACAACCTCAAATTGATTACCCGCTGAATTTTTTAAAAATAAGCGGACCTCACGTTGAATGGATGTTGTAAAATAAAATGAAATTTCACCCTTGGCAACCGGGAACTCAACATCGTACAGCACACAATAATCTTGAGGTTTTAATACCTTGCGGCTTAAAAATCTAATCAATATTCGATACAGAATAATCAGGATTAAAATACCTAGTGTGATCCCTAAAAAATCAATTAGTAACTCTTGATTAAAAACTTTATTCATACGATTATAAAGAGATTACGCCAGGAATTGCCGCGGCACGTTCGTATAATTCAATGATTGAATCAACATCCATCATGACCGTTTTTGCACTAATACTGGTGTATTTTCCTGTTTTTGATGGGTGCATGGTTATTTCAGCATTCGTATCAAAGAACCCTGTCACAAGCGCTAATTTTTCAGAATCACTTGGAACAATGAATTTGAAAAAATACACATTAGGCCACTCCTGCAGCATGAGTTGTTCTTTTAGCTTATCGAAAATTTCCACATGACAAAGGTACGCCCTTTTCGTTAAAAATACGTGTGGTTGCATTTTACTTTTTACCTTTGCCGCGACATGAAACAGTGGTTGCTTTCTTTTTTCTTATTTCCTCTTTGTATAGGGGCGCAACAACAATTTTCAGGGCTGAGAATCAACAGTAAAATTACGGTTGATGCCAAAATGAATGAAGAAGTTTGGTTTGCTTCGGATTCTACCGCCACGGACTTTATAACAATTCGACCTATTCCAGCCTTAAAAAGCGACCACAAAACGACGGTCCGCCTGGTGTATGATGATTTTGCCTTGTATTTTTTTGTTACCTGCTATGATGTAAAAGATTCCATTTCTAATGTTTTTACTGTACGAGATGACTTTAACGCGAACGCTGATATTTTTTCAATTTATTTAGATACGTACAATGACCATCAAAATGGATTTTACTTTGGAATCACAAGCACCGGCGTTCAGTTAGATGGTAAAATTCTTGCCGGTGACTTTAACGATCAGTTGAATTTGGTTTGGGAAAGTCAGGTGCGACTGAGTGATAACGCATGGCTAGCCGAGTTGAAAATCCCGTATTCTGCGCTGCGGTTTTCTAAAAAAGAAATTCAAGCATGGAACATAAATTTTGGTCGCCAAATTGCCCGTTCCCGTGAAGAATCATCTTGGGTGACTGTAAATCCTGATTTTGAAAACTATTTGGTCAACAGTGGAAAACTTGAAGGAATTCATAACATAGACCCACCCCTTAGATTAAGTTTGATCCCCTATCTTTCGACTTATGTTAATCAAGAAGCGAATGGATATGGCAGTTCTTTTTTCGGGGGAATGGACGTCAAGTATGGAATCAATGAAGCGTTTACATTGGATGTCACCTTAGTGCCAGATTTTGGTCAAGTGATTTTTGATAATCAAGTATTAAACACTTCCCCCTTTGAAATTCAATTCAATGAAAATCGTCAGTTTTTTACGGAAGGAATGGAGCTATTCAATAAATCTGGGATTTTTTATTCGCGTAGAATTGGTGTCCAAGCTCCGTGGGAAGTGTTAACTACGAATTTATTAGAGAACGAAGTGATTGGTGGAATTCAAGGCATGCCCCAATTGTACAATGCGAGTAAATTATCGGGAAGGACCAAACACGGTTTAGGAATCGGTGTGTTCAACGCACTTTCGGCACCTACGGTTGGTACAGCATTTAATACAATCACGAATGAAAACCGTGAATTTTTAGCCGCACCGCTAACGAATTATAACACCCTAGTGTTGGACCAAAATTTAAAAAACAACAGTTCCGTGACGCTAACAAATACCAATGTCTTGCGAGAAGGCAACTTTTACGATGCGAATGTAACGGCTTTTAATTCAAACCTTAATTCCAAGAACAATACCTTCTTTATAAATGGAAAAACCACGGTATCTCAAAAATATGGAGCATTTGGGAATGAGTTTGGTTATAACTTGGGGCTTAATGCAGGTAAACAACGGGGTAATTTAATTTATTCCTTGAATTATTTTGAGGAAGATGACAAATATGACCCGAATGATCTGGGGTTTAATTCAGTGAACAACCGCCGTTTTGGAAGCGCGTTTATTGGATATCGGTATTTCAAACCGTGGTGGAAATTTGTTCGGATGACAACGAATCTTACATTATCCTATAATCGATTGTATCGTCCCAATGTTTACACGGAATCTAATTTGGATTGGTCTGCTTTTGCGATGACAAAACACTTCGATGCGTATGGCGTCAGCGCTTATACTTCCTTTACAGAAAAGTATGATTATTTTGAACCCCGAGTATGGGGAAGTTATTATGTAGTTCCTCGATGGTATGGAGCAGGGGGGTGGATTTCTACAAATTATCAAAAATCATTGGCGTTGGATGTGAACTTTTACTACGTGGGATTTGCCGATAATCCAAGCTGGAAATACTTAAGTTATATGTTCTCTCCGCGAATTCGGGCTTCCAACAAGATTTTGATTACCCTAAATTGGTCCCTAGAAGATCAGCGAAATGATCGAGGCTATGCCATTCAATTCGGTACGCCGGTAGACACAATTCCGGGGATTTTATTCGGCGAACGAAACCGAATGAATTTAACCCAGTACCTTGAGTTTAATTACACCTTGACCAATCGAATGAACATCGCTTTACGTACAAGGCATTATTGGTCCGTGTTGACCTATAACCAATTTTTCACCTTGAATGAAAATGGTTCCTTAAGTCCTAATTCCACGCAAGGGCTAGCATCCGATGGAACTTCTGCATATGATCTGAATTACAATGCCTTTACCGTTGATTGCGCTTACCGATGGGTTTTTAAACAAGGTAGCGAATTGAGTTTTGTTTGGAAGAGTTCGATTTTTACTTCCGTCAAGGAGATAAACCCGGGGTATTTTCAAAACATGAACGACCTCTTTAATGCAGGGTTGAGTAGCAATAGTTTCTCCATCAAACTACTCTATTGGCTAGATGTAGCGGAACTGAGAAAACTTAAAACGCGTCAAGATAAGCCTTAATCCGTTCCTTGCAGTTTAACTCAATATCTTTCCAAAAAAGGTTCACGTCTCCAATGTGTAGGTTTTTATATTTCTTAATAGCCAGTTGAAATGGCGCGCGGAAATTCCGAACACATACGGCACCATCAATTAATTCGGTTTCAAATACCTGCGTATAGCATTTCTCATTGGTGTAATAGAACCCTTTATGCAAACTTCTCGGGGTTGTCTTGGTTAAATCCCATGTAATTGGGTTAATGCATACTTTTCCTTTATACCACAACGGATACAAATCATTGTCTGGTTGGTCATTCATGGTGTTCCAGGCGACAAATCCCCCAAATTGATTAGGTTTTGTCATGAAGGGGATGGAATGAAATTCATTGCTATCCAGTCCTATTCCCGGCATATATGCAGCAATCAACTGCTTAGCCAACGGTTTTTCATCAATAAATTCTTTGATTAATAAGGTGAGCTGCGTGCATCCTTGGCTATGACCGGCGAGTATAAATGGTCTTCCTTCATTGTATTTTTCCAAGTATTCCATAAAAGATGCACGGATATCTTCATAGGCAAATAAGAGTGCCTCTCTTCCTCTGCCTTGAATCGAATCATAGGCTTTGAGATGTGCTTGACGATAATAAGGAGCGAACATCCTGCCGCATTCCACCCATGCACTCGCCTGGTAGCGAATGGCAGTTTCTAGCGCTTCTTCCTTCCATTTAACATCGGTCATTTCTGCATTCCAACGTGAATCCGCATCATCATCAAGGAGTGTTGGGAAAATATAAAACACATCCACCGAACGAATGTATGTGGAATCAATCGTACTTCCCTTAAAAAATTTTGGCGATTTTTCAGGCAAAACCAACCAGTTTTCAGCGCTGCTAAAATCTAAGGGTTGACTGAAGAAAAACAGCGAATTTATACAAGCAGTGATGAATAGAAAAGAACGCACCTACTCCTGAACTTCTTTGGTGAACTGAAAAAGCCAATCATACAACTCATCCGTTCTAAACATTTTTTCTAGGTCGCCATGATCGGCTCCCTTTAACGCGGTATATTTTAAATTTTCCCCGCCGTTACAATTCTTAATTGCCCGAACAATTTTTTCAGACTCCGAGATCGGAACCGCTTCATCTAAGGTACCGTGTTGAATCCACAGAGGAACGGTCGCTAAATTACAGCCGTCCTTGATATTCCCTCCACCGCACAATGCCACCGCTGCTGCAACTTGTTCAGGGTACTTCCCCGCAAAGTTTAAAGTTCCGTATCCTCCCATGCTCATGCCAACCACATATACCCGATTCGTATCCACATCGAAGTTCTTTTTTACAAAAGACAAGACACTCATTACCTTAATTGGGTCCCAACCGTTACTGGTTTGCGGCGCAACCACCACTGCTGGAATCTTCCGGCCTTTTTCAATTTCAGAAATCACTCCGTAGCGTTTAACACGTGTTAAGTCGGTGCCTGACAAGCTTTTACCGTGAAGAAAAATCAATACAGGTGGTTTTGCTTTCAGGATACTGTCCGCAGGTAAATGCAACCAAAAGGCATAATCAGCTTGGCTGTAAATCGGCTTTAGTTGTGCCTTTGCCGTGGAAATTATTCCAAAACAACACAAGAAGAATAATACGTTTAATTTTTTCATCCGAGCAAAAATAGGCCATTAGGTTCTAACCTTCAAGGATTTAAAGGAGATTAACACTTTTTTAAGAAAACCAAACATCTGTAATTACGATGCTTCCCGCATAACCATTCATACGATCGATGATGATTTGTTTACCCTTGGCTAGCTCTTCACGAGCAACGGAGGAATCAATCTGAACGTGGAGTATACTTCCTTTGAGGAAAATATTTTTGGTTCGATGCGCTACCGCAGGACCCATTAGCTCTGGCCATGCGTTAATCAAATCTACCTCCTTTAACTTGGACTCCAAATTATAGACTTTGAACAGGCGTTCCATTACCTCTTTCAAGGGTTGATTGTCTGAGGTTCGCTTAAATTCTTCAATCTTTGATTTCATGAGGTTGCAGTTAGGGGTAACTCAAATATACGAAAATCAGATACACGATTTACTAGGAGTTCTTCGAGCCTTGTTTTTTCGGTATCCGTAATGATCACTTGTCCAAAAACCTCGTTACTCACTAAATCAATAATTTTTTGCACCCTACTGTGGTCGAGCTTATCAAAAATATCATCGAGTAATAGTACTGGTTTTTTCCCCGAATGAGAATGAAGGTAATGGTATTGCGCTAATCGAAGCGCCAAGATGAATGATTTTTGCTGCCCTTGCGACCCGTATTTTTTCACAGGATTACCATTTAAATTAAACAGTAAATCGTCCTTATGTGCTCCAACGGTTGTATACTGAAATATGAGATCCCGTCGTTCGTTCTGCTCAAGTAAGGCTATAAAATCACCTTTTTGAAAATCTGATTTATATTGAATTTCAATTCCTTCATTTTCCGTCCCTATTTCCTTGTAATTTCGATCAAAAATTGGCGTAAATTCTTCAATAAATGTTTGCCTGCGCTCGTGTATTCGTTTCCCGTATTGTGCAAGTGAATGATTCCATACCTCCAGGCTATCGGTGGTCCCATTTCCGGAGGCGAGTTGTTTTAATAATGCGTTACGTTGCTCCAGTACCCGTTGATAAGCGATCAGGTCTTCTAAGTATCCTTTGTCGATTTGTGAAATAATTCCATCCATCCATTTTCGCCGCGTTTCACTACCGTCAGCAATTAAATCCCCATCATAAGGCGAAATAAAAACTACCGGAAATAAACCGATGTGGTCGGACAGTTTTTCATAGCTTACTTTATTCTTCTTTATCACTTTTTTTGCACCCGATTTTACAGCGCAAACCACACTGCTTTCTTGTCCATCAAGCATCCATTGTCCGTGAATACTAAAAAACGCTTGATCAAACTTGATGTTTTGACGGTCCATGCTGTTCAAGTAGGATTTACACATGCTCAAGTAGTAAATTGCATCAAGAATATTGGTTTTACCCATGCCATTCTTTCCTACTATGGCATTTACATTACTGCTTAGTTCCAAATCCAAGGATTCGTGATTCTTGAAATTTAATAACTGTATCCGAGACAAGTAAAGCATGGTGCAAAGGTAGCTTTTATTTATTTCCTATGGGATTCAATTTAATTCTCACATCAGGTGATTTCCGTTGCTCAACGCTTAGCATTTTTGTTTTACCTTTGTTAAAAACAGAACCATGTCAAACGCTTTTTTTAATGTACCCAAAGCCGTAAATGAACCGGTAAAATCATATGCTAAAGGATCTGCTGAACGCGCCGCCTTATTGAAAGAGTATGAGCGAATGTATCATCAAGACCCAATCGATGTTCCAATGTATATTGGGTCAGAAGAAATTCGAACAGATGATAAAAAGCGCATGGCTCCACCGCATGAGCATGCCAAAACTATCGGACATTTTAACTACGGAGACTCATCACATGTGCACGCGGCCATTGATGTGGCGCTCGAAGCACGGAAGGCATGGGCTAATTTGCCTTGGCATGACCGGGCAGCTGTTTTTTTAAGAGCAGCAGACCTGTTGGCGGGCCCGTTTAGAGAACGAATAAATGCTTCAACGATGTTGGCGCAATCCAAAAATGTATTTCAAGCAGAAATTGATGCCGCCTGCGAATTGATCGACTTCTTTAGATTCAATGTGCAATACATGACACAGATATATCAAGAACAACCGGAGTCATTACCTGGCATGTGGAATCGCTTGGAATACCGTCCATTGGAAGGTTTTGTGTTTGCCGTTACACCCTTTAATTTCACGTCAATTGCAGCAAATTTATGTGCAGCGCCTGCCATGATGGGTAATGTAGTGGTTTGGAAACCGGCGGAAACGCAAGTGTATTCTGCACAAGTTATTATGGACTTATTTAAAGAGGCAGGTCTTCCAGATGGTGTTATTAATATGATCACTGTAGATGGACCAACGGCGGGTGATATTATCTTTAGTCATAAAGAATTTGCGGGATTACATTTTACAGGTTCCACCGCAGTGTTTCGATCCCTATGGAAAACGATTGGATCAAACCTGGAAAAATATAGAAGTTATCCGCGTATTGTGGGTGAAACAGGAGGCAAGGATTTTGTGGTTGCCCATGGCTCTGCAAATCCACTCGAAGTAGCTACGGCATTAGCCCGTGGTGCGTTTGAATTCCAAGGACAAAAATGTTCTGCAGCTTCTCGTGCATATATTGCATCTTCCATTTGGCCTGCGGTTAAGCAATCCTTAGTAGAACAAGTTAATTCCTTTAATATTGGAACTCCCGGCAATACTGCCAATTTTGTAAATGCAGTAATTGATGAACGTGCGTTCGATAAAATTGCAGGATATATTGATTTTTGTAAGGGGCAGTCCGATGCAGAAATTATTGCAGGTGGAACCTATGATAAAAGCACCGGTTATTTTATTAATCCAACTGTAGTAGTTACTACTAACCCTACGTTTAGAACCATGGTGGAAGAAATTTTCGGACCTGTATTAACCATTTTTGTATACGAGGACAATCAGTTTGAGGAAACGTTAAAAGTGGTTGACGGTACCTCGGAGTATGCGCTTACAGGATCAATCATGGCTAAAGATCGTTATGCGATAGATCTAGCAACTAAGCTATTAGAAAATGCCGCAGGTAACTTTTATATTAACGATAAGCCTACTGGAGCGGTGGTCGGACAACAACCCTTTGGTGGAGCTCGGGGATCAGGCACCAATGATAAAGCCGGTGCAGCGATGAATTTACTGCGTTGGGTTTCTGCGCGTACCATTAAGGAAACCTTTGTTACTCCGACGGATTATCGCTACCCCTTTTTAGAGCAATAATGTAACCATAGAAGCTTCTCGAATTATTCTCCTATGTTTCGATTTATTCTCCTATTTTCTTTGACCTTACTCACTGTTTCAGTTCAGTGGCAGTCGTATATTGGTGATGAAAGCCGGAAACACGTATTCATTCGAATGCGTCCTGAATTCGTTCCGGAAGAAGTGAAAGAGGTAACGAAGGACCCCTTGTTTTCCATACCGCTCGATTTACAAGAAAAGGTACCAGAGGTGGGTACGGTAATTCTGGTGGATTTTCGAATCCCGTCAAATCATAAACGTTTGTGGGTAGTAAGAAACAATAAAGTGCTTGTGCATTGCAGGGTAGCTCACGGTAAAAATTCAGGTGAAATTGTAACTGAAAACTTTAGTAACCAACCTGAAACAAATATGAGTTGCAAGGGTGAATTTAAAACCGGAAAAATTTATCAGGGAGATAAAGGACTTGCTATGCGCTTGCATGGATTAGATGCAGGGGTGAATGATAATGCGTATGACCGAGGAATTGTGTTTCATGGAGGTGCCTATGTTTCTAATTCGTTTTTAATGAAGCACGGAAGAATCGGACGAAGCCATGGGTGTTTCGTTACGGAGCCAAGCCTTAATGCCCGAATTATACGCTTATGCCGCTATGGTGCTACCTTGTTTGTATCGGGGCATCAACCTGTGAAATTTTAATTTACCTCTAACAATACACATTACATTATTTTGTAATTTTAGGGAATGCTAACCAAACTTTCCGACGGAACCCCTATCCATTGTATTCGCAAGCCAGAGGCTAGAATGCTCGATCATCATGTCGAAGGATATCTTCAACATGGTATTCAAATTAATCCAGGTGATGTGGTGTTTGATGTGGGAGCCAATGTCGGTGTATTTGGTGTCAGAGTCCTTCAAAAAGCTCCCGATGTCAAGGTCTTTTGTTTTGAACCCATTCCTGATATTGCAGATGCGCTCCGAGCCAATGCAAGCCTTCACGGAAACGGACGGATGGTGGTCATACAAGAAGGGGTTTCAGCAACGATTGGTGAAGCAACCTTTACTTATTTTCCAAATACCCCAGCGCTATCAACCGCTCATCCTGAGCAGTGGGACGAGAATCCTGGGGCGTTTAAAGAAGCGGTAAAAAGTACCATGAAAAATCCACCGGAAAGCATGCGCTGGATGCGCTGGATACCTACTATGTTTTCGGGGCTGATTGCGAATTATTTGGTCAAAGGTAGACATACCGTTACATGTAAATTAACCACCATTGCGGAAGTAATTAAAAAATACAACCTGGATCGAATTGATTTAATGAAAATTGACTGTGAAGGGGCAGAATGGGATACCTTAAGGGGAATTGGTGACGAACATTGGGGTAAAATTAAATCCATGGTGATTGAAGTACATGACGAACACGGAAGACTCGAACAAGTAAAGCAATTACTAAATAAACAGGGGTTTACACGCCAGGTGGTTGAACAAGAGGAAGGACTTGAGAATTCAAAAATGTATAACTTGTTTGCGCTCCGATGAATGCTCTAACCTTTAGCATGTTAATCCTCGGATTATTGCTGGTAAACAACCTGTTTGGCTTGGTGTATTCCTTAATTATTATCTATACGGATTGGTTTAAAAAATACCGGATTCAAGAGAAAAAGTATCAGAAAGGAATTTTCATGAAACGCATGCCACTTTACTTACTTAATTTTTCACTCTTATTTATTTTAGCTGGCCTAGGGTCCTATGTAATTTTTCCTTGGCTGGAAACCAGTTGGTCATCCTGGTGGGTTTTAGCACTACAGGTGCTCGGGATTTTCTTGGTAGAAGATGTGTTCTTTTATTTTTATCACCGCTTATTGCACGTCAATAAATTCCTTTTAGGTAAAATCCACTCCATTCATCACCGTGCCAGTCCCCCGTTTCCACTTGAATATTTATATAACCACCCACTTGAATGGATGCTCGGATTTATTGGTCCGGTACTCGGGTTTTTAGTGGTCGGATTGATTTCACCCATCTCAATTTTCACGGTGCTCATCTTCGGCGCAATACGTAATTTGCGTGAGATTCATTTACACTCCGATTTGAATCTGCCGATATTGAGTAACATTCCGCTGATTTCTAAAACCAAGCATCACGACGATCATCATTCCCTCTTGGACGGTAACTATTCATCTATTTTTGTTTGGTGGGATAAAATTTTTAAAACTGAATTACCTGATTGATATGCGTTTTTTAGGATTTATCTTGTTGGCTTTTTTGTTTTTGTCGCTTAGTCCAATTGGAAAAAAAAGAAAAGAATTTAACCTAACGGTCAAGGTTACTGGAATTGTTGGGACAAAAGGAACTATCGAAGTGGGTCTGTTTGACGACCCATCTAAATACGCTTCTGTTGGTGGCACATGTCGTAAAATCCGAAAGAAAACAACAGGAAGTGAGGTGAGTTGTACCTTCTATAATTTACCAGAAAAAAAATATGGGGTTTGTATTTATCACGACGAAAACAACAACGATAAATGTGATAAAAATTTCTTTGGTATACCAACCGAAGGATATGGCTTCTCTAACAATAAAAAACCCGTTTTATCCATTCCGTCCTTTGAGGAGTGTTCCGTGAATCTCACTTCGGATAAATCCATTTCAATAAAAGTACTATACTAGTAACTTTTGACTTGCTTTGTCGTCAGTTAAGTAATGAGCCGAGTGTTGTATAATGAATGGGTAGACAGTTTCGCCGATGTAATCTACCGGTTTGCATTGAAAAACACACGGGATTCCGAACAGGCTAAAGACCTTGTTCAGGATGCATTTGAAAAACTGTGGATAAAGAAAGATCAAATTGACGCAAGTAAAGCTAAAGCCTATTTGTTTCAAATTGTTAGTAATGCACTTATAGACCGTGCCCGAAGGGCCAAATTAAACGCCACCTTTCGCGAGCAACTCTCATCAAACGATTCGCTGGTTTTTAACGAAGCCGTTGATTTAAAGAAGACGCTTGAAGACGCGGTTGCTAAATTGCCCGATATTCAACGCCATGTCATTCTCTTAAGAGATTATGAAGGATATAGCTACGAAGAAATAGGGGCGATTACCTCTCTTTCTGAGCAACAGGTGAAAGTATATATTTTTCGAGCGCGGCAAAAGTTGCGCAGCATGTTAGTTAATCCAGAATTAATCCTATGACCTTTCAAAATATTCCAATAGAAGTGTGGTTCATAGAGTGGTTCGATGGAACCTTGTCTGAAGAGGCAAAACATGAGTTTTTAGCATTTTGCCTTGTTAACAACATCGAGGTTCCTTATGATCTAACTACGCTTATGCCCAGCGAGTCTGTTCTTCGTACAAAAGATTTTTTGAGATTTCCTGCTCATGAGTCGATTTTAAATGATCCAAAACAAGATTTACTGCTTTCTTACACGGAAGGATTGTTGGATGATACAGGTGCGCAATGGATTGAACAACAAATTGAATCTAACAGCACATGGAAAACCATGCATACCGAAATTTCGGCTACCTATCTTGTGCCTGAAACGTGCGAGTTTCTTGAAAAAAGCGTGTTGTATAAATCGCAACCGACACGATGGTGGCTTACCGCCTCAATAGCTGCAGCTGCCATATTTATTGGGTTGATTCTGTTCCTCTTTCCATTTAAATCCAATGAGCTCGGAGCAAGTAAACCTACAAGTAAGATTAAAGAAAAGGCAAAAACAAGCCACCAAGCTCAAACGGCTCTACCGGATATTTCCTCAACGACTAAAAGACCAGAAGGCGCTATGGATTTATCGGTGCCAAAGCCGATCAAAGGAATTGTCATTTCTTCAAGCAGGGACTGTATCTTGCACCCGGACACCTATACTGAACAAGAGACCAAACCCATGCTCAGTCAAACGGAGTTAGTAAGTGATTCACTGGATTCGCCACCCAATGAAATTACTGAGATAGTAAGCCCAGTCAGTAAAAGCAAGAACCTACGTTCCTGGATAAAAGAACGTTTAATTGAACGTGTCTTCGTTCGAGAAGAAAATGCCTTGGTATTAGAGCGCGAAACAAGATGGTTCAATCAGTCAATTTGGATTAAATACAAAAGACAAGAGGACCGCGCTATCTCACAAGTTAAATTAGGCCCTTTTATCTTCGAATGGAATAAAAAAAATAAAAACAGTAACTTTTTATCCATGCAGCCGTCAAACCAATAAATCAATACGTATGAATCGCATCTTATTTTTATTTCTAAGCATTTCTTCACTTGCTTTTGGTCAAATTCGTGAATCACGAAAAATCATCATTATCAATAATACCGATACAACCATTCTCTCTACCGATACAGAATCCATGGATTCTCTTATTGAGATTAACATGAAATCAATCTATGGGATAGGTTCCGAAATCAGAAGTGGACAAAAGGATATGCGCGTTGAAGTATTTATCGATTCAGTTTTTAATGGTATGGACCCCTCGGTACTTCTTATGGAAGAACCTGCAGATACCATGCGCGTTAAAATGGGGAATAAACGCATTGTAGTGATAGAAAAAGAGATAAGTGGAGGGAAAGACAACCGAAAAATAATCATTGATGAAGATGTAACCGAACGTGGAGCGCGTAACAACGATGACGATTGGGGTGATAATAACGAGGATTCAGATGGCGTTATTTATGGAGGAGAACATGCTTCTTGGGCCGGATTTGGTCTTGGACTCAATAGTTTTATGAATTCATCCGACCGCTTTGTAACAGAAGCAGACGCGCCATTTCTAATGCTTGATTATGCGAAAAGCATCAATTTTCAATTTAATGTGTGGGAGAAAAGATTCCCGATTTATAAAGAATACGTGGGTGTCACAACTGGCCTAGGGTTTCAATGGAATCGCTATGGCTTAGAAAAGAATCTAGACATTGCTTCGAATGCTGATTCAATCTATGCAGTAAATAATACCGCGTTTAACTACAACAAAAATGTACTGCGCTCAACCTATTTGCAGATTCCATTGCTTCTTGAATTTAATACAAATAAAGATGAGTCAAAGAATTGGCATCTAAGCCTAGGTGTAGTTGGTGGCGTTCGAATCGCATCCAGTTGGAAAACCAAATGGGAAGAAGATGGGAAACCGCTTAAAGCAAAAACAAAAGATGATTTCAATTTTAATTCGCTGTCCGCGAATGCGTATGCTCAAATCGGGTACGGAAATTTGGGCTTGTTTGTTCAATACGGATTAACGGATGTATTTAGACTTGGAAAAGGTCCAGAATTAAGCCCAGTTTCAGGTGGCGTGATTTTTAACTTTTAACATTAGACTTGATCATAAGCTAGGTTTCCTGTTTATAAACGTGGCGTTGAATTATCAGGTAGAAGTTAATTCATGATTCGAGCAAAACCATTGTTTTGTTATTTTTGAATATGAGTAACTCCACGCGTAGAAAATTTATAAAATCAGGATTGGCCTTATCCGCATTTTCCATCCTTCCTCCATTTTTTGGTGCTCAACCTGTCACGGGCAAACTGCTGAATGAACAAGGTACACCAACCTATCCCGCGCGATTAGTAAAAGGAGATACCATTGCGATAATGGGTATGGCTGGCGCCATGCGAGACCCAAAAATACTTAGCGGTTTTATCCAAATTATGGAACAACAAGGGTTTAAGGTAAGCGTAGGGCAGACAGTAAATAAAACCTATGGATATCTTTCCGGTTCAGATGAAGATCGGGCCAATGAGTTTAATGGCTTTGTGTCAAATCCCCTAATTAAAGCGATATTTTTTGTTAAAGGAGGTTGGGGTTGCGGAAGAGTACTTGATAAAATAGACTATGAACAGCTTAAAAAAAATCCAAAAATTATTCTTGGCTTCAGCGACATGACCAGCCTATTGAATGCAATTTATCAAAAGACAGGCTTAATTACATTTCATGGTCCCGTAGGGAACTCAAGTTGGGAAAAATTCTCACTAAATTCTTTTCAAGACATTGTTTGTAGGGGCGGAGATTCATTCCAAAAACCTGAATTTCCCCAACTACAATTGTTTAGTGCTTGGCAAAGCGGTGAGGCCACGGGTGAGCTCATCGGCGGTAATCTTACTGTTTTTTGTTCGTTGTTAGGAACGCCTTATTGGCCTTCATGTGCTGGAAAAATTTTATTCTTGGAAGAAACGCATGAAGAACCGTATCGCATCGATCGCATGCTGAATTCGCTCCGCTTAGCGGGTGTATTTGATGAGATTTCGGGCGTCATTTTCGGACAATTCAATGATTGCAATGCGGAGAAACCCTTAGAATCCTTCACCTTGGAAGAAGTTGTTCGCCATCAACTCAAAGGGTATTCCTTTCCGGTAATTTGGGGAGCTCCCATAGGTCATGTCAAGGATAAATGGACCTTGCCAATTGGCATGCAAGTTACGATGAAGGCGGAGGATCTTTCGCTTAAACTTATGCGCTCAGCGGTTAGCTGACTTCATTAATCCGTTGTATATTTGCGTAGATTTAGTTTATGAACAAAAACATACTTTTAAAGGCCTTTTCTGTCATGTGTGACGCAAAACACATCTCAGAAATATTAGAAGCAAATAAGGAAATAACAGCCAAGTATGTGCATGCAACTTCGCGTGGCCATGAAGCCGTTCAAATCGCGTTAGGGTTACAATTAGAACCAAGAGATTGGGTTTCTCCTTATTATCGTGATGACAGCATCTTGTTGAGTATTGGAATGTCTCCAGAATCTCTTTTTTTGCAAGTATTCGCGAAAAAAACAGATCCGTTTTCAGGAGGAAGGACCTATTATTCGCACCCATCGCTCAAGGACAGCGATAAACCGAAAATAATTCATCAATCTTCTGCCACAGGA
This sequence comes from Crocinitomicaceae bacterium, assembly GCA_044347515.1. Classification (GTDB taxonomy): domain Bacteria; phylum Bacteroidota; class Bacteroidia; order Flavobacteriales_D; family Crocinitomicaceae; genus UBA952. The sequence continues at coordinate 12,117 of JBIKUO010000031.1, read as the reverse complement.
ATGCAAGCGATTCCTACAACAGGAATTGCCTTAGGCTTGCAATACAAGGAAAAAATGAATTTGCTAACTGAATCGGATGCGGGTGGTGTGGTTGTGTGTTCGCTCGGCGATGCTTCATGCACTGAAGGCGAGGTATCAGAAGCCCTACAGATGGCAACCCTCAAACAGCTTCCAATCATCTTTTTTGTACAAGACAATGGATGGGATATCTCAGCCAATGCCGCCGAAACAAGGGCGCAAAATATTGCAGAATATTGCAAAGGATTGAATGGATTGGAAATAGTTTCAGTGGATGGTTCAGATTTTGAAACGTGTTACCACGAATTAAATCGTATCATTGAAATCATACGCAAAGAACGCAGACCCTTTGTTTTTCATGCAAAGGTACCCTTGCTCGGCCATCACACTTCGGGAGTGAGAAAAGAATGGTATCGCGATGATTTAGAAGAGGCCGCCTTGCAAGATCCGTTCCCCAAACTTAAAAAGGCCTGCGAAGCAGCAGGACTCGGCTTGGCAGATCTTATATTAGCGGAAACCAATTCGCGGAAAAAAGTAGAACAGGCCTATACGGCGGCTTTAGCAGCTGAAGATCCAGACCCGAATTCTATTCAAGATTTCATTTTTGCTCCGACTCCGATAACAGAGGAACAAGGAATTCGTGAACCTCAAGGTAAGAAGAAAACGGTAATGGTTGATTCTGCTTTGTTTGCGGTGCGCGAAATCATGCAGGCTAATCCCGAAGCTTTGTTGTATGGCCAAGATGTGGGTCGTCGATTGGGTGGTGTGTTTCGCGAAGCAGCCACGCTAGCCGAACAGTTTGGTGATCACCGCGTGTTTAATACACCGATTCAAGAGGCCTTTATTATTGGTTCAACGGTAGGAATGTCTGCCGTAGGCCTCAAGCCAATGGTGGAAGTTCAGTTTGCAGATTACATCTGGCCAGGCTTAAATCAGTTGTTTACCGAAGTCTCTCGCAGCTATTATTTGTCCAATGGTAAGTGGCCGGTAAGCGCGGTGATTCGTGTGCCTATTGGTGCTTATGGATCCGGCGGACCCTACCATTCTTCCAGTGTTGAATCCGTATTGGTGAATATCCGAGGGATAAAAGTAATTTACCCATCTACGGGTGCTGATTTAAAAGGACTAATGAAAGCCGCATATTATGACCCAAACCCGGTAGTTATTCTAGAACATAAAGGACTATATTGGTCAAAAATCCCCGGAACGGAAGGAGCAATGTCCATTGAACCAGATGAACATTATGTGATTCCAATTGGTAAGGCTCGTGTCGTGCAAGAAGCAAGTAATGATCTGATTAATAGCGGTGAATCCGTGGGAGTGATTACGTATGGAAGAGGGGTGTATTGGACACTCGAAGCTTGTAAAGAATATTCCCAACAGGTTGAAATCTTAGACCTTCGTTCCTTGAACCCGATCGATGAGGAAGCAATGTATTCCTTGGCCAATCGCCATGGGAAAATTATTATTGTTACGGAGGAATCAATGGAGTGTACCTTTGGATTGAGTTTGTTAGGGAGAATTCAACAACATTGTTTTCAAGCCCTCGATGCACCGATTGCCCTTGTAGGTTCGGTGGATACTCCCGCCATCGCATTGAATTCAGACTTGGAAGCAGCAATATTACCTAATGCGCAAAAGGTTGATGTGGCCTTGCGTCAATTATTAAATAACTAATCATGGAATTTAAAGAGATAATAGAGCACGTAGCTACCTTTCACACATCGTTTGGGATAGAGAATAATCAAACGCCTACCTTGTTGGATGAAGCGGGTTCGCGCTTGAGGTTTGAGTTGATGAAAGAAGAAAACGAAGAGTACTTAGAAGCAACTAAACATGGCGACATGGTTGAAATTGCGGATGCATTGGGGGATCAATTATATATCCTTTGCGGTACCTTGTTGCGACACGGACTTCAACATAAGATTGAAGAGGTTTTTCTTGAAATTCAGCGCTCGAACATGAGTAAACTTGATGCGGATGGGAATCCAATCTATCGTGAAGATGGAAAAGTGTTAAAATCGGAGTTGTATTTTAAACCAGATATTCGTTCTGTATTAAATTCTTGAGTTATTCACGTTTGTCTATGGATTAAAATTCTAGGTCATCTGTTCATCCCCTTGGAATGAAGATACCTTTGTTTCTTTTTTACCATGTTGGACCTTACGCTATTTTTTCAACCCCCTGCCTCAGTAAATACGACAGAGGGTGCCTTATATCATAACATTCATTTTTTTCCTGAATCAATTACGGAGATCGAACGGAATTCCATTTGTATCTTTCATGTAAATGAATACCGGGGTAGAGGCGAAGAAAATCAGCCCATGTTAGATTTTCGTTCTGCATGTTATTCCTTATTTCCCGGACAAGATTGGAATATGAAAATCTACGACCTCGGAGACATGAGTCCGGGAGCAAGCTTGACAGACACCTACTTTGCCGTTCAAACGGTGGTAGGAGAGTTAATAAAGAATAGTTGTATACCGGTATTAGTGGGAGGTTCAATGGACCTATTGCATGCCGTATCTGTGGGATATGAAGTAACGGAACAATTAATAAACATTTGCGCTATAGATGAACGAATATCGTTGGGTAAACCCGATGAAGAGATCACAAGCGACGGATATTTAAGCAGCTTGTTACTCAGGAGGCCGTGTTACTTATTTAATCATGCAACGATTGGGCTACAACCGAATAGAAACAATCCAATGAACCTTGATTTATACGATAAGCTCTATTTTGATGTTTGTCGCTTAGGGGCATTTAATGTGGATTTTAAATTAGCTGAGCCTATTTTAAGGAATTCAGATATCATCGGAATGAATTTAGAGGCATTAAAAGCCTCTGAGCGCATGGTGGAGGAAGGTAATCCGAATGGTTTTACCGTGGAACAATTTTGTCAAATTGCAAAATATAGCGGGATATCCGATAAGCTTTCTTGCTTTGGGATTTTTAACCCCGTGCATGCACATGGTCAAGATTCAGCCATTGTTGCCCATACCCTTTGGTATTTAATTGATGGAATTGAGTCGCGCAAAGGAGATTTTCCAATTGGAAGCAAGAAAGAGTACATGCGCTTTACAGTTATAATGGACAATGAGTTTCAAGAATTAGTCTTTTACAAGAGTAATAAATCCGAACGCTGGTGGATGGAAGTACCTTACCCACCCTCTGAACAGGTTAAATTTGAACGGCACCACTTGGTGCCATGTGATCAACGAGACTATGAAAATGCCATGCAAAATGAATTGCCCGATTTATGGTGGCGGACCTATCAAAAATTAGGATAGCAGTTGTGAAATTTTTACATTTTTTTTGATTTTCAATTTTTTCGTTAACTTAGCATGCATTTTAGGCTCTAATCATAGAGCTTATTGTGCTTAACCTAATGCAAGTTTAAATAGTATGTCATTGAGAATCAACATTTTATCTCTTTTGATTTGTTTTGTATCCGTCGCATCGTTCGGTCAGCAAGACAAGTTACTTACGCATTTTATGTATGACCGTATGTCCATTAATCCGGGAGAAACCGGGTTGGATGATGGTATATGTGCAACGAGCATTTATCGCAATCAATGGGACAAGGTTAATGGTGCGCCTAATTCAGCAGTATTGAATGTGGCTGCTAACATGAACCGCTTTTTTCCCGGTGGTTTAGGCTTGAGTTTTTATCATGATGCCATTGGTTTTTCCCGTCAAAACAATTTGTTATTAAACTATTCCTATCCAATAAACCTTGGGAATATAGGTGTGCTTGGTGCAGGAATTGGCGTGGGTATGATGTCGTATGCAATGAATCCCGCATGGATACCACCTCAAACATTAAATGATCCATCGTTGCCTGGTAATGATTTTAGCGCAATTAATTTGGATTTGAATTTTGGTTTGTATTTGAAAGGAAGAAATTACTACGCAGGACTTTCCTCCACGCACTTAAGTGAAGCAGAAATGCTTGGAAGTGCAACGGGAATTGGTGTTGCGGGTTATTCAACTGCTCGTCACTATTACCTTATGGGAGGTTATAAAATGTCAAATGTAGGACCAGGAGCGCTTGATTTTAATTTGATGATGCGTACGGATTTAGTGAAATATTCTGTAGACATTAATTCTCGATATTTCTTAAAGAAAGACAGTAAAGAAATTGGGTATGTAGGGTTAACTTACCGTACATCCGACGCGATTGGTATCATGTTAGGGTACAACGCATTCAAGAACTTTACCTGTGGGTATTCATACGATATCACGGTAAACAAGCTTTCAAGCATCTCTCGAGGTTCTCATGAGTTCTTTGTAAGATATTGTTTTTATTTAAAAAATCCACCGAAGACGTACTCAACACATCCTCGTTGGTTAGGTAATTAAGTTATAGATGTAACCATTTTTATTGTTCAAACGTTATACCCGAACTCAAATAACCTGTAGCAAGTTTTGTTTGGAAATGACTAGAACCAAAAAAAGGATAAAATGAAAAGAATTTTTGTTTTTGCATTAGCAGGTTTGTTCTTCGCGTCGTGTGACCCGGTAGATGGAAATCTTGTAGGGGTTAAAGGGCGAGACACCTTCTATCCGGACATTTTAGGTCCAGGAAAAGTGCCTTATGGAATGGTTTACATTCCCTCAGGCGCCTATCAGGCGGGTCAGAATGATAAGGATATCATGGGATTGCACACTACCCGAAACCGAACGGTATCGGTTCAAGCCTTCTATATGGATGCATCCGAAATTTCAAACAACGAATACCGTCAGTTTGTACATTGGGTTAAAGACTCAATCGCGCGTGAAAAGTTGTATCGTCGCATGTCTTCTGAGGATGCGGAACAATGGGTGAATGTCCCAGATGATTTCTTCAAAGAGCCTTACAGAACAGTTTTAAACATGGGTTCAGATGTTCAAGGTGGAAACAATCCGTTTGATCCGTTTTTAAATACAGAATCTTCTGAAGATTTAGATCGTGCATATTTAATGTTAATGGGTTACTCCCAAGCGGGTAAAAAAGGCTTGGCGCAAGGGTTCTTCAAGTTTAAAGACGAAAAAGGTCTTCCAAAAGATCGAGAGAACTTAGATATTACGTTAAACCCTGATGAGGTGTCAGCTATTTTTAGCACCTATTCTAGCGTTGATAAGAAAGGAAAGGTTGACGACAAAGCCAATAAAGATGCTGCGGAATATAAAAAAGTTACAGATGTTCAGGGTGGTCGTGTGGAAAACCGCAAGTATTTCCAATTAAATTGGGAAACTCCGGTAGATTATACCGATCCAGAAACCTTATTTTTACTTTCGGACATGTATGTATCGAAAGAAGAGCAATTCTTTAATAACAAACAAATCGACACGCGCTTGTTATATTACGATTATGTTTGGATAGACTATAAAGAAGCTGCGAAACGAGGAAAAGTGAAAACCGCGCGTAATGCATATGACGGAACCATTAACGACCCGAACTTGCCTTCAGTTAACAGAAGAGATCCACTTTCGAAAGACGATAAATCAAATGGCTTACACCGATCTACTTTGACGGATGATGGTACAGAATTGAAATATGATGGAACAGTTTCTCCATTTATCGATCAAGCCACTGGAGAGTATGTTGTTGATACAGCTGGAAGATCAATTCCTAAGGATGATAAGGGAAATGTATTGGTAGACCAAGATTTTCTAATCAATCCAGGACAAGATTTGGATTTAGGTTACACTAACAGCAAGGGACAGCATAATGCGATTCGCGGGCATTCTGACCGTAGTCGTTACATTATCAAAGAGCGTATTAATGTGTACCCTGACACCCTATGTTGGGTTAGAGATTATACCTATTCTTACCATGACCCAATGGCTGAGAATTATTTCTGGCATACGGCATACGATAATTATCCAGTAGTAGGTGTTACGTGGTGTCAAGCTAAAGCATTTTCTGTGTGGAGAACTCAGTTATATCATAGCTGGTTACTTGCAAACGGTGATTTGTATGTTAATGATTTCCGTTTGCCATCTGAGGTAGAATGGGAGCGAGCGGCACGTGGTGATCTGGAATTATCTCAGTATCCATGGGGTGGGCCATATATCCGAAATGCAAACGGGTGTTTCTTGGCAAACTTTAAACCAATGCGCGGACGTTATTTTGAAGACGGTGGATTCCATACGGTTAAAGTATACTCATACAATCCGAATGCCTTTGGTTTGTATTGTATGGCTGGCAACGTGGCAGAATGGTGTAATACCGCATTTGATGAGTCTGCGTACGAATTCACGCATGACATGAACTCTGAGTATGTGTATGACGCAAAAGATGCCGATCATCCGGTGAAAAAACGTAAAGTAATTCGAGGGGGTTCTTGGAAAGATATTGGCTATTATTTACAAAATTCAACCAGAACGTTTGAGTATCAAGATACTGCTAAATGTTATATCGGATTCCGTAATGTAATGACGCATTTAGGTCGAGGTGGAAAAGACTTAGACGCGGAAAATGGTGAAGAAATCCAAATGGATATTCAATTAAAGTAAAATCTGTAACAATTAAATAAATCAAAGTTTAACAATTAAATTCAATTATTATGAGTGGTAAAAAAGGTGGTTTTTTTGCATCCAAGGGGTACAAAAATTTAATGAAGTATGTATATGGTTACGGTGCAGCAATCGTAATTATTGGAGCCCTATTTAAGATTCAGCACTGGCCAGGAGCAGACATCATGTTGATCGCGGGTCTATCAACAGAGGCTATTATCTTTGGTTTATCAGCCATGGAACCGCTTCATGCCGAACCAAATTGGGCTGTTTATTACCCATACTTATTGCCAGAAGATGAGCGTCCAGAAGGTCAGGATGTTAACGCATTTCCAAAACCACACGAAATCGGTGGAGGTAAAGGTTCTGGAGGGACAACTGAGATGGTAGCTGAAATGATGGAGAAAGCGAAAATTGATCAAGCGTTATTAGATCGTCTTGGAAACGCAATGCGTGACTTAAGCAACAACGCGGAGCAATTAAAAAGCGTATCTTCTGCAGCATCTGCAACGGATTCATACGTTTCGTCGTTGGAAGAGGCGGCGAAGAAGATGTCAACGTTGACTGATTCTTATGAGAAGGCCTCTGCGTCGATTGCCGGAATGACATCAAATACAGAAGAGGGGGCATCATTTGGTGAGCAAATGCAAAAAGTATCTACCAATTTGGCAGCCCTTAATAATGTATATGAATTGCAACTTCAAGGATCTTCTGCCCATTTAGAGGCAACTCAAGGATTCCAAAAACAAGTTGCGGATATGATGCAAAACCTTTCTGCTTCTGTTGAAGACACGAAATTGTACCGCGAAAACATGGCCGTGTTAGCTCAAAACCTGACGGATTTGAATAACGTTTATGGTAACATGTTGAAGGCAATGCGTGCATAACAACGATTTTCTATTAAGTAGTACGAATTAAAAAAATTAGAAAAAATGGGTGGTGGTAAGGAAACGCCAAGGCAGAAAATGATCGGGATGATGTACCTCGTATTGACTGCACTTTTGGCCTTAAACGTAGCAAAAACAATTCTTGATGCCTTTGTGGCGATTGAGGAGAATATTCAAATTGCGAATATCAATGAATATGCTCGTGGTTCGGAGAAGTATGATCTTATTAAAGAAAAAGCAACCGGAAACGAATCCAGCGAGAAAGCAAAGGAGGTGTTAAAAACTGTTCAGAAAATCGATGAATTAGCAGCTAAAAATGTTCAAATGATAGACAAGATTAAGTTACTTGTTTTGATGGAATGTAAAGAGGATGTTAAAATCGGAACAGAGAAAGACGAGGCGATTGTTTTAAAGGATAAAGGAAGAGAAGGGATGACCTTGAATTTAGACCCGAAGAATCCTGGGGTTAAAAATAATCCTTACCCTTTATTGCCTATCCGTATGAGCTTACATCATGTGGAAGGTAAAGACAAGTATGACGAAGGGATGCGTGTAATGGGTATCGCTAGTTCTGAAGCCTTAGTTAAACCAGATCCTAAAGCGCATGGTATGGAGATTTGGAACGCCATGCTTGATTACAGAAACCAAATCTGTCAATTAATTTGTGAATCCGGAAATAAGATTTCCAAAATCGATTCACTGAAAGATTCTAAAGGTAAAAACGTAAACTTTACATTTAGTGATCCGAAAATAAATAAATTCAAGGATAAGGATGATTTACTTGCTCAATTGGAGCCAGCATTGAAATCTTTGGCCGTGGATAATAAGCCTACGGGTGAAATGGACATAATTCGTGAAGTTTATTTAAGTTTAACGAAGAATGAAATGGTACCAGAAGGTGAGAAAATGTTACACTGGATTGGTAAAACCTTTGACCATGCACCCTCTGTCGCAGTGTTAGCTTCTTTATCTAGTATTCAAAAGGAAATCTTAACAGCAAGAGCAACAGCCGTTGCTTATTTGCAAGAGAAAGTTGGAGCAGGTGAGTATTCTTTTAATAAAGTAATGGCATTAGCTTATCCTGACCAAGCTGTCGTAAACGGTGGAGAAGAATTTACGATGTCAGTTTTGATGGCGGCTTTTGATACAGAGAGACAACCAATGGTTAAACCTGATCAAGGAACTGCTACACCAGCTAAACAAGGTGTAGGTGTAGTAAAACTAAGAGCCCCGAATTCAGGTGAAATGAAATTAACTGGTACAGTTACTATTAGAAAGAAAAACGGTTCAGAAAAAACGGAACGATATGAGACTAAGGTGGTTGTTGTACCTCCAATGGGTACGGTAACCCTACCAGAGTTTAGCATTATGTATCGAGGCTATGCCAATAAAGTAACGGCAATAGCTGGTGGATCCAAAGGAGAATCCACTATTTCAGTTGTTGGGGCAACATCGGTTGCTAGTACCTTTAATGTCAATGGACAAAATTATAAAGGTTGGTTGGTTAAACCAGGAGCAGGAAATAGTGTAACCGTTACCGTTAACGGTAAAGATTCACAAGGTAATTCGAAGGCTTTTGGAAAGTTTACCTATAAGGTTAAACCATTCCCTAAACCTCAAGTATCAACCACTAAAATTTCTAAAGCTGCCGGTGCTAGATTGGTAGTGTCGTTGGGTCCAGATTGTCCAATTGGTAACGTAAATTTTGTTATCAAAGGCGGTGAGGTTCAATCTGGGGACGGTGTTCCATTTTCAGGAGCTGTAATTCCCGGGTCTGCAGTAGCAAAAATTAAACCAGGAAAACGCGTTGGTGTAACCGTAAGTGTAGTGAATTCTGTAACTGGTGTTACTGAATTGATTTCAGGTACATTAACTGTAGGTCCATAATTTAAATAAGATGAATAAGTTATTTTCTTTTTTATTGGTAAGTCTAGTTTGCGCAAGCGCGATAGCTCAACCTGGAAATGATGTATTAAGAGGTCCTCAAAATACATTGCCGGATGGTGTAATTGATGGAGTAGTCGTAGAAGACGAGGTTCCGGTAAGGAGTCGTGTAGAATACGAATACGTGCGCTTGGCCGATTATGCCCAGTCTTGGAGAGTATATTCCAGGATTGATGCCAGAGAGAAAGTAAATACCAAGTTATTCTATCCATATGATTTTTTCACTGATAATTACCAGTTTCCAAAGACGAGAAGTGAAATAACTAATCAGGGTTGGGTTAGAAATCAAGAACGTTGGTCATTGTGGACAGTAATTGCAAATCATATAATTTTAGGCGATTTAACTGTGTTCAAGGTGAGTAGTGATGAAAATCCCCTAATTGAAGATGGTTACCAGTTAAAATATCCTATAGTTCAAAAAACTAAGGATGACTTTTTTACCAACGCTAAGTATCGCAGTGCTATTTCAAAGACGCTTAGCTATGGTGCTAAAGGTAAGGATATGACGATTTCTCGTCCAGTTAGTGAGGATGAATGGATTGTTCAAAAATCTGGGTCTTCATACAGCGCATGGTTAGATTCTTTATTGAATGACCCAAATGTATTGAGAACGGATGATGGGCTTTCAGATTATGAAGCCTTAGAACGACGTCATTTAAGCGATTCGGCCTTTCTAAAACAAGCATGGGAATCTGCTGCTGACGGTATGGCGTTAAAAGAGCCAGATGTTGTGAAGTTTGTTAATTCTCAAGCAATTACGGCATACAATATTAAAGAAGATTGGTTCTTTGACAAAGAGCGCTCTATGCTCGACAAGCGTATAATATGTATCGCACCCGTTGCAAGATTTAAGTACGATTCAGAAAAGAACCGCTCCGGAGTTGAAGAGCAAGAGGAAATTGTTCGTTATTCCAATTTCATTGGTGTTTCTCCAACAGGTGCCTTAGAGGTACTTGAGGACGGTCAACCATCTGAGTTTACTGAAGAGTTCGTTGAGTTAGAATTATTCTGGCTCTACTTCCCTCAGTTGCGTCATGTATTGGTTAATTATTATGTCTATAATGATCAAAATGATGCCTACAGAATGTCTTATGATGATTTATTCTGGAAGCGCATGTTCTCTGCGCGCATGTACAAGAAAACAGATCAGTACGATCGCAGCGTGGAAGACTACCGCTATGGCGTAGATGCTTTGTACGAAGCAGAGAAGTTTAAAGAAACCATGAGAACGTGGGAAACTGACCTTTGGAATTATTAATTCATTGTTAATACGTTTTAAACCCCGGCAATCGTCGGGGTTTTTTATTGCTTAATATCTCGGTTTTATTTATCTTTATAAAAAACCTACGTCATGAGAATTTTTATCCTTTTTTGCCTTGTATCGTCCTTAAGTTTATCTGGTTTAGCGCAGTCCTTTCTGCCGGGTGTTTTGATGTTTCAATTGAAAGGCGATATACAGCCCAATCGCTTGAATCAAAAACAAACAGACCCCAATCAATTTTCCCTCGCGGAAGAATTGAATAATTATCCATTCCTTACGACAATTTTTCAAGATGCAGGCGTTACAGCCTTGGAGCGTCCGTCGTATTTTACCTTGAAACCTTCGTTGATGAATATCTATCGCATCTATTTTACGGATGATGCGCACATCAATTCCTACCTAAATCAATTGCAAAAAGTAGCAGACGTGCTTTATGCAGAAAAAGAACCTATTTATTCAACGGGTTTTGTTCCAAATGATCCAAGTCATACGGGCACGAATAAGTGGTATCATACCCTTGTAGGTTCAGAAAATGCATGGAACATTACCCAAGGGCGCACCCAAGTGAAAGTAGCTATTGTAGATAATGCCGTATATTCAACCCATTCAGACTTGACCGCGTTTAAACAATATGATGTGGCCGATAATGATAACAATGCAGCTCCTCCGTTGAATTACACCCAAGACCAGGGTTGGTCTCACGGTACACATTGCGCGGGCTTAGCAACTGCGGACATTAACAATGGCGTTGGTATTGCCGGGTTAGGAGGTAATGTCGAATTGATTGGCGTGAAGTGTACACCGAACAGCGCGACGTCATCAGGTTCCGTGTGGTACGGCTATGCCGGTGTTCAGTGGGCTTGTGAGAATGGAGCACATGTGGTTAGTATGTCTTTTGGAGGAACAAGTCCTTCACAAGCCTTTCAAAACCTTATCAACGCATACCCAAATGTTGTATTTCTTGCAGCGGCAGGTAATAGCAACGTTACTACCTTACATTACCCTGGCGCCTACAACAATGTAATATGTGTAGGTTCTGTAGATGCCAACGATCAACGGTCAAGCTTTTCAAATTATAATGGAGCAACACCCTATGTGGATATTGCAGCACCCGGAGGTTACTCCAACGGAGGCTTATTGAGTACCGTGTATTCCGCTTCTGGAAATTCGTATGCTAAAATGGGAGGAACCTCTATGGCAACCCCATTTGCGGCAGGTTTAGTAGGTTTAATGTTGAGCGTAAATCCAACCTTAACCCCAGCGCAAGTGCTTAGCTGCCTGCTTAGCAGTGGCGTAAATATTAATCAGAACATGGGGCCTCGAATTGATGCGCTCGCTGCGGTACAATGTGCCGGCCAGGGGTTAGCGCCAGGTGCACCAACAGCAAATTTCTTCGCCATACCAACAACCCTATTTGAAGGGGATTCCGTTTTGTTCTATGAAAACTGTGCAAATGGTGGAAATAATATCACCTCTTACCAGTGGAGTTTTCCGGGGGGGTCTCCA
>JBIKUO010000030.1:0-31319 GCA_044347515.1 Crocinitomicaceae bacterium | reverse complement strand
GTGTTGCTGCTTTTCTTTTAATTTGTGTCTACATCTACTTTAAATACCAAGTGAATCGCGAGCGTGGCCAACGTATTAAATTGGAGGATTTGGTGTCAAAAAGAACATATAAAATTCAAGAACAAAAAGAACAAATTGAACGAAAAAACGAATTGATTAGCCGTGAAAAAGAAAAGGTTCTAGCGCAGCAAAAACAGCTATTTATTGAAAAAGAACGCGCAGAAAAATGGTTAAACAATGCCCTGCCTTCTCAAGCGGTAAAAGAACTTAAGGTACAAGGAAAGGTCCCTGCGAAGGCGTATGAGTTTGCTACCATTTTATTTACCGATGTGGTAGGTTTTTCTAAGATTTCAGAGAATATAAGTCCCACTAGATTGGTTAATAAATTAGATGTGCTGTTTAAGAAATTTGATCAAATAATTAAGGATAATAACTTAGAAAAAATCAAAACGATTGGAGATGCTTACATGGCGGTTGGTGGCCTGCCGGATGAAAACTCTACACATGCGATTGACGCGTGTATTGCAGGCTTACAAATCCAACGTTACATGGATGCAAAAAAATTTGAAGCCATAGCAAATCACAAAGATTATTGGGAAATTCGCTTAGGAATTAATACGGGTCCCGTTACCGCAGGGATTATTGGATCATTAAAGATGGCCTATGACGTTTGGGGCTCAGCGGTTAATCAGGCGCAACGTATGGAAATGTTAGGTCAAGCCGGGGCAGTAACCATTTCCGAAGCGACTTTTAAACTAGTTGAACCCTATTTTGAATGTGTTCATCGAGGTAAAGCACAGATGAAATCTAAAGTCATCTTAGATATGTATGATGTGCTTCGAATAAAACCGGAATTGTCGCTAAACGGCGAAGGACTTAAGCCAAATGATTTGTTCTATGAGATTGTTGGATTACACCATTACAGTTCGATTAAGTATTACACCGCAGAGAATGAACTAATTCAGCTATTAGCCCAAGAATTACCTCAAGATTTAAGTTATCATTCCTTAGCCCATACGAAGGATGTGGTCAAGGCAGTTGAGCGCATTGCGCTGCTTGAGGGGGTTCGCGATGAGGGACTGTTTTTATTGAAATCCGCGGCCTTATTTCACGATGCAGGGTTTGTTAAACAATACGAGCATAATGAGCCCATTGGCGCAGCCATGGCGGAGGCAATGCTTCCTAAATATGGATATAATGAACAACACATTAAAACCATTAAAGAACTTATATACGTTACCCAAATCCCTCATAAGCCAGTTAATAAACTCCAAGAAATTATGTGTGATGCGGACTTAGATTATCTTGGAACGGATACTTTTGAAGAAACGGCTAATAAATTAAAAATCGAATTAATGGCTAAAGGTAAAATCCATTCAAACAGAGAATGGGATCAAATGCAAATTACCTTCTTAAAACAGCATAAGTATTTTACACAAACGGCAATCCTGACCAGGGAAAAAAAGAAAAAAGAACATTTAAAAGTCATTAAACAACGGTTTGATGCCAATGAATACGATTAAAGATCCCTTAAGTTTTTACTCGGTTTTTTATTTTCTTTTTTCGCGGAACCCAATGAAATCACGTAGGAGAAACTATACATTAGGCGTTTTCTTGGAATCCCATTAATCCATTGGTCATAAAATAGCCCAAGCTCAATTCCTTGATTGTGCTTTAATTCGATTGTTGTTCCTGCATAGTAGCGAATTCGATTGAATTGCTTACCATTTGCACTATTCTCTGGATTATAAAAGAACTCTGCACTCAAAGAAGGAGTTATTGGAAGCCCTTTGATATTATATTCGGCACCCGGCTTAATCCGCCAAGCTTGATCAAATTCTGAGTCATATGACCCACCCAACCGATCAAAACTGTATTGATAACGAATCCTTAAACCTAAATCAAAACGCTTGTAAGTGTGGGAAAATTGAAGATTAGCATTGATTCGCTGACTTGCATCGTAGGCTTCAGCGTTTGATTTTGATAGTATTAATCGATAGTCAAGGGATGGTCTAAACCAAGGTGTTACCTTGTATCGAACGCTGAGTTGAGGAAATATGGTGCTCAAACCGTCATAACCATATCGTTGAGTTAAATCAAACGATGCCCCTAATTTTTTATTCAGGTTATATTTTATACCAGATTCCACCCATACCTGTTGTTCAAAAAGCTGAGCCATCGATGAAGTTACCATAAAACACCAAAAAATCCCAAGAATAAACTTCACCTATTGCTCTTTATTGAGTGTGATTTCACCCAGGTCTACCACTTGATTTTTTTCCGTTATTTCAACTTCAAATAACTTCTCTTGCTGCAGCGCAGCACAGGGATAACAATTTTCGTACATGAATACCACATAGTTTCCAGGTCTTAGATAATTGAATTCAAAACTTCCATCATAGCTTGTACTGATGTCATCACTGTAAAATGTTTTGTCATTCCCATATATAATGTAAACATTTTCGTCGCCTAAGGCACTTAATCCTGCAAATAAAGTGAGCTCCGTATCGGAATAAAATCTACCAGTTAATTTTCCTTTAATGCTGGCCTTTCCCCCTAATCCAGGAGCTTTTGAACACCCTGTTATCGCAACTAGTGTTGTGGTAATTAAGGTGATTATCGTTAATCTTAACATAATATTAATTTAATAATAGGGTTTTCACAAAGATATTGTTTTTTGTCCCTTAACGCATCTTATTCTTTATTTTGACGTAACTTGCGCATTAATAATACATTAAGATGAGAGCGTATTTCCTTGTTTTGCTTTTATTAACATTGGTTTTTCCTGTTTCATCACAGGTTATAATCAATGAGTATTCGTGTTCGAATATTAGTGGTCCGAATGATGCATATGGAGAAAAAGAAGACTGGATTGAATTACTTAATACTACTGCAAGTTCAGTAAATCTAACAGGGTGGTACCTATCGGATAAACCAACCAACCTTACAAAATGGCCAATACCAAGCGGCACAATTGCTGCAAATGGATATAAGATGGTGTTTTGTTCAAAACGAAACACGGTGAATGGCAACGAATACCATCCAAATTTTAATCTATCACAAACTGAAGGAGACTGGATTATTTTAACTAATCCTTCGTTAGCTGTAGTTGATTCATTTAAAATCAAACACCTCACTAAATCTGATCATTCCATCGGTAGAACAAGCAATGGCGCAGCAACGTTTTCCCTGTTTACTACGCCAACACCCAATGCTGCCAACGCCAACCCCATTCCGTTTTACACACCGAAACCCGTATTTAGTTTGGCGCCTGGTTTTTATGCCGGAAGTCAAACGGTGAGTATTTCATGCTCGGACCCAAGTGCAACCATTCGGTATACCTTAGACGGTACCGACCCGACAGCAGCATCACCGCAATATACTGCACCAATCACCATCACAACAACAAAGGTTTTACGCGCCACTGCATATAGCACAAGCCTTCCTTCGTTTACAGAAACAAACACCTATTTTATTAATGTGACTCATACCGTACCCGTGGTTTCTGTCTGCAGTCAAGGGGTTCAACAAATGCTTCAAACGGGAAGTCAGAATCCACCAAATCGCATTGGATCGTTTGAGCTTTTTGAAGATAATGGGGCATTTATTGATGAAGGTCAAGGGGATTTCAATAAACATGGAAACGATTCATGGGCCTATAACCAACGAGGATTTGATTATATCTGCCGAGATCAATATGGCTATAATGGCGATTTAAACCATCAGATTTTTCCTGAAAAATCTAGGGATAAGTTTCAACGAGTAATGTTGAAGCCGGGAGCAAGTGACAATTATCCGTTTGAAAACGGTGCTCACATTAGGGATGCATTCATTCATACCTTATCGATTCGAGCGGACATGAAATTAGATGAACGCACATGGCGGCCAGCTGTCGTTTATTTGAACGGAAACTATTGGGGAGTATATGAAATTCGGGAAAAGGTCGATGACCATGATTACACAGATTATTATTACGACCAGAATAAATATAATTTGTATTTCTTAAAAACTTGGGGGGGTACATGGCAAGAATATGGTTCGCCAAATGCTCAGCCAGATTGGACAGCGCTTCGAAATTATGTACTCAATAATAATATGGGTAATCCAACAAATTTTAATTATGTGGATTCCCTGTTAAATTGGAAATCTCTGGCAGATTATTTCATGATCAATTCATATACGGTAAATCAAGATTGGTTGAATTGGAACACCTCATGGTGGCGTGGACTTGATACTTCTGCGGACAAAAGAAAATGGCGCTATGCCCTTTGGGATATGGATGCTACCTTCGGACATTACATCAACTATACGGGAATCCCCGACGCCAGCGCAAACGCAGATCCATGTAATGCAGAAAACCTACCAAACCCCGGCGGACAAGGACATACGGATATTTTGGATAAGTTGATCAATGAGAATCCCGTGGTTGAACAATATTACATCACACGCTACGCGGATTTGATTAATACGTCCTTTAGTTGTGCCAGTATGATTGCACTCCTGGATAGTATGGTGAATGAAATTGCGCCTGAAATGACGGCTCAATGCGCAAAGTGGGGAGGGACATATAACGGGTGGCAAAGCAGGGTAACTCAATTAAGAAATTTTATTAATCAGCGCTGCGTTGCGCTTGAGCAGGGATTAATTGATTGCTATCAATTGTCAGGCCCATATCCAGTAACCTTTGATGTTTCTCCAGCAGGAGCAGGCACACTCCAGGTGAATTCAATTAACCCGCCTCAATATCCGTGGTCGACTTCTTATTTTGGTGGAATACAAACCAATATAGAAGCCAATGCGAATGCAGGTTGGGTGTTTAGTCATTGGACCCATACCTCCGGTGCCATGGGGCTTGCTACAAGTGTTCCTAATAATTTTATAAATCTTACCGGCCCAAACACTATCGTTGCTGTTTTTGTACCTGATGTTCCAGATATTGATGGGGATGGGTGTTTAAACGTGGATGAGCTTCTCGCAGGAACTGATCCTTCGGTTGTTGATACGGATGGCGACGGAGAAAACGATTGCCTTGAAATTGGAAATCCCGCTTCACCAACGGATACGGATGGAGATGGTATTATTGATGCCCTTGAATCTTCTACTCAAGATTCCGATGGAGATGGGGTAATGAATGAAGCAGATCCGGATAATAATAATCCGTGCATTCCTAATCCCAATGCTGGTCCGTGCGACCAAGACAATGATGGCTTAACGAATACACAAGAAACAGCGGAGGGAACAAGTCCTACAAATCCGGATACTGATGGAGATGGTTTAACAGATGGTGCCGAAGTTTCCGGAGGTTCAGATCCATTAAATCCATGTGATCCCGATGATACGCTTCCGGGATGTCAAATAGATACCGATGGAGACGGATTAACGGATGCGCAAGAGGGGGTTTATGGAACAAACCCTACAAATCCCGATACAGATGGAGACGGCTTTACGGATGGTCAAGAAGTTAACATGGCAAGTAATCCCTTGGATCCTTGCGATCCGGATGACAGTTCGCCTGATTGTTCTGTGGGCATACATTTCCCAACGGCATTTTCACCCGATGGAATTGGAGATAATTTAAATGAACAGTATTCGATAATCGTTGGTAAAGACATAAAAGAATTCGTGTTTTATATCTACGACCGATGGGGTAATGTCATGTTTGAATCTTCAAGTAAAACCTTGAAATGGGATGGGACTTACAAGGGCTTACCGTGTAATATGGGAGTTTATGCCTATATGGCTGATGTACTTTATGTTACCGGGGAGAAAAAAGTGTTTTCTGGAAACATCACCTTAATTCGTTAACATGCGCAAGCTTAGTTGTTTCATAGCAATTATTGCGCTCTTTGCGCTCAAGGTAAATGCGCAAGATTATCAGTTCACCCAGTACGATCGCGCGATGCTCTTGTTGAATCCTTCGGCAGCAGGTAATTTTGATGGCTTCGAGCGATTTTCAATGCAAAATCGAAATCAATGGATTGGGGCAGGAACACGGTTTATGACCTCCTTAGCCACTACTGAATTTACATTCGGAAAAAACAATTTTGACAATAAATCCTACGCTGGAATGGGACTCCATTTTAACCGAGATGTGGGGGGTGATTCGCGTTTTGGAAGCAATTCCATTGGTGCAACCTTGAGTGGGCATTTAGTAACATCGAAACGTTCCAAGTTTTCAGCGGGTATTCAAACATCGGTAAGTACTCGAAGTGGTGACCTTTCGAACTTGTTGTTTTATTCTCAATGGAATGGAAGTACCTTCGACCCAACCATCCCATCGAACGAACCGAATCAAATCGCAAGATTTAGCTACATTGACGCTGGAGCAGGGCTATCTTATACGTACTCAACCAAAGGTAATCGCGTGGCTCAGACGCAACAGCGTTATGTAAATGTTGGGGTATTCGCACAACATGTATCTCGACCAAAATTAAGATATAACGAAATTACTTATGATCGGCTTCATGTGAAAGTTGGGGGACATTTGGAAACTGAATTTAATATGGGATATGGGTTGGCGCTAGAGTTTAAAACCATACAAATGTTACAAGGAAAACATTATGTTGGTAGATACGGGATGCTCTTAAAAGCGGTTTTGAAACAGAGTGCTTCGATTACACGATTTAAAAATGACACCTTTTTTAGTGCGGGTTTATATATGAGTTCCACGGGCACACTTTCCCCCGTATTTGTTGTGGATTTAGGAGGGTTTCAATTGGGAATGAACTACGACCTTGAATTGGCAAAAATTAGCAGGGCATATCGCAGTTCAATTGAATTTTCATTGTCTTATTCCTTTACTAAGTCCTCGTTGTTCAAGCGGACAAAAATTGGCTAATTAATGCCGTTTTCAGACAAAAACGCAAACCAAAGAGCTGCTTGCGCATCATTGAGTACACGCGGCATTTTATTTTGAGCTCCTAATTTTTGTAGCGATTTCATGTAGGAATATATTGTTCCTTTTGGAAGACAGGTGATCTGGGGGTCTTTAAGATTATACTTTCTTGCAGAATAGTAATCATCGTTCAACGCGGATAATTGTTTATCTAGCGATACAAGTATAGCCTCCGGATTAGTCGATTCGTCAACCAATTCAACAAACCAATGATGAAGCTGTTGCGTTTTATCCACGAAAATGGTGAATTCCGGTTCCAAAAGGCGTTTTGGGGTATTAATCATGTTTAATGCTTGATTAATATTATCTAAGGAAAGGTGCTCACCACATAAGCTAAGGAATTGCTTTATTCTTCCTGAAATAATAAGACGATGTTCACGGACATCAATAAAACGGACTAAATCACCGATTAAATAACGCCAAAGTCCTGCATTGGTAGAAATCACTAAGGCGTAATCTACTCCTTCCTTTACCTCACTTACTGTGAGCGCTTTATGCGTTGAAATCAATTCACCTTCCTCATTAAAAAACCTGGAGTCAAAGGGTATAAACTCGAAAAAGATTCCATTATTCATTAACAATTTCATCCCTTTTTCATTGGGGGATGTTTGGAAAGCGAAATACCCTTCACTGGCCAAATAGGTATCAAGTAGGTACACCTCCTTGCTACAGATTTTTTCTAGACGACCCACATAGGGATCCATGTAAACACCCCCGTGTACGTATACCCTAAAGTTTGGCCAAATATCATGAATGGTTTCAAGCTTATATCGTTCAATAATACGTTCCATGAGCATGATACACCAACTCGGTATACCAGCAACAATGCCAATATTCCATTGCGGCGCTTTTTCTACCATGGCGTTAAGCTTATCATTCCAATCTGGAATTGCTGATATTGAATTGCTTGGTTTTGTTATCGGTTTTACAAAAATGGACGTGTGTTTTTTTAATATGCCGCTGAGGTCACCTTCGAATCGATTTCCGATTTTCTTTAACTTACTGGAACCGCCTACAGCAAGTCCAGATGCACTGAAAAATTCCTCATTCAAATCCAGCGCATGTAAAATGGCGTATTGCCGAATACTACTCCGTTGAAATGACCGAATCATCTCTATCGAAACTGGAATGCGTTTGCTTGGGCTACCCGTGGTGCCTGATGATAAGGCAAAGTACTTGATTTTTCCCGGCCAAGTGCAATCACTTTTTCCAGCGATGGTATGCTGCAGCCATCTCGTATGAAACTCTTCGTAGTCCATAATTGGAATGTGCGATTGAAACTTACTCACAGAATCCTTACTTTTCAATAAGGTTTTGAAATCATAAAAGAACCCGAATTCTGTATGTTGAGCCTTGCTAAGCAACTCGGTTAGGGTGTTTAGCTGATGTTGGTAACTGAGTTGCTTGCGATTAATTCGTTTGAATCCAATTTCCGTAGTCTTCTTTATTAAACGTCCAATGATTTTCATATGGCTAATGAGTTTGAGTTAATCATGACCAATATCATATAAATAACCTGCCTCAAAGTTATTAATTCTTGTTACTTTCAATTAACTTTGTTCTAAATTATACTGATATGAAACACAAGTCATTTATTGTACCTCATGATTTTACTCAAGTTGCAACAGTTGCACTCAATCATGCCATTGAAACATCGAAACGAGTTAATACAACGATTCATATTCTTCATGTTGTAGATAAACAAGAAGACATCGCTTCAGCAACGGATAAAATAGATGAAATTATCGCTGCGCACAATGTGGAGGGAATTACTTTGACAAACAATGTTAGAATCGGTAATATTTTTACGAGTATAGCTGAATTCTCTGCAGAACATCAAGCAGAAATGATTTTTATGGGAACACATGGAGCGCACGGCTGGCAGCACGTAGTGGGCAGCAACGCCTTACGCGTTGTTACGAGTTCTCCAACACCGTTTATCATTGTGCAAGAGAAAGCACCTAAATCAGGCGGGTATAAAAACATTGTAGTTCCATTGGATTTGCATAAGGAAACCAAACAAAAACTAGCAATCGTTGCAAAATTAGCCAGGTATTTCTCTTCTAAGGTGCATATTGTGACTCCAGAAGAAACCGACTCTTATCTAAAATATCAAGTAGAAACAAACATTCTTTTTGCCGAATCTTATTTTAAAGAACTTGGAATAGAAATGGATTCTTCCGTATTACCAGGAAAAGATTTTGACCATGAAGTAATACGTTACTCCGTAAGTATTGATGCCGATTTAATTTCAATTATGAATTTAAATCGTCAAGGGATACTTGGCGTGTTCACAACGAGTTATGAGCAAGCTATTATTACAAACGATGCATTAATCCCAACGCTTATTTTGAATCCAGTTGAAACAACTGAAATCTATGGCGCTTGGTTTGATTAATTAAGATGTCAAAATTAATTACCCTAAACGAGTTTATCCTGCTTAATCAGCAGGATTTTCCTTTTGCTACTGGTGAATTATCTTCAATCCTTAATGACATAGCACTGGCGTCAAAGCTTATAAGTCGCGACGTGAGAATGGCGGGCTTGGCAGATCACATTCTAGGAGCACAAGGGAATGTAAATGTTCAGGGAGAAGCCCAACAAAAATTAGATGTTTTTGCCGATGATGCCTTCATTAAAGCTTTTTCAGCGAGTGGTGTTATTTGTGGAATTGCTTCCGAAGAAAATGATGACTTTGTTGCTTTCGATTCTATAGCTGCCAAACAAGGAAAGTATGTCGTTCTGTTTGATCCGTTAGACGGCTCAAGTAATATTGATGTAAATGTTTCCATAGGCACCATTTTTTCAATTTACAGAAGAGTTTCCGATGTGGGAAGTCCGGCAACCCTTGATGACATGCTTCAACCAGGAACCGCTCAAGTTGCCGCAGGGTATGTACTATATGGTTCCTCTACCATGTTGGTTTATACCACTGGAAAAGGAGTTCATGGATTTACCCTCGATCCTTCGATTGGCGAATATTGTCTTTCACATCCATCCATGCAAATGCCTGAAAATGGTCGTTTATATGCAATGAATGAAGGAAACATCAATGAATGTGACCCCGGTTTGGTCAAATATATTCAGTATTGTCAAAGTAGAGAAAATCAGACTGGAATGCCCTATTCTGGAAGATATATAGGTTCCTTAGTGGCAGATTTCCATAGAAATCTGATTAAAGGGGGGATTTATATCTACCCAGCGGTGGAAGCATCACCGGAAGGCAGGTTGCGTTTATTATATGAATGTAATCCCTTAGCTTTTCTTGCTGAACAAGCTGGTGGCTTAGCGACCACCGGAAAAACCCGAATCATGGAAATTGCTCCAACAAGTTTACATCAGCGCGTACCTTACTTCGTTGGTTCCAAACTTATGGTAGAAAAAGCCATGTCTTTTTTGAAATAATTCGTATTCGTTTTCTTTTGATTGCCTACCTTTGAGCCCCGCATGGAAAACTGCTCGGCGCTTTCGATTGTTCAGCAATCTCCGGAAATTTCAGCAACGCTAAACTTATTGCGTAGTGGGGAAAAAGCGCTCCAATGGGAAGGCTTAGTTGGCTCTTCCTTGGCCTTTTATGCGGCAGCTACAGCAGAAATCAAAGGTGGAAAACATTTATTTATTCTTGAAGATAAAGAAGCTGCAGCCTATTTCTTAAATGATTTACAAGGAATATGTGGTAGCAATGAAAAAGCCTTGTTCTTCCCCGCATCAATGAAAAATCCCTATCAGTTAGAGGATACAGATAATGCGAATGTAGTCTATCGCGCTGAAGTCTTAGAGCGCATGAACTCAGATAAAAAAGTGCTCATTGTCACCTATCCGGAAGCATTATTCGAAAAAGTTCCCACCCAACGAAAATTGGTGAATCACACGATGAAAATTGAGGTTGGAAAGGAATATACAGTTGACTTTTTAAATGAATTACTCTTAGAATATGGGTTTGATCGCGTGGATTTTGTTTACCATCCCGGACAATTTGCAATTCGTGGAGGAATTGTAGATGTCTTTTCATTTTCTGCCGACCACCCCTTTAGAATCGAATTTTTTGGTGATGAGGTTGAAACAATTCGAGGATTTGATGCTACATCTCAACGTTCTCAAGCCAATTACAGTTTTTTCAATGTGATTCCAAATGTTCAATCAACCCATTTGTTAGCCGAAGTTTCGGATTTGTTTTCCTACCTCGGAAGTGAGGCCATGTGCTGGGTGCATAATGTTGAAGTCTTTGAAGATACGATTTCTAGCATGTTTGATAAGGCAAAGACAATTTTTACAAAATCAAGCAGTACAATTCCATTAACACCTCCGGAGGATTTGTTTTTGGATAGCGTTCAATTACATAATTCATTAGCTAAAATACCCACCATTCATTGGGGTAAAGCAGTAAATAAAAACATCAAAGCGAATGTCGTTTTTAAATCGATAGCACAGCCTGCATTCAATAAAAACTTCGACCTGCTAAGAAAAGACTTAACGCAATATGCAACGGAGGGATATAGCCTTCATTTTTTTTCTAACCAGCCTCGACAACTCGAACGCTTAGAACAAATTTTCGTGGATACAGGGGATGGAATTCCAATCATTCGAAACCATTTCGCCTTGCATGAAGGGTTTATTCTACCCTCGCAAAAATTACTCTGTTATACAGACCATCAAGTGTTTGAACGATACCACCGCTTTCAACTGAAAGAAGGATTTCGTCAAGCCAGCCAAGCACTTACCCTCAAGGAATTGTATAACCTTCAAAAAGGAGATTATGTTACCCACATTGATCACGGGGTGGGGATGTTTTCCGGCCTTGAAACGATCGATGTTAATGGAAAACCTCAAGAAGCTGTTCGTTTGGTGTATAAAGACGGCGACGTGCTGTATGTTGGAATCCACTCGCTGCATCGCATATCGAAGTTTACCGGAAAAGAAGGGGCTATTCCAAAAGTTAACAAGTTAGGAACGCAAGCTTGGGCAACCTTAAAGAATAAGACCAAGAAAAAGATAAAGGAGCTGGCCTATGACTTGATTCAGTTATATGCTACCCGAAAGTCCCAACCGGGATTTTCTTTCTCTCCAGATTCTTACTTACAAAATGAGTTGGAAGCCTCTTTTATGTATGAGGACACACAAGATCAATTTAAAGCTACGCAGGATGTAAAAAAAGACATGGAATCCGCCTTACCAATGGATCGTTTGGTTTGTGGTGATGTGGGTTTTGGCAAAACAGAAGTGGCAGTTCGCGCTGCGTTCAAAGCCGTGTGTGATGGTAAACAAGTGGCGGTATTGGTGCCAACCACTATTCTTTCTATGCAACATTATCGAACCTTCAAAGAGCGTTTGAAAGATTTTCCGTGCACCGTAGATTATATCAATCGCTTTAAATCGGCAAAAGATACAAGCGAGACCCTTCAACGATTAAAAGAGGGAAAAATTGATATACTCATTGGAACGCATGCGATTGTGGCCGGTAAGGTGAAATTCAAAGACCTCGGACTCATGATCATTGATGAGGAACAAAAATTTGGCGTTGCGGTAAAGGATAAATTAAAAACGATTCGGGCCACCGTAGACACCTTAACCTTAACGGCGACACCGATTCCAAGAACGCTTCAGTTTTCGTTGATGGGCGCACGTGATTTGAGCATCATTAATACGCCTCCTCCGAATCGCCAACCCGTACTAACAGAGATTATTTCCTTCGACGAAGAAATTATCCGCGATGCCATTTCTTACGAAGTGAGTCGGGGAGGACAAGTATTTTTCGTGAATAATCGGGTATCTAACCTAATGGAGATTTCGGGCTTATTGCAGCGCTTGTGCCCAGGCTTACGGGTAGGTATAGGTCATGGCCAAATGGATGGAGAAAAGTTAGAAAAAGTCATGATGGACTTTATGGAAGGTAATTATGACGTGCTCTTGGCTACCACCATTATAGAGTCTGGAATTGATATTTCAAATGCCAATACCATCATCATCAATGAGGCGCATCAATTTGGCTTAAGTGATTTACATCAATTGAGAGGTCGGGTTGGACGAAGTAATAAAAAAGGGTTCTGTTACCTCATTGCGCCGCGTTTTAGTGTCTTAAATTCAGAAGCAAGAAAACGCTTGGAAGCCTTGGTGCAGTTTTCGGATTTAGGCAGTGGGTTTAACATTGCAATGAAGGATTTGGATATTCGAGGCGCGGGGAATATGCTTGGGGGCGAACAGAGCGGCTTTATATCGGAAATAGGCTTTGAAATGTACCAGAAAATCCTCAATGAAGCACTTCAAGAATTGCGAGAAACAGAATTCAAAACGCTGTTCGATGAACGGACCACCGATAATTTTAATGGGTTTGTCAACGAGTGTGTTTTTGAATCAGATTTTGAAGTCCGACTGCCAGATACCTATGTAAATAATGTAGCTGAACGCCTAAGTTTATACCAGGCCCTAGATAATTTAAAAACCGAAGCCGATCTAGATAATTTCAGGAAGGAGCTTATTGATCGCTTTGGCCCAATACCAAAAGCAGGAAAAGAACTGTTGTTTTCATTTCAATTGCGATGGTTAGCGCAAGAATTAGGGATGGAGCGCTTAGTGGTTAAATCTGGAAAATTAGTTGGGTCTTTTATTTCTAATCCACAGTCCCCATTTTACGAAACCGAGGCGTTTACGCACCTTCTACATCGAATCAATGCCATGGGCAATGGGTATCGACTTGTTCAAAAAGAGGATAAACTTCGCTTGGTGATTGAACCGATTCTACACATTAAAGATGCCTATGAAAAATTGATGGCATTGAAGGGGGAAAATTGACAGGATTCGTCTGCAATCTTTAATTAAATTTACAAGAGAAAAAAGAATAGCTAATGCAAACATTTCAAAATTACATTTTAGGACAATGGGTCAGTGGTGACGGTGTTGAGACGGAGCAATTCAATGCCATAACGGGCGCCAAGATTGGTGAAGTTTCGAGTGCTGGAATTGATTTTTCTGAGGTATTGAACTACGGAAGAACGGTAGGAGGACATCCCCTACGTAAAATGACGTTTCAGGAACGTGGTCGGATGTTAAAAGCTCTTGCGCTCCATTTAATGGAACGTAAAGAAAAATACTATGAAATTAGTGCCCTTACCGGAGCTACGCGAATTGATTCCTGGATTGATATTGAGGGCGGAATTGGAAATCTCTTTGCCAATGCATCATTGAGACGACAGTTTCCTGATTTACCTTATTATGTAGATGGAGTGGCTGCTCCCTTATCTAAAAACGGAACCTTTATTGGCCACCACATTATGTTGCCGAAGCAGGGTGTTGCTGTGCACATCAATGCCTTTAATTTTCCGATATGGGGAATGCTTGAGAAAATTGCGGTTAACCTATTGGCGGGTGTCCCTGCCGTGGTTAAGCCTTCCGAATACACGAGCTTTTTAACCGAAGTTGTGGTACGCGACATCATTGCTTCTAACATATTACCCGAAGGGTCCCTTCAATTAATCGTTGGCTTAGGTCGTGGTATTATTGATCATGTGCAAACGGAAGATACGGTAACGTTTACGGGTTCTGCAAAAACCGGAAAAATACTGAAAGGCCTTCCGCAAATTGCCGACCGCAGCGTTTCTTTCAATTTAGAAGCAGATTCCCTTAATGCCTGTATCCTAGGCGAAAAAGCAGTGCCTGGGACAGCAGAATTTGATTTGTTTATCAAAGAAGTGAGCAAGGAAATCACCGTGAAAGCCGGTCAAAAGTGTACGGCCGTTCGCAGAATTTTAGTTCCAGATTCATTAATAGATGAGGTGCAAATTGCATTAAGTAAACGCTTAGCATCTACTGCGGTTGGTAATCCCTCGGTAGAAGGGGTTCGCATGGGAGCCTTAGCCACAAAACTACAAGTAGAGCGCGTACGAGAAAATGCTACCCTTTTGGCGAAATCTCAGGAAATCGTATTTGGTTCTATAGATGAGGTTGAAGTGCTCGGTGCGGATGCGAGTCAAGGGGCGTTCTTTTCCCCAATCTTATTCAGAAACAATAATCCATTTATCAATACCGATGTGCACGACATAGAATGCTTCGGACCGGTTTCTACCTTAATGCCTTATAAGTCATTAGAGGATGCCATTTCCTTAGCACGGATGGGTAAAGGATCCTTAGTTTCTTCCATAGTTACACCTGACGACCAGGAAGCGATGGATTATGTGCTTGGAGCCGGAAGTATGCATGGAAGAGTGCTTGTGTTAAATGAACGATGCGCAAAGGAAAGTACTGGACATGGTTCTCCAATGCCTTTGCTTACCCATGGTGGACCAGGACGTGCCGGCGGTGGGGAAGAAATGGGAGGTAAACGCGGGGTATTACATTACCTTCAACGTACAGCCATCCAGGGACATCCATCAACCATAACAAAAATTACCCAGCAATTTCAGGTTGGCGCCGACATGCCGGAAGCGAATCCACACGTGTTCAGAAAGCATTTTGAAGAATTAGTCATTGGTGAAACGGTATTTACTCATAAACACACGGTTACGGATGCCGACATAGTCAATTTTGCCAATGTTTCCGGAGATAATTTTTATGCGCACATGGATGCCACGTCCCTCGAAGGAACCATCTTTGAACGTCGAGTCGCGCATGGATATTTTGTGCTTTCCAAAGCGGCAGGTTTATTTGTCGATCCAAAAAAGGGTCCAGTCTTGTTGAATTATGGGTTGGATGAAGCCCGTTTTACAAAACCGGTATATCCCGGAGCAACGCTTGGGGTACGGTTTACCGTAAAAGAGAAAATAGATCAGGAGAAACGTAATGAAGAGGACATTGCCAAAGGCATTGTTAAATTCTTAGTGGATGTCTATGATGAAACCGGAGAAACGGTGGCTTTAGCGACTATTTTAACGATGGTGAGGAAATTAGATCAGTCGAACTGATTCCACAGCTCCCAACTTTTTAACGCTTGTGCTTTAAGCATAGGCATGCCGTTTAGGGTTGCAGCGCCACGTGATTTTGCTTCTTTTAAAAGCAGTGTTTCATCTGGGTTATAGATTAAGTCTACCACTAAATGACTGGGGCCAATCCCGTCTATCAGCGCCAAGGGACAAGCATCCGTGTGCGGAAACATGCCCACGGGGGTACAGTTTACAATGAGTTTGCACGCCCCCAGCATGGCCTCGTTTACTTGGCTGTAGGGGTAGATGTTGGGGCCTTGTTCCTTTCTGCTTAAAAAATTAACCTGAATCCCTAAGTTCTTCAATACATGCGCCACTGCCTTTGAGCTACCACCTGTCCCTAAAATCAATGCGCGCTCATGCTCAAACGTTAAAAAAGGCTTGATGGATTGTTGAAATCCAAAGGCATCGGTATTGAATCCTATAGATTTCCCGTCTTTAAATACGATGGTATTCACTGCGCCAATCGCCCTTACCTCGGCATCTATTTCATCTAAGTAGGGAATGATTTCCTCTTTGTAGGGAATGGTAACGTTAAGTCCGTTGTATGCTTTAGAAAGAACGGATTCGATGGGTGTAATGTCTTCAATAGGGATCAATTCGTAGGACGCCTCAATTTGATGTTCCTCAAAATAGGTCTTAAAGAACGCAGGTGAAAAACTATGCCCCAGTGATTTTCCAATTAATCCATATTTCTTCATGGTACGAAGAATTCAGGTCGGTATTCGAAATGCATGGTGTCATAATGTTTCCAACGACCACCCCATATAAATCCATGTTTTTCAAAAATCTCTACAATTCCCATCGGTATTCTGTTTTTATATCCGAGTGCAGCTTCTTCATTCTTGCATCCGCAATCCCATTGCCAGTAATTTGAATACGCTGTGTTTATGTCTATTGTAATTCCAAACGAATGCGCACTCAACCGAGTGGTCCCGCTAATAACTCGCCAATTAAAGGTGCCCCCAATATTCGTGAGGTATTTTTTCCACTCCGGATGTTGATCAAGTTCATTGGAAACTTTAATTAAAGCCAGGTTAGCCCCATTGACTTTGGAGAATTGAATTTTTTGATTCACTAAGGTTGGACACCATGTTACGGTGCTTAGATTTGCTTGGACCTCCGCTGCGGATTTTCCATAAATTTCTTTAAAAAATGCATCATTGCGAATTCTTCCTGCATCGGTATTGTTTTCTGAAGGACCTTGGTTATAGCTATAATGAAGTTGGTCTTCAATGTCTGGATTATCCAGCAATTCTTGCGTGTTTTTTTCTTTTTTATCGTCGTAAGTAAACGTTTTACCGGAGTTAAATACTACCTTGTTTTCCTTGATTTCTTTGATGTGGTTCGGATATGCTGTTATCCAAGGCAATTCGCTGGTGTTAATGAAAAAAGAAAAATACAGGATGAATTGTAGCATTTATTCACAATCCGTTTGAAAGGTAAGAACATTCGAAGAAAAAATTTGTCGACTAGCTTCCGGATACGAAGATAGAATACACGCATACCATACATCCGTTGAAAATGCGCCATTGGCTTTAAGTACCCAAGCGCCATTTACTTTTTTAAACAATGCTTCTACATGGCAACAGTCATATGCTTCATCTGGAAATTTAAGTTCCTTACCATCTTTTCGTTGAACGGTTCCTTCCATCCACGCATAAGTTCCATATACCTTGAAGTGATTTACGACAAAAATAACGTCTTGTTCTAAATCATTTTTAATATCGGTCCGTAGAAGATCCAACATTGCCGTGCGTTCTTTGGTGTTCTCTTCGGTTTTCTTCTTGAAATCACGTAGGGTTTGACTAAAGCTAAATTGAATAGAAAAAAGGGCTGTAAAAAGTAGAAAAATAAAAAATCTCATATCATGTTTTTTTCAAAGGTAATAACTTCGATTTAGTTAAATGGCATTTTGTATTTTTACGGAAAATCTAGACCTATGAAACATATCTACTTATTCTCAATTGTTAGTGCCCTTGTCTTTTTTAATACGCCGTGGGCTCAGCAACTAAAGGAAATTGAAACCACCTGGAAAAATGTTTCTCAGGAAGCCTTACCTGAATTAAGTGCATCTCGGATTCATGCCACGGCATATCAAGTTTTTCAATTAGATGTTAATTCCATGAGAGCCGCGCTAGAGGGGGTAACTTATCGCGAAGGAGGGTTAAATGGATTTGTCGCTTCAATAGATTTCCCCTATGCTGATGGTACGATTCATCAGTTTACCGCAAAAAGAAATCAAACCATGCATCCATCCTACAATGCAAAATTCCCTGAATTAATTACCCTGGATGCGTATGCGACAGATGGTTCGGGAGCCTTTGGCAAGTGGGACATTACCCCCACCGGTTTGCACGCCATGATATTCATTCCTGGGCAATCGACTATTTTCATTGATCCCATGTTCGAGGGAAATAATGAATACTATATCGTTTATAGAAAACGGGATTTTATAACGGATAAAATTATGCAATGTGATGTGGAGAATTTCGACGAAGCAAAACCTTCACAAACCAATAAATCTATGTTTGGTACTTGCGACCTGCGTACGTATCGCCTCGCGTTGTCCGCGACAGCAGAATATACTATTTTTCATGGAGGAAGCGCAGCGCAGGCTGCAGCCGCTCAAGTGGTAACCATGAATCGTGTAAATGGGGTGTACGAAAAAGATATAGCAATCACCATGGTGATTATCCCAAATAATAACTCGTTGATTTATACAACGGCCGCATCCGACCCATATACAAATGGTACCCCGGGTACTATGATTAATCAAAATCAGTCCAATGTAGATAATGTGATTGGTAGTGCTAACTATGACATCGGACATGTCTTTGGAACAAACAGTGGAGGTCTTGCTGGTCTTGGGGTTGTGTGCACCGGAGGACAAAAAGCGCGTGGTGTAACGGGTAGCGGTGCGCCAATTGGAGATCCGTTTGATATTGACTACGTTGCGCATGAAATGGGGCATCAGTTTGGAGGAAATCATACACAAAACAACAATTGCAACAGCGTTGCCGCAGCCCGAAGGGAACCGGGAAGCGCCAGTACGATTATGGGGTATGCAGGTATTTGTGCACCCAATGTACAAAACAACAGCGATGATTATTTTCATGGATATAACCTGCAAGAAATAAGCAATGAAATTTTAAGTAATGGACATCAGTGTGAGGTGATTACCGCCTTAAATAACACGCCTCCGGTGATTAATTCCACCAGTGGAAATATCGTAGTTCCAATATCCACACCTTTCATACTTACTGCGTATGCAAGCGATGTGGATGGAGATGTTCTTTCTTACTTGTGGGAACAAATGGATAATGAAGCAACTACCCAACCACCAGTAGCCACTGCAACGGGTGGACCAAATTTCAGAAGTTTTGATCCGTCACTTGATTCTAACCGTTATTTTCCAAACCTTGCTTCCCTCGCTTCAAATGGTCCCTTTACCTGGGAAGTATTACCTTCGGTTGCTCGGGTAATGGATTTTAGGCTTTCAGTGCGAGATAACCATGGTGTGGGTTCATGCAATGATTACACCGACGTTACGGTAACAACCAATGCATCCGCCGGACCTTTTGTAGTTACCTATCCTTCTGCAGCTGGCATAACATGGGTAGGAGGAAGTTCCCAAACGGTTACCTGGTCTGTGGCGAATACCAATGTGGCTCCAATCAATTGTACGGATGTTCGCATTCTTTTGTCAGTTGATGGGGGTCAAACCTACCCGTATGTGCTTTCTTCAACAACGGCGAACGATGGAACAGAAACCATTGTCTGTCCTAACGTTTCTACCAATACAGCCCGTGTGATGGTGATGTCTGGCGCACAAACCTTTTTTGATATTTCAAATAATAACTTCACCATTACGTGTGGAACAACGCAAACACCAGTATTTAACGCACTTTCAGTTGCTTGTCAAAATGATGCGGCTTTTAGCTTACCAAGCACTTCAGATAATGGCATAACGGGGTCTTGGACACCGGCATTGAATCTTACGGTTCCAGGTTCGTTCACCTATACTTTTAATCCTGGGGCGAATCAATGCGCTAATGCAGCGAGTGTTCAACTCACCGTTCAACCAGAAGTAGAACCGGTATTTTCCCATCCAACTACGCTCTGTCAGAATGACCCATTCATATTACCTGTTACTGCTCAAAACGGAATTACTGGCACGTGGAATCCGCAAGTTAATTCACAACAGGTTGGTAGCACAACAGTAACATTTACGCCAGATGCAGGACAATGTAGTAATTCAGTAAATCAAACGATTGTCGTGAATGCAACGCCCACCAATGCCATAACACAGAACGGAATCACGCTTTCTTCGGTGGCAATGGGAGTAACGTATCAATGGATCGACTGCAATACGAATCAACCGGTGCTTGGTGCGACTAATCAAAGCTTTACCACTACAGAGCCCGTTGGTACCTATGCAGTTATAGTTACCGCAAATGGATGTTCGGATACCTCAATATGCATAAGTGTTGATCAATCTGGTCTTAGTGAAGGGGACTTTAACTTCGGATTAATTCCAAATCCAGCCAATGAAAGTGTATTGATTCAATGGGATACAGAGGCTATTCAAGTGATTGAACTCCTCGATGAAGCAGGGAAAATTGTGCGCCGAGTATACCTTACAGGAGCAGCTCAACAGGTGGAATTTTCTTTAGCACAAATTGCAGCGGGTGTTTATTACGTGCGTTTGATTGGCGCGAATAATGTAGCAATTGAAAAACTCATCAAATTATAATGCGTCCTTTTTATATCATTTTCTTTCTTTTCGCGCACTTCATTGGGTATAGCCAGACCTATTACCTAACGGGCCGACCATTTCCCTTAGAACGAAATAATGCCATCAAGGAAGTCGGTAAACAATGGGGGATTGATGTTAAATATGCCGGTAATGATGTGGTAGAATCAGTTGGACTTGATTCTTTAAATCAGTTAATTGAATCGCAACATGCCCTGATTCAGGCGCAACGAGGATCCGATTGGTTGGGAGATTTTTTTAAGCAAGTAGATGAGGTTCAAGCCATTCATGATGAAATAAGGCGTTATGTACTTAACAACCAATATATTTCACGGGGCGATTACCCAGAAAGAAAACTGATTATAGCTCGAAGCAATAAACGAACATATCGCGTGGTGGTGGTTGAAGTAGAATCAAGTGAGCGCGTTACGTGTAAATCTGAGTATATGGTTCGTTGGACAAAACGTAAAAAGCTGACCACTAAGGAAGGGTGTTCATTACCGTTTCAATTTCCTGAAAACGGAATTATTTTAAAGTAGCATTGGAAGCTAGGGTATTAAAGTCAACGGGAAGTTGGTATGTGGTAGAAACAGCAAGGGGTGAAGTGTTTAATGCCCGTTTGCGGGGTAAATTAAAACAATCGGGACTGCGCTTAACGAATCCCATTGCGGCAGGTGATCGCGTTACCTTAAAGGATCAAAGAGATGAGGAGGGAAATCATGTCATCGAAGATATCTTACCTAGAACGAATTATGTATCTAGAAAATCTACCAACCTAAGCAAGGAAATGCAGATTTTAGCAGCGAATATTGATCAGCTGTTTATTATCGTAACCTTGAAAGACCCAAAGACACACCCCTTGTTTATTGATCGTTTTTTGGTTGCGGCTGAATCCTTTAGAATTCCGGTTACCCTGCTATTCAACAAGGTGGATTTGTATACCAAGGTTGAAGTCGATTTATATAAAACCTTGTCTGAAATGTATGAGCGCATCGGCTATCCCTGTTATCAAATACAGAGCACCGACAAGAATTCGGTAGAATTTCTTAAAAAGCTCATGCAAGGCAAGCAGGTGATGCTTGGAGGAAACAGTGGGGTGGGAAAATCATCCATTGTTAATGCATTGGACGCTTCTGTACAGTTAAAAACAGGAGAAATATCTGCAGCTCATCAGCAAGGAAAACATACCACCACCTTTGCTGAAATGCATAAGTTGAGTTTTGGTGCCTATGTGATAGACACCCCTGGAATCAGATCGTTTGGCTTGGTAGATTTGGAAAAGGAACATCTAGGGCATTATTTCCCGGAAATACGTGCAGCTATGGAAAATTGTCGCTTTAATAATTGCATGCACTTGAATGAACCGGGTTGCGGTGTAAGGACGGCGGTGGCAGAAGGAATAATCGCAAGCCAGCGCTATGCACACTATAAAGCGATTTTAGAAGAGGAAGATAACGACCCATATAGAAGGAGTAAATTCTAATGAAAGTAGTCATTCAGCGTGTCTCGGAAGCCTCTGTTATGATTGATGGAAAAGTCCATAATCAAATAAATCAGGGTTTCGTTGTCCTTTTGGGTGTTGGTCAAACTGATGACGAACAAGACATTAATTACATGGTTCAAAAAATCTTAGGCTTGCGAATCTTTTCTGATGCTGAAGGGAAAATGAACTATTCCTTGGAAGATGTCAAGGGCGAAATCCTACTAATCAGTCAATTCACCCTCTTTGCATCAACAAAAAAGGGAAATCGTCCAAGTTACATTGACGCAGCACCTCCCGGAATGGCTATACCCTTGTATGAAAAATTCATCGAAGTGATAACGGCATCCTTAGGCAGCCGTTTAAAAACCGGAATATTTGGTGCCGATATGAAGGTGAGTTTAATTAATGATGGTCCTGTGACCATTCTAATAGACTCAAAAAACAAGGCTTAATACCCAGATTCTTTTTCTTTGGTATCGATGGTGTATACAAAGCCAAAGTTTAATCCTGCTGCCGCAGCGCGCGTTTTGTGGTAGTCAGGGTATAGCAAACTGTTCGACAACGAATTTCCGTAGGCATCCACCCCCTTCGCATCTTTAATCCCATATTGTAAACGCAAGCCAAAAATAATTCCCAGGGGCACGCTTTTAAGGATTTTACGGTTAATTCCAAAACCGATAAAGGCGTTGGAATAACTTTTTGCGTAGTTTCCGGATTTATCTGACGCTGTCGGAAACAAACCTTCACGTGTATACAAGGCACTTCGGATCTTGTTATATTGAGCACCCAATTCAAAATACGCACCGCCTTTATTCTGAAAACGAAGGTAGATAGGCAGTTGAAATGTTTTTAAATTTACCGTGGAGGTATAGCTTTGAGAAAGAATTTCACCCGCATATTCTGCGTTGTGGCCACCAAAATTTGTTTCTAATCCTACACTAAAGAACCCCATGCGTAATCCAAACCCAAGCCCGTAGTTACTCCCCCAACTTGGCGCATAATCTTGTTCCTTACCTTGATCCGAAATATTCTGATTAAACAACCACGTGGAATTGAATTGACCTTTGGCGGCAATATCGAAGCCAAGTTGAGCCATGGATGTGCTTACAAATGAAGCAATAAAAAGGAAGGAATAGATAAATTTCATAGCATTAGTTTTTACAAGTATAGGAATTTCTCCTTATTGTTTTTGCTGTCGAATGTACAAAATGTAAAATACTCCATCCTTTTTATCCAATAATTCCATTTCGGCCATGTAATAGGGGGTTTGAAGTTTTTCACCAGGGCCGTAGATAGGCTTAAAGTTTGAATTGCTTACTAAGATATTATATCCATCACCACCGTTTATATAGGCCTTTTCAATCTTCCAACTCACCCCTTCAGGAACGGTTAAACTGCTCCCCCCATAGGCGGATTTAACAAAGGAGGTGTCTTGGGCGAATGTTGTCCCTGCCCAAATCAATAAAAAGAAAGAAAATAACTTTCTCATGGAATAATATTGAATTCAATGACGGAATACCCGCGTGCGCACAAACCGGAATTGGTACAGGTGCATATGTTTGATCCGGCAGGCACCCATATTGGCAGGTTTGTCATTTGTTCACCGGCATTATGAATACCAAAGCTAATTGGGATATTGTTAATCGCTAAGTAACGACCAGAATATAGGTAGTAAAAGGAAGGCACCCCACATGCAGGAAATAGAGATAAGGTTGTTCCTGATGTTTGAACACCATACACATCTTGATCTCCCGCGGTAAATACACTTTCAATTTTCCAGACCTTGCCTGCGGGTACTGTTTGTGGGGGATCCGTATTTGAGATGATTTTAGCTTGGTTAAACTGTAAATTTCCTTGGGCTGATGTTTCAAAAATTATAAAGGAAAACAAGAGAAAAATGAGGTACTTCATTATGGAACGATATTAAATTCTAAGATGCTGGCCACACCACTGTTTAGGCCACTGAAAAACACATTTTGCCCGCCGTTAATCCAATATGGAAAGCTATCGAATACTGGTCCGTAATTCGTATTGGTGTTTTTAAGAAACACCTGTTGCCCGGCGACAGACAGGGTAAAAAATGATGAGTAAGAACTTAACCCCACACCTTCTATTTTCCAAACTTTACCCGCCGGAACGCTGTAACTATTCCCATTACTTGTAAAAGATAAATTAAGCACTTGATTAAGCTGAAGATTTCCTTGTGAAAAGCCATTCAAGTAAAGGAAGATACAGGATATAAAGAATACGTTTCTCATGGTATGATATTAAATTCGATAACGCTAATGTACGTTTTTGCCGTTACACTTGGTGGAGGACAAATACATCCGCCTCCGTATGAACCGGCATTGGGAGTGCAGGTTTTCGTTTCACCCGCCAAAGTAGCTCCTGCCGGAAGCCACAAAGGAGACCCCGTGTTTCCAGCACTGGCTTTTACTCCATTAATTGTAATTGGATTGGTTGAAGACACTTGGCAGGATTGTGTGGTGTAACTAGACCATAATTGTGTTGAACCGTTACATGGAGCACAACTTCCACTGCCGCTACTGGCTTGAAAATAAGGCACGGCTTCATACACAATGTTTTCAATTTTCCACACCTTGCCTGGAGGAACCGTTGCGGTATTATTATCAATTAAAAGGACCTGGTTGAATTGCAAGTTTCCTTGCGCTACAGTCAAGCTTGATAATCCAGCAATAATTAAAGAAAAAAGGTATTTCATAGGTAAATTAGCCTGCTCGAAATTATACAATAGTTTTCATCTTTTGAAATTATGCTTTTGTTAAATCACAATCTTTTTGAATTTAAAACAACTTTACTATCTTACAGCTTCTAAACTATTGAAATGAACTATACTACTAACTTAAAACTTAAGCAAGTTCTTGCATTAATAGTTATCAATTTAAACCTGTTTTTGTTTGCACAAACACCGGAAGGCATTAACTACCAAGCGGTAATCCGCAAAACCAACGGAACCCTGGTAACTAACACTACCGTAGCAATACGGATACAGATAAAACAAAACTCTGCAACGGGAACCGTGGTATATTCGGAAAGACAAAGTGCAATAACCTCTGCATATGGTTTAGTGAATTTTGTAATTGGTCAAGGAACTGTGCTTTCTGGAACATTCTCCACGATTAATTGGTCTACAGGAAATTATTGGGTAAGTCTTGGGGTTGATTTTACAAATGGAACGAATTATATTGACTACGGTTCGCAGCGTCTTATGAGTGCTCCTTATGCTTTGTATGCAAAAACGGCCGGTGTGCAATTAAATCAATGGAGATATGGCGCTACTGCTCCTGCGGCAGCTTTAGGTAATATTGGTGATTTTTATTTGAACACCGCCACTGGTGATGTACATTATAAATCTGCCGCTTCAACCTGGACGTTAACAGGAAACATCAAAGGGCCTCAAGGGAACGTAGGCGCAACAGGCGCAACGGGTCCTGCGGGTGCAACGGGCGCAACGGGTGCAACGGGCGCAACTGGTCCGGCAGGCGTAGCCGGTGCTCAAGGTCCTCAGGGTCCAGCGGGTGCAACCGGCCTACAGGGTCCGGCCGGCGCAGCAGGAGCGACGGGTGCGACGGGAGCAACAGGTCCAGCAGGTCCAGCAGGCCCTCAAGGTCCATCAGGAGCAACAGGTCCTACAGGTTTAACTGGCGCAGCAGGTCCGGCAGGAACAAATGGAAATGCCGTATTGAACGGGGCTACAGCGCCAAATAACAATCAAGGAGTTAATGGAGATTTCTTTATAAACACCGCGACAAATACAATTTATGGCCCTAAAGCAAATGGCGCATGGCCTGCAGGAGTTTCATTAGTAGGT
Organism: Crocinitomicaceae bacterium; assembly: GCA_044347515.1. Lineage (GTDB taxonomy): Bacteria > Bacteroidota > Bacteroidia > Flavobacteriales_D > Crocinitomicaceae > UBA952. Next base: position 5,441 of record JBIKUO010000030.1, on the reverse strand, counting down.
TCGCAAGGACCAACAGGTGCTACCGGTGCAACTGGCCCCCAAGGTCCAACAGGTGTTGCAGGTCCTCAAGGTCCTGCCGGAGCAACAGGTTTAACTGGCGCTGCTGGAGCCGTCGGTCCACAAGGTCCAGCTGGTGCAACAGGTGCAACTGGCCTCCAGGGTCCAGCAGGTGTTGCAGGTCCACAAGGTCCTGCCGGATCAACTGGCGCAACGGGTCCGGTAGGAGTCGCCGGACCGCAAGGTCCTGCAGGAATATTGGCAAGTGGTTCTGCTGTTGGCAACACGCCCTATTGGGATGGAACGCAGTGGGTATTAAATAGCTCTAATTTTTTTAATAACGGATCAAGTGTAGGTATCGGTACCGTATCACCAAATGCATCGGCTGCATTAGAGGTGAATTCTACAACTAAAGGATTCTTGTTGCCTACCATGACTCAAACCCAACGCAATGCGATTTCTACGCCAGCTACGGGGTTGTTAATTTATCAATCTGATAACACGCCAGGATTTTATTATTATAACGGAGCAGCATGGACGGCCATTGCAGGAGCGGCTGCAGGAGGTGGAGGAGCTGCAGGATATTCTTCTACAGCGAATACCTTAATTTATACTACCGACGGTTTTTAATAGTGATGCGAAGGATATTCATCGTTGTAACAGCCTTTTTCGCTGTATTCAATGCATGCGCTCAAGGCAATCTGCAGTTTAACCAGGTGAAGCTCGTGAGTACGGTTGAAACTGTACCCGCTGGAAAGGTATGGAAACTAGAAAACTACCTGCCTTCGTCTCAATTGGCGATCGATTTGAATCGTCAACCTAACCAAGCAAGTGCGGGAGGCACCAAAAATTTTGTGGTTTTAGTCAACGGAACACAAGTCTTCTTGCAAACCACGATAACAAGAGAAATTGGACGTAATGACGGATATTGGAGTCAAGACGGGTATGCCACGGCTGCGGATTATCGGATTTTTGATGCCCCGATTTGGTTGCCGGCGGGCACCAGTTTGGCAGCATCCACGAATGTTATGAGTTTGAGTGTTGTTGAATTTAATATCTTACCATGAAAATATTCTTCGGTATTGTGTTTATTGGCTTATGTGTTTTTATGAATGCACAGGGTAATTTACAATTCAGTCAAGTTAAATTAGTTACGACATCCGAAACCGTACCTGTGGGTAAGGTTTGGAAAATTGAGAATATTTTACCCGGGGTAAGACCAACTACGACTTCTTGGGGAAATTCAACCCTTGATTTTACAATAAATATTAATAACCAAACGGTATATTATTTATCGAGTGAATCGAAGGGAAGTTTATTTGGAAATGGGCAAACTGGAATTTCATCTATTTCAGTAGGTATAGGCAATTCACCAATATGGCTTCCTGCAGGGTCTATATTATCTGCTGGGACCAACGTGTTATCGGTTAATGTACTTGAATTTAATCTAGTTCCATGAGGATAACTACCTTAGTATTATTCTTAATAATCGCTACATCCGTTGTTGCGCAAGGGAATTTACAATTCAATCAAGTGGTGACCTATACGGGTACTGGAAGTGGCTCTTTTTCATATACGAGTCCTACATGGACCGTTCCTGCAGGTAAAGTATGGAAAATAGAATCGGCATCTCCTTCGCTAGCGAATAGTGCGGTAACACGTAAAATTAATGTGGAAGCTGGAGGAGGATGGGGTACATTTGCTTTAACTACTGCTTCAACGGAGACAACGATAAACCCCTTTCCTATTTGGTTAAAAGCAGGGGATCAAGTTCAATTACAGGCTGCAGGTAATTGCTGTTCAACAACAACTTTTTATTATGCGATTTCGATTTTAGAATTTAACATTGTACCATGAAAATTTTTCTTTTTTTATTGGTTATGTTCTTCCTTGGTTCGTATAATGCACAAGGAAATTTGCAGTTTAATCAAGCATTGTTGTTAAGCACAAATCAAGCCTCCAATGTGCTGTTAGGAACGGTTCCAGTGGGTAAGGTATGGAAAGTGGAAGGATTTGGTTCTGGTAATTCAGGGGCCAGTGAATGTGGGTGGAGTTTTGATGGCACCAACGCGGCTTTTCGTTCCGGAAATATATACCTCGGAGGAAGCGCTTATCAAAGTATTAATTCCACTAGCACCTTTTGGTTACCCGCGGGTACCACGGTCTATTCCCTGAATTGTGCATCAAACTATCGTTGGATGAGTATCATAGAATTTAACATTGTACCATGAAAACTTTTCTTTTTTTATTGGTTCTGATCTTCCTTGGTTCGTATAATGCTCAAGGAAATTTGCAGTTTAATCAGGTGCTCTTGTTGTCTGCTTCTTCCAATAATACAGCACAGTGGACAGTACCTCTTGGTAAAGTTTGGAAAATAGAGTCTATGGGTGGTAATGCCGCATGTGTTTATGTGTATCTAAATAATCAAATGGCATTTGAACATAGTGGCCCTGTTGTATCTTCAGGGGGATATTATCGTCATTCCGCATCGTCGCCAATATGGCTTCCGGAAGGAACAGTTCTGGGACATTCTGCATGTTCATCAACAGCGTATCGATGGTTTAGTATCTTAGAATTCAATATTGTACCATGAGGAATCTATTTTTATTTCTTTTCTTAATTTACTTTGGTGCATTAAATGCTCAAGGAAATCTACAGTTTAACCAGGTTATCACCTACAATATCGGTGGAATTGCCAATCAATACGACAATGTCAATTTTACGGTACCCGTAGGTAAAGTATGGAAAATAGAATCCGCGGTTAATTGGTCGGGAAATCCCTTGATGCTCTATCCTAATGGGGTTATGTCATACGGCATAAACCTTGCGAGCAGTTCAAAAACAGTTTCCGATTTTCCGATTTGGTTAAATGCAGGATACAATGGACAGTTTTCCATTTACTCAAATCGTGCGCTTATTTCCATCATCGAATTCAATATCGTACCATGAAACAATCTATAATTATTGTTTTTCTTTTACTTTCATTACGGTTGTTTTCACAGGGCAATTTGCAATTTAATCAAGTGTTATTGCTTAATGCCACGGCGAATAATCCGTCACAGTGGACGGTACCTGTCGGAAAAACATGGAAAATAGAAACGATGGGTTCTTACTCAACCACGATGTATGTATACCTCAATAATTCGATAGCATTTGAATATATCGGTGATTTTAACAATAATTTCGGAGCGTATTACAGAGGGTCGGATGCACCAGCATTGTGGATTCCTTCAGGAACGGTTTTGGGCCACAGCAGCAGCAATGGATCGGCGTTTCGTTACTTTAGTATTCTTGAATTCAACATCGTACCATGAAACAACTTTTCTTAATATTTGTAATGTTCGGCTTTACTGCAATTCAAGCCCAAGGTAATTTACAATTCAATCAAGTGAAATTGGTCACCACATTGGAAACAGTTCCTGCAGGTAAGGTGTGGAAGGTTGAGAGTGTAATTTATAACATTGCTCCAACGGCTACGGGCTACCAATCAGGGGCAGGTAGTTGTAACTCCACTTCATATGAATCAACGGCTATAGAAGTTGCAGGCGTTCCAACCAAGGTAGGTCAAGGGACTCAGCCAGCATCTTATTCTAATTTGGTTTACACCCATAGTTATACGATTTTACCACTTTGGCTACCCGCGGGAACTAGTTTGTCTGGAGGTACCTGTCTTAATAAAATAAGTGTTCTTGAATTTAATATTATACCCTAATGAAAACAACTTTCTTATTCTTTTTTCTTGTTGCAAGCAGTTCATTGATTGCACAAACAAATATGCCTGATCGCGTGGTTTATGCTGCGGCTGGAAGGTGGGCGTCTCCTTCAACAGGATCTACAGCAATAAATGATAAAATTGTTGTTTATACCATTGGAGAACCTATCATATACGGCGGTCAAGTAGGTACTAATTTTATACATAATGGATTCGAACAACCCGATAAACTTATTCCGATTGGTCCCACCGTAGTAATGTTGGATAAACCTAATCCTACGTTTAAAGTTTATCCGAATCCTGCAACAACATATAGCATTATCGAAGGACCAGAAGAGCAAAAAGACCCGATTAAATTGCAATTGTTAGACGTGAATGCAAAATTGGTTGCGGAATACGACATGGAATCTAGCCGCTTGCAAATTGATTTTGAAAACACCTTGGCACCTGGAACATACTTCCTGAATTTTTACACCCTGGAAGGACAATTTATTCAGCAAAATAAGTTGATTAAGCAGTAATACCTCCAGTTATTTTAACCTTCTTAAAGAAAAGGTTAATTCGGTGTTGGATTACTTCGTGAACACAGGTGTTGGGCTCAATCCAAGCATAGCGCCCACTTTACCGCGTAAAGCCCGGCCTTTTTTGTTTTATATGTAAGGGTTATTTGTAATTGGATTACTTCGTGAACACTTGCGTTGGGCTCAATCCAAGCATAGCGTCCACTTTACTGCGTAAAGCCCGGACTTTTTTGTTCTACCCTCATTAAAGCAAGCTTTATTCGGTATAAACAAAAAAGTCCGCTTCGTTTCGAAGTGGACTCCTTTTGTGATCCCGTTTGGATTCGAACCAAAGACCTATCCGCCGCGGCGGATTGCTCTATTATCAACTATAGTTGTTCTATTTGGCTTTTAATCCAATCTCTTCCTGTACCAGATTTATACCATTTTTCACGTTTAGTGGCTTCGACACGAGTATCGAAGGGCTCAAAAAGAACTAACTCCCAAGGTAGATATTTAGAGGTGAAGGTAACTTTCCCTTGATTATGATAGCCTAATCTTTGCTCAAGATTTTGGGTAGAGCCTTTATACAAGATGCCATGATTTATGGACCTGATTACGTAAGAATAGTAGGGCATATATATAAAAAAGAAAAACCCTCCAATATGAGAAGGGTTTAGTGATCCGCTCAGGATTCGAACCTGAGACCTACTGCTTAGAAGGCAGTTGCTCTATCCAGCTGAGCTAGCGGACCTAAATTTCAACACTCAGTGCAACATTTGGCAGTTGCTTCCGCCGCGGCGGACTGAGCTACGGGACCAATATTTCTATCCTGCTGCTTGTCTGCCGAAAAACAATGAAGGCAGAAGCTACGGGACCTATAAAAAAAAAGGGGATGATTGCTCATCCCCAGTCGGGGCGGCAGGATTCGAACCTGCGACCTCCTGGTCCCAAACCAGGCGCGATGACCGGACTACGCTACGCCCCGAACGAATCATCTTTTAGTATCTTTAATATTCATCAACCGTTGTTGATGTTATATCCTTTTTTCATTTAACGAACCCTGCGGTTTCTCATCCCTTCCAACCTCCACGTTATTGCGGTGGGAGCGGGATTTCCTTCGGAGGTCTTCGCTTCGCTACGGCACGAACCCTGCGGTTTCTCATCCCTTCCAACCTCCACGTTATTGCGGTGGGAGCGGGATTACCTTCGGTGGTCTTCGCTTCGCTGCG
>JBIKUO010000028.1:0-31609 GCA_044347515.1 Crocinitomicaceae bacterium | reverse complement strand
AAATCCCGCTCTCGCAGGATTTTTCTTGTGGGCAATACTCGCTTTCGCATAGCTTTAGCGGAGCAAAGCTGGGCTCCCGCCGCTGGCGGATAAACTTCTCGCCCAACCCATTTGAACTAAAAATCCCGCTCTCGCAGGATTTTTCTTGTGGGCAATACTCGCTTTCGCATAGCTTTAGCGGAGCAAAGCTGGGCTCCCGCCGCTGGCGGATAAACTTCTCGCCCAACCCATTTGAACTAAAAATCCCGCTCTCGCAGGATTTTTCTTGTGGGCAATACTGGGCTCGAACCAGTGACCCCTACCTTGTCGAGGTAGTGCTCTAAACCAACTGAGCTAATTGCCCTATTTAACGGCTGCTGCTTCGGCTTTTTCGGCCTCTAATCGCGCTTTTTCTTCCTCCTCGATGCGTTTTTTTATCGCTTCGATCCAGGTTTTATTATTTTTCTCCAGCTCTTTAACAGGGATAAATCCTCGGCCTGTAATTGGGAAGGCGTCCTGCATCTCACCGCTGTAGTAAAACTCAAAACACAGGCCACCAAAGGTGTAGTCTTTTTCCCCGATTTTAAACGTAGATCCACCAACCTCAGGGTTCTTTTTAGGTTTGCTTTTCTGATAGCCCAAGTTAAAAAGGGTACCTAGGATCTCGGGACGATTCGACAAATCGAATCCGTTTCGTTCCCAATGCGCTTGGAATTGTCTCATTAGAAAGGCGGTATACAAATAGGAATAGTAATGGTCTCCACCTTTGATTAAGCGTTGGATGGTTTTGTGTTTATGCGCCGAAATAGAATCATTTATAACTTCAGGAAAAGAATCCCTTACATTAATCGTTTGTTGGAAGTAATCGCCCGGATAAAATGGATCCTTTTCGTTGAACAAGGTACTTTCGATTCGAAGAGCAGTGTGTTCTAATATCCCAGAAACCCCATATCCACGGTTCGACGGTAATATTAGACGAGAGTAGGGGTATACGTATTGCTTGAATTTCTCCCTTCCTGAATTAAACATGCGAAGCTGCTCTCCAACAACACACATGACAATAATTCGAGACTCCACTCCGGTGAGTCTTGAAACGGAATCAATGGCGCGCTTATCTTTTATAATGGTATTACAAAACTGCTTCCACACGGTGTAGTTCGACCATGCATATACCGATCCTGAATTGAATTTAGCTTTTTTATTAACCTCCTTCATCTCACGCATGAACTGCTTATTGTCTCTTAATAGAATACTTACGGCGTCAAGCATACGCAGCGCCGTGTAGACATTTTTTTCATGCTGATAGGCTTCAGATATCACCTTTGCATTGTGTGGGTAATAACGTGAAAGGACCCCCAAGCGCTGAAACATAATGTACTCATCCCGGGCAATCGTGGCACTGTCTTTTTTAGACTCGTTTCCGTATTGACTGGCAATGTCTTCGTAGTATCGGTTATTGATATCAACGTCTCCTGCGTCATTGGTCCATTTGAATTTCACGGCCAAGGCAGTGAGAATTAGAAAAGCGGCAACACCCGCAAGGATATGTAATGCGGTTAGGTAGCTATACTTTAACCATTTTTTCCAACTAAATTTCTTTGAAGGGGCAGTTGTATTTTCAGACATGTTATGCAAAATTAGGCAAATCCATTCCAATTAAAAAATTCCATTACATTTGGTACATATGAGTTCAACTATTAATCGTTTTCTTTCGTGCATTCTCTTGTTATCTCTCTTATTTTCATGTGCTCCGGCACGCTATGTAAAACCCCTAGATAAAGGCGAACACGCGCTGCAGGTAAATTTAGGCGGACCTATTGCCAAGGTGCCAGGAATTGGTGTGATACCTATGCCTTTAACCACGGTTGGGTATGGCTATGGAATGAAAGAGAACCTTACGCTTTTTGGAAACCTGCATACGACCTCCTTGCTCTTTGGCGTGGGACAAGTTGATGTTGGTGCTGCGTATCGATGTTGGTCTGGAAAAAATATGGGGATTACACTTCAACCAACGCTCAATGTGGCAGTGGATTTTTATACCGGTGCCAATCGGTTTTGGCCTCAACTGGATGCGAATTATTATTGGGACTACAATGCACTTAAAACCAAAGCCAAGAATGGTAAAGGATTTCATAAAATCCGCAGTGTTTACGGCGGTATCAGTAATTGGTTTGATCCCTATTTGATTGAATCTCAAGGTAGAAAAAATGAACAGGTGTGGATTCCGAGTCTTCAGCTTGGTCACATCTGGCAGAAAAACCAATGGGTTTATCAGTTCGAGGCGAAATTCCTAGCGCCTATCTATTCGAATGAAGACATTGTGGTCAATTATCCGAGCGCCTTTGGGAATCGAGGTGCCTTGGGGGCTTATTTTTCCATTTATTATAAACTTAAATAAGATGAAAAAGATATTCGTGATTGGGTTGCTCTTGCTTGTTTCGCTTACGGCGTGCAGAAAACGTTTGGATTCGTTCTTATTTAACCAGTCGGCACTTACGTCATACCAATTGGATAACTATACCGGAGAAGTTTCTATCGAAGTAGGGGCCGAATATACCGTGCCAGATTCAATGATTCATCGCCTTGAATGGACCTTGATGCAAGATGGTAAATCCACCCAAGTACATGCCGTGTATGTTGGCGACATGTCGCGTATTGCTTTAGATACCGTGCTTTTGTACTGTCATGGAAATAAAGACCATATGGATTTCTATTGGCCAAGGCAGAAACTTTATGCGCACATGGGACAGCTCGGGAGATTTGGTGTCTTGATGTTTGATTATCCAGGTTTTGGCATGAGTGAGGGAAAACCAACCGAAGAGAACATGTATGCTTCCACCGAATTAGCACTTTCTTGGCTGAAAAGTCAGGGACTAACGAACGATCGTTTAATGATGATGGGGTTTTCGTTGGGTAGCGCTGCCGTATGTGAGGTAGCGGGAAATCCGAACCGCTTTTCAATGAATCCAAGTAAAATCATCTTAGAAGCTCCATTTGCCTCAGCAGAAATTTTGATACAAGACGGCGGATTGTTAAGTATGCCAGGCAGTTTTTTAGTTGACTTGAAAATTGATAATGCTACGGAAATTAAAAAAGTGAATGTGCCGCTATTGTGGATCCATGGATTGGATGATTCCTTTTTAACCGTTGCCCATCATGGACAACTAGTATTTGATAATAAGCAGGGGGAGAAAGAGAAAGAATTGGTTCCCGGCGGTGAGCATGAGACCACGCCCACAGCCATGGGATATACCAATTATATGAATCGAATACTGTCGTTTATAACGCAGTAATTATAAGCCGTTAGCCGCTTTTCTTAACTTCAGATTCAAGTAAAGCTCGTTATATTTTTCTAGGTCTTTTTTATCGCGATTTGATAAGTCCATTCTTCCCATCGTTGTTAGAATGGTATCTGCGTCTGTCGTGTTTCGAAGAATAAAATAGGCTTCCAATAAGTTGTAGTAAAGCGCAATGGTTACATCTTTATCGATACGCGCTTTTTTGTTGTCAATTTCTGATTCAAGTAATGCAGTTTTCCACAGGTTAATTGCTTCATTCAGCTTTAAGGTCCCTTGCTCTTCACTGGTGCCGAACAATTTGAATCCTAAGGTTGCAGCATTGTATGCATCAAGAATATCGTTGTGTGATTCATTTTTAGATTTAACATAAAAAATCTCTGTTTTACGATCTGTTTTTTCAAATCCAATGCGATCATTTACCATGTGATTAATTGCCGTAAGGTTGTCTTGAAGAATTTTGTCTTCCATAGTTTTTAACATGGCCGTGATGTCGGTAGAAGGACTTGTTTTAGTTGCCGGTCCTTTGTAGGTTTTGAATTCAGTGAATTCAGCCGGTGAAGCAGCATAAATTTCTACATTAGATGCATTCGTAACGCGGAAACTCATTGGATGACGGTAGGTGAACTCTAAATGGTAATAAGTAACATCCGTTGTAGTGCTTACATTGTTTACACGAGAAACTTCTTTTTTAACTTCTGAAACAACACGTGGTGCAGTAGATTCAAAGCCTTGTAAAGTTACCGTGTAAATCATGGCATTGTTAGTTCCTTTTTCAAAACCATCAATATGCAAATAGGTAGAAGCTAAGGAATTGTAGTCATAGGCTGTTTTAATGGCTGGTGCTGAAACTGTTCTCCGGTAAGGTTGCGGAACGTAATCCTTTACTGGGCGATTATTTTCGTTCAATACTTTGCTTTCAATAATTTTAGAAGCAGTAGACTTTTCATTCCACGCTTTCATTTCTCGTTCGTATTTCTCGTCTGCCGCTTTTTGTTTGTTTGGCAATTCAGCCATTTCGCGTTGATAATCCGCTTCGGCTTGTGCTTTATCTGCTTCGTATTGGGCAAGTAATTTTTGATTCTCTGCCTCGTAAGATGCCGTAACATAAGACATGTAATTGGTGGGCTTCGGAGTAACAGGATTTGATGGGAGTTTTACATAGGTAAATGTAATTTCCTCACCTTTAACGGATTGTGCAAACGTTAGCGCTGAAATAAATAAACCAACGAGGAATAAAGTGTTTTTCATGTAAACCAATATTTAGTTGGCACGAAGTTACGGAGGATTCAAATAATTTGACGAGAAAAAATCTTTTTTCCTTTGAGCTAAACTTTTGCTTGTAAATCTTGTTTAACAAATAAACGAAAACATGAAACAAAATGGAACAGTTCATACGATTACATCAACGAGAACCATAGAGGTTTCGATTGATGAGATGGGGGATGAGCATGTAAGTACTTCGGTTGATACGCCATTGCGCGCTGATGCTTTTGACTTAAACGATGAAGAGAAAATTGAAAAAATAGCCCTTCATTTTGGAGAAATAATGGACATTTTAGGGCTTGATCGTACAGACGACAGCCTGAGTGGAACGCCAAGAAGGGTAGCGAAGATGTATGTTAAAGAAATTTTCAGTGGCTTAAATCCTGCGAACTTCCCAGACATCAAATTATTTGAAAATAAATACCAATATAATCAAATGTTGGTGGAGAAGAACATTTTATTTTATTCCAATTGCGAGCATCATTTTGTTCCGATCATTGGGAAGGCTCATGTGGCCTATATTTCCTCGGGTAAGGTAATTGGACTTTCCAAAATTAATCGGGTGGTGCAACATTTTGCGAAACGTCCGCAAGTGCAAGAACGCTTAACCATGCAGATTACCGATGCCTTGAAAAAGGTTTTGGAAACCGAAGATGTTGCCGTGGTTATTGATGCAACGCATTTATGTGTTTCGTCTAGAGGCGTTAAAGACGTGAACAGCAGCACGGTTACTTCTCATTTTTCAGGACAATTTGCCCAAGAACAAACTAAGAACGAATTTTTGAAGTATTTAGAGTTGTAGAGAAAATAGAGGAGACACTTTCTTAAGTATTGATATAACAAGGTTTGCGGATATAGCAAACAAAAAAAACCGTGAGAATCTTCTCACGGTTTTTATTACCAGTGTAATTGTATCGATTATTTTGGATCAAGTACCCAAAGGTCTCCGTCCGTATCAATCATTTCCATTCTGTCTTTTTCATATTTAGTAACTGAAAAGATATCTGCAGTACCATCAAGAACTAGGGTTATTTTTTGATCCAAAACAGAATACGTAAAAGCATCTGTAAATGACTGAGACATGAACGTGTACGTAAATGTACCGTTACCACTTAACTTATCTTCTTTAATGAATTTCATTACATAACTTTCAGTAGCTTCTGGCGCAACACCACCAATACTAACAACAGTCCATTCCCCATCAAGTCTACGATTAATTTTTGCATCTTTTGAACAAGAAGAAACAACTGCAAGAACTGCTACCAATAAAACCAACAAACCTTTTTTCATAATTATAAATTTTAAAATTTAAACAAAGCTAAGGATAAATATTCAACTGTGATTTGATTATGAATCTTTTTTGCACATCAGCGGATGGCAAAAAAAGTTCGTTAATGACTTGAAAAACACAGGTTTTGAAGTTCATTTTTTACAAGAAACATGCTTCGCAATGCAAGGTTGGACTATAGGTCTTGTTTATCAATGATGATCGAAAGACTTAAGCACAATCGGCTCCTTGGGAACGGTAAATTTTCCTCGTTCGATGAAGAACACATCCGCAAATTCTTTCTTTTGTTCTGGAGTCCATTGTTCTGCAGCTTTCTCTATGCTGTTGCCTTCCTGAAAAATAATTTCTGGTTCGTTGACGGATGTAGCATTAGACTGAACGGGTTCAACTGTTTGAGCCTTTCCAGAAAAAACTACGGTTAAGATGCATAGGGTGAATAGTTGCTTTTTCATCGGAATTAATTTCACGTATAACCTGTGCCAAGCGAAAGGTTACAATAACGAATAGCAAAGATTTATTATTAACTTTAGATACATGAAACAAGCGAAACCGAACCTTACATTTACCTGTTCTAAAAAATTCAGTGAAATGACTCCGGATACTGAAGGTAGGTTTTGTACCGACTGCAAGATCTCAGTGAAGGATTTCAGGTCCTTAAGTGCTGCGGAAATTGATCATGAAATTGCAAAAGACGATTCCGCGCATCGTTGTGGTAATTTTTATGCGGAACAATTAGATAAACCCTTTGGGAATTGGAAGGATAAGATGATCTCATGGTACCAAACGGTTCACGCATCAAGCGATCGGTACCGTGTATTAAAGCCCCTGATGTTGTTCCTGGTATCCTCGCTGCTTATATTAACTGGTTGCCGGAGTCGTCAACTCGCGGGCGCTTGGGCCTATGATACGGATTCGTCTGATCAAGGGGTAAAACATAAAAAAGAACTTAAGCAGGAGAGCACTAAGACGACAAAATCTCATTGATCTGTTGATTTAGAGGCTATAACTCACTTATTGGAGACGCGGTATACGTATTGATCCCTGCGTTGTTGTAATGTGTCCTTCGATACACTCCGCCACGGCGGACCACTCAGTCCACGGTAGGTAAAAGCAGGCTGAGTGCGAAGCGTACCGAAGCCTGCGGTTATTGTAATGTGTCCTTCGATACACTCCGCCACGGTGGACCACTCAGTAAGTGTGTCCTTCGATACACTCCGCCACGGCGGACCACTCAGTCCACGGTAGGTAAAAGCAGGCTGAGTGCGAAGCGTACCGAAGCCTGCGGTTATTGTGATGTGTCCTTCGATACAATCCACCCCGGCGGACCACTCAGTAAGTGTGTCCTACGATACACTCCGCCACGGCGGACCACTCAGTCCACGGTAGGTAAAAGCAGGCTGAGTGCGAAGCGTACCGAAGCCTGCGGTTTGTTAATGTGTCCTTCGATACACTCCGCCAGGGCGGACAACTTAGTCCACGGTAAGATTTTTGACTAAAAAACACTGTAACTAAAAATAAGCTGTCCGTTCAATGTTTTTATTCTAATCTCTTTTATGATGTTGATCGCTAAATTTATACATGTAGGCTTGTTCTTGCTGGTTGTGAGTTGCACCATTTCTAAACCCATTATCCCCAACAATATTTCGGAAAATAAACAGCAAAGGCTAGAAGCCGATAAAAAGCGTAAAGCAATTCAAAGCGATTTAGAGATTATGAAAGGTTGGACTGAAGAAGAAAAGCAGTATTTCATAGACAATTTCGTGTACAAGCGCATCGAAATCAGGAACGATACGCTGGTGTTTGTAAAGTGAGCCGATTGTACAACACATTTCGATCATCATACCTATACCTCATCCTAAAAAATGATGGGAGTTGATTTCTATAATTTAAGGAATTGGTTGGTGCATACCTCCGTTAAAAATACCGAGGTTAATGTTGATACCTTGGAAAATCCAAAAGATGATTCTCACTCATTGGAACTTTATGACTTGTTGAATTCATGAGTTATTTATACATCGTCAACACAACGTAGCGCGTTGGGGAATGATACGTTATACTATTGATTATTATGCTATCGTGAACTTGATTTCCTACACAAAACCCAGTATACTTGGCATTTAAAAGAAGTTCGTTGTGGGATTTTGAATTTTTCCAAAGGGAAAGTGCTTTATTGGCGCGATCCTCATCATTTATTAAGTCACTATAGGAACAAAGGTTTTCACCGATATACTCATATTTGTATTCGTAGAGATACGTAATTCTCTCTATAAAATTTTCAAAGGTTGTCGGAAAACTGGTTGGGATTCTTTGTGCATGATCCAAGGGCAAGGTAGCGGTTTCAATCATGTAGTTTAACATCTGATCGTTTGCCTTTTTCGCTTTGGGTTCATATACAAGTGGTGTAATTCCATTTAAGATGCGGTATTCATTTATTTTATTCATTATCCGTTGATTCAGGCTTTGAGCATTCACTATAATAGGCATTAAAGCACAAAGAATAATAGTTCGAATAACAAATTGACTTCTCATAGGATTTAGGATTGTCTCAATTTTAATAATCTGGAGCTAAATAATATAGATATCAAGGAATTCTAATTTCGAACTTGAATAAATTGAAATTAAAAAACGAGGATCTTTTTTACGTTTTTATGAGGGTTTTTCAATATAAAACCTATTTATTTTCTTAACGGTAGTCTGGTCCTCCAAAAACCAATACCAAGTTACATTTTCTTGAAAGGAAGTCGCCCGAACCAACAACCCATAATCGAAACCTTCTTCTAAAATGGAAATTTTTAATTGGTCATCCGTGGTCTTATCCAAAGAAATTGGAAGCTCACTTATAAAAACATTATTAACATAATAGGATGAGGTTAAACCTTCTAAGTCAATTACGTATTTAGTGTAGGCTGTATCCGTTTCATACGTGAAATCTGGATTAGATAGTGTTGAGTCAATCGAAGTTTTTCTAATACAAACCTGTTCAATTCGTTCGAAAACATGAATAATTAATTGCTGTTGCCCCAGCGTTGTAGTTACGGACAACATGATCAGAAATGGTAGAAAGTATCGTTTCATAATCTAGATGAATTCAATTTTTTCATAACGTTACATGAAAATCCCATGGGCTTTTAATCAGGAATTTTTATGTAGTTTGGTAAATCGAATTAAATTTGTAATAATGAATTTGTATAAGAGAAATCACCGGCCAAGTTTTGAATTATAATTTATTTATGTGTGTATTTTTGAATATTCTTTACCGTAAGAATTTTCCAAAAGGTCATTAAATTAGAGGAAAACTTTTAACGAATATCATTTCTCAGGAAAGGATTTAATAAAAATTATATAGTAAAAATGATTGAAAATAAGATTGGCAAATACAAAATAATCCGCTTAATCGGAGAAGGCGGTATGGCATCCGTTTACGAGGCAGAACATGAAATGCTTGGAACACAAGTTGCGGTGAAAGTCTTAAATCCCGTACTTTCTGCGAATGCCCAGATCAGAGAGCGTTTTATGAATGAAGCTAAACTGATGGCGTCATTCAACCATCCGAATATTACTCGAATTATTGATTTTGATGAACAGCCGCATCAATTGTCGATTGTCATGGAGTTTTTGGAGGGTGAGGATTTGAACGATAAAATTAAACGCAATGGGCCCTTGAGCCAGCAGGATGTAAAAGACATCTTTGTTCAAACGCTTTCCGCCTTTCAATATGCGCATGAAAAAGGTGTGGTTCATCGGGATATCAAACCATCAAACATATATGTCTTACCCAATGGTCATGTAAAAATTCTTGATTTTGGAATTGCTAAATTATTTGGTCAAGGCAATGAAATGACGCAAACCGGAACTCAAATGGGGACACCGATTTACATGAGTCCGGAGCAGGTTAAGGCCGATAAATCGATTGATCACCGCAGCGATATTTATTCTCTTGGAGTTACTATGTTTTATGCACTACATGGTAAGCCACCATACAATTCGGATACGGATTCTCAATTTGATATTTTTAATAAAATAGTATACGAACCACTGCCTGAATTACCGGGTCAAGGAGTATTTATTGAGTTGATTAAGAAGGCAACACAAAAAGACCGAGAACAACGCTTTCAAAGTTGTAAGGAATGGATACACGCCGCAGAAAACTATGTCCGAATCGAACTCCAAGGACAAACTACAATAAGTGACTCATTGCACAATGAGCCCCATGCTGAAGCAAAGGAAAATGCTACTTATCAAGAAGAAATTGATCATCAAAATACAGAATCAAACGAAAATTCAGGGTTGAATTTATCCAGTGATAGAGATACGAATAATGAATATAATGGAAACAATAATGCAGTTAAAAACAAATTAAAAGGAATAAAGTTGTTGAAATGGGTCAACATAATTCAAATTACTTGGTTTTCATTTTTTGTTTTAGCCTGCGTTTATTTAAAATTTTTTCTTAATTGGTTCGACTCCCCAATGTTTCTAATATTACCTTTTGTGGGAACTACCATAGTCCTATTTCTTCCTTTGAATTTTATTTATTTAGTGATTCAACATAAAAAATTAATATTACTAGGAAATTCGAGAACTCAAGTCATATTAATTATTTGCTCATCCCCATTTTTTATCACCACAGTTTATTTATCTAATCCTTATGAATGGCCATTTGACCATTATTCAATACTCTTTGGTAATTTCTATTGGAATCCTGCGGTTTGGGGAATTGTATGTTTAGGATTGGCAGAGATTTTCTTTGGTATTAGTACGTTATTGAAAATAAGAAAAATAGAAGCTAATTAATACTCAATAGATTTTGCGTGACCCGTTAAGGTGTTGTATCAATTTGATACGCGTAACTCGTGTTACCAATTTCTTACCGATGTTATTCGAGTACAATATTAGGTGAACAATTTAAGTGGATATCTATTTAATTCATTTATAACTTTAGATTTCACCTTTTAATATTTCTCTTAGTAAGCTCTGTAAATGGTTTTTTTTTCTTGATTCTTTAAATTCGACTTTTTTAAATTGATAACAAAGTGATGACTAATATTTAACCCTGGACTCTATTTGCAACGGATACGGTGAAAGGTAAGCATACCCAATTAAAAACAATAATCAAGCTGCATCTGCTCTTTATAAAATGCTAAACATGAGATAACTTGATTAGCTCAGAAAAAAGGAACCCTTTTCATTATAATTGATTTCTATCTAAAACCTCTAGGCTTATTCCGTAAGGTGTATAAAAAATAATTGATTCTGGATAATTACAATCAAACGGATGCGATGTATTGTTGTCGAATTATCAATTAAGCCATAACTCAATTGTCTAATTTATCCCAACAGTATACTCACGCGTAAACGTGACGTGAATGATAATCCACCTTGCCTCGGCTCTTTACTAGAACCCGTATGCCCTCCAATTTGAAGGGCATATGAACTGTCGTTTAAAATTCGTTAGAATATAGCGGTGTTGTTACTGAACGGGTTTTATTTCCTCGTCGCGAACAAAGTAATTCACCGTATTATGGAGTGCTTTACCGTAATTAATTTTTAAACTATCCTTACCTTTAAAGGCAACAGATCCACCTTTTCCAAAATAAGAACCACCGCCTCTATAAATTCTTGGTTTCATTGAAAATATACCCTCTTTATCATAGGCGATTGCTTTGTAAATGGTGAGTCCTTTATTCCATCCATTTAGTGTTTTTGCACTTTTCCCGTTCGCACCTTCTTCATCGCGTTCAAAATAAAGCGTTTGACCGCTCAGGCTTCCAGTTCCCTTCCATTTATGCTTATTTAGAAACTCATCGATGTGACTGTGCATAACGTTCTTCATGATTTCTGAGTTGAATCTGGATTTGTATGTATCAAATACTTTGTAGAACGCAACTAAACTGTCGTTTTTTATCATTTTCATTAATTCTTGTTCTAATACCTTATTCGATTTTGCCATCAATGATGTATCCCTCGAATAAATATCAAGTTGTGAATTATACATAAGCCAATCATGGCCCGTAATCATCCGTTCTAAGCATAGTGTTTTCATGTTCTTAGCTGAATCTAACCATTCCTCCGCATCAGGAAGTAGTCGATCGAAATAGTACATGGCACTGTCATATTTTTGAGTGTTGTAGTAGCTCATACCTTTTTCATATTGTTCGGGCGGCCCACAGCTAATTACAGTGACTAAGATAACAAGTGCGTTTAATAAAAGTTTAATCGATGTTTTCATTGTTATTAATTTAATATTAAGGATTGCATGGATCTCCAAATCCATAAATGTCTTCGTTTGTAAAGTCCCAATCAACATTCCCGTACTCATCATTAGTAATCATTAAGGTGTTTAATGGTAATATGTCTAACGTAATAAAAGGTCTAGTATAATCGATGCCGTTTTTACCCGTCCAACTAAATTTCAAAGGTCTACCATCAATTTGAGAAATCTCGATGTCATAGACTGAACTGTTAGATTTTCCGGTACGAATCCAATAATGTTGATACGGTTCGATTAACATATCTTCAAAAATATCTTGTCCAAAGCTGCTGGTTCCATTTTCTCTGATGCGTACCATCGTAAAGGTTTCATCACTGTAGTTAGCTAACCAAAAGCAATAAGATTGAGCATTAATTTCATGAACGGATTGAATTATGAAATTCAGTCCAAATAGTAGAATTAGTAGGTGTGATTTTTTCATATCTTTTTAATTTTTTATAAAAATATATAAAAAAATAATTTTAACAAATTTTTTGTAGTTGTTGAATTAAATAATTTTAACCAATCCAAAGGCTTGGGTTATTTTACCTATGTTTTGGGCTCTAAGGTCAAATGTTTAGATAAACATAGCCTTAGTTTTTTTTGATTTTATTTGAATAAAGTTCTATTTTCGTTACCCGTAATATTTTAAAACCGATTGTAATGAAGTTTATCCAATTTAAGTTTGTCCTTTCTCTTCTATCTGTATTTACATTTTGTATTTCTTTCGCTGAGAATAACTTTCAATTAAATCAAAATCGCTATGCATCTATTCTTACCGAAAGGGTTCCGCCAAAAATGTATGCGGTAATCGTCGGTATTTCTGATTATGAAGGGACATCCAGTGATTTGAGATACTCATCGGTTGATGCTGAGTTGTTTTATAATAATTTAAAATCAGCCATGCCTACTGAATGTTCGAAAGGCGATGTGCGATTATTGTTAAACGAACAGGGTACTCAGGATGCCATTGAGCGTGCAATCACCGAAGTGTTTGCTAAAGCGGGTTCTTCAGATTATGTTATCTTTTTCTTTTCAGGACATGGGTCACAGAGTGGGTATTTTTGTCCCTATAATATTCGTTCGGGTCAAGTGCAACATACCTTTGTAAGAGACAACTTTTTTAATTCGAAAGCAAAATACAAAGTATGTTTTGCAGATGCATGTTTCTCTGGAGATTTGGTTGATCAATCAGGTTCTTCATTAAGTCAGTTGCAAGGTGATAAAATTGCATTATTAATGTCTTCTAAATCCTATCAAACATCCATGGAAACTGCTTCCATAGAACAGGGGTATTTTACGTATTACCTTATCAAAGGAATGAAAGGTGAGGCGGATAAGTCAGGCGACAATTACGTTACCTTGGCTGAATTGTTTTTGTATGTTAAAGAAGAAGTAGCGGATGCAACTGGTAATAAGCAGGTTCCAGTGGTATTCGGTAGTAATTTAAATAAAATTCCAATTTCAAGGGTGAGATGATAAAAACCATCGGTAGAGATAAAACGTGCGATCACATAATTTTTGATCCGGAGCGGAGGGTATCAAGGGTTCATTTACAAGTGGAGAAGGTCGGAGATTACTATTATCTTGAGGATTTAAGCTCGAACGGAACGTTTGTAGACGGAATAAGATTAACAAAGGGTGGTAGGGTTAAAGTAACAGATTCAAGTCAGATAATTCTAGGAGGTGGGTACAGGTTATTGTTAAGTACGGTTTTTAATAAAAATTCAAGAAATTCAATATCAGATAATAGATCTACGGCTATTGACAAAAAACAAAAGAGCGTGGCTGTTGATCTTCATAAAACTACAATAGGTGAATTGTTGGAGTTAGAATCTACCGACTATATTTCAATTGGACGTTCAAAAAACAATAAAATTGTTTTATCAAATTATCCGAGAGTTTCATCAACTCATTGTAAGATGAGACAAATTGGAAATGATATGATTGAAGTAGTTGATTTAGGTTCAACCAATGGAACCTTTGTCGACGGTAAAAGACTCGTGGCGGGTAGTCCTGGCATCTTTACGAATAATGCCAAGGTTAGCCTAGCAGGAGAGATTACTTTGAATTTAGTTAAAGTTTTTCCAGGAATCCAATTGGTTAAACGTAAAAATCCCATTCAAGAGAAAGGTCAGCAAGCACCCTTGGCTCAAAGGCCTAGGATGGCAACACCCGAAGAATTAGAGGATTTTATGCAACTAGAGCACGTATTTGATGAATACGATTTAAGGCTAAAGTCAGCGTCTAGTGAAGGATCTTCGGTGGCTATGACTGGACAAGTGGCTGGAATCGTTGCGGGCTTGGCGCTAAGCCCTGTAATTGGACCTTTTTCCTTACTCTTTTCGGGAGGGGGGGCAGTTTTAGGGAGGTATCTTGCTGGTAAAAAAACCAATGAAATTCGTACGGATTTGAGTTATGACAAAGCATTTCTTGAAGCTTATTCTTGCCCGCGATGTAATGAATCGTTTCAAAAAAAACCATGGATTACTATACGAGAATGTAATAAATGTAAGGTCGTATTTAGGTCTTAATTGATGCGTGAATAATCAACCTACTTGTTTTATTTTATTTGACTAAACGCTATAATTTCTAAAACATCATTTAATACATTTTATTAGATTTACCCACTTAAAAATGATTTATGCAAGTTGAAATAACAGACGGTAATTCAATTCTTGAAAAGTATAGTAATATCCAGTTAAAATATAAACCTATTATTGTAGGGATTCATGCTGAATTAGATGAATTAAAGGCTAATTACTTGTCTGAATTAGAACTTGTAAAAAAGAATCAGGAACAAAAAACATCAGAGTTAAACGTAAGTAAAGAGTTATTAAGTCGTGAAATTTACAGATACGGTGAATTGTTGAAAGAAAAACAACGAGTTACTGAGCTAACGGGTCTGTTAAAAGTTAGATTTCAGGAGTTGGAGGATGCTATATCCGAATTTGTAAATCAAAAATTGAAAATCAGTAATGACGAGTTTAATCAAGATAATTCACTGAAGGAAAAGGAATATGATTTGGCAGCTAATGAGCTCAAGAATAAATTATTACTTATTGAAGAGGAGTTAAATGATGAATTAGACGTGCTAGTCGCTGAGTGGGAAACCTATCAGAACGTACAAGTAAATAAATATAAAGGCACGTGTAACCCAAGTTATTTGGTGAATTTCACAGAGCCTTCCTATGAATATACCACTTCAACCCTTGCTATTGGAAAACGCCCGGTAAAATTTGACGGAATTAAGCCCAAGAATGAAATTTATATTAACGAAAACATCCCATTCGTTGATACCCAAAATATTATAGTCGTTTACGACAAAAACACCATTGATCAAGCAGAAGCGGTTGCAGATGTTTTACTCTTTAGGACCTTGTATTCGAATTTACCTGATAAGTTGAAAATTCATATTTTTGATAAAAACCTTCACGAGAAATTTAGAGAATTTTTACCTATTTCTAATTTAGTGATTGAAAAAGGCTTTGAATGGGATCAATTCATGTCCGCATTGACAAAGACTGAATCGTTAATACGTTCAAAGCTTGGATTACTTTGGGCTGATATCACTGCTAATCACAGCACAATACATCAATATAATTTATCCCTACTAAAGGAAGAGAAATACGATGATTTATTACCATATACCTTGTTTGTATTTGATGATTTTCTATCCTTTTATAATGAGAATTATGCGCAGGAGGCATTTGTAATATTAGATAGAATGATAAAATATGGGTGCAATGGCCTAATATTAGTCAATAAAGATAATTTTAGTGATCGATATGAGCGTTTTGTAAATCAAACGAAGGGGTTGAATTTTAAATGGTTAGATCTTACCCAAGAAACACTTCCTGGTTCAAGTCCCTTAGGTCAATTAGCAATTGAGAACATTTCAAATGAAGATAAAAAAACCTTGATCAATAATTATCTTCTTGCCTTTGAAAATCTGGCTAATTCTCGAGCGAAAATTAAATTTAAAACCTATGCAATCCCAGAGATTTCGGGATGGTTTAATGGTGATGCCTCCAAAGAAGTTAAGGTACCTATTGGGAAATCAGTGGATAAAGAAGGATTTGAATTTATGGCTTTTAAAACTAAAGACATGCTTTCAAATGCCTTGCTGTGTGGAGGAGTAGGGTCGGGTAAGACCAATTTTTTAAAAGGCGTAATATCCTCCTTAGCGTTAAATTATTCTCCCGAGGATATTGAATTATGGCTAGTTGATATGAAGAATGGGGCAGGTTTTAGCATTTTTAATAATTTACAATTACCTCATGCGACAAAATATGCATTCAGTGCAGAAAGTGAATTAATCAATGATTTATTCTCTCAGCTTAAAAAGGAAATGGATGAACGTTATGCATATTTTACGCGGTTTTCGGTAGATAATTTAGAAGATGCCAAGAAATTAGGCGATATAGATCCATCAAAACTTAGAAGGATAGTTTTAATTATTGATGAATTTGCTTCAATATTTACGGAGGACGCCCCTTTTATTGAAGAAATAGCAATCAATTTGTTATTGATTATTCAAAAAGGTAGGGCGATGGGAATTAATTTACTATTAGCTGCCCAGAATTTTAATAACATAAAAAGTTCTGCTTTTACTCAAGCCGTTTCGTTAATACCGACAAGAATACTATTAAAATCGAGTCCTGAAGCTGCTTCATCAATTTTAGGTTACAGTAATAAAGGTTATGTTGAAATCACGAAAATAGGACAAGGTTTGATCAATAATAACTTCGGTGAAATTAACAATGATGGGGGCAATTATTTTTTCAAATCTTTTTTACTGGATAATGAGGATTTAGAACCCATACTGAATAATATTAAAAATGAAGTGAGTTCTCGGGCACTGACACTTAATGACGTTAAATTCATTGATGCATCACTTCCCGCAATGTTCGAGGCGAATACTGAGTTGTTTTCACAGAACGTATCGATTGAACATTTTAGTAAAGTTGGAATTAAGTGCCACATCGGAGAATCATATTTAATAAATGATAACAATTATTTTGTTTTTGATTGGAAGATCAATGGAAGACATCCACTCCAGAATATTTTGATAACTGGTAATGAACGTCAAAATTCTATACAGACTGTCTTCTCAATATTATCCAGTATTTCTTATGGAATTCCAGAGGCAAAGTTCATGTTAAACTGCGTTAATGCCTTAGATGAAGAAACCACGAATGAATATGGATTGGATAAGCTAGATACGCTATTTGCACATTATGAATTTAAAACGATTCTCCCCGATCAATTAGAATCTTTAGTCAAGCAGCTTGAAACGCTACTCGAAGCGCGCAGAACGAATAAGGATCGCATTCCAGTCTTTACATTGATCATTGGAATGGAGCAAATCCTTCAATTACATAAAATGGAGTATTTAGAAGCTGAATTAACAACCAGATTGAAAAATTTATTGTCAGTTGCTTCTAACTATGGGATGTACTTTGTCATTGAAATAAATAAGCCAAAGAATTTGGAGAAAATTTCTAAAGATTTGCTTGGGTTTATTGAACATCGAATTTGTTTTTGGGTAAATGCGGAAGAATCCCATTTTCTATTGAACAATAAATTAGCAAATCAATTGATCAACTCAGATACTCCGAATATACGAAACAAAGCGATTTATCAGTCACAAACTTCGGATGTTTGTATTAAGTTTAAATCGTATTCTGAACTTCAATCAAAGCAAAATTTGATCAAAACCTTGACACAAAAAGTAACAATTGTTTTAAATAACGAAGATGCGGTTGTGGCATCTGAAACATCAGAAATGTCTATGGATAATACATCTATAAAAGATACCCCAGTGACAAACAGTTTTGCTTCGTTATTAGAAAAATATCCTAACTTGTACAAAGAATATAATAAATTGAAAAATGGCGAATAATTGGGCAAACGTTGAACCTGATGCTTTGAGAAAAATGAATACTCAAATTCATGAATTGTCAAGCCGATTGGATCGAACTAAAGGAGAAATGAGAATGGCTTGCGATGCATGTTATCAACAAGGTAACAGAGACATACAATTCGAGAAGATTAGACAAAAAATCAATGATAGTGAAAATAAACTTCAAGAATTAAAAGGTTTAATGGTAAGGTACACGGATTATTTAGAAAAACAAGAAAAAACAATCAGACAATATTTGTCAATTAATGGTCCAAAATAATAGGTTATGAGTAATGCAGAATTTAATATCCCAGCCACGCTTGTATTTATAGATAAACTCAAGAGTTTTTCGCAATGTTTATCAACAAGTAAAAATGAAATTGAAGGTTCGTTAAAGCAGCTGGGAATCGGCTGGAAAGATGAAAAATATACGGAGTTTAAAGAGGAATTTGAACGTCACTTCAAAGATTTAGAAGAACTTAGTGAAGCACTAAAGGCTTATGAAAATCACGTTGAAAAAGATTTGCTACCATCGATGGAAGCATTTTTAGGTAATAAGTTACAATGAGGATAAATAATAACTTAGATTACATTAAGTCAGAAATTAATCGGCTGAACGCAGTTAAGGAAAAGTTATATAGTCTAAAGACGGAATTCCCAAAATCTATCGATACATTATACAATGCGGGCAACAGAGACAAGCATTTTGTAACCCTAAAAAGTTCCGTTGAAAATTCCGAACGTGATTTGATTAATTTTATTCAAAAATTGGATGAGAAAATACAAACACTGGTTCAGTTAGAACAACTTATCGGTTCGTATTATTCTATACAACTCTAGCGTATGAGTGATTTCATTGTAAATGGCCCAGATGTGTTTACAAGTTTAAGGAAGTCTATGATTGATTTTCATCAACAAGCGCCTGCCATTCTGGAACAAATCCAGCAAGCAATAGAAGAAGTTTTAATTGATTTAAATAAAGATCAATTAGAGACTGAGGGTTCATTAATGGAAAAATCAAAAGAACTTGAAAAGCTAAAAAGTAAGACGACCACTTCGCAGGATTCGAAATCAAATGAAAATTTGTATCAGAACATTAAGGAGGAACAAGAAAAACAACTCGAGATAGAAAGATTTAATAACTATAAGCAGGAGTTAATAAATGCACAAGCAAAGATTAAGGGGATGGGGCAAAGAGTCCAACAACTAAAGAGCGAATTAAACAACCATGTTATAGGTTCTAGTAAGGGATTACAGGCGCTAACAGAATTTGCAGACATAGCCAATAGATACCTTCAAAGTGGAAGCTTAAGTACACCTATAAACACAACTTCAGATGGTTCAAATGATGCGCATCGAAAAGGTGTTATTTCAGAAATATCAGGCAATACGATGCATGTCAAAGAGTTAGATAATATAAATCAGTTGAGTATCAATAATCTGATTGAGGAAGCCGAGAAATATAATTTATTTAATAACAATAAGATAAAAAAGGTTTCAATTTCGAATGTTTCACAACTTCATTTTAACATGCTTGAACAAAATGGATTTACAATTCAAGAACTCGCTCCTAATGATTACTCAGCCTACAAAGAATTATAACATTACATGATTAAGGCAAAGGAAAAATTATTACAGTCTATCAATACGCTTGAAGGTGTTGTTAGAACATATGAAAAAGAAGTTCATTCAATTGAAACCAATTGGAAGGACCGTCGAAAAAATGAATTTTATCAGAAATATATATCGGTGCAAACAAATTTCAATAAGTCATTGTGCGCTAATTTACAATCTATTAATTTTGAGTTTAGTGGAATTCTATCACGATTAGAGGCCTTAAAATAATAAGCTAGTATGAAATATAAATGTACAGTTAACCCCGAGCACTTATTTGAAATTCCTACTGAAGATTTTTGGTGCCCAATTTGCTCTGATAATAAAGGAATGTTGGAGTTGTTAGACTCAGAATTAAAGATAGATTCGGCTGACATTAAATCCGATGATAAAAAGGAAAATAACGGACAAAACAACACGATTGATTCCGGTAATTACAAGGTGTTTAACTGTGGGAAATGTAAAGCGCCATTTAATGTGAATCTTCAGGCGATTGCAAGAAATAAAATTATTGTTGTTTGTGATCATTGTGACGCTAAAAATCTCGTGGGGTTTGAACACAAAACTCCGATTGTCCCTAAACCAGAAAGTAAAAAAGTAGAGCATAGCTCAAAACGCCCTCTTGTTAAAGTAATGTTGAATATTGAAAATAAGGGTGTAGTTGTTAAACGAGGGTTGAATTTAGGTTCGAATTTAATTGGGCGTAACGATTTTAAAGAAGATCGTTTTTTAAGTACTAAGCATTGCGATATTAAACTTTCAATTAAATCAGGAAATTTAAAAATTCACATTGTCGATTTAAAAAGTACAAATGGAACGTTTGATTTTAATAAAAATAGACTGGTGCCAAACCAAGCATATAGTGTGAAAATGAATGTATTTTACTATATTGGTAGTTCAAAAATGAAAATTACAATTTAATAATTCAAGATATGAATGAGGAAAATCGCTTGCGAGCTGAGAATGATGCTCAAAAACCTGTGAACGAAGAAATCACAAATGAAGAACTTGCCAGCGAGGAAATCGTTAGCGAGGAAAAAGTTAACAAGGAGTCTGTAGCGCTTAAAGTAGGGCTTGGCGTTGCGGCAGTTGCCGCTACAGGAGCTGTCGCAGCTAGATCTATGAGGAATAATTCGGATGAGGTTGTTACCCCTGATCCAAGTATGGAAAGCGTTGCCAATGTGGACCCAAATGAGAATTTACCCGGTGAAACATTTTCTGACGAATCGGTGAATAATTCTTATGGTAACCCGTCGGGAACAACTGTTGAAGAAACTTCGCCTTCCGATGTTTATGTTCACACCGTTGATGAATATGGTAATGAAAGCGTTACGCACTATCAAGATTATGATAACGATGGACAGATGGATCAATATGAAGTATATGATTCAGAAGGTAATATAGTTGATCAAGGTGCAGTGGTCAGTACAAGTTCAGAATCCGATGTGAATACTTCTGGATCGGACGAATCTGATATAAGCTTTTACCCCGAGGATGATATGTATGATGAAGATCAAGATCAAGGATCATTTGAAAATGATCCAGATGTAATGGTTGATCATGAAAATCAGCCCGATCAAGGAGAATATCAAGGAATTGATTGGGATGCAGTAGAAAATGGTTCAATGGATGAAATTGCTGTGAATGACGCTACAGGAGCTGATGGTGACGATGTTTTGGCCAACAATGATCAGTTCCCAGGTTATGACGATAACGGGATGGGGTTTAATGATAATGTTGCGGATAATTCGGATGAATATATTTTAGATGAAAATGAACTAAATTCTGTTGATGATTATGGGGTAGATGACAATGAGCTTGGGGGCGATGATTACGCGCTAAATGACAGTTCTTTAGAAGATTTTGGTTCAGAAGATTACAGTTCGGATGATTACAATTCAGACGATTATAGTACGGATGATTACGGTTCGGACGATTATAGTTCGGATGATTATAGTAGTGGTTTAGAAGACCTTGGTTGCTAAGCAAAACGCTATTCCTGTATACATCTAATACTCAATCCTCTACATACATCGGTATTGGTTAATACAATCTGATTGTTGTTTGCTGTCAATATCATGGCTATGCTTTCAATTTGGTTCACTTGCGTAGTTGTCCAAAATGCGGCGACGTGACCTTCTTTCTTGAATTCCCCATCTGAACCGCGAGTTCCAGCAGGCGAGGCGTTGAAATGTTCAGTTGGTATGCCATTATTTAATACCCATCCTAGATGGTTTTTCAATTTATCACCTTTTTTATCCCCTCCAATAGAACTAATCAAGGTTTCAAAATCTTTTCGTGAAGGGATTTTCCATCCTTGGGGGGCTAAGCCTCTTGGGTCATTTAAAGCGTGCCAATTGTATAGTAAACCATAAATTTCTTGTTTATCTGAAGAATTATTTACTCTGCAAAACGCAGGAATTTTTTTCTGTCCAGCGTTAATCCAATCTTCTTGTGAATGGGCTTCAATTAACGCATCACCATTCCTGAAATGAGTTAGGGCCAAATTTCCTACCATCCATATTTGGTTGTTATACTTTACCCGTTTTATGTTATTATCTTGTCTTTCTTTAGCTTGTATTGTAGGTTGGGAATTTGGGATTGGCTGTAAATCAGTGGATGCACTTTGTTCCAAATGATCAACGCTTGGAATGGATGTTGAGGGGGAATCCGAAGTTGTGTTTGTTATGTTTTTGGCTTGAGTAATGTGCGCGTTCGGACTGCTTATTAACAACTGATTGATGTAATTGAATCCTTCAAGCCACTCTTCACAGTATTGAAATCTATTTTCTCTGTCCTTGGCACACGCGGTTAAAATTAGGTTTTTAAATGGATGATCTTGCATTTCGGGAAGCGGCTCATGAACGATTTTAGATAAAATATCGAATTGAGAAAGCGTAGAGGAGTCATAAGGTGAATGCCCATAGCATGCATAATATAACGTAACCCCTAAGGAATAAATATCACTTCGATGGTCTATGGACTTGTCAGCTTTCACTTGTTCTGGACTCATATAAACCGGAGTACCCATTTGGGTACCGGTTTGCGTCATTTCATTTCCTTGACCGAATAATTTCGCAATCCCAAAATCAAGTATTTTAATTATCCCGTCTTTTTTTATAAAAATATTAGACGGTTTAATATCGCGATGAACGATACCCATATTATGCGCATAATTAAAACCACTTAGTACCTGCGAATAAATATTATTTATTTGCTCTATAGAAAGTGCCCCATCACGTTTTATTTTGTCGCTCAAATCTTCTCCCTCAAGGTGCTCCATGATAATACATAGTAGATTGCCTTCATCTTCGAAATCAATAACTTTAGTTATGTTTGGATGGTCTAAAGAGGCCATTAACCTTGCTTCATTTAGAAATCGCTCCCTGAGTTGTGCATTAACAGATAGTATAGGATTTAAAACCTTAACGGCTACCTTAGTGCCAAGGCGTTCATGTTCTCCTAAATATACCGATGCCATACCTCCTTCACCAAGTAAGGATAATATGGTATAATTTAATATTTTACTACCGATGATTTCCATAAGTTCAACCAATTAAAACGGTCTAATCTAACCAAAATAAATTAATGGCAGATTAGAATAAACTACTTCTTTTTAATAAATATAGGGAATAAACTTAGCGTAAAAACTATGCAAAAGCTTGCACCTATTAATAGATAAAGTCCAATGCCCGGTGTTACGACTTCGGCAATTACCTGTCCCAACAAGGTGTCAGATTGATCGGCTAAGGACAATAATTCGTATATTCCAAGGATTCCAGAACACCCAGAGGCACAGAGAATTATCCAAAAATTCAACCCTTTAATTATGGAGCCTCGATCAGCCAGTAGACTTAAAATAAGTACGATAAAAAATAGAATAAGAAATAACACCCCATTTCCCTCCATTCCGTTAACAGAAGTTTTCACGAAAAGCACTTCCAATGAGTACCATGGAACAAAGACAGAGGCTATTCCTAGTAGCGCAAAACAAAGTATGATAATTCGTTGTGGGTGCATTAATATTGTTTAAGCAAAATGTAATTATTTAGAAAATTAGAAATAATTTATAATAATAACCTTAAAATAAGTTTAATTAACTCACTTTTTAATTAATCGTATTAAATAAGCCCCATAAATACTTCGGTCATCTGTGCCAGAGTAGAGTTCATCCAACATTAATTCTCCTTTTGCGTTACAATCCAGTGCCACAGTAGCATTTTCACCGACCCAATAACCCATGCTGCCATCATCAGCTGACAACCAATCGCTATCATAAAATCCTGTAGGAAACAAATTTAATGATGAGGTACTTTTTCTGTCGCAATTATATAAGTTGTCAATTGATTTTTTTTGTTTACTAGTTTCCATGAGTGTTTTCCAATCCTTATAATTTGCAATTCGGAAATCGGAATAATCACTATTTTCAATTTTGATAGCATTCATTACTTTTTTTAATGCTAAGGCGTTATAGAAAACCCCATAATTTTTATTCTTTTCATCGAATTGATAATAACAGCAACATGCTTGTTTTGGAGATAGTTCTATCCAATCTTCTTCGTTGTTGACCAGTGTAATTCCAAATTTCCCGAATTGTTCGAAATTTTTGCGGTCCCATTGTTGCTTTTCAATGGTACAAACATTGGTCCCCTCTTGTTGTTGGGCATTAATTTTCGAATCAATTTTATCTATTGTTTTTTTCATTCCGTCATTATATTTTAAGAATGATGTACGATAATTGTAATTGTCGCATTTACTTTTAAATTCCGTCCATAATGATTTTAATTCAGTTAATGATGAAGGATTTTCATCAATGCTTTTGAATTTGTCATAAATCCGATCACATTCACAGATTTGGGTATTTCGTTGAAACATTAGACCTAATTCAGCCGAGGGTCCTAAAGGCAAGGTATTGAGGTTAGCGTCTAAAATATTTAAACTGCCTGAAAAGTTATTCACCCGTTCCGGGTCTTTATAGTTAGCAGATTTTTTTTTTGCTTGTCCTGAATTCTGATAAATTAAACCAAAATATATCCCAGGATTGGTGGCAAATGAAGAGCTAGAAACAAACTTTTTACCTAGAAAGACATTAACGCCATAGTTTAAAGCCCAAGATTCATTAAACCCCCATCCAAGCCCTTGAATTTTATTAATGGAAACTTGACAGTTTGGATTGCCAAAATAATTAACGCGTAACGCAAGTTGACTAAAGTAATTCTCAAGTCCATTTCCCCCCATGATCGTTAAGCTGCCAAAGGTCTGGTCTTTGGGGCCAAACGTGTAAAGGGCGTCGAGCATTATTCTTGAATTAAGATATTGGATCCCAGGTATGACACTGATCGCATATTTGTTTGAAACTTGTAAGCTGGTGAATTCAGGATCGTTCTGATCATATAAATTGTAAATGGAATTTCCTCGATATCGGTTGTTGATTCCCTTAACACCCAAGCCTATGTTAAATTGATCAAATTGCGATGGATTCGCTAATTTTTGCTTCAATTTAATCTGAAAACCAAATTGACCGGAAATTTCATTTTGGTCATATACCCCGCCCGTGAATGAATGAATGTAATAACCACCCACTGCAAAATTATAAACAGTTTTTCTCCTTGATTGTGAAAACAACATATTTTGGGAGTAGGTGGGCGTGGGTAAATTAGCTTTTCCGCCAATTAGAAATAAGTACGGGGATTGAGAATCTAAGGTGTAGTATTGCTGACGATGGTTTGCATATATAGCATATCCGTGGGTTTGAACAATTTTTGCTGGATTAAACATCATGTCATTCCACATCCGTTGATTGTTTAAAAAACGTTGTTGTCCGTATGCAGCAAAACACAACAAAAGAGTAAAAACCAATACGGTTCTTTGAATAATTTTAATTGTCATATTTGATGCTTAATATTCCTGAATATTTTTTCTTTCTAAATTGGGACCGGAGGAAATATGAATAATCTCCCGATGGAAGTTTTTCTCCTTTTTGATTTTTTCCATCAAAAGGTACATAAGTAGGGTTGTCTGTAGCATCTTGTTTATAAACCAGCTCTCCCCTCATGTTCCGCAGTTCAACCACATAATCTGTCCATTGAGCAATTCCACTGATTATCCATGTATCATTGTACCCATCGCCATTGGGGGATATTCCGCCAGGGATGTTTAATTCTGCCTTTGATAGCACTACAATTCTCAATGAATCTTTGCATCCCATGGCATCCGTAACGAATACTTGATAATTCCCCTCGTTCAGACCATTTATATCTTGAGTTGATTCTGCATAGGCCGGATCTTCATTCATGGTCCAAGTATAGGCGAATGGTGAACTCCCACTAACGCTAATGGATATTGCCCCATCACCTCCTTGTGAGGCATCAAGCACAGTGTCAATGCTCAAGGCTGGAAGTGGTAGCGTTGTCAACGTTACCGGAATTCTAAGATCGGATTCACATCCGGTGTTTCCGTTGAAATTTGAAACATAGAACACTTTATTTTCTGTTGGAAGCGTATTAAAGGTTAATCCTTCATGAATGTGGTCAGCGCAACCAAAAGCATCCATATACCACCTTAAATTACCGGTAACCGAAAACGCCGTTAACGAAACAGCATCTCTGTTGTTGTAACATTCAACGAGATTTTGTGGATTTGATGCAGCCGGTGGTTTGGGGTTAATTACACAATCATTTCCCGAGAGGTTGATATCATCTATTACAAAACCAGGTTGAAAATTAAATGAATTGTCTGAGGTAAATGAGAACCCAATGTAAAACCCACTATTATCATAACATTTCGGTAATTTAATCACCTCGAATTGAATTTCATTTCCTTTCCCCGATTGATAATTTTTAATCTTATCCCAATTCAATCCATCAGAACTGAAATATAATGTGCCAAAATCACGATCGGCCTCGCCATTACACAACCAAGAAAAACTAAGAATTATATTGTAAAAATTGGTGGTTTGAAAGTACCTGTATTTAATTGAACTTTCTTCGGAATTCCCATAGGTGTAACCCGCAACATAAGGAACCCATGGGTTATTCTGGTCATAGTGAACTACTTGCAAGGAATTATTATTTATGGAATAATTACTGGTCGTAATTTCAAAGAAATTAACTGGATTCCCGCCGCCTGTGCTTAGCCAATTCCCCGTAGGCCAATCAAAATTATCCGAGGGTAATTGACCAAACAGCCATGTTGAACTGTTCAATAGGACAAATAACATTATTAGGAGATTTCTCATAGGAGTTGCTATTTACAGGATTACTTTTCAAATAAAAATGTAAGCGAACATCCAAATCCAAAAGGTAAAGGCTGACTTTTTAAAGGCTGACTTTGTATATCCAAAACACTAAAATTTTTCAACTTCTTGTCCTCAGAAACCCAATCCAGTTTGTAGAATCTACCTGACCAACCGTTGTAAATACCGTAGAATTTAACATTCAAATTAAAACGTGAACTGTAATCCCAAAATGGTATTGGAATGCTTACGCCACCCTGAATCCGTGTATTAACAAACCACCCAGTACTCCGTACTTCTTGGCCTTGAATTCGGTTGTCGGTAAAAATAATTCTTGATGGTCCTGCGTCTACCTCTACTCCAGCATACAAAACAGTCCCGGCATCCAAATGCATATTTAGCCCATAATCTGAAATGGAACAGCGGTTTCCAGGTTGATAATAATTAAAAAATGTTTGATTATTTAATGAGGCCACTGAAAATGAAGGGTCTAAATAATACTCTGAACCTTCGGAATATCCATTCATGATTGATTTACTGTAAGAAAGCCCCACCCCAAAGTCAGCACCCCATACCAACCAATTACTCATGTAATCACTTAGGCCAAAGTTACCCCAAGCGGTTAACGAATAGCCAAGTTTTACGGCAGGATAGGAGCTTATTATTGATTGATAGTTTTCTCTGAAATCAGAAGATGGAACCGTTTGTTTAAGTGTTGATTGGTAATTAACAGTTTCATAAATGGCATATACTCCGTGGTGAACAATAAAACCTTGACTGAAATAATAAGTACCGATAAGTACATGAAATAAAAAAAGAGCAAGCGTTTTTCGTAACATAAGATTAAGCTAGACTGTGTATTGCGAAATTAAAGGAATTAATTTTAACTAATACATATTTTCAATAATTCAATTTATTTTTTTTTTAAAATTGACTTATATATATTTGTAACAACCTAACCCCAACTTGATATGAGTAAAATATTTAAAATTGGACGCGAATCGGATAATGATATCGTTATTTCTGACCAAACAGTATCTAGAAATCATGGTTTAATTTATTTTGAAACCGATGGCTCTACCTATTTTGAGGATTTAAATTCATCGAATGGGTCCTTTGTTAACGGCAACAAGATTTTCGGAAAAGTTCAGCTCCAAGATACAGACATTCTCAAAGTTGGAAAAGCCTTAGTGCCTTGGCAGGAATATCGCCATCTAACACCTTCAGCCTCCTCAGATATTCAAGATGGAGCCACTATTATTAATGAGCAGGAAGCTTACAGTCCTCTATCAAACGCCAACGATGGTCATACCATGGTTGACAACGAACCGTCAAATTACGGAGGTGCGTCGTTTGAGCCAGCAAAACCAAAAAATGGCAATTTTTTTAAAAAATATTGGCCAGTATTTTTAGGAGTATTTGCATTACTTGTAGGAGTGTTAGTTGTGATTTCTCGAATTGGGGAATCAAGTTCACCGGAAGAAGTGCCCCCTGTAAGTGCCGATACCTTGCAAACTGAAAATCCAAAAACTTCGGAAGTATATCATGAGTTTACAGACAGCGATGGCGATGGGGTAGAGGATAGCGATGACGAATGTCCAAACAAAAAAGGGCCAAAGAAAAACAACGGTTGTCCGGTCAAAGATTATGACGGAGATGGAACACCAGATGCGGATGATAATTGCGTCTATGAATACGGGCCAAGTAGTAATTACGGATGTCCCTATGAAGAGGATTCATACAGAACCCAATGCCCATATTGCTACACGGTTTCTTATCAGTCAGAGTCCAATCGTTATTGGACTTGCGGATCTTGTGACGAGCGATTTTACAATTGCTATAAAACAAGTGCCGGTGATCATGGTGGGGTGAAAACAGATTGGTTTTATGATGGAGATTGCGATTGTTATAGTTGCTATGATGAGCAATAGATTCTTATTTTTTAGTTGAAGGTGATGATAGGAAGAGAAATTTTAAATTATCGGATTGAAAAAATTATTGGTGAAGGGGGCATGGGTACCGTTTATTTGGCTTCCCATACTAAAATCCCGAACCGCGTTTCTGCCATTAAAGTACTGAAAAGTAATTTTTTGCAAAATGAAAATCTAAAGAATAGGTTTCGCAGGGAAATGGAAATCATGGCCGGTATGACCCATGAAAACATCGTTAAACTGGAGCAATTTGACGAAGATGATTTAGGGATGTACCTTATTATGGAGTATTTTAAAGGGGTTGAAATAGATGATTACCTTAAAAATAAAATTGGTGTTTTTCCAGAAGATAAAGCCGTTCCGTTAATGATTCAAATCTTAAAAGCATTTAGTTTCGCACACAACAAAGGAATAGTTCACCGTGATATAAAACCAGGAAACATCTTAATCAATCAAGAAGCAAATCAGGTGAAGGTGCTTGATTTTGGGATTGCAAAAATGAAGGACGATAGTTCAATGCAAACCAAATCAGGTGCCCAAATTGGTACGGTCTTCTACATGTCGCCCGAACAAGTGCACGGAAAGGAACTCGATGCAAGATCCGACATTTATGCGCTTGGGGTTACTTTTTATCAAATGCTTACCGGGATTAATCCATACCACGATCTGAATACGGAATACGAGATATACAACAAAATCACAAAAGAAGATCTACCAGATCCAAGAGAAATTTATCCGGGTGTCTCAGAACGAATGGTTAATATTCTTAGAAAATCCTTGGCGAAGAATCCAGCAGAACGCTTTCAAACGTGTGATGACTTTATTCTTGCTTTGCAAGGCGATGTGGAGGTGAAACCCATTTCAAAAACAGGAATTGAAGAACCTGTTGAACCTGCGGAACCTAAAGATAATACCTCAATGATTGTGGGGATTTTTATTGGAGTCGCAAGTATGATCTCGTTGCTTAGTCCTGATTTTTATTGGTTTTCGCTCTTGTTTTCACTGGGTGGGCTTGGGTATTTTTTTTACCTTAAAAAGAAAAGCTCTGATCCAGGAAAACCGCTATTTTTAATCGTTTGTAGTACCTTAATTATTTCAATTTTGTTCTCTGCGGCCTTGTATATGTTCACCGATTCCGATGGAGATTCCTTCCCGGATCGCAACGACCCATGCCCAGAATATGGCATCAATAATGGTTGTCCTCAATAACCCTACCTATGAAAAATTTCCTAGTTTTTAGTTTCTTGTGTTGCTCCTTAATCACATTCTCTCAAAAGAAAAAAAATGATAAGAAGGAAAATCCTGAATTGATTCGCATTCAAAATGAGAAAGATAGCGTTCAGCAAATTTTAACGTTCACCATCCAATTTAATACAAAAACAATTGATTCATTAAAATCAATCATCAAAAAGAAAACGGAAAATAAACCAAACCCCGTTAAGAAGAAAACAGAACTTAATTTATCAACCACGCTGATTGGAGAAAATCAGTGGGTGACTTCAACACTTGGGGCATCAACTAAGACCAGTATTGACCTTGATAATTCAATGGATACGTGGTTAACTGAAAATAACTTCGTAAGGTGTGAAGATCAAGCAACATGGAATGAAAATATAGATAATCCTTCATACCTTGTTCGTCCGGGCTTAGTGGGCAAACTAGGTTACTATTTTAACCTAACGGCCATTCGAAAAATGACAAGTTTACTCGAGAGCCAAGGGCAATGGCGTATTGCCTCAAACAATGACTTTAATGCCCTGTTTAAACATGCATCGGCACTTAAATTAGGTTCGTATTCACCCTTTCAATTATTGGTTGGAAATCCAGCTATGAAAGAAATGAAATCCCTCTCTTCATGGAAAAATCAAACCGTGTATGACATCTATGGCTTACAAATAACACCATATTCCTATTACTCTGGATTTGATAAATTATTAATTAATGATAATTATGTGGAGTATTTTTCGCATTTTACAGAGACCAATGAAGTTTATGTTACTCATATTTCCCCAGAAGATAAAATCGAACCCTTAGCGTATGGGTATGGTCTTGAAGCAACAAAATATGGTTTTTTTATTCGTCTAATTAAAATTTAAAATTATGCAAGGTTTTCAAAAATGTAATAATGGTCATTTTTTCAAAGAAGGTATGGCTAAATGTCCGTACTGTCCTACAGGTGATGCCGGTTCAAGCGCTCCAGTGGATTTAAACAAAACGCAAATTACAAGTAATTTTGATGAGCCTTCGCCATCTTTCGACGGTGGAGATAAAACCGAAGTTGTGAGTCCTAATGGTCCTTCGCATGCCTCTGCAGCACCAACGGATCGCACAGAACGGATGTCCGCCCCTTCGCCTTCGCAAGCGAAAAAGAATCAAAACTTAGACCGCACCTTTATTCAGGGGGTTGAAGAAGTAGTAAGTATGGGTGAAGATGGGGCAGAGGTAAACCATCGTCCAGTTGGTTCTCCGCGTGCTTCGAGAAGAATGGTAGGTTGGTTGGTTTCCTATAGCTTAGATCCGATGGGACTTGATTACCGGATTTATGAAGGAAATAATACCGTAGGTAGAGAAAATAGTAACTCAATTATCATCAAACAAGATACCGTTATATCCTCTAAACATATCAATATTCTGTACCGGAAAGAAAGATATTGGATTCGTGATGAAATGTCTGCCAATGGCACCTTGCTGAACGGTGAAGATTTAGATTTAGATAAAGTATTTGAACTACACGATGGGGATTTGATTAAAATAGGAAATACAACGTTTAAATTTAAATCCAGCTTATAATGAAAAAGTTACTTATCTGGAGCTTCATTATATGCAGTTCCTTCGGCTGGAGTCAA
>JBIKUO010000027.1:0-31749 GCA_044347515.1 Crocinitomicaceae bacterium | reverse complement strand
AATAATTTCTGAAAATACTACCATTGAATTAGGTAATTTATCGGGTGGTTTTTATTTATTCTATGTTGGAAAGAATTTGAAACAGACATTTAAAGTGATTAAGGAATAAGCCAGCCCTTCCCAGCGTATAAGCGCAATCCCGAAACATTCCCTCGAGACATCGTAAATCTGCAAACCGTCCCCATTAAAACAAACCAAAAACCAACTATGAACCACTGGACTGAGCAGAACAACGCGCTCCACAAAACGTTTGTATTTTCTACGTTCCAAGAAGCAATAGCCTGGATGGTAAACGCACGTGTTCACATTGAACAATTGAACCATCACCCAAAATGGACCAACATGTACAACACCGTAACGGTCGAATTAAGTACACACGACGAAGGAAATATTGTTACTGAAAAAGATAGGAAATTGGCACAGCGATTAGACACCATTTAAGGGTGTATGGAATAAGAGATGGTAGGGGTAAAATCTTACGTATTCAATAAAATCGGAACTTTTATTTTTTGAAAAATACCAAATATTGGTATATTTATAAAAATTAAAAAATCATGAGTAAGAACACATCGATTACGTTGGGTAGTTATTTTGATCAATTTATTCAAAGTATTTTAAGGGAAGGAAGGTATAAAAACGCAAGTGAAGTTGTTCGTGCAGGATTGAGATTACTTGAAGAAGAAGAACAAAGAATAATTGCTTTGCGTCATGCAATTGACGAAGGTATTAACAGTGGGTTAGCAGAGGGTTTTGATCCGGATGAACATTTGAGAACATTAAAGGCAAAAAGAAAATAAATGGCGCAGTTTAAATTAACAAACAATGCCGTTAAGGATTTATCTGATATATGGAACTACACCTTCGATGCCTGGTCTGAAAGTCAAGCAGACAAATATTATAAGTTAATTATCAATGCATGTGCTGCAATCTCTAAAAAGCCGCAAGAAGGCAAATTATATGAAGAAATTCACCCAAATTTGAAGGGTAAAAAAGCCTCAAAGCACATCATTTTCTATCGGATATTGGAAGATAAATCAATTGAAATTACGAGAATCCTGCATGAGAGAATGGATTTGAAGAATAAATTAACTCCGTTGCTTCCTTAGGAGGTAAAATAAGAAACCCCACTTAACAGCAAGCAAATACGAGCATAATTCTTTCTACAACCGACAAAGTCAGCAGCGAAGCTAAACAACAATTTGTTTTAAAAGATTAAGTTATATCTTCGAAGAAAAAACTTATGAAAAGTTGGCCTATCGCCTACATGTAAACCCTTACCAACTAAGTTAAAACAACACATCGCCATTGACACGCATATTTTTTATCCTATTGACGCTATTTTCCGTGACTTCAGGGTATGGACAAACCAATCCAACTGCTGGGCAAGACCTTGAATTATCGGAGCAAAATATAAAACGATTGTTCAGTTTAAAACCCGACATGTGTTGTCCGGTACCGCCCACTGAATGGACCGCATGCTATGCTACGGACAGCACCTATGCCACCTCCGATACGGTGATCTTGTGCAGTGACATGTATTATTATTTGACCGCGCATTGTTGTTATGTGACTTCTTGGACCTTCTCTAACAGTACCACCTTTAGCTTGACAGAAACCCACGTTTGTCAAGAGCCTCCACCAACTTCATGGAGTTTTGACAATAGCGGACTTAAAATCAAGTTCGATAAAAAAGAGGAGCGCTTGATTATGTCGGTTTATCACAAGCAGCAATTAAAAGATAAATTCATATTACTTTCCTTAGACCATGTTAAAATGAAAAACGGGGAACAAGGATATAAGTTGACCATGCGTAGAATCGTATGAATCCAGCCTTAATCGACTTCATCCAACACCTATACCCTCCCTTTTCAGCCATTCTGTCATACAACTGAAAAAGGCACAAGCCTTGTAAGATTCACCGCGTGAAAAATCAGCATTTTGATTATCGGTTATGGCCCTACGCCCTTCCGGGTGCCTTTATCCTAGCCTTCCTTTGGTTAATCCAATGGGCGCAGCATTTATTTGCCCAGCCATTTTATAAATACGGCATTTTACCAAGAACCCTTGAAGGCTTAAAAGGGATCCTGTTTATGCCGCTAATTCATGACAAATTAGATATCAATCACCTGTTTAACAACTCCGTCGCATTTTTATTACTTTCTACCCTACTCGCCTATTCATACCGAAAAGTTTTTCTTCCCGTGTTACTGATCAGTTGGATTTCTTGCGGCGCCCTCTTATGGGGTTTTGCCGAGAATCACGGATCCTATCACATTGGCATTAGTGGCGTGATTTACTCCTTGTTTTCTTTCCTTTTTGTATCGGGAATTATTCGCCGTTATTTTCCACTTCAAGCCTTATCGTTTTTGGTGGTCTTTCTATACGGCAGTTTAATTTGGGGGATTTTTCCAATCGACCAACACATTTCATGGGAAGGACATCTCGCTGGTTTCGTGAGTGGGATTATCCTCGCGGTTGTGTTTCGCAAACAGGGACCAGTTCGTCCGAAATATCAATATGAAGTGGAGCGTGATTTAGGCATTGATCCCCCAGACTTAGAAGGGGAATGGTTGCGACGCATGCAAGAACAAGAAGAAAAATCAGACCCGCTAATTATTACGTATCAGTACATTCCTAAGCGAGCAGAACCCGTAGCTACACCTCCGGACGTTCATATGCAATCAAACACGCCGTTCCAGGACCAAGCGCCCTCGGATCCGAACCAAGAAAATCAACCGTAACCAAGGCTCCTGTTTGCAAGTGAATGGATGCTCCTGTTAACCAGGTCAAGAATTCTGACATGCCATCATTGTGCCCAATATAAAGCCTATGATCTTGCGCCTCGTTTGAAAGCATCAGTTTCCATTGGTCAAGGGCAGCCAAGTAAAGCTCCTCCGAATAGGTAATCGGAATTAAGGGATTACAGGCCATCGCAGTTTCTCGGGTACGTTGCGCGGTAGAACAACGGATTGAGGTGATTGGAAGTACCTTCATTAATTCCATAAGTTCCGCCACTTGTTTGATTCCTTTCGGTGCCAAGCGACGATCGATATCTTTACCGCTCCATGCCTCACGCTCCGTTTTTGCATGCCTTAAAAAATACCACCTCACAGGCTTTGATTTTTCAATAAGCGTTCATTGAGCAGTTTCAAATGCGGTACATTCAACTGATTTTCTAACAAGACCAAATGATCCATCCGATGCGCATCTGTTCCCACGAAATCCACAGTAAATTGATCCAACATGCGCTCTGCTTGTTTTTTAACTTCCGGGCCATAATGTCCCGTTAAGGAATTC
Source organism: Crocinitomicaceae bacterium (assembly GCA_044347515.1). Classification (GTDB taxonomy): domain Bacteria; phylum Bacteroidota; class Bacteroidia; order Flavobacteriales_D; family Crocinitomicaceae; genus UBA952. Next base: position 28,452 of record JBIKUO010000027.1, on the reverse strand, counting down.
AAGTTGAGTTGAATGTTTACCCCCATCGCACGGTATTTTTCCGCGGAGGCTAAGGATCCATGAAAATATACGTAGCGTTCAAAATGTGCTAAAACCGGGGTGTATCCCTTGTCTATGATTCGTTGGAAGGTTTCAATCTCAAATACGGGTGCATTCACAAAACTAAATTCAACCAAAACATAGCGCTGAGGGCCAAAAGATAAGAGCGGGGTGTTTTCCAAGCGGTTTACAAAGTAATCATCCAAATAATATTCTGCCGCCAACTCCACCCTGATCGTTAATCCCGCTGCATCCATTGCCTGGTTAAGCTCCAAAAATCGTAGCTGAAGGTCGGCTTCTGAATTCGGATACATATCCATTTTGATGTGTGGCGTAAGGATGCATTTTTGATAACCCAACTCCTGCATTTTACTGAGCATCGCAAGCGATTCTTCCATAGTGCGCGCACCATCATCTACCCCAGGTAAAAAATGGCTATGCATATCGGTATTAAACCATGACAAATTCAAGGGAGCGTGTAAATGCTGCGAGTTAGACCTAGAAAAAATTCGCGACAACCAGCCCATTAGCCGTACATTTTCTTGTAATAATCTAAGTATGCTCCCGAAGTCACATGCGCAATCCAATCTGGATTATTCAAGTACCAATCTATGGTTTTGGATAAGCCTTCTTCGAAGGTAATCGACGGTTTCCAACCGATTTCTTTTTCCAATTTTGACGCATCAATCGCGTAACGCATGTCGTGCCCGGCACGGTCTTTAACAAAACGAATCAAGCCGCGCGAACTGCCTTCGGCACGGTCAAGTTTCACATCCATTAAGTCGCACAAGCGATGCACTAAATCCAGGTTAGTCCATTCGTTAAGGCCACCAACGTTATAGGATTCCCCGAGTCTTCCATTGTGAAAAATTGCATCAATGGCTGCTGCATGGTCTTCCACCCACAACCAATCTCGGACATTAGATCCTGCACCGTACACCGGTAATTCTTTTCCATGAACGATGTTATTGATCATGAGCGGAATCAGTTTCTCTGGAAAGTGATGACTGCCGTAATTGTTTGAACAATTCGACATTTTAATGGGCATACCGTAGGTATGAAAATAAGCCATCACAAAATGGTCCGAAGCGGCCTTTGAAGCTGAATACGGACTGCGTGGGTCGTAGGGAGTTTCTTCGGTAAAATACCCCGTTTCCCCTAAACTTCCATACACCTCATCGGTAGATACATGATGGAACACGTGATTTGATAAATCTGCACCCCAAAAGGTACGTGCTGCTTCTAACACATTGACTGTTCCCAATACATTTGTTTTCACAAATTCTAAAGGTCCTTCAATGGAGCGATCCACATGGGATTCAGCAGCTAAATGAATAACATCCGTGATTTGATAGGTTTCAAACACCGAGCGAACTGCATCTAAGTCCTGAATATCAACCTTTACAAATTGATAATTGGGTAAATCCGCCACGTCGCTTAGGTTTTCTAAATTCCCAGCATACGTCAACTTATCTAGGTTGATCACTTGATACATGGGATAGGTGGTCAATAACCTACGTACTACGTGGGATCCAATGAACCCAGCGCCTCCTGTAACTAAAATTCGTTTTTGAAACTCCATCACAAACTCCAATAAACTAGGGAATTAATTTTCCCTTTATAGATTCCTTTAACATCAATGAATACCCCTTGACCGTCCTTCAATAAGCCCTCGAAATACGATTCATCTAAGTCGGCATATTCGCGGTGGTTAACTGCAACGATAATCGCATCATATTGGGTTCCGGGTTGATCAATAAGCCCAACGCCATATTCATGCATCATTTCTTCTGAAGACGCATGTGGGTCAACCAAGTCAACCGACATCTGAAAGGATTTTAATTCATTTACGATATCAATCACTTTCGAATTTCGAATATCCGATACATCTTCTTTGAAGGTAGTACCCATAATTAAGGCCCGTGCCTCTTGAATAATTTTTCCTTGAGCAATGACACGTTTTACCGCTTGTTTAGCGATGTAAAAACCCATGGAGTCATTCACGTAACGTCCACTGGTAATCACTTTCGAATGGTATCCTGCTTGTTGCGCACGGTGGGTTAAGTAATATGGATCTACGCCGATGCAATGTCCACCCACTAAGCCCGGTGAAAATTTCAAGAAGTTCCACTTCGTTCCCGCCGCTTCTAACACATCGTAGGTGTTTATATTTAGCTTATTGAAAATGATCGATAACTCATTGATAAGCGCAATATTTACATCCCGCTGGGTATTTTCAATAATTTTAGCCGCTTCAGCTACTTTAATGGTTGGCGCACGGTGAACCCCCGCATCCACGACCATTTCATATACTTGGGCAACTGCTTCAAGAGCGGCTGGTGTAGAACCTGAAACCACTTTTATAACATTTTGCAGGGTATGCACTTTATCTCCCGGATTAATTCGTTCTGGAGAGTACCCCACAAAAAAATCTTCATTGTATTTCAATCCCGAAACCTTTTCTAAGATTGGAATGCAATCTTCTTCGGTACAACCGGGGTAAACGGTAGATTCGAACACTACACAATCTCCTTTTTTCAAGGTCTTTGCAACGGATTCTGTAGCGGATAACAACGGTTTAAGGTCCGGAAGATTGGAATCGTCAATGGGTGTGGGTACAGCAACAATGTAGAATGATACGGAATCGAGATCCGAGAGCTGATGCGTGAACTTAATGTCACACCCCTCAAACGCTTCCGAATCCAACTCATTGCTTGGGTCGATGCCGCGATTCATTAAGGCAATACGGTCCGCATTGATATCGAATCCAACCACTTTTAGTTTACGCGCAAAGGCTAAGGCAATGGGTAAGCCAACATATCCTAACCCAATTACCGCAAGGGAATCTTGCTTGGTTAGCAACTGATCTATATTTAAATTACTCATGGTCATTTCCTTGTATAATTGCCTGTTCGTCTCTTACCTTATAAATTCGTTCAATGATATCAACCACCTTTAACCCTTCGAGGGCATTCGTAGTAGCAGAAGTTCTACCTTTCAAGGTATCTATTACGTTACCAATCACATAATTATGATTCGCTGCGGATCCTTTATATGCACCATAATCGTTCGCGGGGTTTGATTCATTTAAGGTTGGCATCTCGTAATCCTTTATATTACAAACTTCAACTTCATTCATGTATTGTCCGCCAATCTTCACGCTTCCCTTACTACCAATAATTGTTAAGGAACTCTCTAAATTTTGATTAGCAACCGCGGTAGAATAATTTATACAACCCATTCCGCCATTTAAAAACTTAAAACTCACAAAGCCAGAATCTTCAAAATCCGTTGAATCCATATGATTGAAGTCGGCAAACTTTCCTTGGATTTGTTCGATATCTCCAAAGAGCCAATACATTATATCTATAAAATGTGAGAACTGAGTAAATAGGGTACCTCCGTCCAATTCACTCGTACCTTTCCATCCACCTTTTTTGTAATAGCGCTCATCGCGATTCCAGTAACAATTTACTTGCACCATAAAGATATCTCCTAAAACCCCATCCTCTACTACCGATTTAATCCATTCTGAAGGCGGTGAATACCTGTTTTGCATGACACAAAACACCTGACGATTCATTTGCAAGGCAGTATAAATGACACGTTCACAACTCTCTTTGGTAAGTCCCATCGGTTTTTCAACCACTACGTGTTTGCCTGCCTTTAACGCAGCAATCGCCTGCTCTGCATGTAATCCGTTCGGAGTACAGATATTTACTACATCAAAGTCCAACCCTGAATTTAATAATTCCTCTATGGTATTATGATGCGGAACAGCGTAAGCGGTGGTATCGCATGCTTCCATCGATCGAACATCACACATTGCAACCAATTCGGCTTCTGCATCGCGCTGGATCATTTCTGCATGACGTTTACCAATATGGCCGGAACCGATTACGGCAAATTTTATTTTTTCCTTATTATTCATTATGAAATACGTTGTACTTGTTCATTTAATAGCTCGTAGACCTGATTAGTCTCTGGACAGGTGGCGCGGTTGTTTTCATCAAACTGTAAGCGATGTCCATATTCGCTCACCCAACCAATTTGGCGACCTGGATTGCCAACAATCAACGCGTAAGGTTTAACGGCTTTTGTTATCACCGTTCCTGCGCCAATCAATGCAAACCTTCCAATTTCATTACCACATACTACTGTGGCGTTGGCTCCAATACTTGCTCCCTTCCTTACGAGCGTTTGTGCATACTGATCTTTTCGAATCACATGGCTTCGTGGGTTTATCACATTGGTGAATACCATGGAAGGCCCCAGAAACACATCATCTTCGCAAATCACACCGGTGTAGATGGACACATTATTTTGAACCTTAACATTTTTCCCAAGCACAACGCCAGGAGAAACCACAACATTTTGCCCAATATTACACCCCTCACCAAGATATGAATCCGGCATAATATGCGAGAAATGCCATATTTTAACCCCTTTACCAATGTGGCAACCGGCATCAACTACGGCAGTATCGTGTACAAAATAATCCATCATTTTTGAATGTAATCGTCAAAATTCTTGTGCTCCATCGCATAAAGTTCCTCAGAGCTCAAGCCTTTAAAATATTCATAAGTTAATGCCAATCCTTCTGCCCTTCCTACGTTTGGTTTCCAACCCAGCAAGGATGTAGCCAATGAAATATCAGGTCGACGTTGTTTAGGGTCGTCAACGGGCAAGGGTTCAAAAACGATTTTTTGATCGGTTTTCGTAAGTTGGACAATTTCTTCGGCAAAATCTAAAATGGTAATCTCGTCCGGATTCCCAAGATTCACAGGCTGGGCATAGTCACTCATTAACAAGCGATAAATGCCTTCAACCAAATCATCCACATAGCAAAAAGAACGTGTTTGGGATCCATCTCCAAAGACGGTTAGGTCCTCACCTCGTAAGGCTTGACCAATGAATGCGGGTAAAACACGGCCATCGTTTAATCTCATTCTTGGACCATAGGTATTGAAAATACGGGCGATTCGGGTCTCAAGGCCATGAAAGGTATGATAGGCCATGGTCATGGCTTCTTGAAAACGTTTCGCTTCATCGTAAACTCCTCTAGGTCCAACTGGATTCACATTGCCCCAATACGATTCAGTTTGGGGATGAACCTCGGGATCTCCGTATACTTCGGAGGTAGAAGCGATCAGAATGCGTGCATTTTTTTCTTTAGCCAAGCCCAAACAATGGTGAACTCCTAAGGATCCAACCTTTAAGGTTTGAATAGGGATCTTTAAATAATCGATAGGGCTTGCTGGAGATGCAAAATGTAGGATGTAATGTAATTCACCCGGGATATGAATAAATTTAGAGACATCTTGGCGATAGAATTCAAAGTCTGCCAAGGGCAGCAAATGTTCAATATTCGCCATTCTCCCTGTGATTAAATTATCCATTCCAATCACATGAAATCCTTCACGTATGAAGCGATCACACAAATGCGAGCCTAAAAATCCAGCCGCACCGGTAATCAATATGCGTTGTTTAGTTTTCATCTTCCAATACTAAAATAATCAAATCCTTCCGCCTTTAATTCTTCGGGTTCAAAGATGTTGCGGCCATCAAAAATCACATGTTGATTCATGTGCTTGCGCATAATGGAAAAGTCAGGACTTCTAAATACCGACCATTCTGTACAAATGATTAACCCATCCATCGTTTCCAAGGCTTGATAAGGATTTTGTGCATAGTGTAAGCGATCGCCAAATTGTGTTGCCACATTATCCATTGCTTCAGGATCATACACGGTTACGGATGCACCGGCATCCAATAGCGCTTGTATCAAATATAAGGCAGGAGCCTCTCGGATGTCGTCCGTATCTGGCTTAAAACTTAAACCCCATATCGCAAGCTTTTTCTTAGTAAGATCTTGTTGAAAATACGTTTTAATTTTCGGAAGTAAGATGGTCTTTTGCTCGTCATTCACGCGCATTACGGCATCTAACAGTTGAAATTGAAAGCCTTCCATCGCTCCGCTGTGATACAAGGCTTGAACATCTTTGGGAAAGCATGAACCTCCATAACCCATTCCTGGAAAAAGAAACCGTTTTCCAATGCGTTCATCGGCCCCCATTCCTAAGCGAACCGCATCTACATTAGCCCCTACGCGCTCACAAAAATTTGCAATCTCATTCATGAACGTGATTTTGGTGGCTAAGAACGCATTTGATGCATACTTCGTAAGTTCAGCGGATTTCTCATCCATAACCAAGATAGGATTTCCTTGACGAACAAAAGGTTTATACAAGGATTCCATTACCTTTACGGCACGTTGATCAGAAGCTCCGATAACGATTCTATCCGGTTTCATGAAATCTGTAACCGCAAAACCTTCTCGTAAAAATTCTGGGTTTGACACCACGCTAAACTCAACCGTTGCGTGCTTCGCAATACGTTCTCTTACTAAATCAGCTGTACCAACAGGAACTGTACTTTTATCAACAATCACTACGTATTGATTCAATAAAGGTCCGAGCTCATCGGCAACATTCAAAATATACTTTAAGTCGGCTTGACCGTCTGCTCCGGGCGGTGTAGGCAAGGCTAAAAAGATCAGCTCCGCGCCTTCAATCCCTTCGGTTAGCGTTGATGTGAAATGTAGCCTTCCATCACCGAGGTTTCGTTCGATTAAAACCGATAGATTCGGTTCATAAATGGGTGTAATCCCTTGTTTTAGGGCTGTAATTTTAGCTTCATCGATGTCTACGCAAGTAACCGTATTTCCTGTTTCAGCCAAACATGTACCTGTAACAAGTCCTACATATCCAGTTCCAATAACGGCTATTCTCATAATTGCTTAAAAAAAGATTGAACAGTGGAAACAATGTAATCGCGTTGATCTTGTTTCATTTCTGTGTGCATAGGTAAACTAATTACACGTTCGGTAAGATAGTCAGTAACCGGCAAGGATAAAGATTCGCAACCAAACGCGCTAAACATGAGCTGACGATGTGCGGGAATCGGATAATAAATCATACTCGGGATGTCTTGTTCTGATAAATAATCATGTAGTCGGTCGCGAAGTTCAGGCAATACCTGAAGCGTATACTGGTGGTAAACGTGTGTTGAATAGGCTTTTCTAACCGGAACTTGAACATTTGGTATCGATTGAAACGCGTGGTCATAAAATGCCGCTAAGTTTTGACGTGCATCATTGTATGAATCCAGGTGCTGTAGTTTAATTCGTAATACAGCGGCTTGTACGGAATCTAACCTTGAATTACATCCCACTTGATCGTGATAATACCGCTTACTTTGACCATGATTAGCAATCATGCGAAGCCTAGACGCAAGTTCATCATCATTGGTCATCATGGCTCCACCGTCTCCAAAGCACCCAAGATTTTTACTGGGAAAAAATGAGGTACATCCGATATCACCCATCGTTCCTGTTTTGGCTACCTCACCCGTTGAAAAATAATAATCACAACCAATGGCTTGTGCGTTATCTTCAATTACAAAAAGCTTATGTGTTTTAGCGATGCGCAAAATCTCCTCCATGTTTGCGGCTTGACCGTATAAGTGAACAGGTACAATTGCTTTAGTTTTAGAAGTAATTGCCTGTTCAAGCGCTGTTGGGTCCATACAGAATGTGTCTGAATCTACCTCTACAAATACAGGCGTTAATCCCAATAAGGCAATGACCTCCGTAGTTGCAATGTAGGTGAATGATGGGGTAATAACCTCATCTCCAGGCTTTAATCCAAGTCCCATCATTGCAATCTGAAGCGCATCCGTACCATTTGCACAAGGAATCACGTGCTTAACTCCTAAGTATTCAGATAATTCTGCTTGAAAATGGCCTACTTCAGGTCCATTGATAAATTGAGCGTTAGTAATAACAGATTGAATCGCTGCATCTACCGAAGGTTTAATTCGCTCATATTGAGCCATCAAATCAACCATTTGAATTTTATTCATGCACTTTGTTTTGAGCTACAAAAGTAGGTAAAATCATCCGTTTATTCCCTGTTAGGGCAACATGATTCCATAGTAAAAACACAGATTATTACGTATCTTTGCTTTATGTGGAAAGCTTTACTCCCCGTATTATTCATTTCATTTTTTGCAAAAGGTCAAGTTACACCCATCGATACGGCAGCGGATGCTCGTGTAATGGTGAGTATTCACTATGCTACCGGATGGACGGGAGGAGACTTAGTGAACCGTTACGGGTACTTAAACCTCGTGGGATTTAGTGCCGGCTATAAGTTTAGAAATAATTGGTTCGTACTCGGTGATGCAAATTTTATATTTGGAAGTGAGGTGAAGATTCCCTCCTTGCTTGATCCACTGAAAGACTCTTTTGGAAACATTACAGACGTAAATGGGGACCCCGCTACGGTCAGTGTACTCGCGAGAGGGGTTAGCGCCACAGCACAAATTGGAAAGATATTTCCGCTGAATAAACGCAATCAAAATTCTGGCATCATGGTGCATCTGGGCGCCGGCTACCTCAATCACCGAATAAAAATTGAAACACAAACACAGGTGGTTCCATTAATCGAATTAGATTATAAAAAAGGGTATGACCGGCTAACTACAGGGATTAATGCCATGCAATTTTTAGGATATTCCTACATGCCTAGAAATGGGTTTTATAATTTCTATGGCGGAATTTATGCTATGGAAGGATTTACAAAAAACCGCAGAACCATCTTTTTTGATCAACCCGATGTACCTGTATCATCAAAGACCCGTTTAGATGTTATTGTTGGACTAAAATTTGGGTGGTACATTCCATTTTATTCGACCCAAAAAGATTATTATATTGAATATTAATGCGGGGATTGTATGACATTTCAATCATGTTGCTTGGACTTGGCATCTATGTAGCCAGTTTTTTCAATAAGAAAGCCAAACAACGCATTAAAACCGGTGACGCTTGGAAAACTACCTTGCCCTCGGGGCCTTATGATCTTTGGATGCACTGTGCTTCATTGGGAGAATTCGACCAAGGACTCCCCGTTCTTTGGGAATTTAAATCTAAATATCCTGAGGCCAAAATCCTGGTTACCTTCTTCTCTCCTTCGGGATTAAATCACTATCACAAACGAGCACATTGTGTAGACCAAGCCTGCCTTATCCCTTTGGATCGCAGAAAAAACGTACGCGATTTTCTAAACCACGTTAAGCCGAAAACTGTAGTTTTTGTTAAGTATGAGTTTTGGTTGAATTTTATTTTTGGGATTTCAAAACGGAACATACCGCTCTTTAGCATTTCAACCCTGCTCAGAAAAAATCAGTTTATATTCAACCCCTTGGGTGGGATTTTTAGAAATGCGTTAAAACGATTCACACATTTTTACGCGCAAACCGAACAAACAAAATTACTCTTATCTGATATTGGAATTCAAGAGGTTACGGTTAGCGGTGATACCCGTTATGACCATGTCTTAAATCAACAGCGCAATGCAATAGAAAACCAAGCTAATAATCCCGAATTAGCTCAATTACAAAAATACTGTGAAGGCAAATCCGTATTTATTCTTGGGAGCAGTTGGCTGGTTGAGGAAGAAATGGTGCACGCCATTCACCAACGGATTCCGCTTGACCTTACCATTATTGCCCCCCATGACATATCCGAGAAACACCTGTACGAAATTGAAGCCATGTTTGGCGATGAATGCATTCGCTTGAGTGAGCTTAATGGGCTTACCAGTGAAACTGTTATTCTTATTGATTGCATTGGCATATTGCATCTCTTGTATCAATTAGCGAATATTGCCTTTATTGGTGGGGGATATACAGGAAAATTACACAACATTTTGGAACCTGCGGCCTATGGGATTCCGGTAGTTTTTGGTCCAAGACATGATAAGTTCCCTGAAGCGGAGGAATTTATTACCAAAGGACATGCTAGTGAAGTAAGTACGTCACAAGATTTACTCGATAAAATTCAATTATTCATGCGAAATCATGAAGCAACAAAAGGGAAAATCATTGGATTTGTTCAAGAAAAATCAGGAGCCACAAAACGCATAAGCAGCCACCTATTTAATACGCTCGCTCATTCCGATTTTCCTTCCAATTAATAAAGGATTTGTTCACTACTTTATTTCCTCCGGGCGTTGGGTAATTCCCTGTAAAATACCAGTCGCCGGTATGACCTGGACAAGCCTTATGCAGGTTATCAACGGTTTGAAAGACAATAGTGACTTCGGATTTAACTTCAGCAGGACGTAATAACAAGGCGATTCTATCGGAGATTTCCTGATCGGTAAACGGCTCATAAATGCGTTTAACCTCATTTTTAACTTCTTCCTTAGGTACCGATAATTGATTCAAACAGGCTTGATACACCTCTTCAATGATATGATCCAAGTTGCGTTCTTTCAATAAAGAAATTGCTGCCTCAAAGGCAATGAAGTCACCCATTTTCGCCATATCAATCCCGTAACAATCAGGAAAACGAATTTGTGGTGCTGAAGAGACAATTACAATGCGTTTAGGTTCCAAACGACTCAACATGCGTAGAATACTCTTTTTCAGGGTAGTCCCACGAACAATGCTATCATCAATAACCACGATATTATCGCGATGTGGAACAATGCAACCATACGTAATGTCATAGACATGTGTGACTAAATCATCGCGAGAATCATCTTGGGTAATGAAGGTTCTTAATTTCGCATCTTTGATTGCGATTTTCTCAATCCGAGCTCTGCCCTCAATAATTTGGGTAATTGATTCTGAACTTGGATTTGCGCCTAAGGCTAAAATAGCATTTGCTTTTTCAAGGTTGTGGTAATCTTCTACCCCTTTCATCATTCCATAAAATGACACTTCTGCCGTATTTGGAATAAACGAAAACACCGTATGCTCAATATCACCCTGGATGGCATCCATTACTTGTGGGACGATATTTCTACCCAAGTTTTTACGCTCTTTATAGATATCTGCATCTGACCCTCTCGAAAAATAAATGCGTTCAAAAGAACATTTCTTAATGGTAAGCTGTGGTAAAATTTCTTTCTCAGAAACCTGACCCTGCTTGGGAATCAGTAAAGCGCTGCCAGGTTCTAATTCCTTTACTTGATGTTCTTTTAAATTAAATACGGTTTGAATAACCGGTCGTTCAGACGCCACCACAACAACCTCCTCGTCCTCATAATAAAATGCCGGACGAATACCCGCTGGATCTCTTAGTACAAAGGCGTCACCATGACCGATTAATCCAGCCATAACATATCCTCCGTCCCATTTATTAGCCGACTTTTGAAGTACCGAGACTAAATCTAAGTGCTCACTAATTTTTGTTGAAATCTCAGGTTTTGAAAACCCTTCAGACTTAAATTTGGCATAGAGCCGATCATTCTCAACATCTAGAAAATGACCAATTTTTTCTAAAACGGTTACTGTGTCTGACTTCTCTTTTGGATGTTGGCCTATCGCCAGTAATGAATCGAACAATTCATCGACATTCGTTAAATTGAAATTACCGGCAAGCACTAAATTCCTAGTCATCCAATTGTTTTGACGAAGAAAGGGATGACAACTTTCAATCGAATTTCGACCAAAGGTGCCATATCGAAGGTGGCCCAGAAACAATTCACCGGTGAATCCAGTATGTTTCTTTAGATAAGAAACATCTTTTAATTTTTCTGGAGCCTCCGATGCAAGTTGGTTAAATCTGGAACCAATTTGTCCGAATAAATCTTGAATGGGATTTGTATCAATAGAACGTGCACGGCTGATATAACGTTCACCGGGTTGCATATCTAATTTGATGTTTGCAATGCCAGCGCCGTCCTGTCCACGGTTGTGCTGTTTTTCCATTAATAGTTGCATTTTATTTAATCCATAAAATGCTGTCCCATACTTTTCAAGGTAAAAAGATAGGTCCTTTTTCAGGCGCAGGAGGGCGATCCCGCATTCGTGTTGTATTGCATCGCTCATCGCGCTGCGAAATTACTCAATGTCTAAGCGATTTCAACGGAATTGTTAATTAATTTGGGGAAACGTTTATAACTTAATGTCCACCCGGCTGGCAACACTTCGGCAATAATTTAACCGCTTCAGGATCCGCTTTCATATCATCTGCATCATACCCAACCCGCACCAGTGCAAGGTGAAGTTCATTTAGGCTTACTTTAGACGGTTTATAGACGCAGGTCGCGATTTTTGTTTCTAAATTCAACTCCGCATACTTGACCCCTTTTTGAAAATTCAAGGCGCTTTCAATCCGTTCTTTACAATCACCACACAAGGCGGAAGTTCTTATATAAACGGTATCGATCGTCTGTTTTTTTTGGCCCAGCGTGATAAAAGAAATTAATAACGAGGCAATTAAAATGATTTTTTTCATGATTTTTTTTGTTTTAAACTATACGTTATTCCACCATATACATTTATTCCGGTTATTGGACCCCAGACCATGGTGGCATCAAAGCTTGGGTCTTGCGGATCTTGGGCTGATATGATTGGATTTGCTTGTTTTACATTAAGTATGTTTTCGATTCCAATATACGCTTTAATTTGCTTCCATTGATATGACACTTGTCCAAATAAGTAGGGATACCAGGGAGAAAATGCCATTCCAGTGGCGGAATGGTTATGCGGCATGCGCATTGGGCCGACAATATTCGCCGTGAGATCTGCTTGCAAGCGCTTGTTTTTTGATGTCCACGAGGTGGTAAATAGCAAGCGATGCGTTGGAATCATCGTCTGCTGCTGCATGGTTCCATCATAAATGGATTGCACACTTAAAAATTTGTAGGCACCTCGCAAACTAAACTGTTTCGAAAGCACCCAATCAAGTTCCGCTTGGCAGGCGAGCGCAGTGGATTGATTTTCGATATATGAAAAGACAATTGCCGCTTGAGAAATATCCCGGTCTATATTTAATTGCCGTTCAAACCATGTGTAGTACCCATCCAAAGTAAGCGTCGCCTTTCCATTGAATAATTGGAATTCCGAAGCAATAGATCCACCAACATTCCATGAGATTTCAGGAAGCACTCCTTCCACAGGCAACACCCAAAACTTATTGCTTGCCATTAGGGAATTATTCTCAATTAGAAAATTCGGAACCCTCCACCCCTTTCCTCCGGTAAGGCGCAGGTCGGTTTTGGGCGTCAAGGCATATTTAGCATGAATTCGCGGAACAAAGAACCACCCAAACAAAGAATGATAATCTAACCTGACACCCGATTGAACGGAGAGGCGATTAAGCAACAGGGAGTATTCAGCAAAGGGTCCCGCAGTAAGCTCTCTTCGTTGGAGTATGATAATCCCGGCTTGTTGTGTAATATCCAATAAGGTAGTTGACACGCCACTTTTTAGGGTATGTTTGCCATCGGTGCTTGATCGGTCATAATTAATCGAAACATAATACCGTTTTTCTTCACCGCTGGATATGCGCTGACCCCCAATTGAATTTCCTCCAAAATATCCGTTAGTTCGATGCACTTTAACATGGTTAATTATTCCAAGCGATTCCCCAGGATGGGAGCCAAAAAACCCTGTTTTTGCAGTGGCTTCAAGGTGTTGGTTGGTGAGTGCCATATGAAATGGAAATAAAGCGGGTGAAAAGGGAGATTGTCCGGCAAAGCGGTCATCGTAATACCCGTATACTGAAAACTGGGCCTCCATTCTTTCTCCATTAAACTGCCATTTATTGAGCGCGGAAACATTTTTAAATTGTGGTAAATCAAGAAATCCGTCACGGTTTTCATCAATAACGGTTTGATTAATTGCACCATTCAAGAGTAATGTGGTGGCCCAACGTTCATTGATTTTATGACTCATGATAGAATTCAACTCTCCCCGACCGAAACGATTTCCGTACACATTTACTAGGAATCGATCCGATTCAAAGGGATTTTTCACACTCAAATTGATGAGGCCCGCCATAGATTCATGCCCATTTACTACCGAACCCGTTCCTTTAGAAATCTGTATGCCATCGAGCCAAATACCTGAGAAAGACTGCATACCGAATGCTGTTTCTAAACCCCGTAGAAAGGGTACATTTTCCAATTGAAATTGGGTGTACACCCCATCAAGTCCGAGCAACTGTATTTTCCGTGCCCCGGACACTGCATCCGTTAGGTTAACATCAACCGACGCATTGGTTTCAAACGATTCAGATAAATTACAACATGCTGCGCGTTGTAATTCGCCATGACTTATACGCTCTACTTGAGCGATGCTAATTTTCATGGTTCCATTTCCTGCCTTTCGTTCAACTAAAACTTCTGGCTGTAATTGATCACTAAACAAAACAATAGAGATTGCTCCGAATCGGTCTTTTTCTGAAAGCAAGATGGTGTCGGGTCGGTATCCCGCATAGAGTATCACCAAGGTATCCGGAAATCGTTTTCCGAGATATAATTCGAACTTGCCTTCCGAATCACTAAACGTGGCCTTTTTGGCCTGCAACAGTTTAATTTTCGCGCCATTCAAAGCCAGGGTATCAGACAAATTTACCCCGCGAACAAAGCCATGTAACTGTGCAAATGATGGAGTCAAAAGGACAACACCAAAAAGGAAAAATAAGATATATTTAATTTTCATGAGTTTTTAAATTATACGTTCAACACTAAATATGTCGAATCCTGAAAGGGGTAGCGGCGGAGGAAATGTTAGGTTAACTATCGGTTGACTTATATTGGATAAAAACTCCCTAGAATGCGTGTATGCAGGAAGGGTTAAGTAATCTAGCGCTATCGATAATTTAGGAAGGAAGGTTGAATTTTCCTGATCTACTTTGAGTGCTATGATCGTGCTATTTACTGAACAACAATCGGTTTGATCGATGCTGCAGCACGCTGTTTTTGGTTCATCTTCACAATGTGATTCCGAGTATGAGAACCAAGTCGTATCGTGTGAATTTGTTTCATTGCAGGAATGTTGAAAAACCGGGATACCTACAGTTACTAAAAAAACAACTGCGGCTAAACACCTTAAAATTAATCGATTCAACACGGATCTAAATTAATTAATTATTTCTTTAGGAATTCTACTAAGCCATGCATTTAACAACAAGGCTCCAACAATTAACAACGCACTCACATAAAACTCGATCGACAATATTTTATGTTCATTGAGCAATACAACGGCAAGAATCATCGTGTAAATTGGTTCCAAATTAATGGTTAGAGAAACCGTGTATGCGCCTAATTTTTTGACTAAATTAATGGCAACAATAAAGGCAAAGGAGGTACACACCAAGCCGAGGAATAACAACCATAAGAGATCGTTCAGTGATAGGTAAAATAAGGCCTTAGGGGCATGTGTGAACAATAAATACAAGGAAATACCAACCCAACCTGTGGTTAATTCATAAAAAGACAAAATGGGAGCGGGAATGGTTTGAGATAACTTTGCATTTGAAACCGAAAAGATGCCCGCGAGTAAGGCACTTAATAAACCGATTCCTGTAGCTAATAACACATCGCCTTTAAAATCTCGCGCAATAAAAGCTACACCTGCAACCACCATTAAACTAAAAACCAATTTTTTCCATTGAAAGGTTGTTTTCATGATGAGCGGCTCCAACCAGACTACATGTACCGTAGTAGTTGCTAGGCACAAAATACCTAAAGAGGCCGTAGAGATTTGAATTGCATAGTAAAAGGTAATCCAATGAAGTGCTACCACAATTCCTATTAGAACCACGGGTAAGATATGGGTTCGTTTTACACTAAAACTCGTTTTAGTAATCCACAAATACACCAGTAGGCCAAGGGATGCAATTAATACCCGATACCAAACAATAATGAAGGATTCTTGATGTAATAATTTACCAATTATGCCTGTAAATCCCCAGAGAAAAACAATTCCATGCAATAAAAGAAACTCCTTGAGTCGCGGCATGTATTACTTAATCTTTTTCCAAGCTGTAATGGAGTTTTTGCTTTGATTCACGTAGGATGTGTCTCCGTCAGCTTCAGCCAATTTAATGCACTGTTCCGCGGTTTTTATTGCCTCTGAATACAGCCCGAGTTCCGCTTGAATCAATGATTTTGTTCGTAGCATCCAGTATGCTTCTGGTCTTAGCACAATTGCTTTATCTACCCATTCTAAGGCTTGTTTGTTATTGATTTTTTCGTCTAAATAGAATTTAGCAGCCGTATGATAATCATTGGCACTTGGTCCGTTCATGGTTTTTTGAATCGATGCCAATACTTTATCTTTTGTATTCATGGTGAACGGAAATTTAACCGACACATGGTCCCAAGTGATAAATAATTCCGCACCACTGTTTTCCAATTGATCTAAACCGATGGTTAAATTTTCAGTAAGGTCAGCGCGCGAACTAACAGGTGCAGCAAGTTCCAGTGCGACCTTTGTTTGTTCCCAAACGGGCGGCAAACCCCAATTCCCGAACTCGGTGTAAAAGGCTAACTTCCACGAAGTTTTTCCAGGCATTGCGAAGAGTGCATAGGTCCCTGCGGGCAAAGTGTCTTTACCAAAAAACAAGGCATCGGAAGTTGTGAATTTAGTGTTCTCATTTGCACCAAGCCTCCAATATGCATCAAAAGGAATTAAATCACCGAAGATTGTTCGACCATTTACTGCGGGACGCGAATAACTAATGGTAATATCGGTTAACCCTACTCGTTGTTCAAGCTTACAGGCGGGACTTGCCTTGGGCGCGTTAATTTGTGCAAATACACCTGATAACCCGATGCTTAACATGCTTAAAAAAAGTACTTTTTTCATCCTTTTATGTTGTTTTAATTAATTGACTTACTTCCGTAAATTCCTGTTCAGTTGCGCGCTCAAACCCTTGTTGAAGCAGGGTGAACACTTCAGATTCTCGGTTGCCTCCCCATTGTTTCTTTGCCTTGTGGAACCCCCACCCGCTTGGGTTTTGTTGACCAATGAGCAATACCCCTTGTTCTTCACCTAAATAGCCAAAAATACGTTCGGTTTCGCTGACTCGTTTAACATATTTCGTCTCTTTAAGCACCTTTTCCCAAACTACTTGACTAAACAAAGTAGCTAATTCTTGGGCTTTTGAAGGATTCGTTTCGTTAATTGTTTTCCAAGTTTCTCCCTCGACGCCATTCACAATTAAAAAAGCCACAAAATCCGTTTCAAGTGCCTCCAATTGCGCCAAGGATAAACACGGATAGTGCATTATTGTTTATTTTCAGCGGTATAAACATCCAAGGTAACATCCACCACTTCAGGCAGTGTTTTCTGGGTTGTTGCTTGTTCAAAGCTCAAGGTATATGTACCTTTTTTAGGGAATCTATCGTGCATGAATAATTTCGAGAATGAAACCAACGAACCACTTTTATCCCCAGTCCATTTACCCGTAGCATCCGCCGTTACAATTTCTAAAGGGAATCGTTGCGACTTTCCCATGGGGCCATTTATTGTTAAGTATAACCACAAATTTGAATAGGGATAATCAACAGTAGTTCTTACCGTAAGCACAAAATCATGTGTACTCACCGTATCTGTGATTTGAACCTTAAAGGTTGGGTGAAATTTCTCTTTCCAAGCGTGTCCTGAAATCGGAATCGACTGATTGAAAACGGCATCAGAGCCGCATGAAAGCAGTAAAAAAACTGCACTAAAAAAAACAGCAATCAATCTAAATAAGCTCCTATGCATTGGGTACAGGTTGATTTGGATTTCTAGGTTTTTTCTTCTTTTTCTTTCGGGGCTTCTGCTTATTCTCAAAGCGATTGAGGCTATCCTGACCCACTACGTTATCAAATCCAATCTCTACTTCCTTCTCTACTTCAAACGCAAATTCCTTCAAATCTCTTGGGGTATTTCCGTTTTTATTCATTTGTTGAACTTTACGGACTTGTTCGGGGGTTAACACCACTAGAGCGCCCTCTCCCGGATAGGCATACCACATCAAGTGTTTAAACACATCGGTTTTAACATGATAGGCATCCCCTTTCTCAGTTTTTAACTTAATGTCAGCTCTGGGTAAGGCTTTCATTGCCTCGGTATACATGTCTAACTCATAATTCAAGCAACACTTTAATTTACCGCACTGTCCTGCCAATTTCTGTGGATTCAATGACAATTGTTGGTACCGTGCAGCGGCCGTTGAAACGGATCTAAAATCAGATAACCATGTTGAGCAGCACAATTCTCTACCGCATGAACCAATACCACCCAATCGGGCAGATTCTTGACGAGAACCAATTTGACGCATTTCAATTCTTACCTTGAATGCATCGGCCATATCTTTGATAAGTTGTCGGAAATCAACACGACCTTCTGCGGTGTAATAGAATGTCGCTTTCGATAGATCGGCTTGGTACTCAACATCTGAAATTTTCATTTCTAATTTCAAATTCATAGCAAGCGTCCGCGATTTGTGCATGATGTCTTTCTCTAGCGAACGTCCTTTGATCCAAAGGTCAATTTCAGCTTGAGTAGCCACATGCATGATTTTTCGAGCTTCCACGTGTTTAAACGTTGGGGCTTTTCGCTTAACTTGTATACGTGCTAATTCTCCAACTACCGAAATAACTCCGATGTCGTAACCCGAAGAAGCCTCAACAACCACAACGTCCCCGGCCTGAAGTCCCAAGCCATTTACGTTTCTATAAAATCCTTTGCGCGCGTTCTTAAAACGCACCTCTACAATTTCATAAGGTTTTTGATTTTCAGGAAGGGCAACATTGCTAAGCCAGTCGTATACTTCTAATTTATCACAACCACCACTGCTACACAGCCCGTTATTCTTACACCCGTTAGGTGTTCCTCCTGATCCACATGATGCGCAGCCCATTTCTTTTTTTTGGTAAAAATAAACAATTAAGCGCGATGAATGAACCTCATCGACTGAAAACTCATTTGAGTAAAAAGGATTTTCGTATTGGCGTTGCGTTCTATGTGATAATGGGCTGCGTCAAGGTCATCGATAAACAAGCGAATATTGTTTCCGGTGATATAGGGCGAAAATTTATCAATGAAATTAAATTCCTCAGCAGTTAATCTTACATGGTCTGGCCCCAGGTAATTAAGCATTAAACTTTGACGAAGCATATGTAAGGCGTAAAGAATAAATACTTTTTGACGTTCTTTGGTGAGGGAAGAAACCTCATCGGCCCAATCCATCATTTGTATCACATCCTTTTTGTAGCTGCTACGCATCATTTTTATGAATAAATCTCGATACAAGGCCGTAGTTTCACCCTCATTCAATAATTCGAATGCGGCACATAAATCCCCATCGGCAAAGGAAGCCAAGCCATCAGCAATCGATGCCTCCATTTGACGTTCCTTTTGTAAATACGTTGATATCTCAAAAGAATTTAGTCGAGTCACTTGCAAAGCCTGAGTTCTTGAGCGTATCGTAGGTAAGATCGCTTGAGGCTTACTTGAAAGCAGAATAAACACGGTTTGAAGGGGCGGCTCTTCTAGAATTTTCAAGATTTTATTTGAAGCTTGAATATTCATTTCATCCGCAGCAAATATGATCATTACTTTATACCCGCCCTGAAACGATTTTAAACTAATTTTCCTAACAATTTCTTTACTCTCCTCACTGCCAATAATTGGCTGACGTTCTTTGTCATCCATATATTTCACCCAATCAAACAATGAGAAATAGGGAGATGACAACACAAATTCCCGCCATTTAGGATATAAGTTATCGGAGGTTTTAGTAAGAGATTGTACTACTGGAAAAACAAAATGTAAATCGGGATGCTGTAATTCATTTACCTGAAGACAGGAACTGCATTGACCGCAGGCGTCCTGATCGTTCGGATTTTCACAAAGCAAATACCGACTAAATGCAAGTGCCAAAGGAAGGGTTCCATAGCCCTCATTTCCGATAAATAACTGTCCATGTGCAACCTTACCAGATTTAGCCTCTCCTAATAAATCAGCAATTCGTTCTTTTTGCCCAACAATATCCTTAAAAAACATAGGTAAAATTAAGCATTATCTGTGGCATTTACTGCGTGTGAATCTTTAGAGATGATCAATACAAACTCACCTTTAATTGCTACTGAGTTAAAATGTTCAAGGGCCTGATTCACTGTGCCCCGAAAGTGGAATTCAAACATTTTCGAAATTTCTTTAGAAACACAAATCTTACGATTTCCCCCAACATGAGTAGCTAATTGTTCTAGCGTTTTAATTAAGCGATAGGGGGATTCGTACAAAACCACCGTACAGTCCATGGATGCAATATATTCTAAACGCGTTTGACGTCCTTTTTTATGGGGTAAAAATCCTTCGAAATAAAAGCGATCACAGGGTAAGCCGGAAGACACTAAGGCTGGAACAAAAGCGGTTGGTCCCGGAAGACATTCCAAAGGAATTCCTTGTTCCACACAGGCTCGGATTAAAAGAAATCCCGGATCAGAAATTCCAGGCGTACCGGCATCTGAAACCAAGGCTACAAGCGTTGACTGTTGAATAATCCGAATCATTTCATTTAACTGTGCATGCTCATTATTTGTGTGAAATGAAATTACTTTCTTTTGAATGCCCAGGTGATTCAATAAATTTCGTGTAACCCGGGTATCTTCTGCAATGATTAGATCGCACTCTTTTAACACACGAATGGCACGAAGCGTAATGTCTTCTAAATTTCCAATCGGTGTTGGAACAATACAGAGTTGTGAAGGATTCATCGGGTTAATTGTACATAATCTTTGAGTACTGTCTCTAAAAATTTAATTTGATCCGTAATCGGTTCATCGATTTCAAGGCGTTGTTGAGTTTTCAAGGTAACCTGGTCAAGTAATTCCTTCACTTCAGGTTCTTTGAATTTTTTATACTGTTCAATAACCTTCTTCAAGTACATCATGTCCTCATCCGTAAAGGTAATGCACTTTTCATAGGTAGGAACATATTCCACTTCCGTTTGTCTACTCAGCACTTCCTTAAGTGTAAACGTTCGATTGGGCTTGGTTCGAATGGCAATAACGGAGACCATCATATCGCCAACGCGTTGTCTTAAGGGTGTCATGGAAGCTACCAATAAATCGATTGCGGAGATAAAAGGAATTAATCCAATAAATGCTGGATTCGAAACTAAAGAAATCCAAAAGAACTCTCCCCGCATTACCCATCGAACAAAAATATCACGAATGGTCATTCGATCGCCATTCACGCGAACCATTCGAATTCCCATAGCCATTTTACCAAGGGTTTGCCCGTTAAAAAAATATTCCATCACGGGTTTGTAGAGTACAATGGGCAGGTTTACAAGAAGAATAAATAAACCAACCAATACATCCATGTCAGAATAAGCAACCCGAACACTATCAATCAATGAAAGCATCACAATAATCAGATAAACATATCCAATGGCTGTATCGAGCACATAAGCTAAGCCGCGTTGTAAGACCGATGCCATTTCGAACTCGATCTTAACGTGTTGTGCTGAAATAAACTCTACCTTATCCATTAGCCAAACACGGATTTAACAATGTCCTCAATTTTCTTCGCTTGAATCACCTCAATTTGATAATCTTTAGGCTTCACTCCTTTATTGTAGGATGAAATAAAAATATGTGTATATCCTAATTTTTGGGCTTCTGAAATTCGCGTTTCAATACGATTTACTGGACGAATTTCACCAGACAAACCAACCTCAGCTGCAAACGTATAAGAGCGAGAAACCGGAATATCTGCGTTTGAGGATAATACCGCAATGATCACCGCTAAATCCACAGCAGGGTCATCTACCTTGATCCCACCTGCAATATTTAAAAATACATCCTTTGACGCCAAACGGAATGAACAACGCTTTTCTAAAACGGCTAACAGCATATTTAAACGTTTAGCATCATACCCATTAGATGAACGCTGTGGCGTTCCATACGCGGCAGTGCTTACAAGCGCCTGAACCTCAACCTGCAAGGGACGTAGGCCTTCAATGGTGGTTGAAATACACGAACCGCTTAAGCTACCGTCCGTATTAGTGATTAAAATTTCCGAAGGGTTTTCAACCATTCGCAGTCCGCTTCCCTGCATTTCATAGATTCCCAATTCATTGGTTGAACCAAAACGGTTTTTTACCGTCCGAAGTAAGCGATAAAAGTGATTTCTGTCCCCTTCAAATTGCAACACGGCATCCACCATATGTTCCAAAACTTTAGGTCCCGCAATCGTGCCTTCTTTGGTGATGTGACCAATTAAAAATACCGGAACATCCATTTCTTTAGCGAAACGCAAAAGCAGGGCAGTACATTCTCGTACTTGACTTACACTACCTGGAGCACTTTCAATGTGGGGAGTGAACAAGGTTTGAATCGAATCTATAATTAATATTTCGGGAAGTGATTTTTCAGCATGTGAAATTATTTGACTCACGTCTGTTTCAATCAATAAGTGGCAATTGGGATTTTCTATACCGATGCGTTCTGCCCGCATTTTTATTTGCTGTTCACTTTCTTCACCGGAAACATATAATACCGTTAGCTGTTCCTTAACCGCCATTTGAAGCAACAGGGTTGACTTCCCAATTCCAGGGTCGCCTCCTATTAAAATAATTTCTCCTTTAACCAATCCTCCGCCTAAAACCCGATTTAACTCAAGGTCCTTTAATGCGGTGCGTGTGGTATCTGTTTGCTCAATATCTTGTAAACGTATTGGATTGTGCTCACTTTTTTGACGCGAGAACGGTTGCGGATTATTTTTTGAAACCAAAACCCTTTCTTCAACAAAAGTATTCCATTCATTACAAGACGGGCACTTCCCTAACCATTTAGGAGCCTCGTAACCACAGGATTGACAAAAAAAAGCGGATTTAGTTTTGGCCATTAGACAAATGTAATGGAAATGCGATAAATGGGTATATTTCGGAGCCTTTGAAAATTTTTTTTTTAGAAAGTGCTAAAAAATGTTTCGCGGTATATCAAAAAAATTAATTTTGCCCGTTGAATAACGCAAATACTATGTCCAAAAGAAGGTCCATCATTAGTTACGATAAACTGACGCTTGATCAAAAAAAGCAAATCTTGAAAGATTTCCCTGACGGGTACATTAATCATTTGTCATCGCTTAAAACTCCTACGGGCGAGATTCTCGATGCGCTCATTTGGGAAACGGATGAGGTCATTTATCTTGTTAAAATCAATAAGGTTGCGCCAAAGGCTAAGCCGGTAACTGATGAGGATGAGGATGATTTCGATGACGACTTCGATAAAGTTCCAGACATCAACGACGATGACGACGTGGACGGCGACGATGATGCAGACGATGATTATGACAAGCCAGATGACGACGGCGGAGACGACGACGAGGCATAGTAAACCGAACTTTTTCAATTTGTTTGCGTAACTTTGAATGAATCACAAAATTGCGCAGTGAAAAAAACCTACAATCCATCTATAGTGCTCTCCAATACACGCGTTGACAAAGTTGGCGTAGAAGAGCGTGTTGCTCGATTTCAAGCTAGGAGCATAAAAAACGAAGCGAAGCGACAAGGGCTTCACATGGTGCTCAACATGATTGATCTAACTACCCTTGAAGGAAAAGATACGCCTGGAAAAGTGCAACAAATGTGTTACAAGGCACAACATTTACATGATTCCCTTCCTGGCCTTCCTACTGTAGCAGCGGTCTGTGTATATCCTTCTATGGTTGCAGTAGCTAGAAAAGCACTCGGAAATTCTTCGGTAAAAATCGCTTC
The DNA here is from genome assembly GCA_044347515.1 of Crocinitomicaceae bacterium. Taxonomy (GTDB): domain Bacteria; phylum Bacteroidota; class Bacteroidia; order Flavobacteriales_D; family Crocinitomicaceae; genus UBA952. The sequence continues at coordinate 4,832 of JBIKUO010000027.1, read as the reverse complement.
AGTATCCACTGCATTCCCTTCTGGACAATCAACACGCGAGATTAAATTGGCCGATACCAAATTCGCGGTAGATCAGGGGGCAGATGAAATCGATATGGTTATTTCTCGAGGCAAGTTTCTTGAGGGAGAATACGGTTTTGTATTTGATGAAATTGCGGCAATTAAGGAGGCCTGTGGTAAGGCAAGACTTAAGGTAATTTTAGAAACCGGAGAATTGTGCACGCTTGATCATGTTCGGATGGCCAGTGACATTGCCATTCATGCGGGAGCAGATTTCATTAAAACATCCACTGGTAAAATCCAACCCGCCGCTACAATGCAGGTAACCTATACCATGTTAATGGCAATAAAGGACTATTATGATCAAACCGGAATCATGATTGGAATGAAACCAGCAGGAGGAATTTCTACTGCTAAACTCGCGTTGCACAATTTAGTAATGGTGAAAGAAGTGTTAGGAAATCAATGGCTTACGAATGAATGGTTCAGGTTTGGGGCTAGTAGCCTTGCAAACGATGTACTTATGCAACTTATGAAAACAGAAAGTGGATTGTACCAATCCCTAGATTATTTTTCAATCGACTAACTTATGGCTAAAAAAAATACCGCTACTCCTTCTACCGAGTGGAATTATGCAGCATCTCCAGAGAGCACATCGCATATCCGATTAGAAAAAAAATACCAGTTATTCATCAATAACGAATGGGTTAGCCCCTCTTCAAAGAAATATTTTCCTACAGTCAACCCGGCATCGGAAGAGGTGTTGGCAGAAATTGCTTGGGCAAACGACGCGGACGTTGATAAAGCGGTTAAAGCAGCTAGAAAAGCATATACTGAGGTTTGGTCCAAGATGACCGGCGCGGAACGTGGAAAATATATCTACCGTATTGCGCGAATGATGCAAGAACGTGCGCGCGAGTTTGCCGTGATTGAAACGTTAGACAGCGGTAAACCAATCCGTGAATCACGTGATGTTGATGTGCCCTTGGCTTGCAATCACTTTTTCTACTACGCTGGATGGGCCGATAAATTGGAATATGCCGTGCCACATAAAAAACCAGAAGCCCTTGGTGTAGCTGGTCAAATTATCCCATGGAACTTTCCGTTGCTTATGGCGGCTTGGAAAATTGCACCGGCATTGGCTGCAGGGAATACTGTAGTTTTGAAACCTGCCGAAACCACCTCTCTTACTGCGCTGAAATTAGCTGAGATTATCAAAGACTCAGGGCTTCCTGCAGGGGTTGTAAACATTGTTACGGGATATGGAGATACGGGCGCGGCCCTTGTGAATCACCCAGACATCGATAAAATAGCATTTACTGGATCTACTAACGTGGGGAAAATGATTCAACGAGCTGTAGCAGGAACACATAAAAAAACAACCCTTGAATTGGGTGGTAAATCGGCTAATATCATCTTCGATGACGCTCCAATTGACCAAGCCGTTGAAGGCATTATTAATGGGATCTTTTTTAATCAAGGGCATGTTTGCTGTGCCGGATCACGGTTATTTGTTCAAGAGAATGTCGCGGATCTTGTTATTAGAAAACTAAAAACTCGAATGGAAAGCCTGTATGTAGGCGATCCACTGGATAAAAACACAGATATTGGTGCGATAAATTCCAAAAAACAATTGGAAACCATTAATAAATACATTGCAATCGGTAAAGCTGAAGGAGCAGAAATTTTTCAAAGTGATTGTTCGATTCCAAGCAAAGGATTCTTTTGTAAACCCACCTTGTTTACTGGCGTTTCCCAATCTCATGTGATTACCCAAGAAGAAATATTCGGGCCTGTATTAACCATTCAAACCTTCAGAACCATTGACGAAGTAATTCAAAAAGCGAATAACACACCGTATGGGTTGGCAGCCGGTGTTTGGACTGACAAAGGTTCTAGAATCTTTAATCTCACCACTAAATTACGTGCAGGCGTTGTTTGGGCAAATACATACAACAAGTTTGACCCAGTTTCTCCATTTGGAGGATATAAGGAAAGTGGATTTGGAAGAGAAGGTGGTTTACACGGACTGAGTGCCTACTTAAAATAACAAGCGATGGATTCCACTGGTTTCCAATTGAATAAAATTTAAAAGACATGGAAATTTTGAAAACATATAAAATCTATATTGGAGGATCCTTTCCAAGGACAGAATCTGGTAGATATTATCCAATTCAAGACAAAAAAGGCAATATCTTGGCTAATGTATGTTTATCCTCAAGAAAGGATGTGAGAAACGCAGTGGTTGCAGCACGTAAAGCATTTGGTGGTTGGGCTGAAAAAACAGCCTTTAATCGAGGACAGATTTTATATCGAATTGCCGAGATGCTCGATGGCAGAAAGGCGCAGTTTATTGAGGAACTTATTAAGCAGGGTGCAAGTAAAGCAAACGCGGAGAAAGAGGTGGAGCAGGCCGTTGATTGTTTGGTTTATTATGCCGGTTGGGCCGATAAATACCAGCAGATTGGCAGCAGTGTTAATCCAGTGAGTTCTTCGCATTTTAATTTTTCCGCCCTTGAACCCATGGGTGTAATCGGAATTATTGCTCCTCAACAAACCTCACTGATTGGCCTAGTTAAGGTTATAGCTCCGATCATTTGCGGTGGAAATACGGTGATTGTTGCAGCGTCTGAAACACTCCCTTTGTGTGCGGTAACGTTTGCAGAAGTAATTCATTCATCGGATGTTCCGGGTGGGGTGGTAAATATACTAACGGGTAAGGTAGCAGAATTAGCACCGGCCTTGGCAGCGCACATGGATGTAAATGCCTTAGTGACTGAATCCTTAGGGGATCTAAATAAGTCGCTTGCGTTGGCTTGTGTAGAGAATTTAAAACGCCATATTACGTATAGCAACAGCACAGATCAAGGACTTCAGCGCATTACAGATTTACAAGAAGTAAAGACTACATGGCATCCCATTGAAAGTATTGGAGGCGCAACGAGCAGTTATTAAGGAATCAAATAAGGATTTTCTTTTAGCCACTTAGCCAATTCCTTTTTACTTAGAAAAACCTCCGGTGCCCCAGCGGCATACGGACCTACCTCATACGGTTGATACGTGAAGGTGATTCCTTTTCGTGAAATCGCGAAGGTTTCAGGAAGATCAAACACTTGATCTCCGGTTACAAACCACCAATCGCCATTGCCATTTTGTTCTAAAAACTTTCGTTTTGCAAGGGCTTTGAGGCTCGGGCGGTAATTATTAACAAACAAATCAGCCAAGGAGATTTTATTCCCCGTAATCAAATCCACATTAAGAACTTGAAAGGCGGGCTGTCCATGGGCTGCGCCCATCGCATAAAAATACAAGGACACCCCCATACTCATATACGTGTTGGAAGAATCGATAAGCGCACAGCTATATTCATCCTGAATGTATTCCATTTCGCCATCCGTATTACTTAAGGTTTTGATATCCGATACGAATCGCTTGATGGTTTGCATGTTGCCTACCTTTCCTGTTATTTCTTTACAGATTAAGGCATTAATCTTTTGCGCAACCGAACTATTGTTCAATGAAACACTCAATCCAGAGACCTGCCTCCTATTACACCATCCTTCATCAAGCTCGAAGTCTTCAGTTGAAGCCAACTCACAGTTTTCATCGGAAAATTTAAAGGGTTTTAAGCGCAAGCCACTGGGAACAACCGTTGGTTGAGCTACTTCCGTAGTATCCGCCTTGAGCTCTGCTGGTTTTTTAGGTTCAGTCGCAGTGGTATTGTCGTTTGTACAGGCGGTTAAAGCAAGGAAAAATAAGGTCAAAAGGGTAATGGTTCGCATCGTGTAAGGTTGTTTAACCAAAGGTATATCAAAAAAAGTACATCTAATGACTACCTCTTCTTTTTTTCGGTGACGAAGGAATCTCTGATTCTACATCTTCTACTGCATTGGGATCAAAGCCATTGATAAAGTCCTCATCATTTCGTGGGGGAAGTTTTGAACTCAAACCAAACTCATTACCAATAACCAGCCTGACATAGCACCCTGATTTCTTACCGTCATTAGTAAACAACACGTCGGGCTTGGTTCCATTCACAATGGCGAACGGCGACGTGAGCGCATTCCCCTTAGAGACCACCCCGTAGGACATGGTATCTCTGACCCAAAGTGCGGTTTCTGTCCCCAAGCCAACAAATTCACCGTTTTCATTGCGGTATCCGCCGGGCAGTAAATTGAAATCAAAATAGTTCTCACCAGTTGACGAATTTTTCCACCCTTCTTTGCTGCGTAAGCGCTGACCAACCAACCCCATATTGGCCCAATTATACACGCCCTCATTTGTATAGATATAAAGAGAACTCCAATCCCGGTTATTAGCCACCCGTGCGCCTTTGGGTGCCAAGCCTCTGGGATCGGCAATGGCAAACCAATTATATATATGTCCATAAATTCTTCCCAGCGTGGTGTCATTTCGATAATCGCAATACGCCGGAATCCCACTGGTGAGGCATTCAATCCATTCTTCACGAGTTTTGGCGTTACGAATTTCATCACCGTTCCGGAAGGTGGTAACATCGAGGTTTTTTATCGACCAGGATAAGGTGTCAATTTGTATAAAATCGCGTTGTGCATAGGCAGTAAAAGATACTGCACACAGAAAAAAGAATAGGAGTTTCATACTCCTACAATGAAAGGCTTAGGGTTTGTTACAATGGAGAGGGGGAGCCATTGACCTTTATTTCCTGCATTCTATCAAATTATCGCTCACTTGTGCAACTATGTGATTAAGTAGTGATTCCAACGATTCCATTACCTTTAGCCGATGAAAATCAGTTTCATACTTCACGGTGAACGAAAACTTAAGCGGATCCATCGCGAGTTTATTTCCCG
>JBIKUO010000007.1:0-101020 GCA_044347515.1 Crocinitomicaceae bacterium | reverse complement strand
GCTACAAATAGGTCATCGGGTTTCTATTGACATTGATTTGTTTGGTAATTGCGAAATAGATGAAATTACAGTTCTCGATCAATTAAACGCCTTTGGACCCGTTCATGTGCTAAAAAAAAGTAAGAACATACTAATTTGTTCAGTTCAAGGTATTAAAGTTGACATTGTAAATTATTCATATCCCATACTGGAAAACACCCTCATCAGCGATGGCATTCGAATGGTGGGTTTGAAGGATATTGCTGCAATGAAAATGAATGCAATTGCAGGCCGCGGAAGTAAGAAGGATTTTATTGATGTGTATTATTTGTTGCAATACTTTACCCTTGAGGTAATGATCGATTTGTATCTACAAAAATATAGCAATGGCTCCGAGTTTTTAGTGCGGAAAAGCTTAACCTACTTTGAAGATGCGGATGCGGAAGAAATGCCTCTGATGATGGAGGATATAAGTTGGAATCGCATCAAAGAAAGGGTATTGGAGGTTTTATAAGCGTTGCTATGATGCCAAGCGAGTTGTTTCGCTAGTTCGTAATAATCACCTTCAGCACCCTTTCGATTAGCGGGATTAGATAAATTAAAGCGCCCTTCGATCCGCCTCGGCGGACTCAGGGACCGCTTTAATTTATTTGCATTACATCTGGTGCGGTCCCTGAGCTTGTGATGAGCTGGACTCCCCTGAGTTTATCGAAGGGTCGAATCATATCGAAGGGCGCACCAACTAAATTGCGCTTTGGCACAAAACAAAAGAAAATTAAAATGGGAGAGTTACTTTTCCATTCCATACAAGAAAGCAATACCTTTGCCTCATGAACTTTATTTCACCGGAACTAGAACATTACGCAGGAATTCATACCAGTCAAGAATCCGAGCTGCTGGCACGGATTAACCGAGAAACCCACCTGGAAGTACTTCAACCGAGAATGTTGAGTGGTCACCTACAAGGGCGCTTGCTATCCTTGCTTTCCAGCTTATTAAAACCAAAACGAATTCTTGAAATCGGAACCTACACGGGATACTCTGCCTTGTGTTTGGCGGAAGGATTGCCTAATGACGGTAAGTTAATTACCATCGATGTAAATGAGGAATTACAAGCTCGAGTTCAAGGGTATTTTAATGATTCAAGTTACAAGGGGCAAATTGAATACCACATTGGGGATGCCATCGAGTTAATTCCTACCTTATCCGATACGTGGGATTTAGTTTTCATTGATGCCGATAAAAAAAACTATTTAAATTATTACGACTTAGTCATTGAACGAATGAATCCGGGAGGAATCATTTTAGCGGATAACATTCTATGGTCCGGGAAGGTTATTGACGAAGCAGCACAAGATCGTGAAACGGCCTTGTTGCGAAAGTATAATGAACGAATTCAATCTGACGAACGGGTAGAGAATATCTTGTTGCCAATTCGCGATGGAATCATGGTGGCACGTAAGAAATGAAAAGAACCCTAACTAAAACGGCAGACGGTTCCTATACCTTGTATGTTCCCGAGATGGATGAGCATTACCATTCTATTCATGGGGCATTACAAGAAGCAAACCACGTGTTTATTCAGCATGGACTAGAACCCATTAAGGATAGGTCCTCGATTCGTGTACTGGAAATGGGCTTGGGTACTGCGTTAAATGCGTACTTGAGTTATCAATGGGCAAGAAAAAATAACATTACGCTTTGGTATAGTGGGGTGGAGGCCTATCCGGTTGAGGGAGAGATTATATCAACATGTTTAAAAGAAATTGGGGTTAATCAAGTACAGGATTTGCGTTTTTTTAGCGAATTTGTTTATGGTTCAACTCAACATATAGGGGACTTTACCTTAGACCCAATTCATGCTTTTTGGGCGGATATTAATTTCAAAGAAGCCTATGATGTCGTTTTCTATGATGCGTTCGGTCCGAGAGCTCAAAGCGAATTATGGACCTTGGCTAATTTTCAAATAGCCTTTGATGCCTTAAAGTCAGGCGGGACCTTGGTTACCTATTGTGCCAAAGGACAAGTAAAGCGTGATTTAAAATCGGTAGGGTTTACGGTTGAATCCAGACCGGGGCCTCCAGGGAAACGGGAAATGACGGTGGCTCTTAAGTCTTAACATTCTTTAAGATTGATTTTTTTTTAAAATGAATTGCGGCAAGTACATTTGCTACACTATTCATAGTAGTTAGGTTTAATTGGTTTAGGAAAGCCGTTGATTCGTCAACGGCTTTTTTGATTCCATTGCATATAGGTTGCCTTCAATTGGTTCAAAACCAAGGCCGTGGCGCCCCAAATCCAATGTGTTTCATGAACAAATCCAGGAACTTGTCGTGTGAATAGCGAATTTTCTTCAATTTCTAGGGTGCGGTGTTCAATGGGGAGCTGATGAGCGAGTGCATCCAAGCTTAAGGGGATAATTTGCTGAACCTCTCGTTCATTGTGCGTAGTTATCGGCTGTATTTCGTGATAAAAGAAATAGGGAGTCATCTTAAAATTCGATACCGGAATATAAACCGGACTTAAGCTTCGAATGTATTCCCCTTCATGCATCGGAATCCCCACTTCTTCATAACATTCTCGTCGTGCGGTATAGATTAAATCCGGGTCATCTGCTTCCATTTTACCGCCTGGAAAGGCAATTTGACCGCTGTGTTTTCCTTGGTATTCACTTCGTTGAATCAGAAAAATCGAAAGTTTACCCGCTGCACAAGGGAAGCAATGAATACCTACTGCAGATTCACGCGGGGATTTCATGATTTTTAAGGCTTCACTCGATCGAGTGCGTCCCATCGGGAGCATCGGCAAGTGGTCATCTTCCGTGAGTTCAATGTGCTTGAAATACGAAATGAAGTCCATGTAATTTAATCGAAATGTTGTAAGATGCGTTTGAAATCATCCGCAAGATAGGCATTGGCAATTTCTGATCCATACCATTGAATGACCACAAATTCATTTCTACGTTGCATTACCGCAAGAAATCCATTGCCGCTGGAATAATAGTCTTCAAGTGGCTCAAGCGATAAATGATACAATTCAATTTTAAAACCATGCTTGTTCTTTACTTGTTGCGGTGTGCTATGCCTAAACTCACTTTGATTGTTAGATGCTGCTAGTCGATCTAAGTAATGTTGCTTCAAGGAAGCAAATTTTGTTCCCTTACCTTGTATAAAATGAACTTCATCCAATTCCTCGGAATTAAAATCCTCTATGGTCATATATAAACTCAAAGATTCTGTGGTATATCCTAGGTTCTTTCGAGCGATACATAGTTCTTTAAGGTCTGGATAAGAATACTCGTTTACCTCTTGTTTGATAAACCAACTTGACATAGGCCAAGAATGACCCAGCCCGTAATGCGTTTTAATATCTGGAAGATTGTGCTTGTTTTTGACGAAGGTCCGAAGTTTAATCTCCTGGTCACCTGCGCATGAAGTGAAGAATAAAGCAATTCCGAGAAAATAAATCCATCGCATACACAAAGTTACTATTTAATAAATAAAAGGGGCTTTTGACTTAAAAAAGAATGATTTTGAGTTGAACCCCTAAAAAATAGGGGGTATGTTTAAAAATTGTCAATAATTTTTACACCATGGATTAAAAAATTGGGGTAATTTTGTCGAAAATTAAGAATATGGCTACAAAACGACTGAATGCGTACAATGATGTGCTCAATAGAACACCGAAGTCGGTGGAATTAGATGGAAAACTTTCTGATCTTTTTGGTTCCCTGGTTTTTCACAGTGATGTAATGCGAGAATACTTGCCATCAGACACATACAAGTCTATGATGGATGCCATACATACGGGAGCGCGTTTGGATCGTAAATTAGCAGACCAAGTGGCTACCGCCATGAAAGATTGGGCCTTGTCAAAAGGTGCTACCCATTATACCCACTGGTTTCAACCCCTAACCGGAACAACAGCCGAAAAACACGATGCCTTTTTAAAACCCATTGGACCGGGACGAGCCATTGAACGATTTGACGGCGACATGTTGGTTCAACAAGAACCGGATGCATCCTCTTTTCCAAACGGTGGAATTCGAAATACCTTTGAAGCGCGCGGATATACCGCTTGGGATCCCTCTTCACCGGCATTTTTAATCGGAAAAACGCTGTGTATTCCAACCATCTTCATTTCATATACTGGAGAATCCTTGGATTATAAAACACCGCTACTTCGTGCCTTACATTGTATAGATAAAGCGGCAGTTGATGTATGCCAGTATTTTGATAAGAACGTAAACAAAGTAATTGCTACCTTAGGGTGGGAACAAGAATATTTCTTGGTTGATCAAGCGCTATTTAATGCACGCCCGGATTTAATGATGACCGGACGCGCGCTTTTTGGTCATGCACCGGCTAAAGGACAACAATTAGAAGACCACTATTTCGGGTCAATTCCTGAGCGTGTAAATGCATTCATGCGCGAGTTTGAAATGGAGTCCTTGCGTTTAGGTATTCCCGTGACAACACGTCACAATGAGGTGGCTCCAAATCAATTCGAATGTGCGCCAATTTTCGAAGAGTGTAATTTGGCTAATGATCACAACCTGTTGTTGATGGATTTAATGGAGAAAATTGCGCGAAAGCATGATTTTCGGGTCTTGCTTCATGAAAAACCGTTTGCAGGAGTGAATGGTTCGGGTAAACACAACAATTGGTCTTTGGGAACGAATACCGGGGTTAACCTATTGGCTCCTGGAAAAAATCCAAAGAGCAACCTACAGTTTTTGACCTTTTTTGTGAATACCATCATGGCAATTCATGACAATGCAGATCTACTTCGAGCATCGATTGCCTCTGCAGGTAATGACCACCGTTTGGGAGCTAATGAGGCACCGCCAGCGATTATTTCTGCGTTTATTGGTAGTTCACTAACCACCCTGTTAGATGACTTAGAGAAAAACATCAAGGCGGGGAAAATGACCCCTCAAGACAAGACGGAGTTAAAATTAAATATTGGTAAAATCCCTCAGATTTTATTGGACAATACCGACAGAAACCGTACATCACCTTTTGCTTTTACGGGGAATAAGTTTGAATTCCGTGCGGTAGGTTCTTCTGCGAATTGCGCATCGGCTATGATTGTAATTAATACCATTGTTGCGAATCAATTAATCAAATTCAAACAAGCAGTTGATGCTCGAATCAATAAAGGCGAAGGAAAGGATGAAGCGATTCTTAAAGAACTTCAAGTGTTAATTAAGGCATCCAAAAAGATTCGTTTTGAAGGAAATGGATACGGCGAAGAATGGGTTAAAGACGCTGAAAAACGTGGCTTAAGTAACCGAAAAGATACCCCGCGTGCACTTCAAGCATATCACGATAAATCCATAGAGCAGTTATTCGAATCGATGGGTGTACTTTCACCAAGAGAATTAGAAGCACGTCGAGAAATTGAATTCGATGGGTATGTTTTGAAAATTCAAATTGAATCTCGATTAATGGGAGATTTGGTGAATAATAATATCATTCCTGCGGTTCTAGAATACCAGAATAAACTAATTCAGAATATTCAAGGCATGATGTCTGTTTTTGGAGACAAGGAAGGAAAAGTAATGGCGAGTACGCAAATTGATATCCTAAAACAAGTAAACCTGCACCTAGCTGCAATGAAGTCAGCCTCTGAAAAAATGCTCGCTGAACGGAAAAAAGCGAATTCCATAGAAGATGTGGAGGAAAAAGCTTTGGCGTATTGCGATAAGGTTAAAGTGCATTTCGACGAGATTCGTTACCATGCAGACAAGTTAGAACTTATCGTAGAAGATGAGCTTTGGCCCTTACCTAAATTCCGTGAATTACTTTTCATTCGCTAAGTAGGTGCGTATCTTCGTCTTATTGCTCTGCATAGGTGCGCTCAATCTTTTTTCCGCTCAGGAACTGATTGAATTAGACACGGTTTCGCATACAGCACATGCCAGAGCCTTACGATGTCACTCCGCGTTTGTTTATATTGGGGATAATCAAGGACGTTGTTTTTCTTATAGTCCATATACAAAAGAACTTGTTCTTATGAATCTCCTACAGCCTGAACTCCGGGATGTAGAAGTGACTAAACTCGGTGTGCTTTGGATGCAAACGGGCGATACTGGTAAGGTGTTTCTGAATGCTGGCATTCAGCCCGTGTTGTTTCCTCGTCCAAATGGACTTGGGGTATTCCTAGACGGTATTGCGGTAAAAGATTCCATTGTATTTGCCATGGGAGACCCAATTAATGGTGAATTTCCCTTGTTTTTATCTCAAGATTATGGCCTAACTTGGAAAACAATGCCAGGAATTAAGGCAGAAGCCTCTGAAGCTGGATATGCGGCGAGTGGAACCACTGTACAAATTGCAGAAAACCGTCTGTTTTTTGTAACCGGCGGATTAAGTTCCCATATATTTATTGGTAAACGCCTTGGTAAAAAATGGAAGACCTATACGCTGCCGTTTAAATCTGGAGAAGGGGAGGGTCCTTATTCGCTTTGCGTGATTGACCGTAAAAACTTAGTTGTTGTTGGAGGAAATTATCAATTCCCTGATCGACGAACCTCGGTGTGTTTTATTTCCAACAATGGCGGTAAAACATGGAAAGAATCTGCTGAGCCGCCCTTTGGATATCGTTCCGATGTAATTCACTTTCAAGGAGTAACGTATGCCTGTGGTTCTAACGGCATAGATTTTTCAACGGATCATGGAAACACATGGGTAAAATGGTTTCCTGGCGCCTTTTTAGCAATGGATATTTCGGCTGACGAAAAACTTTGGATAACGACAAAAAGTAACTTGGGGTTAGTTGTGGTTGAGCCTGTCCGAATTGCCGTGCTAATTAACGATTAATCTTGCTGAAACTGATAGGCGTTTGCCATAGTAAGTAAAACCCTAAAGGTTTCAAGCCTTGCATTCGTGCCAGGTTTGAATTTGATGCAAACACGTTGGATGTCCTTTATACACTTGCTTTTTCTTGGTGTATCTGAATAACACAAATCGTTTTCGCAGGTCATATTCATATTAATGGATTCAACGGATTGCGAAAAATCTTTGAGTGCACGATATTCAGGAATAAGCTCCAACAATCCGCCTTTCCATCCTAAATCCTTGATTTCTGTTAATACCCAAGGCTTACCAATCATAGAAAATGCGGCATTGGTCTCTGATAGTTCTGCCTTGTTTTTGCCAATAAAAATAGTGGAATCATTAATTGATTTCAGGCGATACCGGGCTCGATTTAAGTAGATCAAATCCGATTCTACCCGAACGTCCTCTTTTGCCACCTTGCGCAAGATTTTGGTTAATTCTGTAAGTTTAGTTTTTTGAGAAAAATTAAAAAGTAAGTCAAACTCTGGATCCAAATAGGTTCCTTTCTCCTCACTATCAACGTATTTAGCACCGTAATACGTAAAAGAAAAACCGGCTAATTTGTCAGTAAGTACTTTCAGGTCTGCATATTTCTCAGGTAAAAAACTTCCTTTATTTAAGCGAGTAGATAGGTTAAAATAACTTCTAGAACTATCGGGAACTAACATGGTGGTACTTCCTTTCTTCTTGCTACAGATAATTAATTCTTGCTTGTTTAATGAAAAGATGTATTCGTTTTTAACCTGTTGACGATCAATGAGTTCATAGGTTAAGGACTTTCGTGAATTAAAGGATGTGTTAAACCAATCGCGGCTTAGTAAATACGTGTTCAGACTGCTTGTTTCTTTATTGCTTCTACTAACAATTTCATAGTAAAAACCATTTCGAATAAATCCCTTGCTTTTAACTTTATTATCAGTCGATTTGCCGGCGAGTGCCCAAACAATTTCCTGATTCACTTTTAATTTAATTAAACAGAAGTTTTCAGAGAAATCAATTGGAACGCGTGCTGAACTGGTATCCTGAACCCAATTTTGATAATATTCAGAAACCGTTTTCATCATCTTAGCATCCCCATTTCTGAAGGAGTAGTCAAAAAGGATTTTTGAAAAGATGTCTCTTGGATTAATTTTTACAATGCCTATGGTTTCTTTTGGGCATGGTATGGATGAAACGATACTCTCTCTATTTAGAAAGTTAACATATCCGAATACCAAAATCCAAATGATGAAAATAAGAATGATTGCAATAAATCGTTGAGCGACTTTCATTTAAGCAAAGGTATAGAAAAGCCTTTTGATTACATTTGTACTATGCGAAAATTAGTTCATAAGATTCTTTTACTTTTTGGTTGGAATATTTCCCTATGGAAACCTGAAGGAATTAAGAAAGCAGTAGTTGTTATGGGACCACATACGTCCAATTGGGATTTTGTCCTTGGTCGCTTAGCGTTTTACATGATGCATTTGCAAGGCAGATACCTTGTAAAGAAAGATATTTTTTTCTTTCCATTGGGATTGATTTTGAAAGCGTTAGGTGCTATTCCGGTTGATAGAAGTAAAAACAATAATATGGTTGAGTATGTCGCCAAGCTATTTAAAGAAAAAGAGGAGCTTTATGTGGTTTTTACACCGGAAGGAACACGTAGTTATAACCCAAACTGGAAAAAAGGATTCTATTACTTAGCCGTAAAGGCAGAGGTACCTATTTTGTTGGCTTATGTTGATTATCCTTCAAAAAAAGGTGGATTTCTTGAGGTGTTTTATCCTACAGGGGATGTAGATGCAGACATTCTGAAAATCAAACAAAAACTCGGACAATTTAAAGGTAAATATCCTGAAAAAGGAATTATTTCTTAAGTTCTCCTGTCTTTGGATTGTACCCATACGGACAATGTTTGCAATTACTTTTGCAACAGTATCCTCTTTTAAGATGGTACGCTTCCTTGAAAACTATAAATCCTTCTTCACTAATGTAATAATCCTCATCCGTAAGCTTAGAACGCTTGCTGAATTCAGAATAATCCATGTCTAAATCATCCTTGCCGTCCATTGAAAATAGTATAATTGAGTCGTTTAATCTACCTCAAAACATACATGGACATGAATTGTTCATTCTTAGAGAAGATTTAATTCATCCATTGATTTCTGGTAATAAGTGGCGCAAACTTTTCTATGTGATTTCGGAGGCGAAGAAGTTAGGGGTTCATGGCATTATTACCTATGGAGGGGCGTTTTCAAACCATCTAGTGGCCACTGCTACAGCCTGTAAGTTATTTGATATTCCATGCATTCTCAGGGTAAGAGGCAATGAGTTGACATCCGATTCGAATGCGTATTTAAAACACTGTGAAGCCGAAGGTGCCTCGCTCGAATTTATGGACCGAGAAGCTTACAAACATCAAAAATATTCGGATGAACTTATTTCCTATTTGAATAAAACATGGTTAAGTGTTCCCGAAGGTGGGGCAAGCGAACTTGGGTTAAAGGGGTGCTTGGAGATTATTTCTAACGAAATGGATTTTGACATCATTGCTTTGGCTCAAGGCACTACAACAACCAGTTTGGGCGTACTACTCAGTAGTAAACCTCCAACGGAAGTATGGGCTTTTCCTGTGTTGAAAGGATTCGATTCTATAAGCGAAATGGATGCACTTGCTCGTAAGTTTAATTATACAAACGCATGGTTAGTCGCTAAATCTAGATTAAAATGCTTTGATGCCTATCATTTTTCAGGGTATGCCAAGAATCAAGAGGCACTGAATACGGCAATAAACGATTTGAAAATCGATGGGAATTTTACGCTAGATCCCATTTACACGGCGAAAGCCTTCATTGGTATGATTAGCCAGCTTCAACACATTAAACAGCCGAAAAAGGTCCTGTTTATTCACACAGGAGGCGTTTTACCTGTTTGATTATTTGACTTTCGTCTTTTTCTTACCGTATAGGTGTGTGGATTTGAAGAATAATTCAACCGACCCTAATCCTTTATTTGCGTTGCTTAATTTCGAAACCGTAACATCAACCGCCAATCCCATTCTGAAGTTAAGCACTTTGTAGTTAAAGTTTAAACTTACTGCATCATTCCATCGATAGAATGCACCATAATTAATGGACTTAGACTTAAGGATATTGGTAATATCAGAACCATTACTCATGATGTTTTCGAACATTACACCCATCATTAAATTGGTGTTTGGTCCGTTTTTAAATGCCATTAACTGCGGTTGAATTCTCAAATCACGTCTACGAGTTTTGATGTCCGCCCCAACGTTAATTGCCATTTGCATAAACATTCGTTCTCCAGTTTCTGTAAAGGTCATTCGTGGTTTATTCAAATGATTTAGAGCTATACCACCAAAAAACCTTGATTTATCGCGCGTTTGATATTGATATTGTACGCCGGTATTTACATTGAAAGCTGCGTTCGATGAACGGCTTAAGGTACTATTAATAAAGGTAGGGTCACCAATAGTTCCATTGTATGCCCATCCATTCCAATCTGTTTCCCAAGAGGGTAGGGTTGGGTCATAACTCATCAGAATCATACCTGGAGAAGCCCCCACTGAAAATTTTGAAAATTGATTTAACTGCATGGTGTAACTAATCGGCATATTAACTTCGGTAGCCATTAATTTACTTTCTCCTGTTTGCTCATTTTTAACAGTGAAACCAAGTCCAAAATTGTTTTTACTCATCGGACCATCAGAGATTTTGAATTCACCAATTAAGGCATTAGTGCGCATCGGAGTTCCCGACATTGTAAGGTTTTGCATTTTAAAGGCCGTGCAAAACGAAAAATCTTCAGTACCAGTGGCAACACTAGCTACATTGAACAATGCAGGAGTTTGATAAAACAAACTTGAATTATAGGCATATTGCGATGAGGCAACGTGTGTAATTCCAAGAACAGCAAGAAATACGATCTTTTTTATCATCTTACTCATTATTTATATAAGGTTACATTCCCATTCAGAGAACCAGCTAACCCGTTAATTAAACGATATTCTAACTTATAGACAAAGGTTCCAACGTTAAGTGCTTTTCCTTTGAACGTGCCATCCCAGCCTTCTTGTGGGTTCGTTGTTCTGAAAACCATTTGACCGTAGCGGTTGTAAATTTCAAAATTCATTGAAACTATCGCTCCACCATCGCCTTGGAACCCATTTTGGAACCCAGAGGTGTACATGTCTTTATCAACATTGGTCACTACCCTTAATACATCATTAAATCCATCCCCGTTAGGTGAAAAGGCATCGGGAACAGAAATTTTAACAGAATCTCTAAACAATACCTCAACAAATACGGTGTCCGATGCGATGCATCCTTCTGGCGAAATATTATTTAGAATGTAATAAGATGAGTAAAACGGGGCAACAATTACCGTGTCGCATTCACCGGCTGCATCACCAAAACAAAAGACGTCAATTCCACCGTTTGGTGTAACCCATACCAAGGAATCTCCTGGAACAAATCCACTGGCTACGATAACAGCACCTGAATTAATTTGTCCACTTGGCCATACGCCACCATACATTGGTATAATCGTATCATTGATAGGAACACCACCAATGGTATCCAATAAACCAATACTAATCATAGGCATAGCGCCTACTGTTAATACTTGGCTCGCTGAGCTTGTAGCTCCATTAGCATCCGTTACCGTCAAGGTTAGGGTATAAGTTCCTGCGGTACTAAAACATATTTGACCAGGATTCATACCGCTGTAGAAAGATGGCGTTCCGCTTGGGAATGACCAACTTGAAGAAACCACATCGTTTGAAGAAGTATTTTCAATGTCTATACAATCACCTTCACAGATTACATTGTCAGAAAGGCTGAAACTGGCAGTCGGTTGTGCAAATGCTGTTAAGGAAACGGCCACCACTATTAAGAAAGAAAGAAATTTCATAATTTCAAATTCATTAAGATTGCGACGAAGTTAAGAAAATCCTTTCAAAAATACACAAATCACTCGGTATTAAGCAATCGAATGATTTCAGATGCCTCCTCTGGGTCGTGTACCCTCAAGAATGTGGCACCATTTAAAAGTGCATACGTATTCAGCGCCGTTGTACCATTAATAGCCGTTTCAGGATTTTTATTCAGCTTCTTATAAATCATTGATTTTCTAGAAATTCCGCAAAGAATCGGTGTTTCGAATAATTGAAAAAATCTGAGATTGGTCATTAATTCATGGTTTTCTTCAAGCGATTTTGAAAAACCGAACCCTGGATCAACGATGATGTCTTTAACTCCTGCATTTCTTATTTTAACAATAAGTTCGGATAATTCCTGAAGTACTTCAACCGTTACATTTTGATAGGAAGTTGCATCGTGTAAGTTATGTGCCTCACCTCGGGAGTGCATTACGATATATGGCGCATTGTGCTTAGCGCAAATATCCCATATTTCAGGATTATTCCGACCTCCCTCAACATCATTGATGAGCTCTCCGCCATGCTGCAAGGCCCAATCTGCCACCCGTGGACAACTCGTATCGACGGAAACATAAATCTCGGGAAATTTTTCCCTTAAAAATGAAAGTACAGGTTTTAATTTTTCAATTTGCTCATCGCTATTTACTTTTGAAAATCCAGGCCGGGTAGATTGCGCGCCAACATCAATAAACTTTACACCGAGGGATTTACATCGATTTAAGTAGGCTTCTATACCCTCTAGGGAATCAAATCTGCTCGAGGAATAAAATGAATCTGAAGTTATATTTAGTATGCCCATGACTTGAGGGCGTTCCATGCTTACTAAATTATTACGCAAGCGAATGGACCCGATTGAACGAAAATGCTTAACTTCGACCCCGTAAAAATTACTTTTTGTCATGTCCGATACCTTGGCTTCTTTCACAAATATACTTACAAAATGTCGGGAAATTTATATTGCCAAGACAACGGACTATGGAACAGCATGGCGTATTCTCCGTCCAATTGCCTTAGCGGATCAGTTGTACATCAAGGCAAATCGAATCCGAACCATTCAAGAAAATGGTGAGACAAAAGTTGGAGATGGTATAGAAGGTGAATTCATGGCCATAGTAAATTACTGCATTATGGGCTTGATTCAAATCAATGAATCCGAAGATTTGCCCATGGAATTGACAATGGAAGACGCGGTTGGGCTCTATGATAAATACAAAGAGGAGTCCGTTGCGTTAATGTTAAAGAAGAATCACGACTACGGAGAAGCATGGCGCGAAATGGCCATTGAATCGCTTACTGATCTCATATTAATGAAGATTTATCGGATCAAACAAATTGAAGGAAATCAAGGAAAGACCTTAGTTTCAGAAGGAATTGACGCCAATTATTATGACATGTTGAATTATGCAGTGTTTGCATTAATTCTGATGGATGTTAAATAAATGTTAGCAT
Organism: Crocinitomicaceae bacterium; assembly: GCA_044347515.1. Taxonomy (GTDB): domain Bacteria; phylum Bacteroidota; class Bacteroidia; order Flavobacteriales_D; family Crocinitomicaceae; genus UBA952. Next base: position 87,808 of record JBIKUO010000007.1, on the reverse strand, counting down.
TTTTCTAAAGCAAAATCTACGTGTTATTTTCGTTGAAAAATACGATATGAACTCGATTAAGAAGTATGCTCCTTGGACAATAAGAATTCTAATCTCTTTTGTTTTCTTTCTTTCCGCAATTGCAAAATTGTATCCCAATCCATCCTACGCCCTAACATATTTTGAGGTTCATCAATTGGAACCAATGGGTATTCCTCTGAGTGTTGCCCAATATTTATCTAGAATTTTAATCGGGGTTGAATTCGCGATTGGGTTTCTCCTGTTGTTGCCATTCTTTCTCAAGCGAGTGATTATACCAGTTACTATATTCATGCTCACTGTATTTATCGTGGAATTAGGTCTTGAAATCATTTTCAAAGGAAATGCGGGGAATTGTGGTTGTTTCGGAACACTTATAGAAATGACTCCACTCGAAGCGATGTTAAAAAATGTTGTTTCCATCGCTTTGTTAGTTTGGTACTATTTTTTAACGAAAAACACTGCGACATCCGATGCATTAATTGACCAGACGGGTCAGACTAATACCAGGGAGGAGCTGTTTGGTACCCTTCAAGCACGACTTAACTGGTCCATTATCGGTAATTTATTATTGGCATCTATTTTCGGTGTATTCATTGCCGGACCAATACGTTTTCAGCAAGCTGAACCATCTAAACCAGTTACCGTAAGTGATACCCTTGCAGTAGAGCCCACCCATACCCACGATACTTCGCTTGTTACAAATTCTAAGCCCATCAAGAAAGATAGTATTATACCAAAAGTTGATTTAGGACCGAGCGCCAAATCATCGGGGTTTGAGAACATTTTCCCGGATATAAACAAGGACAAGAAAATCTTATGTTTCTTCGCGCCAGGGTGCGACCATTGTCGTGCAACGGCAAAAGCTCTTACCGCGATGAAGTCGACTGTGAAAGATTTCCCGTCCATGCGCATCATATTCATGGATGAAGAACCTGAAGTTATTCCTGATTTTTTTAAGTTTGCTGGTGCAGAATACCCATACTATGTGATGGATATTGTCAGCTTTTGGAAAAAATTAGGAAGCGGAAAAGAAGTTCCAGGTGTATTATACCTTTGGAATGGAAATTCAAAGAAGTTCTACCAAGGGATTGATAAAGAGGAATTTAACGCTGCAGAGTTCAAAAAAATCCTCAATAAGAAGTCGTAGGACTGAAAATTGCGCTAATTTTAAGCATGCGCAAATCGATTATTGGAGCGAATTGGAAGATGAACTTATCGTGTGATGAAGCCAATCAGCTCTATTCCAAAGTGTCGTCACTCAACGAAATTGAGTCGACTGTTGACTTGGTTGTATTTCCTCCGCAGCCTTATTTGGCATTGCTATCTAAAATGAACGGTGTTGCCCTTGGCGCTCAAAATGCATATGCCCCAGATATGTTCGGTGCATTCACCGGAGAAACATCCTTGATGCAGCTTAAAGACCTTAATGTTAACAGTGTACTTGTTGGTCACTCTGAGCGGAGGTTGCATTTTGGAGAGGATACTGATTTTTTGTGCACTAAGGCACTAACGGCTTTATCACTAGGGATTCAAGTTTTTTTCTGTTGCGGTGAAAGCGATGAAATTCGATCCAATGGTGCCGCTATACCCTTTGTTGAGCATCAATTGAAACCCTTACTTAGCCAATTAAATCAAGCGCATTGTCCCTTATTAGTTATTGCTTATGAGCCGATCTGGGCGATTGGTACTGGGAAGGTACCTTCTCTGTTAGAAATAGAAGAAATGCATTCGGCAATTCGAGCGCTATGTTCGCAATATTTTGACCAAGACAGCACCGATACTATTCGTATAGTTTACGGAGGAAGTTGCAATGCGACGAATGCGAAATCAATTTTTCAATTACCTAATGTAGATGGAGGCTTAGTTGGTGGGGCGTCCTTACAGTTTGATTCATTCAAAGAAATAATCGATAGCATATGATAGATTACATTGAATTGAAAATGACGTTTGTTCCCTTTCATCCATCCAATGAAATTGTCACCCTGTGGTTATCCGACATTGGTTTTGAGAGTTTTCTAGAAGAAGGAGAAGTAGTTAAGGCGTACATACCAGCTACGGATTTTGATTATGCTGCCGTTGAAACGTTGTTTAACCCGTTGATTTCTCAGGGAGTCGATGTTAGATTCGAACATACTGAAATACCTGGTCAAAATTGGAATCAAGTTTGGGAAGATAGTTTTGAACCGGTTTTGTTAGACCATCTTTCTATTGTAGCACCGTTTCATAGCGCTGAATTCCGAAAAGGAAGAGTAATCGAAATAGAGCCTAAAATGTCCTTTGGGACAGGCCACCATCAAACAACGTTTATGATGTGTCAGGCTATGGAGCACATGGAATTGGCAGGCAAGACTGTATTGGATATGGGGACGGGGACAGGAATATTAGCTATAAATGCAGAGCAATTAGGTGCACGTCATATTTTAGCCGTTGATATTGAATCTTGGTCGGTAGAAAACACCATTGAAAATACAGTAAGAAATCAGTGCGCAAGGATCCAAGCCCGAGAAGGGGATATTGATGTTGTAACTGAAGTAGGTTTTGATGTTATTCTCGCAAACATAAATAGAAACGTGCTGATTCGCCATCTGAATTCCTATTTTGACGCACTCTCCACTAAGGGCTTGTTATTGTTAAGTGGATTTTTCACATCGGATGTTCAGGCCTTAGAAGAAGAGGCTAAAGCGATCGGATTTAAACGAATTAATACATATGAAAAAGAAAATTGGGCTTGTATTTTACTTGAGAAATGTTAGTTTTCTATTCCTTTTATTCGGCTTTAATGTTCTTTTAAACGCCCAAACATTTTCAAAAAATCGAGAGAAATTCCTCAAAGAAAGTCAAAAGTTGTTTGTTGAGGAACAAATGGAATACAACGTTAATCAAGTTTTTCCATCAGTAATTACAAATGCCTCAAGTCTCTCGGAAGGTAATTTTAATCGAATGGTAGATGCGGCAAATGCCGTGTATTCGTCATCCAACGATATCCAGTTAGCATATTTTATGGTAGCTACCTATGTCTATCAGTCAAAAAATAAATGGTCTTCTGATTTTACGAGCATATGGGCTGAATTAGAACGAGATTTTCGAGCAAAAGACGTGGAGGATTACAGTCCATTTCTTGAGTTTTCATACAATTTGTTTCGCTTTAAAGCGCTGCATAAAAACGACAACTCGGTATGGGTGTTTAAAGGCGACATGCAATGGAATACCGAGAAAAAGTTGAAGATCATCTGTTCGGATGGACAATTGCTCGGGTATTCACCGGGCTTAAAAGGGGAGGATAGCGTTTGGGTTTCAGAAACGGGTGGAGTTTTTGAATATGAAACAAAAAAGTTTATCGGTAGAAATGGAACCATTACCTGGGAAAAAGCAGGACTCAAGAAATCAGAAACCTTTGCTGAGTTAAAGGGGTATCGGATTGCTATGACCGATGTGGTTTTAAAAGCGGATACGGTTTCTTTAACCACTCCATATTTCACCTCACCGATTCTTGGTGCATTGGTGGATAAATCAAAAGACCGCTTGGAAGATCAAGATGGCGCGCCACTCTTTTCATCTTTCAGTCAACGCTTGCGAATAACAGAGTTAAAGGAGTTTATGGATTTCGATGGTGGGTTTAGTCTGCAAGGCAGTAGAGTAGTAGGTGCAGGTAAGAAAGGAAATCCCGCAACACTCATTTTTAAATACAAGAACAAACCGACCCTTATTGTAAGTTCGTTGCATTTTGATATTGATCCAACTCGAATTCTATCCCGTGAATCTTCCCTTAAACTCGTTTATCCAAATGGAGATTCCCTAGTTCACCCATCCGGATTATTTGAATTTGAAGTACCTAAAAACCAGTTGCTTTACACCGCGGCTAAACGCGGTTCGTTTGTTGTGCCATTTATGGATTATCACTTCAATGTTACGAATAATGCGCCCGTGTTGAAATGGGAGCCAGGAACTGCGTTTCCTAAATTCACCTTTGAGATGGCCACGTCACAAGCTCAGAAATCTATGCAATTTGAATCCTTGAATTATTTCGACCAGAGCGAATTTAAACTTTGGGGAGTAGGTAATCAAAATTCCTTAGTTCAAATTGCAGGCTATTGCAGGAAAAATTCATTGGATGTACTAACGGAAGGACAAGCAGCAAACGCCTTGGGATTGAGCATCGATTACGCTAAGTCAAAACTCTTGGATCTTTCAATGCGAGGTTTTCTCCAATATAATACGACAGATAAGACAATTACGCCTTCAGCTAAACTGTTTTCTTTTGCCGATGCAAACTCCAGCGGCTTAGATTATGACAACATTTCCTTTACTTGTGATTTAAAAGAACGCCCATTGCCAGCTTCTATTGAACCGGCACAAGCTGAAAAAATCAAAAAGTTAAATGCACGGTATGTAAAACAAGATTTTTATGCGTTCATCGATTTAGATAAGGATCAAGTCTTCTTAACCGGTGTAGATGGTTTAACCCTTTCAAATGCACAGCAGGTATCCTTGTACCCGGATTCTGGGTATTGCATACTAAAACCAAATAGGGATATTGTTTTTAAAGGACAATTATTGGCCGGTAAGCTATTTACAGAATTGAAGGATGGTTATTTTTCCTATGCAGATTTTAAAGTAAAATTAAATAGTACCTCATATGCTGCATTAGTGGTAAATCCAATGGTCGCAGCAGATGGGGATCAACCCATCGAATTAGTTAGTTCATTTGCCAATTTAAAAGGGGAGATCTTAATCGATGAACCTTCTTCGAAATCGGGTAGGAGTAAGACCAATAAAGCCTTTCCTAAATTACTGGCCCCGAATCCGACAAAAGTAGTTTACAACGATCAATCCATTGTTAATGGAGCCTATGATTCATCACGGTTCTTCTTTAGGTTGGAACCCTTTGAATTGGATAGTTTGGATAACTTCAATGAAGCTTCACAGCGCTTTAAAGGTGAATTGATTTCAGGAGGAATTTTCCCGCCGATTAAAGAGCCTTTGAGAATCATGCCCGATTATTCCATGGGTTTTTCAACGGTTGCTCCTGCCGGAGGATGGGCTTTTTATGGGGATAATTCGAAGTATGAAAACAAAGTGATTTTGTCTCATAATGGGCTTCAAGGCGCTGGAACCATAAATTACAGCACCGCTACCGCCATTTCCCAAAAACTTACCTTCTTACCAGATTCTACCATTGGAATTGCTAAGTTTATTAATAAAGAATCCATTACTGGAGTTAAAGTCCCAAATGTTACTTCTGAAGCAGCCTTGGTTACTTTCATTCCAAAAAAACAAGTCCTTAAAGCAAGTGCTTGGCGCGGCGTTAATCTTCAAATGTTTAACAACCAATGCGAAATGGAAGGCAGTGTAATTTTATCTGTTAAAGGAATGCGAGGTACCGGCATGCTTCATTTTCCAGATGCCGACCTTGGTTCTAGGGATTTTAGTTTTACACATGAAGATATTTTTGCAGATACTTCTTCCTTCGCCTTGAAAAATAGATTTATCAATGAAGGCCAGGCCCCCGTGGCGATGGAAACGAAAGATGTGAAATCAAACGTGTCATTTAAAACACGTAAAGGGGAGTTTAATTCCTTTGGTACCAAGCGAATAAAGTTTCCACCGAATCAGTATTACTGTACCATGGATAAATTTTTCTGGTACATGGATAAGGCGAATGTGGATTTTGAAAAGTCTAAATCCCAAAAAACCACCTTTGAGGCCGGTGCAGATTTAGAAGAATCCAATTTTTTCTCGATGCATGAAGACCAAGATACCTTGCAGTTTCGTTCGCTCCTAGCGAGTTACGACCTCAAGCTTCAAACCTTGTTCTGTGGTAAGGTTGAATATGTGCGGGTAGGTGATGCGAAAATATATCCGGATTCTATGAAAGTTACGATTAGGAAAAATGCGGTTATGGATCCCTTGAATAACGCTAAAATTGTTGCACCTTTTGTGACTAAATTTCATACGTTCACCAATGCAAACATCAATATAAGCTCTCGAAAAAAATATGAGGGAAATGCCAAATATCCATATTACGATCGAGACAGTGTACTAACCGTTTTGGATATGAAGACCATTAAATATTTCAACTCGGTAACTCAGGCGGAAGGCGTAATTGCTCAGAAAGACAATTTTAAATTGAGTAAAGAGTTCGACTATTTTGGTAACATTAAAATTGTGGCTGCAAGTCCGGGGATATACTGCGATGGCTCAACCAAATTAAATCACTCATGCCGCAGCTTTGATCGTTCATGGTTGAATTTTAAAGATACTATACTCGCCAAAAATATTCAGATTCCGATTTCAGAAAATCCGGTTAATGACCTGGGGAGAAAATTAGCAGTAGGTTTCCTTTGGAAAAATTCTGAATCGATGGACAGTGTGCTGGTATATCCTGCATTCTTATCAAAAACTCAGGGAATCGACGATCCTGTGGTTTTTACCTCTTCAGGGTATGTTCAATATAACCCAAACAGTTTAACCTTTCAAATTGGTGAAAAGCCAAGATTAAGTGGGGTAAGTGATGTGGGGAATCTTCTCACCATGTACACGGAAACCTGTTCCTTAACTGGCCTCGGGAAAATAAGTTTTGGGGTTAATTTAGGTGAAGTTACAGCAAACTCTTTCGGTTCAATCAGTTATGAAAACGAATCAAAGAAAATAGGGATGGACGTATCTACTCTAATCAAATTCCCTATGCAAAAGGATGTGTTCGATAAAATAGGCGATGGATTAAAAGCACTTGAAAGCCAGAAAAATGTGGACATGAATTCGAAGAAACTTAACTTTTCCACGTATTTGCGACAGATGCTCAGCGAAGAAAAAGTAAATGAACTTTTGAAGGATTACGAAGAGGATAAACTTAGAAAGATGCCGGTCGGACTTGATCAAACCCTGGTGATTTCAGGCTTGAAATTTGATTTTGTTCGCTTCAAAACAAAAGCCAATGAAAGTGGATTCTCAAGTGGTTGGATTACTCGGCCCCCAAGCGGAAGTACGGAAACTGATGAAGAAGGTGACGAAGTAAAAGCAAAAACTCGTTGTGCAATTATAGCCATTGAAGGCAAACCGATTTTAAAAGAAGTGGAGTTTAATATGGCAGTTTCACAAACAGCAATAGAAAAGTCCTATCAAGGTTTATTGATCTCATTTAAAGATCAATCCGATAAAGATTTTCTTTTTGATTATGGAATGAACAGAAAAGATGGTAAATTGCTTGTCTATTCTAAAGATAGTGAATTGAAAACCATGGTCACTGAAATGAAGCCGGATAAACGAAAATCAAAAGATTTTTCTTTTGAATGGATAGATGACGCCTCACTACAGCTTGCCATGGTCCGATTAAAAGAGTTTTTAAGAGCAAAATAAATGACAATTGCGCTAGCGTTCCTTGCATCCTACCTTTTCGGTTCAATACCATCAGCAGTATGGTTAGGTAAGTGGTTGCATGGAATTGATGTTAGGGAACATGGCAGTAAAAATGCGGGGGCAACCAATTGCTTTCGCGTGCTTGGGAAACGCACAGGAATCTTAGTCCTTCTTATCGATATTGCGAAAGGGGTACTTAGTATGATCTTGTCGAATTATTTACTGGATGAAACAGGTTCGATGGTATTATTGATGCTCGCTGCGGGTATCTGTGTATTGGGTCATGTATTTCCGGTGTTTGCTGGATTTCGAGGAGGGAAAGGCGTTGCGACTTCATTGGGTGTTTTCCTGGGATTGAATCCCTTCACGGCAATAACATGTATTTTGGTGTTTTTAGTTGTTTTCCTGTTAACTCGGTATGTATCCCTTTCCTCAATTACTGCCGCATTTATGCTTCCTTTTATAAGTTTTTTTCTGTTTCACCAGGAAGAAACGGAAAGACTTTGGTTTAATGTTATCCTATCGTGCATAGTGATTACAGCACATCGTAAAAACATCATGCGCCTTTGGAAAGGAGAAGAACAACGAATGAACTTTAACGCATCTAAGATGTAACATTGGCTGACGTGTTCAAAATAAAAAACATAGGCTTTCTGATACTTGCTTTTGTAAGCTTTAACCTTAGTGCTCAATCCGTTATTCAAATTGAAAAAAGGGCGTTTGAAGCATATAAGTTAGCACAATATGCAACAGCCAAAGTAGATTTCCAACAATTATTGGCAAGAGACCCCGAGTCCGATAGTTATAATTTTCATTACGCCGCATGTCTATATCACACAGAAAACAAAAGCAATGCCCGCAAGTATTTCGAGTTTGTCGCAAACCGAAGTGTTGCGTTTTGTGATGCACATTACTACCTCGGAAAAATCCATCACCTCAGTTATCGCTTTAATGATGCGATTGCTTCCTTTAAATCCTATTTAGCGTGTAATCCTTCCGATGGTTTGAATGCTAAAAAAGAAATAACATATTGTAACAACGGAAATGTGTTGCTTGAACAACCCAAATCACTAACGACCCTGGTCGCACAGTTGGCTACAAAAGAAACGTTCATTCAGAAGTTTGACATTGAGGAAATTGGTGGTAAAATTTATGCGGATCCATCCTTGCAAACCAAAGCCGATAAGAAAAAAGCATACATTCCGATTTGTTATTACAAGCGCGGTGATACCTATAAGTTTTATGCGAGTTATGGGGACGATCCCGCTCAATTATCCTTATTCTACATTCAACGGATCAGTCAGGATGTTTGGTCTAAGCCCACCCAATTAGCGCTTTCATCACCAGCCTCCGACCTTGTTTATCCGTTTTTTGATTCACAGGCGAAGCGTCTCTATTTCTCTTCGAATGGGTTTAATTCTATGGGAGGATTTGATCTATTCAGTGTTTCGTTTGATCCCGAGACCAATACCCTGGGAACTGTAGAGAATTTAGATTTTCCCTTTTCTTCATCGGCAGATGATTTTTTCTTTGTCCCCTTAAATCCATCAGCTACAACCGCTTGGTTTGCTTCGGATCGGAATGTAGCTACCGGTAGAATTGAAGCACTTAAAGTAAGTTATGCGGTTAATGCTGGAAATTTAATCGCCTTAAGTGGTCAATTCACGGATTTGGTTAATCCGAAAAACACTCGGATTCAAATTAAAGTGAAAGACACCCAAGACGGTACAGAATATGGTCCATTCACAAGCGATGATAATGGGAAATATAACATGCTGTTGCCCGGCGCCGGGAAGTATGTATTCAGCGCGTATATCGACGGTACGGAAAAGATATTTGAAAATGAACAAACCTTACCTGATCAGAAGGATAATGTGTTATTCAAACAAAACGTAAAGTATTCCATGGATCAGGGCAATGAACTGGCAGGTTTTAGCTACGACTTTAAAGGTGGAATGACTGAAGAAATGAAGGCTTTCAAAGCGAATTCTATTTCTCAATTATCCCTGAGCGCACGTCCAGTATTAAACCCAACGCAAGTTAGTACAGATGCTGGAGATCAAGAGAACGTAGAAGAGCAACTTACGGCATTAAACCTTGGAGGGAACAACCTCACTGAAAAAAGTGAACTTTTAGTTGATAAATTGATTGAAATTTCAAATACAGGATTTGATTTACAGGATACAGCGGAAGACCTTGCAAGACAGAAGAACCAGGTCGAGTTTACGTTAAAAACGTTTTCAGATCAAGCCTCAAGGTATAAGGAATTGTTAAAGGGTCAGGATTCCATAGCCAATCAATTCTATGCGAAAGAATTAATCCAATTGCTGGATTCAATTCAAACGTATGAGCTGAAATTACTTGAAAATACGCTCGCATCCCAAAGGAATAGTAAGCACATCGATTCATGGAATGCCTTAAATGTTGAGCCTTCAATTAACGCATTAAGTGACCAAATCAAGATGGCACTAATTCAAGAGAATCAAGATTCATTGGTTCAGGTATTGAGTCGCAATCAAGAAGTAATTAGAGAGTTTATTGAATATCCCGCTTCTATTGCCATTCAGGATGTTCAACCCACCTCTTCTTCGGATCAAACAATTGCTGAATTAAAAGCGCTTCGGAAGAGTGAGGTACAGTTAAAGAACGAAATAGCACGAATCAACGACGAAAAATCTCAAGCGAAGCGAAAGGAATTAGAACAATTAAATGCAGACCAGGAAGCTAAAGAAAAGCAACTGAGTACCATTTCTTCCTTAATTGCCGAGAAAGAACACGAACAAATAAAAGCCGAACTTGCGAATTCATTTCAGAAAGAAGGCTTTACACTGAGTGATTCTACCTTGGAGGGTCTCGTAGCACGCGTTCAAAAAAAGCAAGAAGCACAAGGGCAAGCAGCACGTATAGTGAATCAAACCCAAATTTCATCGGTTAATTCAACCGACGCAAAAGCGCTCAGTAATCAGATTTCTTCGATTAAGGCTGAGAATGAAGTAATAAAGAATCGATTTGTTTTGGCAAATCCTCAGGAACAAGAGGCCTTAGCAGCGCGTTCCCAACAGCTAGAGGCCCGCTTGGATTCGCTTCAGACCTTGAAACTTGAATTGGAGAACAACATCGCGCAAAATCCAGTTCAACCGAAAACTACTGAAACTACGCCTGTTGTAACGGACCCAACAAACCCGGACGTAAATCCCAACATCAGCGCACAAAATCCAGTTCAACCGAAAACTACCGAAACTACACCGGTTGTAACGGATCCAACTAACCCGGACGTAAATCCAAACATCAGTTCACAAAATCCAGTACAACCGAAAACTACTGAAACTACGCCTGTTGTAACGGATCCAACAAACCCGGACGTAAATCCAAACATCAGCGCGCAAAATCCAGTACAACCGAAAACTACCGAAACTACACTGGTTGTAACGGACCCAACCAACCCGGAAGTAAATCCAAACATCAGCGCGCAAAATCCAGTGCAACCGAAAACCACCGAAACTACGCCTGTTGTAACAGATCCAAGCAACCCGGAAGTAAATCCAAACATCAGCGCGCAAAATCCAGTGCAACCGAAAACCACCGAAACTACGCCTGTTGTAACAGATCCAATCAACCCAGAAGTAAATCCAAACAACACTGCCCAAAATCCAGTGCAACCGAAAACTACCGAAACTACGCCTGTTGTAACGGACCCCAGCAACCCAGAAGTAAATCCAAACAACACTGCCCAAAATCCAGTTCAACCGAAAACTACCGAAACTACGCCTGTTGTAACGGACCCAACAAACCCGGAAGTAAATCCAAACAACACTGCCCAAAATCCAGTGCAACCGAAAACTACCGAAACTACGCCTGTTGTAACAGATCCAAGCAACCCAGAAGTAAATCCAAACAACACTGCCCAAAATCCAGTGCAACCGAAAACTACCGAAACTACGCCTGTTGTTACGGACCCAACAAACCCGGAAGTAAATCCAAACATCAGCGCGCAAAATCCAGTTCAACCGAAAACTACCGAAACTACGCCTGTTGTAACAGATCCCAGTAACCCAGAAGTAAATCCAAACATCAGCGCCCAAAATCCAGTGCAACCTAAAACCACGGAAACTACGCCTGTTGTAACTGACCCAACCAACCCAGAATTAAATCCAAACATCAGCGCGCAAAATCCGGTACAACCTAAAACCACGGAAACTACGCCGGTTGTAACGGACCCAACAAGCCAGGAGGCTTCTGATAATCGTTCGATTCGCGCCATAAATGAATTGGATGAACAACAACGGGTAATTTCAACAATGGAACGCGAGAATGGGTTGGTTGAAGCTGAAACATCCGTATTAAAGGACCAATTGAATCTTGCAAACACCTTACTTAAATTAAAAATGGAAGTAGGGGATTCTGTGTATGCTTCGGTTCTTACGAACAAGGAGATTGAAGGATTAACGCAAGGAATAGCACAATCGATAGCCAAGGTGAATGAGAAACTCGGTAATGCACAGCGTTTGGATATTGACCTGAGCGACTTAAGTCAAGGACTTCAGGGGATTGCTCCGAATCCTACTGCCGAATCGTTCTTCACTGTACCAAAATCAGTTGCCTTAACTGATACAGAGATTAGTGGTCTCTCTTCAGAAGGTTCTTATGATGCCTATGTTACGCTGAGAAAAGATTTTGCAAGCTTGAGGGCCAAGAAATTAGAGGTAATGGAGCAACTTGACGAATTAAAATTAAGCCTATATCGCTCAACTAATTCAGAGGAAACTACGGCTATTATTTCGCAACTGGTGGACTTAGCTGATGAAATTAAAAAACTTGAACGACAGGAGGCTCAAGTACTGAAAACAATTAACGCGATGCCCCAAAAGGAGGCCTACCATTATTTAATTGAGCAAGGTGTAGCGCCAAAAGGAGGTGAAGGACAATTATCATTCAGTAAAGACCAAGTTGTATTTAGTATGAATGCGGAGAAAAAACAAGGGAATTCTTATCCTGTTTTGACTTCTATGCCAAGTGGTCTTGTGTTTCGGGTACAAGTCGGGGTTTTTAGGAAGCCTGTTCCTGATTATTTCTTTCGTGAATTTACGCCTGTATCTGGAGAACGCTTAACGAATGAGTTAACAGCCTATTTAACGGGTTTCTTTGCAAGTTCAACAGAGGCTATGAATGCAAGAGGTCAGGTACGTAACACCGGCTATTCGGATGCATTCATTGTTGCGTATTGCGATGGGAAGCGCATACCGTATCAAGTTGCGTTGAATTATGAAAAACAAGGATTGTGCAAGGTTCGAAATAAACAAGAGCTTGAATCCGAGGCTTGGAGCTTAATGAGCGCCGCGTTATCTGCTTCAACACCGGTAGCTGAAATCCCTAGAGAAGTGTATTATACTGTTCAGGTGGCTGCCTTGAAAAACCTAGATAATGGGAAATTAGCTAATGTGCCGGAATTGTTTTATAACGAATCGAACATGGGATTATATAAATATTCGAGCGGAAAATTCAATCAGATTAACCTTGCCAAGGCACGTAAGACAGCGCTTAAGGCACTTGGGTATGCAGATGCTTATATTGTGGCATATCGAGATGGAATTCCAGTAAGTTTTAAAGAGGCAGAGGTGGCTTTGGCATATAAACAAGAACAACCGAATCTAACTAAATCCAATGTGGAGCCTGTAAATAAGGGTATTGAAGGTGTAGCGATACAAGCACCGGAAAAAACGTATTATGCGTTTACTAAAGAAATTGATACGATAGGATTGTCTTCTATGGCTCAATATAATCGAATGCAAATGTTTGTATTACAGCCAAATTCCCTTCATTCAGCCCCAATAGAACGCCAAGAGATTTCGCCCTTGTTGGCAATTTTTTATTCAGACTTTAAGTTGAATTTGGAAGGCAAAGAAAAACCAAACAAACTGAGCATAAAAGAAGATGGAGATAAATTTCCTTTGCTTCATGATTTTGCCTTACGCAATCAAATTCCATTTCGTGTTATGGTAATTGAAGATTCACGTAAACAGATCGATTTTTATCCATCATCGGCAGAAAACAGTCAATTAATTTATAACTTGGCTGAGGCCTTAACCCTTGAAGTAACGTCAAATTAGTAATGAAAGAAAAGGTTAGCGAAAAAACAGAAGTTGCGGTTTTAGAAGAAAAGGAATTAGCATTAATTCTGTATAACGATGATTTTAACACCTTTGATCACGTGATTCATTGTTTGGTCACCGTGTGTGGTCATGAACCGCAGGCTGCTGAACAATGTGCTTTTATTGTACATTACGGCGGAAAATGTGCGGTAAAACATGGATCCTACGATGAACTTGAACCCAAATGTGTTGCCTTGCTCGACAAAGGTCTTTCCGCAAAAATTGAATCTTAATTACGGTTTAGATAATTCAAAAAAGGTTTTTTCTATCGTTTCGTATTTCCCATTAGGCGTAGGGGATAGGGCAGGAGCCGCCATGACATTAAAATCACGGTCGATTAAGATATAATATGGAAAGGTTCGAATCCCTAAGCTCGTCCATATTTCATGATCCAAAGGAAAACCAACACGCGTCCAATTAATCTGTTCCATTGCATGTTGTTCAGAAGCATTTAACTCTTTTTTCTCCACATAGATCGTAACGAACTCGATTTTACTTCCATACGTTTTTATCAACTTCTTCAAGGCGCTTAATTCGCTAATAGCATTGGTGTTGGATGGATTGAATGCATGCAAGTAAATGTGCTTATTCGAAATGTCACTCAAGTTCACACGTTCCTTAGTTCCAACAAGTTCATCCAGTATGAAACTACTTCCTACCTGTATTAAATCTACCTGTGATAATACATTTAGGGCAATTTTCCGATGTGCTGGATACTCAGAAGTTTTACTAATATTCTTTAGGTTTGAAAGAATTACAGTTTTCGGTAAAAAATCATCAGACAATGCTTGTTTTAAGACGTATATCCGTAGGAGTGATCGCAATTCTGGATTACTACTGAATTCACATTTCGCCAGCAAGGTATCGCTTGCCAATAAATTGTTAGCGGCAAATGCAGCAAATAACTTATCCGAAATTTCAGAATCGATTTGTGATAAATATTGATTGTAAAACGATTTAAAATAATCCATATAAAAATCGCATTCGTAGCGTATGGGACTACGCTCAAGGTATTGTCGATATTTTTCTTGGTTAGAGGGCGCGCCAAGGTAGCGTTGATTATCAATGTCGTTTGCTATGGTATAGCGCATGAAATTGGAGAAATACGTGGACGTATCCGCCTTCATATCTTTGGCCGCTAACATTTTTAGAAAGGTGATTTTGGAAGCGTATGCTCCGGGATTAACCTCGCGTTCTACAAATATATCCGCCATATAATTGTCAATCCAGGCCTGAAACCCAAGAATTTTGTAATTGATGTCATTGCTATCTAAATCAAAAAATGTGAGTTCAACTTCTTCTTTTAGATTGTAGCTGTTGTGCTGGGGATTGTCTGCTATAAATTCTACCGTGTATTTTGCGTTTGGCTGAACATACAAATAGGCTGTTAATTGGTCATTTCCTAACACCATTTTTTGAATTTGAGAAACTTTCGTATTGAATTTAAAAATTCCGCGATCGCTTACAACGGTATCTTGAACAAGTGATAATTTATCACTTATGAAATCCTCATACTTCCATAAATAAAATCGTTGATTAGTAAACTGTGGTGCATGTCCAATAATACTAACTTGTGCGGCTAGAATGGTGGATAGAATACAGAGTTTAAAAAGCAGCAGGTAACGTAGTTTCATGGTTACTTAACTAACAAATGAGCATTGGTTACGAATTTATTTATATCGCCGCCTTGCTGATGAATCTCACGAACAATGGTGGCATTAATGGCTGAATTCTTCAGATCCGTCAGTAAAAAAACCGTTTCAATCGAAGCCATTTCTATATTCATTTGGGCAATGGAGCGCTCATACTGAAAGTCTTTGGTGTCTCGTAACCCACGAAGTATAAACGAACATTCATACCGTTCACAGGCACGAATGGTTAATCCACTGTAATCTATCACCTTAACCGGCAAGTCTATAAATAAGGAAGAGATGTGTGCTTTTCTCGATTCCGTATCAAAATAAGGCGTTTTATTTGAGTGTATTCCTAAGCCAATGATTATTTCATCAAAGAGCGTAATCCCTTTGTGAACTATGGCTTCATGACCTTTGGTGAAGGGGTCAAATGAACCTGGAAAAAAAGCGCGACGGTATTTCATTTGAAAAAACTAAAGTTTACATTACCGAACGTACGCGTATTCACGTAATTTGTTTCTTCTTTAAGTACTGTAAATTTTCCATGCTCCATGATAAGTTGTCCATCAGTCCTTAACAGATTTCGTTCAAATATAGTTTGAACTATAGCATTGTGAATCTTTAGGTCGTACGGTGGGTCGGCTATGATTAGATCAAATTGTTGCGTTGCGCGCTGGACAAAAGCTAAGGCATCTTGTGTATGCAAACTTATTTTATCCTCAATACCAAGCGAGGCCGCATTTTTCTTAAGCCAGGCAGTAACTTTTGGACTTTTATCAACGCAGGTAACTCCAAGGGCACCTCGAGATATAAACTCAAAGCTGAGATTGCCTGTTCCTGCGAATAAATCCAAAACGCGCACTTCTTCAAAATCCATTTGATTGCCGAGTACATTAAATAAACCTTCTTTCGCAAAGTCTGTGGTGGGTCTAGACGGAAAGCTTGAGGGTACGGAAAACGACCTTCCTTTTAAATATCCTGAAATGATTCTCATATGATGTGATCAAATAGCGAACGAATGTCTCGGGATTCTATAGCCAAAAGATTTAACGGTTCAATGCGCTCCAAGTATGCATTAATCAGCGTGGGGTGAATCGTGGGGTGAGTACTGCTTAAGCGCAGTAAAGCGCCCTCTGTACTTAACTTATATTGATTCAACATGTTTAAAAGCATGTAAATGATGTCGTCGATTAATGTGAATTCAAAAAAATCGGAATACCACAACTTTTGGTCGCGATACACACCGAGGTAGCATTGATTCGCAAAACAATGAAGATCTATCGTGTATCCAGTGCTGCGCTGTAACGAAGAAAGTAAGAGGTAATGAATGCTGTGAATTGGCTCTCCGTTAAAATGTGCTGTAACAAATCCGTTTAACCACGTGGGCTGCGCATGCATCAACTGAACTTGCCCATTTGCACTCAAGGTGTTGTATAATTCATGCGTTGCATTCAAGGTGTCGTACATGCGTGCGTGATATGCTCCTGCATTCGCCTGCTCGAAAACTGCATGGGGAATTGCCATGTGATTTATTCCAACAACTGCATGGGTAAAATCGGGTGCGTGAAGAAAGGAAGAATTTGAGTTGTCCTTTAAAAAACTTTTGATTTCTTCATGGATTAATGGCTCCGTGTTCGAACGTATATCACAATGAAACATGTTTTCCTTAGAAAGCAGGGAAACTTTGTTTTCTTCATATAGAATTGTGAACGTACTCATGTTATCCACAAAGCTACAATTAATTTAACTTAAGCCCTAGGATTGTATCCGCTATCACTTTATTTAAGAACTTTGCATATGGAATTTACTAAGGATCAAACAGAAGCCATTCAAACCTTTATTCGTTTTGATAAAGCGGATTCACAGCGCCGATGTTTTGTGCTTAAAGGATATGCCGGAACCGGAAAAACCACCTTGATTTCTTACATCGTTTCAAATTTTATTCAACAGAAACGTAAATTGAAATTAATTGCACCTACGGGAAGGGCAGCTAAGGTAATGGCAATGTATGCAGATTATCCCGCAGGAACGATTCATAAGTTGATTTACTTTTTATCAGATGCTATGGAGGGTAGCGGGTTGGTAAAAGCAAAGAATTTGTATAAAAACACCTTGTTTATAGTGGATGAGGCCTCTATGGTTGGGGTAGAATCACTTCAGCAAGAAGGTAGTTTGCTACAAGATTTAATGGATTATGTGTTCTCCGGTGAAGGGTGCTCCTTAATGCTGGTTGGCGATCCTGGTCAGTTGCCGCCTGTAGGTCAAACGGATTCACCCGCTTTACACCTCGATTATTTACAACATCATTACCCCGGATTAGCTATTTTCTCACATACCCTAACCGAAGTTGTCAGGCAAGCGGCGGATTCACAAATTACAAGGAATGCCACCCATCTGCGCACGATATCTGATTTCGAACCTCCTTATTTTACGAGCCTAGGGAGGGAAGTATTTTCAATCAATGGGTCAGAGTTATTAGATGCCTTGGAATCTTCAAGAAAAGACGGAGACGAGTCCTTTGTAATGCTAACCATTTCTAATAAACGGGCTGGAAAGTGGAATCAAGAAATTAGAAATCGACTATTCCAATATGAAGAAACTGTGGTGCGTGGGGAATGGTTAATGGTGGTTAAAAATAATTACCACTGGGCTGCAGATTCTGAAATGGGATTAATCGCCAATGGAGAAATGATGGAGGTCATTCGGATCATTAAAGAGGAACATCTTTATGGGTTTGATTTCATTCATGCCGTGGTTAGTTTTACAAGTGAACCGAATAAGGAGCGCACAGTAATTTGCTTTAAAGACACCTTGTTTTCCGATGCACCCAATTTACCGAGAGAGACATTAAAATCACTTTTCTTTGAGATTGAAAAAGATTATATGCACGAACGAAATAAACGAAAACGCTATCAGTTCATTCTTAAAAACCCATATTTTAATGCTTTGCAAATTAAATATGCCTACTGTGTTACCGCGCATAAAGCACAAGGTGGACAATGGGATACCGTATTTGTAGATTATGGATTCATCCCTGAAAATATGGAAAAGCAAGAATATATAAGATGGCTTTACACCTGTGTAACTCGAGCTAAAATTCGCTTGTACCTATTGAATTTTCCCGAAAAGTATTTACAGTAAGTCTTATTCTTTGATTTTAGGGATTTTAATGGCCTTATTTCCAATAAAGTACTTACTCTGCGCAACGCTTTCTTCCAATTGATCAATGAATTTTTTGGCTTTTTGCGTACTGAGATACTTCGGACAGCTTGCGATTAATTCATTTTTTGTTTGAATTAAAATCGAACGTGTTCGTAATACTGACAACAATTCATTTTTACTTATACCATTGGTCGTTAAAAGAGACTCAATGGGTAGGGCCGTGGATGTTAAATTAGAAATTACAGGATCCGTTGAACTTTCTATGTGGATGTTTAACGAACGATTGATTTTGATTTGTAAACCGGCATGCCTAAGTGACTTAAAAGCCCATTCCGCTCGGCTCAGTTGTTTTTCTTCCTTTGTGTTCCCAGGGTAGGAGGTTTGTTCTTTTTGTTCCGGATCACGAACGATTGCGCTGTCTTTCCATATACCAATTCCCATTCCATCCAAGGTTAACTCAATAGGAAGTGGATTCTTACTATAGGATTCGAATAGTTTTTTAAAAAAACTGGTGTCTTTGTCTGTGAATATTCGGCCTTCAAACTTGTACGCATCAGATTCAAATACATCTTCAAAATTAATTTCAAAATCCGCATCAAAAAACGGACGTACATCCACCATGGATAGGTGCATCATAATTTCATCAGATGATTCTCCCTCATAGTCTTCAGGGATGGAAAGCAACCTAACTTCTACAAGCTCGCTTGAGTCGGTTGGAGGAAAGGATAAATCTTGCGTGAAGATATCAAACGTGGTCCCGTCCTCGAAGGTGTAGAGCCCGTTTACTTCTGTGAAAGGAATCCAATGTTCGCCAAGAAGTTGTACATACCGTTTATAAATCTTGTCGCGGTGGTTGAATTCTTTTGCCAGTTCATCTCGTTCTGTGATTAAACTCTCAACAAGGCTTAGCGTTTCGTCATAACCTGCGTACAGTTCAACAAGGTCCGACTGGTGTTTGTTCTTTGCTTTCTTTCTTGCTTTCGTCTTTGGTTTCAAGGCTAAGCTGGGGTGGTCGTATTTTCGTTGCTTCAATTCTTTTCGCTTGGCGCGATTCTTTGTTCGGTAGTCCTCTTTATATAATTCGCCTAAATCTCCTTCTTTTTGATTGATAATTGTTTCGATTTCCCCCAGTTGTTCTTGTGCTTTAACAACTTGTTCATTTAATCCATTTTTCCCTGTCAATGCTTCTTTCAGTTCCTTATAAGTTACATCATTCAAATCATTAAGCACTTTCATGAAGGTACTTCCTTTAGAAAAGGTTGAATCGGGTGTTAAGAAGCGCGTGGTTTGAGATCCAAAAAGTGGATACTGTCTCCCACCTTTCTCAACGATAACTGTGGTTTGGTTCGTACTGTTGTAACCCCATACATCAAAATGTACCTGCGTTTGCTTCTGATTGCCTATGGTCCATAATTCCTTGGATGTAATTCGTTTTGTCCTTAAGGTTTTTTTATCCTTTTCGACATCAACTTCATACGGAAAAAGTCCAATTGCCCTTGGAAGTCCCTTATTAAAACTTCCATTCTCATCTTTATCGCGTTCCTGAAGCATACCTTCGGTATAGCTTCCGTCACCAGCCGCCAACAACATACTTTTGAACAAGTTCGAACTGCCTCCAAGGAGCTGAAATAAACTTCGTGTGCGCTCTTCTATCGCTTGGTTGATTGCTTTACCTTGCGCATCGATTATGAGTTTGTTGTCGGAGCCTTTTGTAAATCCTTTAATTTGTAAATTAAATAATCGCTCGTTCAATGAGAAATTAGTCAACAAAATGGGACTTTCTAACGGATTAAGAAGTTGTTCATACAGTTTTCCTCGCTTAAGTTCATTCGGCAGCTGATCAAAAAACAAGGTGAAATAACGGTCCAAAAGGGGGAGAGAAGTAATCGGTTCTCCATCCGAATATTTTTGTATTTGACGACACATTTCATACATCGCCGTTTTATTGCAAGCCTCTGTTAATATTCCTTTCGGACTTTTAGCTAAAACATCCGTACGAATAATGAGAAGGTTAGGAGAAACCGTCAGTATTTTATCAATAGAATCATAATTGATGCTATTGTCGGGGAGTTTTACCAAGGGGCCACTATATTCAAATGCCGAACCTACATTGTTTTCAAGAATTGGACTTTTTCTTACAATGTGGAATAAATATGCTTGGATTTCTGGGGTGAGTTGTTGTGAAACTTGCCCAAAGCTTTGCGAACAAAAAAATAGCAATAGCGCACTAAGGTGCAGCCTAAATTTGGATACCGTAAAAGCGTTAATGAAGTTATTTGATGAATTCAAGCGTTTGCCCATTAATCTGAAGTAAATAAACTCCGGTAGATAAGTTTGTTACATCAATAGATCCCTTGTAAGACCCTGAATTCATACGGATTCCAGCGAGGTTTGTAATTGCATATTCATCCCCAGTTTGAACACCGCTCAAATGAATTTCATGTACTGCAGGGTTTGGATATAGGTGGATTGAAGGTATATTTATTTCGGTTTCACCCACAAACGTTAACGGTTGGTCTTTACTCAAAATAATGGTGCTGCTGTTGTTTATTAAGGCTGAATTCACATCAACCGACATCGTAATGAAAATCGGCATATTACTTACTGTGAAATCGTAATATTCATAGACGTTTCGCACAAACGCTACATTGGTTCCAAACACACTTGCGTTTGCAGAATCTTTTAAATGAAAGCGCATCACATTGGTGTAGGAATTACCTCCAGGTAATAATAATGTCCCTGAACCATCTACCATGGTGACAGATGAACCGGCAGCTGGTAAGGTACCAGTTGCTGTGGATGTTACTGTCCCAGAAAAGGCGTCAATTAGTGGGTTAGATGCTAAACTTAACGGATAAGCCATTAGATTTTCTTGGTCTACATTCCAGCTTGCAACCACAGCACCCAAGCTTACTTCATTAAAAACAAAACCTTGAGAAATTCGTCCATTTGCAGAGGATGAATAAAACGTTTGTAGGTTTCCACCGATATCATACATTTTAGTAGAACCCGCAAATGATCCGTAATTTGGATCTTGTGTGGCATCGAGTATTTGAACATCTTTTGTAACACCGAAAATCCCAGCGATTTGACTGAAATCCCATGTGGCATTAGCTCCCATGATGTTGGCTTGTATGTTTGCGTTTGAATCACAAAGGTGCAAAGAAGCTAAGGATCCAATAGCGGCTTCATTGGTTGCATCAAAAGATTGCGCTACACTTAAAAAAGGTAAAGAAATGATGAATAGGTAGATTGTTTTCATAATAATTCTAGTTTATCCAAAAATACAAAAAAAGCCTTGAAATTTTCCCAACACTATAACCCAAAATGTTGACGATTCTTTTTAATTTGATATTGATCAGTTTCTTTCATTATCAACTTCATTGTTGGGTAAAAGGTCCGTTGAACCAAGGGCAATGTTTTTTCAATGGTTTCTCCACGGCGACAAATAACAAGTTTCAACATTTCGTGTTCAAGGGAAGCGAGTACTTCCGAGATATTGGTGGTGATTTCTTGGTCATTTATAGATACGACCTGATCTCCCTCGGCTAATCCACCTACATCCGCAGGACTACCGGGTGCGATATCTATTATGTATGTTTTTTCAGTTTTAGTTAAGATTTTAATGCCCAACGATCGTTTGTAAAGTTCGGTTGGCACCTCTTGCTGAAGTTCAATTCCATAAAAAGAAAACGCTTCTTGAAGCAAGGATTCATACCCATTCGCTGCATGAATGTATTGTTCAAATAAGCTGCTGAAATCTATCCCGGAAATTTGCTGAAGTTGACCTTTTATATCGTTTTCGGTATAACCAATTTGCGTTAATCCAAACTCATAAAATAGGCGTTTCATGAGGTGTTGCAAGGTGGATTTATTATTTGTTGCTTCTCTTATTTTCGCATCCAAAATAAACGCCATTAAACACCCTTCGTTGTAGATTGATACTTTTCTTCCTGGCGTGCCTTTTACATAACCATCAACCCACGTGTCAATGGAGGAATCCGCAACCGAATATGCGAATCTGCCCACATTATCTACGTGCGTTTGGATCTGTGCTTCAAGCAGTTCAAGATAACGTTCCGACGTAATCAATCCACCGGTTAGTAAATAATAATCACCGAAAAAGGTAGTAATTCCTTCATATACATAGCCTAGCCTAGAATAGGTAGGTCCTTCGAACCGATAGGGTAACATCTCCAGGGGTCTAATCGTCTTCACGTTCCAAACGTGATACAATTCATGTGATGCCACAGCCAATAAGGATTCGTATCGTGTACTTTTCCATTCTGCAGTTGGACCAAGAACAATTACCGTATTATTCAAGTGTTCTACCCCATGCAAATATTTGTCCTGCACACCAATTAAAAGAAACGAAAACGTACTGCTTGGGAATTCGCCGAAAGCTTGCACTTGCGGCGCTGTAAAGTGTTTGAAGTCTTTTATGAGTTGTTCTGAGGATATTCCATGCGCCCCAACTGAATGAATGTAGAATGTGTAGTCGGAAATTTCATATGAATAAGACTCAATGGCAGGACTGGCTAAAATTGGCGTATCGAATGCCTCGTCTAAGGTTGAGAATTCAGGTAGGCTATTAGCTTTGTGTTCAAGTCCTGCAAGCGACCATTCTCGGGGAATTTCAATGGTTAGTTTAATTCCTGATGTTTTGCAATAGTCATTGTAAACGAGTAAGTTAACTGGGTTTATTAAAAGTAATTTCTCGTCTAAGTACGTGTTTCCAGCGGTTAATTCGGAACCATAATATAAATAGCTTAGCGCTATCGAATCGATACCTTTGGTGTGTACTAACCATTCATTTTTACTTATTTTCTCGGTAGGAATGCGCTGTGATTCATGGTATACATTCAAGTTTGAAATGAGTCGTGCAAAATTTCCTTCTTCATACCTTCCTGGACGCCAAGCTGCAATACGGAGTATGGTTTCATCGTCGGGAGTAGGAAGCGTAACATGAACTTGAATTCGATGCCGACTTGCTTGGTATAGGCTAATGCGGTAATCGACCATACTTCTTAGTATAATTCTTCTTGCAGTTGTGCGATTTTTGGATCAGCGATGTAGTCATCATAGGTCATCATTTTATCAATCATTCCATTTGGAGTTAGTTCGATAATTCGATTGGCTACGGTATTAACAAGCGCCTGGTCATGTGAGGTAAACAGCATCGATCCCCTGAAATCTATCATGGCATTGTTTAATGCGGTAATTGATTCTAGGTCTAAGTGGTTCGTTGGCTCATCCATCATTAGGAAATTTGCCTTAGCTAACATCATTTTTGATAGCATGCAACGCACTTTTTCTCCACCGGAAAGTACATTGGCAGTTTTCATGGCCTCTTCACCAGTAAATAACATGCGACCTAAAAAGGTTCTTAAATATACTTCTTCACGCTCCTCATCTCCTTGCGCATATTGACGAAGCCAATCAATTAAACTGACTTTATCTGAAAAGAAATGGTGATTGTCGTTAGGAAGGTAAGCGGTACTGATTGTGGTTCCAAAGGTGAAAGAACCTGTGTCTGCTTTGGCTTCTTGGTTTAGCACTTCAAAAAATTGGGTTAATGCCACTGAATCTCTCGAAACGATGGCAATTTTATCGCCTTTATTTACTGTAAAGGTAATGCCTTGGAATAGGAAGTTGCCTTCATGCTTTTTACCAAGATTCTCAATGGATAGGATTTGATTTCCTGCATCACGATCTTGGTGAAAGGTAATTCCTGGATACCTTCGGGACGAAGGTTGAATTTCTTCCAAGTCCAAATTATCCAACATTTTACGTCGGCTGGTGGCTTGTTTCGATTTAGCCGCATTCGCAGAGAAGCGGGAAATAAACTCCATGAGCTCTTTCTTTTTTTCCTCCGCTTTTTTGTTTTTATCTGAACGTTGTTTAGCAGCAAGTTGAGAGCTTTCGTACCAAAACGTATAATTTCCTGTAAATAGATTGATTTTTGAAAAATCGATGTCGCAAATATGTGTACAAACGGTGTCTAAGAAGTGACGGTCGTGCGATACTACGATAACCGTATTTCGAAAATCCAATAAGAAATCTTCTAGCCAAGATATGGTTTTAAGGTCGAGGTCGTTGGTTGGCTCATCCAGAATTAGTACGTCCGGGTTACCAAAAAGTGCTTGCGCAAGAAGGATTCGAACCTTTAGTTCATTTGAAATCTCTTGCATCAACAGGTCGTGTTTACTTTCGTCAATCCCAAGATTACTCAATAACGTAGCTGCATCCGTTTCCGCATTCCATCCTTCCAAGTCTGCGAATTCTCCTTCTAATTCTGCGGTTCTCATGCCGTCTGCCTCTGAAAAGTCTTCTTTAGCATATAATGCATCTTTCTCTTGCATGATTTCATACAAGCGTTTATGTCCCATGATTACGGTTTGTAAAACTGGGTATTGATCGAATTCAAAGTGATTTTGACGCAAAAAGGCAATGCGCTTGCCAGGTTCTAATTCAACTCTTCCGGTGGTAGGATCTTGTTCACCGATTAGAATTTTGAGAAAGGTAGATTTTCCCGCTCCGTTTGCGCCAATGACGCCATAACAGTTTCCTTGAACAAACTTTGCATTTACTTCATCGAATAAAACACGTTTCCCAAATTGTAGGGATAGATTCTGTACAGATAACATTTCTTAGATTTTGCGCAAAGATAAGGACTTTGAACGAGTTCCTTATTTTTTACAGCTGTAAACGAATGCCGGAGGAAAATTTAGAGCAGTAAATGCCAAATTCATGTGATTAAAATGGCGTTGAATGGCTTTCTTTGATTGAAGGGAATATTGGAATTGAACAAAATGCCCCTCTGTCGACAAACATTTATGGGCAGCTGTGAGAATCTGTTCTCTCAATTTTTCATCGAAAATTGCTAAAGGAAGCGAAGAAATGATGCAATCTGCGTATTGAATTCCACGGTCGGATAGGATGCTAGATAAATCGGTAGCCGAACCTTGGATAATTTCTGTGTTTGAACTTGCAAATTTTTGTATCAGATCATGGCAAAACGTTTCGTTTAGCTCAATGATGATCAAGCGTGCATTGGGCTTCATTTTTTTCTGAATATACCCTGTAAATGCGCCTGTTCCAGGACCAAATTCAACAATTGTTTCACAGCGTTCAAAGGGGATGTGCTTAAGCATTTTTGCGGCCAAAAAACGTGAACTTGGAGCAACCGCACCAACTTTATTTCCTCTTTTAAGGAATTGAGCGATAAAGGTTTTAGCCGACATGTTCGGGTTGGTTCAGCATGACAATGCCTTTGTTGATAATTCCGATGGCTCTGCCATGAAGGGTTTCACCAGCAAATGGATTGCATGCCTTATCGCGGGAACTAGAATCTAAATTCCAAGATAGGTTTGGTGAATAGCAGGTTATGTCTGCAGCTGCACCAAGTTGGATTGGATTCGAAGGGATTCCGAATAAGGTGCGATTTTTTACGGAGAGTTGTTCAACCAATATATCGCTTGACAATTTCGTGTTTTTCAACAGTGCTGCATAGGCTGTAAGTAATTGCGGCGCACCAAAAGCGGCTTCATCGAACGCAACCTGTTTATCGTCAAGTACAAACGGACGGTGGTCTGTTACGATTCCATCAATAATACCTTGTGATAAGGCCTGAATTAAGGCAATCCGATCTTCTTCAGCACGCAATACAGGCAGCACCTTAAATCGTGTGTCAAAATCAAGAATTTGTTGTTCCGTAAAACAAAGGTTCATTAAATGTGCGTCGCATGTAATTGGCAAGCCTGCGGCTTTTGCTTGTTGAATAGGGCCAATGGATTCTTTTGAGGATATTCCTGAGATATGAAGTGCACTCTTAGTGTAAGATGCAATTTCTATAGCTTTGATTACCTGTAAACGTTCGTCAAGTGAGGGGTCGCCCTTAAGGCCTGTTCGTGTTGAACCCATTCCTTCATTCACCTGTGCTTCCGGCGCAAAGTTCGTTGACCGCGGAGTGAATATGATTTTACCACTAAAATCCCGTGAGTAAAGTAAGGCGCGTGTTAAGATGCCCTCATTAATTGGGTGTTGGTCGTCGGAAAACCATGAGGCACCAGCTTGGAACATCTCAAATAAATCAGCGAGTTCCGCTCCTTTTTGTTGTTTAGTAATTGCGCCTATTGGATGAAGTTGAACGCAATGACCATCTGCCATTCGTTGTTTATATTCAATGGCCAATTTAGTATCAGCGGACGGATTATCCGAGGGTAAAACACCTACATGGGTGAATCCTCCAAGGGCTGCGTCATCAAGTCCTTGCGTTAATCCACCGCGTTCCTCAAATCCTGGATCAAAGAAAGCAGACTTGAAATCAACCCAGCCTTGTGAAACATGCAATTCGGGTATACTAAGTATTATGGCGTCTGGATCAGAAATCGAAGTTGCGATATTTTCAATGTGTCCATTAGAAATTAGTATGTCTTTACTCGTGTTGTTGTGAGGTGATTCAACATCCGTAATACGTGCTGATTTTAAAAGAACCTTCATGATTTCCAGAATTTTAGTAAGGCCATTTCTATCAGTAAGAAAAGCATAGCCAATAAAACAAAAGTACGCCAAAATGAATTAGGTTTTTCCATAGCCAATTCAAAAGTAGAATTCCCGGTGCTCATAGATTGAGCCTTAACATTCGTAAAACCGGCGTTTTTAAATTGATTTTCAATTTCATTGTTTGAGAGTAAGGCGGTCTGTGATTCGCTTCTATTTAAATTGAACGCAATTTTTCCTAAGACTTGAGAGGATTTAATGGCGTAAAAACCTTCACCAATTCGCTCATTAAGTTCAGGTTGATTCAATTGTAAGCGTGTTATTCCATCGGTGTTGATTTGCTTGGGAATGAATGAGCTAGTTTTTGAATTGAGTGTTAAGGGAACATCTTGATTGGTGTTGCTGGGTATGTCAAGGACTCCAGCTGATCCAATGGTGAAATAGGATGGGAGGGAGCGAAGGCTAAGTTCTGCGCTTCGCAATAAAATGGATGGAAATAGGGCATTGGCGGTGAATCCACCGTTTGCTTTGCTCAGGTCAGTATTTAATAGATAAAACATACCTTTTTGTTTTACCGCAAGCATCAAGGGCAACTGGTTTCTCAATTTCAGCAGTACTTCGGCGTTCGCTTGACGATAATTCCTGATCGCGTAAACACTTTTCAATAAAGGTAAATTCAAGGATTTTTGTTGTTTATCAAACATGCCATTAAAGAACTTGCTCGCATAAGAGATTTCGGAAAGTTGATTCCCCGTGGTGACTTTTCCATTATATCCGGTTAGCCCAACAGTTTTTAACAATTGCGTGTAATCCGTTAGTTTAATCTCGCTTCCAGGTATACAAAAAACGCTTCCGCCTTGCGCTAAAAATGACGAGATATCTGAAATTAAGCCCGAAGGAAGTTCATTTATTCCGTTCAGAATTAATAAATCCGCTTGATTTAAAAGTCTTTTATTGAACGAAAATTCGGTACAGGTTTCAACCGCGTAAAAGGGTTCCGTTAAAAATACTTTTTCTGTGCTTGATTCTCCAAACTCTCCGTTAATTATTACCACACGCCCTTCTTTGGATAATTCATTGGTGAAATAAAAGTCATCATCAAAGGTGATGTTCCGGTCTGCCACGCTAACTTTTCCTTCGATATATCCCGGATTGGTTGGGGTGAAGAACATGTGGCTCGTTGCGCTACTTCCTGCATTTATGGAAAGGTTGGTCATGCGTGTTTTTCCATCAAAAAGCACTGTTACTGGAACATCCGTTAGGTCATTTTTACCCACATTTTTCACTCGAAAATTCACTTTACACGATTGTCCTGGTTTATGCACGGGGTTATCCATCCATATGGAATCTACAAATACATTATCAGTATTTTGCGGTAAGCACTGAATTAGAAACGATTGATCGATCCATGCGGTTTTAGCTTGTTTATACGAAGACAGGGTTCCTGTGCTTTTTTGAAAGTCAGACAAGACGACCCGATTAACCTTTGCTATGCTGCTTACTTCACGGTGATACCGATTTAAATAATCGTTTTGCCATTCAATTACCTGATCTAAGTCTCGGGGTGTTTTATTAAGAGTTATCTTATCTATTACTTCAACGGCTGTGGCTTTTGAGTGTAATTTTCGTTCAACACCAGAGAATTCATTGGTTGTAATAAAGAAACGTGTATTGCCTGCACTTTTTGCAATGATTTTTTTAGCAATCTCGCGCGCTTCGGACAACAATTCTCCTTCGGTTCCTTTAGCGCTCATGGACAGTGAATTGTCAATATAAATTGCAGTAACCGGGATTCCGCTTTTTGTTTCCTCTGTTTGTTTGAAGAAGGGTTGAGCAAAGGCAATTACGAGCGCTGCTAAGGCAAGCAGCCGTGCGCAAAGAATAAGTAGACGTTTAAGTTTTTTAACCGATTTCTTTTCCTGTTCTTGTTCCTTTAAGTATTTCAGGGAAGGAAAATAAAATCGCTTAAAGCGTCGGAAATGAAAAAGATGCAGAATAATGGGGATGGCAAGCAGGCTGAGAAACCATAAATACCCTGGATGCACAAATGACATAGCTCAAAAATACAAATTTAATACGATTCAACAGACAAGGAGGTGATAAAAAAAAGCCCCGCATGAGCGAGGCTTTACCTTATTTAATGGCTTCCCATCGTTTCTTTAGTTCTGCCGATTTATCGGTTTGGTCAAGGTAAGAATATGTTCTCCAACCAATTTCCAAGGCGGTTTTGTCGTTAGGGTTTGCGATTAAGAACGGTTCTAAGTATTTGATGGAGGTATTTAAGTTATTTAGTGCTTGTTCTTCCATCGCTTTAGCTTTTGGGTCATTAATCTTTAAATCAGAAGCATTTCCTCTAAGTTCAATTGACCAGTTAAAAAGCAAGGAGCAATATTGATAAATTGCATCAGGGTATAATGGGTCTAGATTTAGGGCTCTCAAAAAGGCTGCAGCTGCTCTTTCTTGCTGTTTCATATCCATTAACGACGTGCCAAGTACAAGAAATAACTGTTTATTGGTAGAATCAATACTCGTTGCAATGTTCAAGTATTTTTCAGTGGCAACCAAATCGTTCTTTTGAAGATTTACGTTGATTAATGAAATGATTACCTCGATGTTATTGGGCGTAAACTCCATAACTATTTCACCAAGTTTGTTTGCTTCATCGTATTTCTTTAAGGACATCAATGTATCTGCAGATTTTCTAAAACATAGTATTGCATTACTTTTTGCGTCTACATTTTCTACATTAATGTATTTAGAGATTTCATAAGCGCCAATGAAAAGTTGGGTTGCTTGCTCGTAGTTTTTTGCATTGAACATGGCAAGACCATTTTCAAAAACAATCTTAGATTTTGCATTAATAAAATTCAAGACTTCTTCTTTTTCAGACTTTGCCTTTTTAATATTATTTGGAGCATTTAAAATGAAATCAATACTTAGTTTCAATTTCGAATCAAATTCTTTAATAGAATTTTCATCGGGTTGACTACCAGAAATACCTGCTTCTAATGTTGCGGACTCAATCAAACTGTAATAAATCATTACTCTATATCGATGCATGTCTAAAGCACTGTCCGTTTCAGAATTTACAGCGGCAAGGTCAATTGCTTCTTTAGCTTCGGACAATACTTTTTTGTTAGTTTCCAAATTCCCTACAATTGGAACATAGTTTTTAAAAGCATTATGAGCGTTTGTAACATTAATTTTTTGTGCAAATAAGGAAGCTCCAACAAACAGTAAAGCTACCAGAAGACTGATTTTTTTCATAAAATTATTATTCGTTATCGTTTGGTTCATCCGTAGAATCGGCATCCTGTTCATCAACATTCATACCATCGTTGCTTAACTCATCGCCATTATTGTCTGCATCAATCACTTCTTCGTCCTCATCCTCGTCTTCACTGCGCGGTACGCGTGCAATGGCAGCAATTTCGGCATTCCCTTTCAAGTTAATTAATTTAACCCCTTGAGCTGCTCTACCCATCGTTCGAATCGTGTCGACATGCATTCTGATGGTAACACCAGATTTCGTAATGATCATTAAATCGTCTTCGTCGAATACGTTTTGAATTGATAGTAATTTACCTGTTTTCTCCGTGATATTTAAGGTTTTAACCCCTTTGCCACCGCGGTTGGTAATGCGATAAACCGGTTCTTTATCTTCTGGGTCATTCAAGTAGGTTCGTTTACCAAATCCTTTTTCAGACACCACCAAGATGGTTGAGAAAATGTCTTCTACGCAAATCATACCAATGACTTCGTCAGAGCCACCAGCTAAGGTAACACCACGAACACCTGAGGCATTTCTACCCATTGGACGTACGGTAGATTCATTGAATCGAATCGCGCGACCAGATGAAGTTGCTAAAACAATCTCGTTCGTTCCATTGGTTAATTTCGCTTCTAATAATTCGTCGTTTTCACGAATCGTAATGGCATTAATTCCATTGGTACGCGGACGAGAATAGGCCTCAAGCGACGTTTTCTTAATCACCCCGTGCTTAGAGCACATGATAATAAAGTTATTATTGATGTATTCCTTATCTGTTAAATCCTGAACTTTTACATACGCTTTAACCTTGTCGTCCTGAGGAATATTAATCAAGTTTTGAATGGCTCTTCCTTTCGATAATTTATTCCCTTCCGGAATTTCGTACACACGCATCCAGAAACAACGTCCTTTCTCAGTGAAAATCAATAAATAATTATGGTTGGTAGCGACAAATAAATGCTCTAAGAAATCTTTATCTCTGGTGGTAGATCCTTTTGATCCCATACCGCCTCGATTCTGAACTTTATATTCATTCAGGTTTGTACGCTTAATGTACCCCGCATGAGAAATCGTAACGACCACTTCTTCATCCGCAATTAAATCTTCCATGCGCATTTCTGATGCCGCATATTCGATGGATGAACGACGGGCATCTCCGTATTTCGCTTTAATTTCTAGCAACTCATCCTTGATGATCTGCATTCTTCGCTCTTCACGATCTAAAATGTCTTTTAAATCAGCAATTAACTTCATGAGCTCTTCGTACTCGCTTCTAAGCTTGTCTTGCTCAAGACCAGTTAACTGACGTAAACGCATATCAACAATCGCACGCGTTTGAATTTCACTTAATCCAAAGCGATCAGATAAGCGTTCACGTGCATGATCCGGACTGTCAGATGTTTTGATGATTTCAATTACTTCATCAATGTTGTCCGACGCAATAATTAATCCTTCTAAAATGTGCGCTCGCTCTTCCGCTTTTCTAAGTTCGTAACGCGTTCTTCTAACCACCACATCGTGACGGAATAAAATAAACTGGTCGATGATTTCGCGTAAGTTTAATAAGCGCGGTCTACCGTCTACTAAACAGATGTTATTAACTGAGAATGAGGTTTGTAACGAGGAAAACTTATATAGTTTGTTTAATACTACATTCGCAATCGCATCCCGCTTTATTTCCACCACAACGCGCATTCCGTTACGGTCTGACTCATCGCGTAAATCAGAAATTCCCTCAATCTTTTTATCGTTTACAAGCTCGGCGATTTTTTTAATCATTTCCGCCTTGTTCACTTGATATGGAATCTCGGTGATAATGATTTGTTCACGTCCTTGAACCTCTTCGATTTCCGCTTTACCGCGCATCACGATTCGTCCACGACCGGTCAATAATGCATCGCGAACACCTTCATATCCATAAATGATACCTCCAGTAGGAAAATCTGGAGCTTTAACAAATTGTAATAAATCTTCTACCGGTAATTCTGGGTCTTCAATCACGGCAACAATACCATCGATTACTTCGGTAAGGTTGTGCGGCGCCATATTGGTCGCCATACCAACAGCAATTCCAGAAGCACCATTTACTAATAGGTTCGGGATTTTTGTTGGTAAAACCGTTGGCTCCTCTAAACTATCGTCAAAATTGGGTTTAAAATCAACCGTCTCCTTGTCAAGATCTTCCAGCATTTCTTCAGCAATCTTCTTGAATCTTGCTTCCGTGTAACGCATGGCTGCCGGAGAATCTCCATCCACACTACCAAAGTTACCTTGTCCATCCACTAACGGATAACGCAAGGACCATTCCTGGGCCATACGCACCATTGTGTCGTATACAGAGCTATCACCGTGCGGATGATACTTACCTAACACTTCACCGACAATACGCGCTGATTTCTTATATGGACGATTTGAATAAACACCTAAGTCTTGCATACCATATAATACGCGACGATGCACCGGTTTAAACCCGTCACGCACGTCAGGTAATGCACGAGAAACAATAACAGACATCGAATAATCGATGTATGCTGATTTCATTTCATCCTCAATATTTATCTGTATAATTTTTTCACCTTCTGCCATAATCTTCGAGCCCTATTATTATAAAATTAGTTAGAACCACAAATTTAACAAAAGGACCTGCGTAAATGACCCGATTATTAAGGAATTTACTAACAATTTAGAGCCATACATGTGAATAAAGGGCCCCTTGTAACTTAATTGTGAATAAACTTGTTTCTATAGGAGTTAAATTGAACTTCGGATGAAGATTAGAATTATATTTGCATTTATAACTATGTAGGATGGAGGCTAAGTTTTCGCCAAGAGTAAAAGATTTAATTCGAATAAGTAGGGAAGAGGCAGTTCGGTTGAAAAACGAGTTCGTAGCCCCTGAACATTTGTTGCTCGCTATTATTAAACTCAATGAGGGGAAAGCATTTGAATTGCTTAAAGAATTTGATATTTCATTTGAAACGCTCTCTGACGAATTGGAAACCATTCTTAAGCAGTCCTCAACGAATGCTGTTTTTCTTCCTACGAACATTCCCCTTTTAAAGCAATCGGAGAATATTTTGAAGCAGTCCTTCCTGGAGTCTAAGTTATTCCGGTCAAGTATGATTGGTACCGAACATATTTTATTGACCATTTTGAAATACGACGATTGTGTGGCCTGTCAAGTGCTCAATAAATATGGTATTATGTATGAAAATCTTAAAGAAGAATATATGTCAATGAATCAAGAAAATAAATTTCCAAGGGCGGAGTTCCCTGGGAGTAACGACGAAGAAGAGGATGCAGGAGGGGTTCCAAAACGACCTGCAGATTCAAAGTCTAAAACCCCTGTACTCGACAATTTTGGTCGTGACTTAACAAAGATGGCCGAACTTGGGCGTTTGGATCCAATTGTTGGTCGCGAAAAAGAAATCGAACGTGTAAGCCAAATTCTTTCTCGTAGAAAAAAGAATAATCCGATTTTAATAGGTGAACCAGGCGTTGGGAAAAGTGCCATTGCAGAAGGCTTAGCCTTGCGTATTGTACAACGAAAAGTGTCCCGAATTCTTTTTAACAAACGTGTAGTTTCTCTGGATTTAGCGTCCTTGGTTGCAGGTACTAAGTACCGTGGACAATTTGAAGAACGCATGAAAGCGGTAATGCAGGAGTTAGAGAAGAACCCTGACATTATTTTATTCATTGATGAAATTCATACCATTATTGGTGCGGGTGGTGCCAGCGGTTCCCTTGATGCGTCAAATATGTTCAAGCCAGCCTTAGCGCGCGGAGAACTTCAAGCAATCGGTGCTACGACCTTGGACGAGTATCGTCAGTATATCGAGAAAGATGGAGCACTGGAACGACGTTTCCAAAAAGTGATCGTTGAGCCAACCACCATCGATGAAACGATTCAGATTTTACATAACATTAAAGAGCGTTACGAAGAACATCATTCGGTTACCTACACGCCAGAAGCAATCACTGCTTGTGTAAAGCTTACGGAACGTTACATCACAGATCGTCACCTACCGGATAAGGCGATTGATGCTTTGGATGAAGTGGGTTCGAGGGTGCATATTACGAACATTAATGTTCCCAAAGAGATTGTTGAAATTGAACAAGAAATCGAGAACATTAAGGTAAAGAAAAGTGAAGTTATCAAAGCGCAGCAATATGAGAAAGCTGTTGAGTTTAGAGATACGGAACGCAAGCTGTCTGAGAAATTAGAAGAAGAGAAACGTAAATGGGAAGAATCATCTAAAAGCAACCGCATTACCATTACCGAAGAAGATGTCGCTGAAGTTGTTTCTATGATGAGCGGTATTCCATTAACAAAAGTTTCCCAGACTGAATCAGGTAAGCTTGTGAATATGACAGTTGCCTTAAATGGGAAAGTTATTGGACAAGATGAAGCGGTAATGAAGGTGGTGAAGGCGATTCAACGTAATCGAGCGGGGTTAAAAGACCCAAACAAGCCGATTGGATCGTTCTTTTTCTTAGGGCCAACAGGTGTTGGGAAAACACAATTAGCGAAAGTGCTTGCAAAGTACCTTTTTGATACAGAAGATGCCTTGATCCGAATTGATATGTCTGAATACATGGAGAAATTCAGTATTTCACGCTTAGTGGGAGCACCTCCGGGATACGTAGGGTATGAAGAGGGTGGACAGCTCACCGAAAAGGTTCGCAGAAAACCGTATTCAATAATTCTTTTGGATGAAATTGAAAAAGCGCATCCGGATGTATTTAATTTATTGCTTCAGGTATTAGATGATGGTCACATGACCGACGGTCTGGGTCGTAAGATTGATTTTAAGAATACCATTCTAATCATGACATCGAACATTGGTGCACGTCAATTGCAAGAATTTGGGACGGGTGTAGGTTTTGGCACCAAGGCAAAAGAAGAATCGAAAGAAGAGAATTCAAAGGCGGTAATTCAAAACGCACTCAGAAAAGCATTTTCACCTGAGTTTCTAAATCGTGTAGACGACATGATTATGTTCCGTTCATTAACGAGAGAAGATATTCATAAGATTATTGATTTGGAATTGGATAAATTAATCCTTCGCATTAAAACCCTTGGATATAATCTGGAGTTAACTGAAAAAGCTAAAGATTTTATCGTGGAAAGAGGATATGATGAAAAGTTTGGTGCACGACCATTAAAACGAGCAATCCAAAAATTCATTGAAGATCCATTAGCGGAGGGTATCATAAATCACAACATGGCTGAAGGAGATACCGTACTTATGGATTTTGAAGAGGGGAAAGAAGAGTTGAACCTGGCTGTAAAAAAACAAAAAGGTAAGAAATCAAATCCCGGAAAAGAAGGGTAGATAAGCTAATTAGGCATAAAAAAAGGAGCACTTAGCTCCTTTTTTTATGTTCAATGGTTTCCGGTTTACACTTTTGCAATAGTCTCACTCATGTATTCGCCATTTTTTAATTTATCTACAATTTTAGAAAAACATTCAATGGTGTAATTTACATCTTCCATGGTATGAACCGCCGTTGGGATCAAGCGTAAAATAATCATTCCTTTAGGAACTACTGGATATACCACCATCGAGCAGAATACATTATAGTTCTCACGCAAATCATATATCAAATTGGTAGATTCAGGAATTGACCCGTTCATGTATACTGGTGTTACACAAGAATTGGTTGGCCCGATTTCAAAGCCGGCTGCTTTTAATCCGGATTGTAAGGCGTTAGTGATTTCCCATAATCGATCTTTCAATTCAGGCATTGTTCGAATCAATTCAAGACGCTTAAGGGCTCCAACAACCAGTGGAAGCGGCATGGCCTTAGCGAAAATTTGGGATCGCATGTTATATCTTAAATATTCAACCACTTGCGCATCACTGGCTACAAATCCGCCAATCATAGCGAATGACTTCGCGAATGTTCCAAAATAAATGTCAATATCATCTTGTACGCCTTGTTCCTCACCTGTTCCTGCACCCGTTTTTCCTAAGGTACCAATTCCATGTGCATCATCAACAAAAAGACGGAAACTGTAACGCTTCTTAAGAGCTACAATTTCTTTTAAAATCCCTTGATCGCCGCGCATTCCGAATACACCTTCAGTGATTAACAATATTGCTCCTCCTGTTTCTTCGGCTAATTTTGTGGCACGTTGTAATTGCTTCTCGCAATCTTCGATGTCGTTGTGCTTGAACACATAACGCTTACCCATGTGAAGTCGAACTCCATCAAGAATACAGGCATGAGATTCCGCATCATATACGATTACATCGTGACGATCAACTAAACAATCAATCGCTGAAACTACCGCTTGGTATCCAAAGTTCACTAGAATTGAATCTTCTTTTGAAACGAAATCAGCTAATTCTCGCTCCAGTTGCTCGTGAAAGTCGGAATTACCACTCATCATTCGTGCGCCCATTGGCATTGCAAATCCATAATTAGCCGCTGCATCCGCATCCGCTTTTCGGACTTCTGGATGATTTGCTAAGCCCAAATAATTATTCAAAGACCAGTTTAATTTTTCCTTTCCTCTAAAATTCATGTGCGGACCAATGTCCCCTTCCAATTTTGGAAACGTAAAATAACCATGTGATTCTTTAGCGTGCATTCCGATTGGACCACGATTCGCTTGGATTTTTTCAAAAATATCAGCCATATTCTGCTTACTCTATAGTTTTTAATGCTACAAAGTTACGCTTAATCAAAGACCAAGGGGGTTAACACTGGCTATTTTTTCAACAACCGGTGTTTAATGATTTAGTAATATATGGCTCTTCGTACCTTGGAGATATACTTTGCTAAACGGATTACTTGCTTGGTATATCCGAATTCATTGTCATACCAAGTATAAAGAACAACGTTCTTTCCGTTTTTAGAAACAATGGTAGCGTTTGAATCATATACCGAACAGCATGTGTTTCCGATAATATCTGATGAAACGAGCTCTGGGTCAAACGAATAATAAATTTGATTGACAAGATCACCGTTTAATGCGGCATCTTTGATGAGTTCATTGATTGCTTCAATGCTTGTTTCATTTTTCAATTCTAAACTTAAAATTGCCAATGAACCGTTCGGTGTCGGGACACGAACAGCGTTCGCTGTTAATTTATCTTGAAGTGAAGGAATTACTTTGGTTACGGCACTTCCTGCACCCGTAGAAGTAATAACCATGTTAATTGCAGCAGAACGTCCACGTCGAACTTTCTTGTGCATATTATCTAATAAATTCTGATCGTTGGTGTAGGCATGCACCGTTTCGATATGTCCTTTCACGATGCCTAACTTGTCTTCAATGACCTTTAGAATCGGACTAATTGCATTGGTGGTACATGAGGCTGCAGAATAAATCTTCTCATTTTCCAAATCCAAGGTTCCTTGGTTTATGCCAAATACGATATTCGGGATTTCTTTTCCAGGTGCTGTAAGTAATACTCTTGAAACACCTTTGGCATTTAAATGGCGGGATAAGGTTTCTCGGTTGGTATAAATTCCTGTATTGTCGATAACCAATGCATTATGAATTCCGAACGCTGTGTAATCAACATCTTCGGGTGCTGATGCTTCAATCATTTGCACCACCTGACCATTAATTATCAAGCATTTGCGCTCTAAATCAACATTAACGGTTCCTTTAAATGCGCCATGCACTGAGTCATTACTAAGTAAGGACGCACGTTTTATAATGTCCTTGTCTGTATTTCCTCTGGTTACAATGGCACGTAGTCTTAATTGTTGACCTTTTCCTGCCTGACGAATCAATTCGCGGGCGGCGAGTCTACCAATTCGACCGAATCCATAAAGCACGACATCGCGTGGCTCAAAACTCGGAGCGCTTGTTTGATTGAATCCACCCAGTTTTTTTTGAAGAAACTCAAGTTTCGATATTCCATTTCCTTCGGTTGACCACTCGTTGGCAAGTTTACCAATGTCTAATTTGGAAGGAGCCAAGTTCATTGAAGCAATGATCTCAGCCATTTCTGCCGTTGTAAATACGTCAATGGGTTTGTTTACAACCTTTCCGGCATATTCATGCAGGTTAAGGATTTCAGAAATAGTTACATCGAGCAGGTGGTGACGAAAAAGTACTAATTCTATACCTTGGTCGTATAATAATTCGCCCACCTTTCCTTGCAGTTTTACAGCTGCGCGTTCCTGTTCAATGTGATTTTTGAGCTCTTGCTCATAGCCAAGTGATACACTCATGTTGTTGTTGATTGATGATGAAAAAATAAACTAAAAAAAAAGGCCGCGAAAACGCAGCCTCATGTATTATCCTAAATAAGATTTCAATAGTTTGTTTCGCGAAGTGTGTCGCAGACGACGAATTGCCTTTTCTTTGATTTGACGTACGCGTTCGCGCGTTAGGTTGAATTTAGCGCCGATTTCCTCCAGGGTTAAGCCATGATTCATTCCGATACCGAAAAACAAGCGAATGATTTCACGTTCTTTATCAGTTAGCGTGCTAAGTGAACGTTCGATTTCTCGTTGTAAGGATTCTGCCATTAAGCCAGAGTCTGTGCGAGCCGTGTCGTTATTCACCATAACATCAATTAGTGTTCCTCCATCCTCATTGGTTGAAAGTGGAGCATCCATTGATACGTGACGACCAGAAACGTTAAGACTTTCTTTAATTTTTTCCTCCGGAACTTCAAGGGCTTCTGCTAATTCTTCAGCTGAAGGTGGACGTTCAAATTCCTGCTCTAAGCGCGAGAATGCCTTGTTTATTTTGTTTAATGAACCAACTTGATTTAGTGGTAAACGAACGATACGTGCTTGTTCAGCCAAAGCCTGAAGAATGGATTGACGAATCCACCATACGGCGTAAGAAATAAATTTGAATCCGCGTGTTTCATCAAATTTTTGTGCTGCTTTAATCAGACCTAAGTTCCCTTCATTAATTAAATCGGGTAGGGTAAGTCCTTGATTTTGATATTGCTTAGCAACAGATACAACGAATCGAAGGTTAGCTCTGGTTAGTTTTTCTAGGGCTTTTTGATCGCCTGCTTTAATTTTGCGCGCTAACTCAACTTCTTCTTCAGCTGTAATTAGTTCTTCTCGGCCAATGTCCTGTAGATATTTATCCAGGGATTGACTTTCGCGGTTCGTAATAGATTTGGTTATTTTTAACTGTCTCATTAGATAATTTAAGGAATGTTTAGTTAATTATGTTGTTGAGCAAAGTAAAATCAAAAAATGTGTAATTTAAAATTTTTATCTGGCGATTTTCAACAACTTTTCAACCATTCCACTTTAGTAACTTTTTTGTAACCTAGAGTCCGAACCCTTTGTAATCCCTTGCGCCACTTGGGGTGACAATTTCCAATAATATTCCACGGTTAACCCCATTAAGCTTATTGGTTAACTCATCGATATTCTCTACCGGGTCGTTGTTTATCTTGGTGATTATTGTTCCTTCACTGATCCCAATGGACTTCAATTTACCTGTAGTGATGCTTTTTACTTTAACACCAAAGGTGATGTTTAAGTCTTTCTTTTCTTTGTCGGTCAACTCAACAAAGGTAGCTCCAAGTGCAAAATTCTTGGTGATTTCTTCCTTGCTCAATAATTCCGTTTCGCCGTCTTTATTTCGAAGTACTAAATCAAGTACCTCTTCGTCTCCGTTTTTCTTGCGGACCGTGACAACTACCTTGTCGCCAGGTCTACGTTTTCCAATTTCCTCTTGAAGCTGAGCTGGCGAATTGACTTCTTTCACTCCAATCTTTAGGATAACGTCACCGGTTTTCAATCCTCCTTTGTCTGCTGAACCGCCATCAACCACGCTATTGATATAAACTCCTTTCAAGTTGGGAAGCTTTTCTTTCTCTTTTAATTCTTGATTGATTGAAGAGATTTGTACCCCTAAATAAGCACGTTGAACTAAGCCGTAATCAATTAAATCCTTAACGACCTTTTCCATAAGATTTACCGGAATTGCAAAGGAATATCCAGAATATGCGCCGGTTTGAGAAGCAATCGCGGTGTTGATTCCAACCAGTTCTCCTTTCGTATTTACGAGTGCACCCCCGCTGTTTCCAGGATTCACAGCCGCATCCGTTTGAATAAACGATTCAATTGGCACCACGTCTTTATCGGTTCTATCCGAGAGTAAATTAATGTTTCGTGCTTTTGCACTTACAATTCCTGCGGTCACAGTAGAAGTGAGATTAAAGGGGTTCCCAACGGCTAACACCCATTCTCCAATTTTTAACGCATCACTGTTTCCGAACTTCATCGGTACAAAGGTTCCTGTGCCTTCGATTTTTAATACCGCGATGTCAGTTGAAGGATCTGCTCCAACGACTTTAGCCGTATATTCTGAATTATCGTTGAGTATCACATGGATTTCTGCCGCATTTTCAATGACATGATTATTCGTTACAATATATCCCTCAGAAGAGATGATCACACCAGACCCTGCTCCAGAACCATATTGCTTGAATTCTCGTCCGCCGGCCCCAGGTCCGTAAAAGAATTCTTGAAATAAATCCCGTTGGAAGGTAGTGGAAACTACTTTCGTTGTTACGTGGACAACCGAATTAACACTAGTTTCAGAAGCTGCTGTCAAATCCGGTAAGGTTTCTCCGTTTAAACCAACAGGATGCGCATAGTAGCTTGAACCATCCAGGACCTTATCAGATAATTTGGTTGAAGTTGCTTGATAGGTTAAATAAGCGGCTAAAGGTAGCGCTCCTCCTAAAAAAGAAACCAATAATACATTGAGCAAATTTTTTCCTTTCATGTGCTTAAATTTTAATTCGTTACAATATTAACAAGCTGAATGAAAATTTGTAAAACGAGCGCTGTTAAAGATTGTTAAGCACATTTGATAACATTTTCCTACTTTTACGGCATGTTGGTTCAGTTTGAAAAATACCAAGGCGCTGGAAATGATTTTATCATGATTGATAACCGTAGTGGTACGTATAACACCCTAGGAATTGATCAAATAAAATGGATGTGCAATCGCCATTACGGCATTGGTTCCGATGGACTTATCCTTCTTAATGAATCACATGATTCGGATTTTGAAATGGTTTTTTATAATCCGGATGGTTCCCAAAGTTTCTGTGGTAATGGTGCGCGCTGTGTTGTTGCTTTTGCGAATGCGGTAGGTGTTGATGCTACCACTCATACGTTTCATGCAATTGATGGAATTCATGAATATATCCGAGAAGATTCATCGATAGGTATTCACATGAGTGATGTAAACCATATTGAATTCTTTGGAGTGGATTCAGCGCTTATGAATACAGGTTCGCCACATTATATTACCTTATCTGATGATTTAAGCACGGAGAATACCTTGGCTTTAGGTCGTGAAATTCGTTACTCAGCACAATATAAAAAGGATGGAGTAAATGTAAATTTGGTTCAAGTTAAATCAAGCCATGAAATTGATATTGCGACCTATGAACGAGGCGTAGAAGGGGAAACCTTGGCATGTGGTACAGGCGCCACTGCATGTGCCTTATTCTTAGCGTTCCGAAATGAACTCACCCAAGGAACTGTAGTTGTTAATGCAAAGGGTGGGAAATTAGCCGTTCGTTTTGTTCGAAATGAATCCGGATTTGAGCAAATTTGGTTGCTTGGTCCTGCGTCCAACGTGTTTAATGGAGAAATAACCCTGCTATGAGCTTTTTGAATGGTTTAACGGTTACCCTAAGAGCAGTAGAGCCAAACGATGCATCTACCTTATTCATTTGGGAAAATAATCGCTTGAATTGGCGGGTAAGCCATACGGAAGTACCGTTCTCCATGCACAATATACATCAACTTATTGAACAGTTTTCGAACCTTCGAAATTCAGGACAGGTACGTTTAATGATTGACCGCAAGGAATCGGGTAAACCAGTTGGTACTATTGATCTATTCGATGTGAATTTTAAGCACGGTTTTGCCACGATAGGCATTTTAATTGCAGATGATGCCGACCGTGGGCAAGGCATTGCCAGTGAAGCACTTTCGCTATGTATTGCTTACTGTCGCGATGAATTAGAATTGCGGAACTTGCAATGTTTTGTGCAATCAGACAATGTTCCGAGTATTAACCTCTTTCGAAAGTTAGGATTTCGGGAAGTAGGAATTCGGAAGGAGTGGTATATTTACAATGGAAAATTAACAGATGAAATTGCGTTTCAATTATGTTTAAAAAATCAAAAAGAGGAATCTATTTAACGGTTGCAGCTAGCCTTCTACTCATTGTTTTCTTAGTGCTTCTACCTAAACTGCTTGTGCTTTGGTCGGGTATGTCTACCACCACGAATTCAGAAAATATCGCTTTTCTAATTAGTTCACCTACTTCGCCCGAAGTTTTGGCATCCCAACTGGAAAAAGAGGGCTTAATCACGGATAAAGACGCTTTTTTAAAAGTAGCCTCCTACAAGAATTTAAATAAATACCGAATTGCAGTGGGGATGTATGAAATTCAACCTCATACCTCATTTCGAACCTTGCTCAATGGATTTACCATAAATTCCGCCGGAAATGGTAACGCTGAAATAGAGGTTCCCGTGACTTTCAATAATTGTAAAACCATTTATCAAATGGCAGGAAAAGTTTCCGCATGCCTTGATCTGGATAGTTCAAAATTGATTTCCTATTTACTTTCAGGCTCAACGTTGAGCAAGTATGGGTTTACCGTGGAACAGTTGCCCGCCCTGTTTATCCCAAATACTTACAAGCTCTATTACGACACCAATGAGAAAGCCTTTACACAGCGTATGGCCGATGAATTCAAATTGTTTTGGACCGATGCAAGAAAATCAAAAATGAAAGCTATCGGCTTGAATTCTCCAAGCGAAGTAACGACCTTGGCAAGCATCGTTTATGCCGAACAATCGGTCAATGCTGATGAATGGCCTACCATTGCAGGTTTGTATTTAAACCGTGTTCGAACTGGAATGAAATTGCAATCTGATCCAACCTTTAAATTTTGTTGGGGTGATAAATTGGATGGGGTACAACGCTTGTTAGCCGTTCACCGAAATATTGTATGCCCGTACAATACCTACCTCGTGAAAGGTTTGCCACCGGGACCAATCAACTTGCCTTCCACTGCCGTGTTAGACGCAGTTTTAAATGCTCCGAGAGTTAATTACTTGTTTATGTGCGCAAAACCTGATTATTCAGGTCGTCACAATTTTGCGGTAAGTGGCG
This sequence comes from Crocinitomicaceae bacterium, assembly GCA_044347515.1. Taxonomy (GTDB): domain Bacteria; phylum Bacteroidota; class Bacteroidia; order Flavobacteriales_D; family Crocinitomicaceae; genus UBA952. Next base: position 44,564 of record JBIKUO010000007.1, on the reverse strand, counting down.
CAGAGCATCTACGAAATGCAAAGGTTTTTCAGGATTGGCTTGGCGCAGAACAAAAAAAGAAAAAACGATAAGCTATGGATCGCAGGAAATTTATTCAAGCCGGATCCTTGTTGGTGGCAGCGGGTATGATTGAACCCGTGAAAGGCGCAATGCTTCCTTCGTATATGTTTGAAGAACGGATTGAAGGCCCACTAATCATTTCCACTTGGATTCACGGCTTAGAAGCAAATCGAGCAGGATGGAAGGTTATCCAGCAAGGAGGAAGCGCATTAGATGCTACGGTGGCCGGTGCAATGCATACTGAATCAGATATTACCAACAGAAGTGTTGGTGTTGGAGGTAGGCCGGATCGCACAGGACATGTTACCTTGGATGCATGCTGCATGGATGGAGACGGCAGAAGCGGATCGGTTGGATTTTTAGAAGGAATTGCTCATCCCGCGGCGGTTGCGAAAGCCGTAATGGAGAAGACACCGCACGCTATGTTGGTTGGGGAGGGGGCTAAACAGTTTGCCTTAGATCACGGATTTGAAACCATTAAAACACCAATTCCTGAGGTGAAAAAAGATTACCTCGCATGGAAGAAAGAGAATAAAGACCTATTCAAACGACCAAAAATAAATCACGAAAACCATGATACCATTGGTTTAATTGCTAGGGATGCGAATGGGAACTTTGGCGGAACGTGTACAACCAGTGGTTGGGCCTACAAAATGCCAGGTAGGTTAGGGGATTCTCCAATTATTGGTGCTGGGCTCTTCGTAGACAATGAAGTAGGTGCTGCCACAGCAACGGGACTCGGAGAAGCCATTATTCGTGTTGCAGGTAGTGCCATTGTAGTTGAACTCATGCGGAATGGCATGAAACCTTCAGAGGCTTGTCGCGAGGTGGTAATGCGGATTATTCGTAAAAACAAAGACCTTACGGGCTTACAATGTGGATTCATTGCAATCGACAATAAAGGAAATGTAGGCGGTTTTTCAGTGTATAACGGCTTTAATTTTGCCATGAAAACGAATACCCGAGATGAAATGGTAGACACTGAATATGACCGTAAATGGTAAGATTAGGGTTTCTTTTATTCATTTGTTTTATTGCAATTAATGCACGTTCCCAAAAGTCGCTGGTACTCTCATGGGAAATTCAACATCCCATATCAAAAGAATGGTTTCCGCTTGGCGTGCGAGGAAGTGTGCAAGAAGCTTTAAATCAACATGGGATTTTGCCAGATCCTTTTTATGGTGAAAACGAGAAGTTGTATCAATGCATCGAGGAGCATCAATGGAATGTTCGAAGCCGTTTTTTTCTTACAGAGGATATGTTTAATGCGGCAGCAGTTGAACTGGAGTTCCCGTGCATTGATACCTATGCTTCTATTTTTATAAACAAGAAGAACGTACTAGAGGCTGAGAATTATTTTCATCCATATCGCATCGAAGTTCGAGATAAGCTAGTGCTCGGATACAATGAAATTGAAGCGGTATTTACGCCACCCGTGCTTTATCACAAAACCACTTACGAGAATCAGCCCTTTCATTATCCAGCGCCTAACGATAATGCAAAAATCAAAGCTGCACCCTTAACCCGAAAACCACAATATCAATTTGGTTGGGACTGGGCACCCAGATTAAATACTATGGGCTTTCCCTATCCTGTTGTAATTGAAGTGAAGCAAGTGAATGCGCTAAAGCACATGGTGGTTAATACATTAAGCATTGATGAGCAGGCCCGTATGCAGATGGTTCTGGTTAAAGAGGTTCGAGAAGCTGCATATCGTTTTCAATCACTTCAGTTTGGTTGGTCGGTTTTAAACGATTCCACAGCGGTTCAATCGATTGCTTTTGAAATTGAGAGCCCTATTTTGTGGTGGCCAAAAGGCGAAGGGGGTTCCTATCTTTATGAAGATACCTTACTGGTTTTTAACGTGAATAATGAGTTGATTGAACGCTTTCCCTATACCTTCGGCATTAGAACGGTGTCTTTGCATCAGAATACCGATGAGTGGGGAACATCATTTTCCTTTGAGGTGAATGGGAAGCCAATATTCATGAAAGGAGGCGACATGATTCCTCCATCCATGTTTGGGGGACACACATCAACGAAAGAATGGCAGGATTGGGTCAGGTTGATGGTTAATAGCAATTTTAATATGGTGCGTATTTGGGGAGGAGGTGACTATGCCACAGAGGACTTCTTAAACGAATGTGACCGCCTAGGCCTTATGGTCTGGCATGATGCGATGTTTGCTTGTGCGATGTATCCTGGGGATTCTATGTTTTTAATGAACGTTAAGGAAGAACTGGAATATCAACTACCAAGAATTACTGCACATCCATCGGTTGTGTATTTTAATGGAAATAATGAGGTAGATGTGGCTTGGAAGAATTGGGGTTTTCAGGCGCAATATTTACTTAGCAAGTCAGACCAATCCACGATTGAAAAAGCATATGATGACCTTTTTAAAAACCTATTGCCAAACACCTTATCCAAGTATTCAAATGTACCCTATGTACATACTTCACCGTTAAGCAATTGGGGTAAATCTGATTTTTACAATCATGGAACACAGCACTATTGGGGCGTATGGCACGGTACAGACCCAATGTCTGATTTTGCTACTAAAATCGGACGATTTAATGCAGAATTTGGTTTTCAGAGTTTTCCTGAATTTGCAACCCTCAACCGGTTTAGTGTCGAGAAAGATTGGAACCTGAATTCTTCGGTGATGAAACACCATCAAAAAAGTTACGTGGGCAATGGGATGATCTTGAAACATGCAGAACGCTTATTTGGAAAACCAACATCGTTCAAGGAGTTCGTTTATCTATCTCAACTTACCCAGGCATATGCCGTTTCCTCTGCGATTGGTGGCCATTTATTAGATGCTCCTCGATGCATGGGGTCACTTTTTTGGCAGCTTAACGATTGTTGGCCTGGACCTACCTGGTCTAGCGTTGATTTTTATGGAAACCACAAAGCCCTTCATTATGCGGTAAATGATTTGTTTAGTAACATTAGCGCCCTAAAACAAGTGGTTTCAGATACCGAGAAAGTATTCTTACTTGCAAATAATACGGAGATTCATGGAGAAGAAATTGGTACGTCTGTTTATAACATTGAGAAAGAGGGGGTTCGATTGATAAAATCTGAGCGTCAGATGATTTCTTTAGACAATTTTAAACATGCCTTGTTATTTCAGCAAAAATCCAATGCTTCTCCACATGTCGTTACGGTTGAATTACCCAATAAGGAAATGCGCTTATTTTTGTTAGGCAAACTATCCAGTAAACGAAAGGTGCGATATGAGACGCAGGTTATACAAATTGACTTCCGAAATCACAAAGGAATCTTATTGTTGGAGAATACCGATTTTATGGCGGATGTTTGGTTTTATTCCACCTTGCCGGGTGTTCATTTTATCTCAAATTTCTGTCATTTTTTACCGGGAAGACATGAAATTCCTTTTACTTTTGACACAAATTTGGGTGAAATTAATTTAATGTATCGATGAAAAATTACATTTTCTATAGCTTTTTGTTGCTTTGCAAGGGTATCAATGCGCAAACTTCTGGTAGTCCTTCACCTACGCGATTGCCTGCGGATACAACGCGTACAATCATGTACTTGAATAGCATTCGAAGCAAGGTAGTAACGGTCTGTGGAAAAGGAATCGCTAGTAATTATGCCGATCGTACATCGAGCATACAGTTAATAAGCATAGTTCAAAATCGCGACTTACCGATACGTTCTGTAAATGAAGCCTTATCCTTTGTTCCGGGGCTAGATTTTCGTCAACGTGGTGTTCAGGGTATACAAGGAGATTTGAGTATCCGTGGTGGGGGATTTGATCAGAATCTCGTGTTGATCAATGGGTTTAAATTAGTGGATCCACAAACTGGCCACCATGCATTGAATCTTCCAGTGCTTTTAACCAATGTTTCGAATATAGAAATTTACAAAGGTTCGGGAACGCGTATTTTTGGTCAAAACGCAATGACGGGTGCTGTGAATTTTGTGACTTCGCCGAGTACATTACATGGGATAAATGCTCAAGGATTTGGAGCAAGTTTTGGTGGCCTAGGAACGCAATTTACGGTAAATGCTCCGGTGAAAAACTTGAGGCAATCGTTTTCTGCGGGGTTGGATAAAAGCAATGGGTATTGGTATAATTCAGATTTCGTTAATCAACAGTTTTTTTATGATGCCGCACTACCGCTTGGTAAAGTGCACGAGATAAAAGCGATTGCTGGATACACCGACCGCGCCTTTGGAGCGAATGGATATTATACCAATGCCTTTCCTGATCAATGGGAGTCCACTCAAATGGCGATTGCAGGGGTTTCACATCAATTGAAATTAAATAAATTGACTTTTTTAACGAAGGTATCCCTTAGAACGCATCGAGATGAATTTAGGTTGAAACGCTTCGATCCTTCGTTTTACACGAATAAACATTGGTCAGAGGTGTTAACCTTAGAAGAAACGGTACAATATACTTCGTCATTGGGAGTAACTGGAGCGGGGGCAGAGTATAGAGCGGAATCCTTGGTGAGTAGTAATCTCGGAGATAGAAGCAGAACCTTTGTTTCGGGTTTTCTAGACCATAAGGTAAGCTTGTTGAACGAGAAGCTTACGCTCATTGCCAATGCGCATTATTTTCATTTAGCAATGAACAATCAAGTGTATCAAAAAATATTACCGGGCATTGAAGGGGCATTCAATCCAGGTTCCCGTCGGATGATTGTACCAAGAAAAATCTATGCGAATATTGGACAAAGTTATCGAGCGCCAACCTATACGGATTTGTTTTATCAGGATTATTCGAACGTTGGGAATCCGGATCTTCAGCCGGAATATGCTACGAATGCCGAGTTGGGAATTGTTTGGAATCTTGCATGGGGGACAATGGTTTCCGGCAGTGAAGAACGCTTTAAGTCGATCTTAGGAATTGAAGCTGCTGTATACCGACGAAATACGACCAATATGATTGATTGGGTAAGATCGACGGCTAGCATGTCGAATCCTTGGAAACCAATAAATATCTCGAATGTAGTATTTACCGGTGTTGAATCCAATATTAATTACCGCTGGAATGGAAACGGAATAATTATGATCAGGGAATTATCGGTAGGTTACAATTACATTGATGCATCACATCAGTTTATTGATATAGTACAACAGTCGGAATCTAGGTATGCCTTTACTGGATTGCAGCATCAGTTGATTACTAAATTAACCATGAACTTAACCCGTTGGGTTTACTTGAGCGCAGCGTATCGTGGAATAGATCGCGTAGGAGGAAATACGTATTCTTTAGTGGATGCGAAGCTTACCGTAAATCCTTCACGTAATTTTTCAATTTTTCTGGAGGGAAACAACCTCTTTAATACCGATTACATTGAGGCGGGCTATGTTCAAATGCCGGGACGTTGGTTCAAGGCAGGCGTACAGGTCAAGTTTTATGAGTAGGAAACACTTTCCTCAAACACGGGTTCCCACCCCTTCCAATGATGCTTGAAGCCCAGTGTTTCATTGTGCCAGATAAAGGAAAAGGTTCCGCCGTATTCTTTTACCATTGCTTTTAGCCTTTTAACTTCTTCAATGGCTTGATTGGGAGATAGTTTCATGTATTCATTCAAGGTGCCATCCATATAGCAAAAGGGTTGTAATTGCAGGGAGCTTATTTCGTTGGTTATTAAATTAAACCAAGGGGTCTGGCGAGCAGTTCCCATACGAAATCCTGTAGTTTCCGCATATCCCATGGAGTAATCTATTTGAATATTCCGTTCAATTAAATGATTGTAACTCTCAGGTATTGATAATCTTAGGAAGTGTTGTCTACTTATTTTTATTTCTTTTTTCGTTAAACTTGTTAAGCGATGAATTTCATGCCTTAGGTTGGTCGCATTTGTATAGGTGTCATACCCTGGGTGAATTCCGATTTCACATGCTGATGACAACTTGGAAATGATCTCACCTTGTTGTGGATTCGTATAGCTTAGGTTTTTATTATAGGTACCAAAATCAGCAAGCAACCAAAAACAGCGCGTTTCCGGATATTGTTCCGCGATTTGTGTAATCTGGTCAAAGGTATCAAAAGGGTCTTTTCGTTTTTGAATAAGCACCTGTATTCGGTCTTTAACCCGATTAATCCGACCCTTACTCAGATCTTTCAGGATTCCAGCGGTCGTTCGAAAAGTGCCTTTCCCTTTGTATGCAAACGTGGAGTCAATGTCAAAGGTGGGTTGAATTTTAAATTCTGAGGCTGTGACCGAGTTTATTCCAATAAATTGTAAAAGACTAAGAGCCCAGCGGTCACAAATTGGTTCATCTAACCAACCGAAAACGGATTGCATGCTGCATAAGGCAGGAAAACGGTCATGTTCATCTCTTTCCACCTTCCAATATTCTTCATAGCGCGACAATACAAAAAAGATGGAGGCCACGAGGTCCGGACATTCATTAAAGGACATGAATTCGATATCATCCATGGTTACTTTATCCAGCGAAATCTGATGAATCTCTTCTTCAAATAACAAGGAGCAAGGAACAAGGGTCGGGACATCCGGAAGAGAATGTGTCGAATAATTGAATTTTTGCTGGTTTGATGTACTGAAGTAGGTTAGGTTCGTGGTGAACTCATAACTAAGCCCACGGGCATTAAACACAAAATCGAATGTGTATTTGAGTCGCTTGGTGAGTTGTTCAACAAATATCAGTGTCATAAATGTTCAAGCATCAAACGACAAATTTCTTCGGAAGCATGCCCATCACCAAAAAACGGGGGATAGGTATAGTCTTTTTTAGTTGTTAACTGATGGTAGGCCTCGATGAGTTTCTCTTCGTTAGAACCTACGAGTAGGGCGTTTCCATTCTCAACAATTTCTACCCATTCGGTTTGTTCCCGAAGAATGATGCAAGGTTTTTTAAAGAAAAAGGCTTCCTTTTGCACGCCTCCACTGTCGGTAATCACCATACTGCATCGGCTTTCTAGAGAAATCATGTCTAGGAATCCCGCAGGGTCAATCACTTGAATTCTCGAGTTGTCTTGTAGTTCTTCTGCAACTGCGGGCTCCAATAGTTCCGTCATTTTCTTACGCGTTCTTGGATGCAAGGGCAACACAAGCACTTGATTTGAAATCTGTTGAATTTGCAATAAGCCCCGAATAATTTGATTTAGATGTTCTGGCTTGTCCGTGTTTGAATCGCGGTGAATGGTACAAAGGATAAATTCTCCTGGAGTTAGTTGTAGCTTTTCAACCAACCCTTGTTTTTCATTTGCAATACTCGAAAAATACATGCTGTTATCAAACATGATGTCACCTGTTTTGAAAACCAGTGGATGATCAATGGATGCATTTGAATGTTTTTTCGTGCTAAATCCTTCTTTAATTAAATTTTCAATTCCTTGTTGAGTAGGTGAAAAGAGCAGGGTAGAACAATGGTCGCAGGTAATTCTGTTGATCTCTTCAGGCATGGATTTGTTGTACGAACGCAATCCAGCTTCAATGTGAACGACTGGAATGTGGATTTTAGCAGCGGCAAGGGCGCCGGCTAAGGTAGAGTTCGTGTCTCCATAGACCAATAAGGCGTCTGGCCGTTCTTTGAGTAAGATGGATTCAATGCCTTCCATCATCTTGGCGGTTTGAGCCCCATGGTTTCCGCTTCCTACGGAAAGGTTGTAATCCGCTTCAGGAATACCCATTTCGCTAAAGAAAATGGCAGACATGTTGTCATCATAATGTTGACCAGTATGGACAATTAGCTCTGTGATTTGGTCTTTGAAATGCGTATGAATTGCCCGACTAATCGCCGCAGCTTTAATAATTTGAGGGCGAGCTCCAATAATTGTAATGATTTTCATTCCTGATCTAATAAACCTTCATCGGCGAAGCTAAAGTAGCCAAAATCACTGTAAATGATGTGGTCTAGAATGGGTAAATCAATGAATTTCCCGAATTTTCGATAGTTCATGGTGAGTCGAATGTCTTGTTCACTGGGCTTGGGATTGCCGCTTGGATGGTTGTGACACAGAATAATTGCAGTAGCTTTATACTCAAAGGCTAATTTGAACAAAACTCGACCATCGGCCACTGTTCCTGTAATTCCACCGCGAGAAAGCCGATGTGCGTGCAATATTTCATTGTTATTATTAAGCAAGAGAATTAAAAACTCTTCATGTGAAAGCAGCGAAAATGTGCGTTTTGCAAATCGATATACATCCCTTGAATTACGAATGATTTTACCTTGCATGGGGTCATGAGCTGAAAACCGTCTTCCCAATTCAAATGCGGCCAGCAGAGTGGATGCTTTTGCCGGACCAATGCCCTGAAAACGAGTCAGGGTATCTTGAGTGGCGCCAAAAAGTCGGCTCAAATCATTTTTTGAATAGACTAGAAGTTCTTGAGCCAGTTCCTTTGCATTTTTTTGATGGGATCCTTTCCCAAGGAGTAATGCAATTAGTTCTGAGTCTGTGAGGTTTCGAACGCCTTGAGCAATAAGTTTGTTTCTTGGTTGATCGGAGGAGGGTAGTTGTAGTATACGCATAAAAAAAGCAGCGTCAATAACGCTGCTCTTTATACTTTCGTATGTAATGAGCTATTTTTTATAAAATGGCAGCTTAACTACTTTTGCTAATACGCCTTTATCTCTGATCTCAATGTAGATTTCAGAATCTAGTCCCGCATGAGCAAGTTCAACATAACCTAATCCAATGGCGATTTTCATAGAAGGCGACATGGTTCCTGAGGTAACTTTACCGATGACTTGATTGTTTTTATCAAGAATACGGTAGTCGTGGCGAGGAATTCCTCGTTCGATCGTTTCAAAGGCCACTAACTTTCGTGACACTCCTTGTTCCTTTTGCGCTTTTAGTACATCGGAATCCACAAAGTCCTTGGTGAATTTAGTAATCCATCCTAAGCCTGCTTCAATGGGTGAGGTGGTGTCATCTATGTCATTTCCATACAGACAAAATCCCATTTCCAAGCGCAAGGTATCTCTTGCCGCCAATCCAATCGGTTTAATGCCATAGGATTTTCCCGCTTCGAATACGGCATCCCAAACAGCAACAGCAACTTCGTTAGGCACATAAATTTCAAAACCTCCAGAACCCGTATAGCCAGTGGCAGAAATAAAGATGTTCTGTTGTCCTGCGAAGGTTCCTTTGGCGAAGGTGTAATATCCCATATCGGATAAGTTTACTTCGGTTAGAGCTTGCATCGCTTCTGCAGCCTTTGGACCTTGAATCGCTAACAACGAATAGGCATCGGAAGCATTTTCCATTTCAACGCCATCGGTGTTGTGCGAAGAAATCCAGTTCCAATCTTTTTCAATATTGGAGGCATTTACAACTAATAAGTACTCTTCTTGACTAATTCTGTAAATGATTAAGTCATCTACAATACCACCTTTACCATTTGGCATACAGCTATATTGAGCTTTCCCATCAAAAAGTACGGATGCATCATTGGTTGTAACGCGTTGTATTAAATCCAAGGCTTTTGGTCCCCTGAGGAAAAACTCCCCCATGTGCGACACGTCAAACACACCAACCCCTGTTCGAACGGTTTCATGTTCAGCATTAACCCCCTCATATTGAACGGGCATGTTGTATCCAGCGAAAGGAACCATCTTTGCATTCGCATCGAGGTGTTTTTGAAGTAGGGCAGTGTTTTTCATGCTTATCCTTTAACGCGTTCTACGTAAACGCCTGTTCGTGTATCAATTTTAATAATTTCCCCATTATCAATGAATAAAGGAACTTTAACTTCAGCTCCGGTTGCAATGGTCGCTGGCTTCATTGAATTCGTTGCAGTATCTCCTTTAACACCTGGTTCGGTGTAGGTAACTTCAGAAACAATGTACATCGGAAGATCTACTACTAGCGGCGTTTCTTCTTCTGCGTGAAATAGGATATTCACCACCATTCCTTCCTGAAGAAAAAGTGGTTTTTCAATCATCTTAGAAGGAATATTTACTTGCTCAAACGTTTCATTATTCATGAAAACAAATTCGCTTCCTTCTTGATATAAGTATTGATATTCTCTATTTTCAATACGCACCGGGTCAATTTTGTGACCAGCAGAAAAGGTGTGATCTAAGACCTTTCCGGATTCGATTTGACGCATTTTTGTGCGCACGAATGCAGGACCTTTTCCTGGTTTAACGTGTTGAAATTCAATAATTTGAAATAGTTTATCGTTGTGTTTAATGCACAATCCGTTTCGGATATCGGAGGTATTTGCCATAATTTCTCGTTAATAATGAGGCAAAGATAATGAAAAAGTCAACGTTGTGCTTTCCATTTATTACCTCATGGTACGTGCAAACATGATTTTCTCGTTGTAATTACTTTGAATGATTTAAGTTGAAATCAACAATTTGACTAATTAACGAAATGGGTAGTGGCTCACTTATATTGAATTGTATCGCACCTTTGGATGTTTTATAGCTCATTAACAGCTCTTTGAAATGTTCAATGGGTTTAGCGGTAGGATAAAATCCGATATGACCTTTATATCCTGCAAAATAGACTACTGGTTTATTATCTTGTTTAAAACAGGGCATCCCGTAACTTATACATTCTGTTGCTTCTGGAAGGGTTTGCTGTAAGTGTTGGTGAAGTATACAAAGCTGCTTATATACAGTTTCACCATGCTTTTCTTTAATCGTATGGATGTAAGTTTCTATCTCAGTCATTTTCTCCAAATCTCCTAAAAAGGTGTTTTGCAACTAATTTTCATCGGTTGATTAATTACCGGATGCCAACATTCAATTTCTTTGGCGTGTAAATGTAAGCGATTGGATGAAATCCCATATAATTCATCACCAACTATTGCGCAATTCAATCCCATCGGGTGCGCAGCATGAACCCTAAGTTGATGGGTACGACCTGTTTTGGGATAGAATTCTATTCGTGTTTTCTTATCTTTAAATTCCAAGACATTGAATTCCGTATGCGTTTTTTTTCCGTGCTCAAAGCAGACCATTTGGTGTGGACGATGGTCTAAGTTTAGACGCAGGGGTAGTGTAATGATTCCTTCTAGTGCTTTCGGTATCCCGTCTAACAATGCTTCATACGTTTTAGCGACCCGGTTCTTGGCGAATTGACTTTGCATAGCTGCCAATATTTCAGGAGATTTTGCGAACATCAAAATACCAGAAGTTCCCATATCCAATCGATGTATCGCTTTTATATACGCTCCTTTTCCTTCCCTTAGTGCTAATCGATCCTCAGCCGAATCAAGGTCGCTTCTACCCGGTACAGACAGTAAGCCACTTGGCTTATCAATGATTATCAAAAAGTCATCTTCATACAGAATGCGTAAAGGAGAAGTGTTTATGATCGAAAGGATAGGATTTTTTGCGACGGAAAGCCCTTGGAGCATAAACCCTAAAATTGGTTCGCACTTCGCTCTACATGCTGGGTAAAAATGTCCATGCTTTCGGATTTCACCAACAGGAGATTGTCCCCACCAGAATTCAGCAAAACATATCGGTTTCAACTTATTCATGGCTGCAAAGTGGAGTAGTTTTGGCAAGGCGCATTCACCCGTTCCCGAAGGTGGGATGTCCCCATTAAATGCTCTGAAAACGTCTAGGACCGTAGATGATTCACCGTTGAAGTTTACTAAGCGATAGGCCTTGAATAATTGTTGCTGCAATGCGATGGATTGATTGGTACGTTTTTCTTTTAAGGCAGTGATTTCATCTTGTATCAGAGAAATTTTCGCGTTAATTTCTTCTAATCTAGCGTGTATTTCCTTTTTTAAGTTTTTTAGGATGAGCTGTTCCTGTTTACTTTCATTCGCTAATTGCGCTTCAAGCTCCGTCGTTAGGTTGGGGGAATTTCGTATGGTATCTCGTAGATCCTTTTTGGCTTTTATTGAGTTCTTCAGCACGGTGATTTGCTCTTGTGCATCCAATTCATAGTTAGATTTCTCTTGTTGGATTGTGCTTAACGGTTCCCCATTCGTAAGGTCATTAATTCGACGAGTTAAGTCATTTAATTCCTGTTCTCCTTGTTTAAAAAATGCTTCCGTATTCAGTGTATCGTAGATCGGAGGAACAAACCCCGGGAACTGTGTTGATTCGTCAATTTTCCCTGAAAATCCAGCCAGAAAGCCTACGCCCAAAGGCGAATCAACCACCAGCACGCCAAACATTTTTCCAAGGGTGTTGAAGTCGTGCGCAAAGGTCTTAGGGATTAACTCTTGAAGCTGATCTGCCGCGGTTAACGCCCATTCATTCGGGAGATATTGATGGGGGAAATCGAATAGGGTGGGTAGCGGACCCCTTGGTTGTATTGCGTAAGTGTGCAAATAGTGCTCCACGTAGGATTTACTCATCAATCCGTGCAATTTTATCTTCGAATAACTTGATTTTTCGGTCCTTGTATAACCTGCCAACGGCTTGCTTAAATGTTTTTTTACTCAATTGAAATTGATTGTAAATGTCTTCGGCGTCCGATTTATCGGTGAGATAGAGGAACTTATGTTCCATTAAATACTCCCAAATCATAGAAACAGCTTCATCGTATTTATCCACCGTGCCGGCACTCATTTGCAAATCTATTTTACCGTCCGGTCGAACGAGCTTTGCATAGCAGGTGATGTATTGACCGAGTTTTACCGGGATTCTGCAGTCGCTCCGATAGAGCATACCGCTATAGCATTGATTTACGATTCCTCGCCATCCCAATTCATGATGTTCTGTAACCATAAAGGTAACGCGTTCATTGGTTATACTTTCAGGAGCTTCAATGAGGTGTTTTTTAATCTTCATTGAACCAAACAGGCGATCTGTTAGTTCGTCATATTTTAAGAAAATCGGGTAGGTGTCACCAATTTCAACGTTTTGTCGTTGTTCTGCAAATGGAATCATTAGGTTTTTATCCAAGCCCCAATCAGCAAAGGCACCGTATGGATTGATTTCTACGATGCGTAAAATAGCGCACGTATCAAGTGTCAAAAGCGGTTTATCTGTAACAGCCACACGTCTATTCTCAGAGTCTTTCATGAGGAAAACAGAAACGGGGTCTCCTTCTTTAGCATCAGGCGCTAGGTATTTTGTTGGAAGTAAGACCTCCTCAACGTTTACTTCCTCATCGGTTTCAGCTTGAAAATGCTCAACCAAATACGCTCCTTGCGGAGTAAATCGATTGATAAATAGGGAGTTAAATTCACCGAGTTTCATCATGGTTCTGGGGGCCTTCTTCTGTTTTTACGATATTTTCCTGTAGTAACGCTTAGGTTATCCGGATTTCTTCGGTCCCACCATTTTTTCTTAGGAACAGTTACTTCGTTATTTTGATCTGTAATTTCCGATGGATTTTCTGTTTCCGGTGTACGTGCCACATGACTTATATCGCCATCGTGCTGTTTATCTTCTGGATTAATCCATTTCAGTTTATAGGTTTCTTTCTTTACTTTTCCTGTTTTTGGATCCATTACATAAATAGTGGATTCCTTGTCTTCGGCGTCGTTAATTGCAATTACATCCTCATTGAGTATGAAGCGATCTTCTTCCCAAACATAGGCATCATAGGAAAAGTCAGGTACATAATAAGAATATAGTCCGGTTAAGGCAGGTGTTTCAGGGGACAAGTGATCGAACACAATTCGATTTCTTTTTTGGTCCATTTTCAAGGACATGATGCTTTTGTCTGCAAATTCAAAAACTACGCGTTTAAGGACTTTGTTTTTGTTTACGAATAAGGGGCTTCCAAATTTTGCTGTATTTCCTTTAAAGACTAATACGTCGATTAGTTTAAAATTGCTGCTCGTCGTAGCGCCGTCCCACCCAAACAAGACGTATTGAAATTCGTTGTTATATTCTACTGGAATAATTTTGTAGTAAAGTGCACCGTACCAATTTTTTGAATCAATAACTTGCTCGGGAATTAAGGTATATGGGTCAGTAACGTCGATTAGGCTGAACATTGCGGTGCTTTCGTTTTCTGGATCGCGGTGTAAGATAAAGCCTGCATAGCTGTAGCTAAAGTCTGAATATTCAAGATTCCAATGTACGATTCGAACTAAGCCGTCCTCACTTTTTAAATCTGCAACGGTGGACAGTTGTGTGAATTCGAATTCATAGGCTCCTTCTTTTTTAAGAAATTCACCCATTTCCTTCGTGAATTGACTATTTAACTTATTGATTTCTGTATTTGACTTAGCGTTACGCAGTTGACTCAGGCGGTCTTTAAGCTTCAATTCTAATTCCGCTAGATTTTGTGCGGAGCATAGGCTAAACGTTGCTAGAGTAATTAAAAAAATGGCAATACGCATGCGTACGGAACGTGAAGAATGAAGATTAGTTACGTTGCTCAAACTTGACTAAGTGAATGAATCGTAGACAGTGGATCCTTCGAATTAAAGACAAAGCTACCCGCCACTAAGGCATTGGCGCCAGCCTCACTCAATTGTGGAGCATTGTCGCTGTTCACACCCCCATCAACCTCAATGATAAAATTCAAGTTCTTAGCGATCTTCATCTGATTGAGTTCTTTTACTTTATTAATCGCTTCTGGAATAAACTTTTGGCCTCCAAATCCAGGATTCACGGACATAATTAACACCAAATCAAGGTCTGATAGTACATGGTTCAACACTGAAAGTGGTGTATGCGGGTTTAGTGCAACCCCGGCTTTCATGCCTAATTCCTTTATGCCTTGAATGGTACGATGTAAGTGTGTACAAGCTTCAACATGTACGGTTATAATATCCGCGCCAGCTTTTTTAAATTCACTGAGGTACGCGTCTGCGTTTTGAATCATTAAATGCACATCTAATACTTTGCTTGTGTGTTTTCTTACCGCGCCAAGTATAGGGAATCCAAACGAAATATTGGGAACAAAAACCCCATCCATTACGTCAATATGAATCCACTCAGCAACCGATGCATTCAACATTTCAACGTCGCGTTGAACGTTAGCGAAGTCACAAGACAATAAGGAAGGTGAAACGATCATTTTGTAATAGGGTTAATGTGCTTTTTTTGAGAAAGAATTCGGATAATTTCTTCTTCTCTATAATAAATGTCTAAGTGAAAGGTCAGTCGTTTTTCATGGGTAGTAACCGTTTGATATTCAACAAAAATCGGAATTCTAGTTTTTAACGCGATGGCTTTGTGTTCGCCAATGCGCACAAGGGAGTCAAGTGTATCTGCAGGCATTGACTTTTTTCGTCTGCCTTCTTGATCATTTAATATCATTGTTTTTCCCAATTCAACCGGGTATTGACAGCGCATGCATCCGTGTGAAAAACTTCTCACTTTACGATTAAATAACCCTTTTTGTGGCGTATCGTGAACATAAACGCTATGATTACTCAGGAATTCAAATTTGATAACTCCCAAGCTGTTCCATTTGCCAGGCATTTGAATAATATTATATCCGCTTGGTCGATTGCTCCAGTTAATAGTGGACGGATCAATTGCAGTAGTATCGTTGAATTTACACAATTTATAATGATGTTTTGCCAAGTATGATGGATTTTTATATACCTCTGGCATGATTTCCTTTTTAATAATGCTGGCTGGCACTTTCCAATATGGATAAATAATAATAGTGCGTATTTCGGAAACGAGTTCTGGGGTTTGTGTGTTACGTTTTCCCACCACGATACGATGGATGGCCTTTAAGCTATTGTTGGCATAAAAATACAGCATGTACTCAGGAATATTAATGCGAACATACCGTGGGCCATAAGGTGCATGTTGACGAACTTTGTCCAGGCTTATAGCTGCTCGGGTTAAGCGATGTTCGTTTGATTCTGCAAGAGCCTCAATGGTATATTCATTAAGTTCATACGTGCTATCAAGGCCATTGTCTGTTTTAAATTCAAGCAAGGCGTTTTGATAAAGATCAACGCTGTAGGATGAATTCATGTAGCCTTTTGCTCTTAAACTTTTGATGGCGAATGCCTTGGGATTATCTTTTACATCTTTGTCTTTTTTGGGATTATAATTAAGGATGTCGATGGTATATGAATTTACAAATTTATAAATTCCTTCAGCCATAAATCGATAATTGGTATCAGAAACAGGTCCTTGGTTAATGATAAATTTATCCCTGTCTTTTTTCAGTTTTTTAGCCAAAAATTGCTTCAACATTGATACGTCGATTGGTTCTATTTTTTTAGATTTCTTGGTAGTGAAATCGAAAAAACCATGTTTAACGACCGATAAAATTCGAGATAAATTAACGATGCTTCGTAATTCAACTTCCACCGGATGTAGCGAATCATTTAGGGGAAGACAAACTTCTTTTGGAACACCAAATGCCAAGGATTCATTAACAAGCGCGGTTAATACCTTTCCTTTCTTGAGAAGGGTTGAATCGGTGGATGCAATGGTTGGCTCGAAATCAACCTGTTCATAATAGGCTCTAAGTAACTTGATTTCATCCGCACTAAAGCGGGTTCTTAATAAGCTATCACTCTCTAAATACCGTTCTATTTTTGTTGAAATAGATAAACTAGCATCTTTGAGAAAATTAAAATTGTTTTCAGGTTGCCGATTGCATGAAACAGCAAAAATTAGAGCAGAAAATAAAACAATTAAAAACCTCATTGTATTATGCAAATATACCTAATTTTGATTAAATTATTAACCTAACATTCGGATGGCCATTTCTACAACGTTTATCATAATTGCTTTAACGGTTTGGATTAGCTACGAAGGCATTAAAAAGCCTTATTGGAGGGAGGGATTTTTATTCAATCCTTATGAGATTGCTCAGGGGAAACAAACTTGGGGATTGTTTACGCACTCTTGGTTTCACGCGGATTATCAGCATTTAATGTTCAATATGTTATCGCTTTTCATGTTGGGAAGTCATTTAGAAACCGTTTGGACTCGAACATATGGTAATTCAAAAGGAACGGTAATGTATGTCTCCTTGTATCTGGTTGGCGGATTAGCCGCTACGGTAATTCCCTATTTCAGACATCGAAATAATGCGGTGTATCGTTCGCTTGGCGCTTCGGGTGCTGTTTCTTCGGTGGTTTTTGCCATGATCCTCTGGGAACCTAAAATGCGATTGGGTTTACTCTTTATTCCAATTCCGATTCCCGCCTATATTTTTGGACCACTCTATTTATTATTTGAGTATATCGCAATGAAAAGAGGAAATACAGGGATTGCAAATGATGGACACATCAGCGGCGCGCTTTTTGGAATTCTTTTCGTATTATTACTCTCGCCAAATAAGGCATATGAATTTATTGATAATTTTGTTCGATAATGTTATTCGTCAACAACAATGGTAAGGTGTTACTGGCTTCTGAGCCAGCGATTGAAGCAGGGAGCCGAGCGTTCTTATATGGCGATGGTGTGTTTGAAAGTGTACGGATTATTCATGGTAAACCAATCAACCTATCTGCACATATTCAACGTTTGTTCAAGGGGGCTGAAATCCTTAAAATTAGAATTCCAAGTTACCTGACTCAAGAAGTGTTCTATGAGAAAATTTTAGAACTACTAGAAAAGAGTGAAATTAAATCAGGCGGAAAGTGTCGGATAAGCATCGATCGATCCGCTGGCGGAACCTACAAACCAACTTCAAATGAAGCAACTTATTTTATTGAGGTTTGGCCCATCGAAGAAAATGATTTTCTGCTAAATTATAAAGGGCTAGAAATTGATGTGTACAAGGACATTAAATTATATCCAAGTGTTCTTTCACCATTCAAAACAAAAAATGGATTAACGAAAGTGCTGGCTGCTATTGCCGCAGATGAGTTAGGTTTAGACGACTTCATTTTACAAAATGACAAGGGGAATTTAATCGAATCAACAAGTTGTAACATCTTTATCGTAAGTAATGGGGTGCTCTACACACCTGGATTGCAAGAAGGATGCATTGCGGGCACCATGCGTATGCAAGTAATAAATTTAGCCATTCAGAACGGAGTTCGGGTCTATGAATGTCCCATTCTTCCTCACAACTTGCTTTCTGCAGATGAAGTGTTTCTAACCAATGCGATTACGGGTATCAAGTGGATAGGTGGGTATCGCACAAAACGATACATGAATAATACGTCTCGCCGCTTGGTTATGTTGTTAAATGCTTTTTGGTCTAAAGAACTAGGGGTTTAATTACCACGTATAAGCGCCTTCACCCAGCCATTTTCCTTGTACCCGAAGTGTTTGTTCGATGACATCCCTCACACAACCCATCCCACCATTAATAGGTGAAATGTAATCAACGATGGCCTTCACATCGATCGAGGCATCCTGAGGTGCTGTTGTCGTCCCAATGATTTTCATTAAAGGAATGTCGGGAATGTCATCCCCCATATACAAGGCTCTGTTCTCATCCAAGTTGAATTGTTGCTTTAATTCCTCAAAGACCTCTTTTTTATTACTGCTCTCTAAGCGCACATCGGTTACACCTAATTTCATGTACGTCTTTCGAATGAATTCTGATTCTCCGCCAGTGATCAAAAAGATTTTATATCCAAGTTTTGACGCATATTGAATGGCATAACTGTCTTTAACATGGATGCTTCGCTGATAATCCGTGCCATTGATTAAAACCGTACCATTGGTCAATACACCATCTACATCAAACAGGAAGCTGTCAATTGTTTTTAATTTGATTTTATAGTTCATTGCCGTAAGTTTTCATAATGGAATTGCTAATGAAATCGTAAAGTTCGCGGGTTGATCCACTTAAATTTGCTTGATGCTTGACCATGGTTTCAAGGTCGTTTCTTCGGGCAGGTCCTGTCTGTAAGTCGCCTTGAATAAATAAGTTAGCAATTGTTTTATCTATGATAGGTTTAAATAAATCTGCAGGTAAATCCTTCGTTTCAGCAAGGTTCAATCCGCGTTTCATGGTATAATACCCAAAATTATTAATGAACACTGCCGCAATATGTGCAGTAAATCGTGCTTCTTCTGTTGTTTCGGTGAAAGACAAATTAAAATCAGTTAAAAACCTTAGCCCACATGCGCGAGCATTTGAAGGGAATTCGCATAGAAAGGGAACTTCGTCGAAGCTTGGTATTGCATTGATTTGAATCGTCTGTAAGGGGTAAATGATACCTGAAGTCTTGTGGGCGCTGCGCTTTAAGCTATACAAGCCTGCACATATAAAAGTTGGAACAACTGGATCTATGGTTTGTAAGATGTAGTCAATGTTTCGGTCTTGAACACAAATCAAATAGCAGTCAACGGATTGGCTTTCCAAGGATTGGATGTTAAACTTCTCGGAAAATATGCTGCTTGCTTCGGGCGTCCTTCCTTTAACAAATAACTCAACAGAAGGAAGGCTATTCAGATTTTTAGCCCAAAAGCTGGCAAGATTTCCGGTGCCAATCAGGCCTATTTTCCATGACATTGCTTATATTTTTTTCCGCTACCGCACGGACAAGGATCATTTCGATTAATTTTTGGATCAACTACGACTGGTTCCTTTTTTACGGGTTCATTCATTGAATTTTGAATTGCCTCCTGGTAGCCTTGACTGCCTTCGAATCGAGGGGCTTGACCCGAGCTGCTGACATTGGTGCGAGCTTGCGCGTAATGGCTTTCATTGGATTCCTTATTGGTACTTTGCATTTCCTGTTCAAAAGGAATATCCAAGTTCATCAAGAGTTCTACAGAAGAAATATTTACGCGATTAATCATGTTTTTGAATAAATCGTAGGACTCTAATTTGTAGATTACCAGTGGATCTTTCTGCTCGTAGGTCGCATTATTAACGGCAGACCTTAAGTCATCCATTTCTCTTAAATGCTCCTTCCATTCGTTGTCAATGATTCCAAGAATAACGTGTTTCTCGAATTGTTTAGAAACATTGGTACATTGAGTATTATAGGCCTCTTCTAAATTAACAATGAGCTGCACTTCTCGTCTGCTATCCGTTAAAGGAAAAACAATGTTCTTGTATCGATCCGACATGGTTTCATACACATGCTTAACTTGAGGGTAGGCTTTCGTTGCAAATTTCCCACATTTCCGTTGGTACTGCGTTAACATGCTCTGATACACAAGATTCACCAAGGTATTAGCATCTGAACGTTTAAACTCTTCTTCATTAACAGGGGAGGACACCCCGAGAATTCTAATCAATTCAACCTCGAAATCTGTGAATTCTGCGTTAATGTTTTGCTGAACGGTTTGTTCACACAAATCAAAGAACATATTATCCACATCAATATCCAAGCGATCACCAAAGAGTGCATTCTTTCGAAGCTTATAGATTAACTTACGTTGCGCATTCATTACATCATCATACTCAAGTAAGCGCTTACGGATGCCAAAGTTGTTTTCTTCTACTTTCTTCTGTGCTCTTTCGATGGATTTAGAAACCATGCCATGCGTGATAACTTCTCCTTCTTTAAGTCCCATGCGGTCCATGATTTTCGCAATGCGCTCAGATCCAAATTTACGCATCAAATCATCTTCTAAAGAAACAAAAAACTGTGATGAGCCTGGATCGCCTTGGCGACCTGAACGTCCACGTAACTGACGATCTACACGGCGTGAATCATGTCGTTCCGTACCTACAATAGCAAGTCCGCCTGCTTCTTTTACGCCTGCACCCAATTTGATATCTGTACCACGACCTGCCATGTTGGTTGCAATAGTGACTGCACCCGCCTGACCCGCAGCGGCAACGATTTCCGCTTCTTTTTGATGGTATTTTGCATTCAATACTTGATGGGGAACTTTTTTGAATTGAAGCATTTTGCTCAGTAATTCTGAAATTTCAACGGTTGTTGTACCCACCAAAACTGGACGTCCTTCAGCTACTAAACGCTCAACTTCTTCGATAACGGCTGCAAATTTTTCACGTGCCGTTTTGTATACCATGTCGTTCAGGTCTTTTCTGACAACCGATCGGTGCGTTGGAACGACAACCACATCCAATTTATAGATGTCGTAAAATTCTTTCGCTTCAGTTTCAGCCGTACCGGTCATACCGGCTAACTTGTGATACATTCGGAAATAATTCTGCAAGGTAATGGTGGCATAGGTTTGCGTAGCAGCTTCAATCTGCACATTTTCTTTAGCTTCTATAGCCTGATGTAATCCGTCTGAGTATCTTCTTCCTTCTAAGATTCGTCCAGTGGATTCATCTACAATCTTGACTTTACTGTCTAAAATCACATATTCTACTTCTTTTTCAAAAAGAGTATATGCCTTTAATAACTGATTAATAGAGTGAATTCGCTCAGATTTAATGGAGTAATCTCTAACCAATACATCTTTCTTTTCTAGAAATTCTTCATTGCTTAATTGTTCTTTTTGAAGTTTTGCGATTTCAGCTCCAATGTCTGGCATAATAAAGAAATCCCGATCGTCACTTCCAGAAATTAAGTCAATCCCTTTACTTGTCAACTCAATTGAATTATTTTTTTCGTCAATGACAAAGAAAAGCTCCGCATCAATTTTCTTCATGTGCTTTCCTTGCTCTTGCATGTACGTGTTTTCCGTTTTTTGCAAATGAACCTTAACACCGGGTTCAGAAAGAAATTTAATTAAGGCTTTATTTTTTGGTAATCCCCTGTGCGCACGAAGCAACGCAATTCCACCTTCTTCAAGCATTACTTTCTCAGCTTTCTTATCCGCTTGAAGTTCATTTAATACCACCAAATTCTTCTTAGCTTCTAAAAGGAACTTTTGCACCACTTCTTTTTGTGCATTAACAATACGTTCAACTCGTGGCTTCAAGGCATGAAATTCTTGTTCACCAGTGCTTGTGGTTGGTCCAGAAATAATTAATGGGGTACGGGCATCATCAATTAATACAGAATCGACCTCATCTACAATGGCAAAATGATGTTTACGTTGAACTAATTCACTTGGATGTCCAGCCATGTTATCACGCAAGTAATCGAATCCAAACTCGTTATTCGTTCCAAACGTAATATCGGCTAAATATGCATTTCTGCGCGCATCTGAATTTGGCTGATGTTTGTCGATACAATCTACACTCATTCCATGAAATTGATACAACGGACCCATCCATTCGGAGTCACGTTTTGCAAGGTAGTCATTGACTGTTACTATATGTACGCCTTTTCCTGCGAGGGCATTCAGATAAACGGGTAGCGTTGCAACAAGGGTTTTTCCTTCTCCGGTTTGCATTTCTGCAATGTTCCCTTGATGAAGAACGGCACCCCCCATGAGCTGCACATCGTAATGCACCATATTCCAAACCACCTTATTACCCGCAGCGGTCCATTCATTGTGCCAAATGGCTTGGTCGCCAGCTATTGTAATTCCGTCTTTTTTTGTCGCAAGGTCTCGGTCAAACGCTGTGGCATTTACCGTTAATTGACCATTAACAGCCCAACGATGCGCCGTTTCTTTAACTACTGCGAACGCTTCGGGTAATATATCAATTAATACCTCTTCTATTGTTTGGTCAATAGCCTTGGTCAGTGCATCGATTTGTTCAAAAATCGCTTCTTTCTCATCTATGGAGCTTTCAGCCGAAGCAACCTGAGCTTGCAACTGAAGAACTTCTTCTTCCTGTGCTTTAATCGCTTGTTTAATTTTTTCTCTAAACCCGTGAGATTTTTCACGCAACCCATTGTCGGATAATTGCTGAATCTCAGCTAAGAAGGCAGTGGTTTGATCCACAAAGGGTTGATATCGTTTTTGGTCTTTGGTGCTTTTATCGCCAAATATCTTTTTTAGTAAGTCTCCAATCATAATCTAAGATGTAGGTGGCAAAGGTAATTATTTCGACCCGATAATGACATTCATTCCGGTTTGTGTATCGAAATTTTACAATTCTTTAGAGTTTACCTGAATTCGGAATATCAATTTAATTTAACTTTGCGCATGCATCAAACTATTTTAATTTACGACTTCGGTTCTCAATACACGCAGCTAATTGCCCGAAGAATACGCGAAATGAATGTCTATTGTGAAATCCATCCATGGACATCAATTGGAACTGCGACACCGGATTGCTTAGGTGTAATCTTATCGGGTAGTCCATTTTCTGTAAGAGACGATTCCGCTCCAAAACCTGATTTATCAGCCATTAAAGGAAAAGTACCCTTATTAGGGATTTGCTATGGTGCTCAACTTATGGCACAACGCTATGGGGGTGAGGTAAAAGCATCAAACACGCGAGAATATGGAAGGGCAATGTTGCAGCATGGGGTTTCTGATGGCTTGATGTCTGGGTTAAGCTATCCAACACAGGTGTGGATGTCACACGGGGATTCAATTGCTCAATTGCCTAAAGGATCTGCGCGTATGTGTAGCACGGCCGATGTGGAAAATGCAGGTTATCAATTTGTAGACGAAGACACGTTTGGTGTTCAATTTCATCCGGAAGTATATCATTCAACCGATGGAATGAGGCTTCTACAAAATTTCGTTTTGGGTGTTTGTAAGTGTACGGGTGATTGGTCACCTGGGATATTTGTAGAGGAAAAAGTTTCGGAATTAAAAGCACAAATTGGAGATGACCATGTAATTCTAGGCTTGTCGGGTGGAGTTGATTCTTCTGTTGCAGCTATGTTGTTACACAAAGCGATCGGTCCTAAATTACACTGTATTTTTGTTGATAATGGCTTGCTAAGAAAGGATGAATATCAGCAAGTGTTGGACTCATACAAACACATGGGACTGAATATAAAAGGTGTAGATGCTTCAAGCAGATTTTATGAAGCACTTTCCGGTAAAACAGACCCGGAAGCCAAAAGAAAGGCCATTGGAAAAGTGTTTATTGATGTCTTTGAAGAAGAATCTAGCAACGTTGAGAATGCGTCTTGGTTAGGACAAGGAACGATTTATCCGGATGTGATTGAGTCTGTTTCGGCAACGGGTGGACCATCGCAAACGATTAAATCTCACCATAATGTGGGAGGGCTCCCTGATTACATGAAATTAAAGGTTGTTGAACCGCTTCGAAGTTTGTTCAAGGACGAAGTTCGCCGAATTGGTCGCGCAATGGAAATGGATGAAGCCTTGTTAGATCGACACCCTTTCCCAGGTCCTGGATTAGGAATTCGAATATTGGGAGAGGTAACGGCAGAAAAAGTGCGTATTCTTCAAGAAGCGGATCACATCTTTATTCAAGGACTTAAAAATCATGGCTTGTACAATACGGTTTGGCAAGCAGGTGTGATTTTATTGCCGGTACAATCTGTCGGGGTTATGGGGGATGAACGCACCTATGAAAATGCGGTAGCCTTGCGTGCTGTTACTTCTACGGACGGAATGACAGCGGATTGGTGTCACTTGCCGTATGAATTTTTAGCGGAAACTTCCAATAAGATAATCAACCAAGTACGGGGAATAAATCGCGTTACCTACGACATCAGCTCAAAGCCACCCGCCACAATAGAATGGGAATAAACCGGATTGCACATATCGTCTTTACCCTTATGATTACCTGGGGCTACATCGCTCAGAATTATCATCCGCTAATTGAAAAAAATGGAATTTGGTATCATGAAGTCTCCATTAAGGAGGGGATGACCTTGTTTTCAATCTCACAGGATTTAGCTGTAAGTTCATCACAAATCAAAGCCGATAATTCAGGATTAACAGATCAAGTGCTGCTTGGGAGTAAGGTTTTAGTGCGAGCCATGCGTTCAACTTTCGACTATTTAGTAGTAAAAGGAGATTCCCCCTTTGGTATTTCAAAGAGGTTCGCAATCAGCATAGATACGCTGGCTAAATACAATCCGTCGATTGTTGATGGGCCTCAATTTAGAAGCCTTGTTATTAATCAAAAACTCAAAATACATCAAGGGATAAAAAGGTATGCACTCCCCGAAGATGTAATAAGTCCAACGCCCGAATTTATTGCGGTTGACAGCAACAGCATGAACTTTAGGAGCTTTGATTTTGCGGATACCATCATTTATTATGTAGTGAAAAGCGGCGATAAATTAAGCGATTTATCAAAACGATATTTAATAAGTACTACCCGATTAAAATCATTAAATGCACTGGCATCCAGTTCGATAAAACCGGGTATGACCTTGAAAATTCCAATTAAGCCATCGGCTAGTCAAGTCTCAGTGCATACCATTCCTGTTAAAGCTCCCCCGGTTTACGAAACAACCAGTACTAACATAGTGCCGGGTAAATTCATGCCCAAGCAACTTAATAAAGCACTTCGTATCGGAGTTTTTCTGCCTTTTAATAGGGACTCCATTATTTTTCCCCTCAAAGGATATCAGAAATTCGCGTTTGATTTTTATATGGGGGTTATGGTCGGATTAGATTCGATAAAAACTTTAGACATTAACGGGGATGTTTATTTCTTTGATTATCACTCGAAAGAAGAATCCATCGACCAATTAATTCGCTCAGGAAAAATTGACCGCTTTGATTTATTTATTGGACCGATGCACCCTTTGGATTGTGAGAAATTATCCGTGTTTTCTGCTGAAAAAGGGATTCCGTTAATTCTTCCTTTACCCATTTCGTCCATGTCGAAAAACATTCAGAATAATGAACAAGTTTTCATGGTGGCTTCCGAATTATCAAACCAAGTGGTAGCATTAGGTCAATTATTGGCGAAGCAAAGCCTCACGAAGCAGGTGGTCTTGTTTCAAACAGGTTTGAGCAGTGATACCACATTAGAAAATCAATTTGTTTCGGATTTTTATAATTATGCGCCAACGAATGCACGGGTGGTTCTAGCCAATGAATCTATGATTAAAGCATTTTCGAAAACTACAACACCGCTAAATATTGTATGCCTAAGCCAGGATAAAAAGCAGGTACTTAATCTATTGAAATTAACGCGATCGAATCCTCAAGTTTCGCTTTATGGGTTAAGAGAATGGACAGAATGGAAAGAGGTGAATTCGGTGCTTGAAAACCAAGGGGTTTTCGATTATATGAGTACAACATGTTTTGATTTGGAAAATACACGGGTTAAAAATTTTCACAAAGCGTTTAGGGTATCTTATGAAACGGATCTTACCAAATCAGTATTACTTGGCTATGACATAATTTACAGTTTTGTTCCTTGGTTTACTCGAAGTTTACCTATGAGGGCAGGACTAATGACGGCATTCGAATATGGTAAAACCGTACAGTATTATCATTCAAATGTTGGCCTGGTAAATTGCCGATTCAAGAATTTCAAACACGAACGAACGGATGGATGGAAGTGAAATAGGGTTGCGTTTTAGAGAATTACAATTAGAAATAGTTGAGTCTTTAACAACACATGATGGAAAAGCGATATTTCAATCGGATGCATGGGAACGAGCAGAAGGTGGGGGAGGAGTTACCATGACGATTGACAATGGACGCGTAATTCAAAAGGGGGGAGTAGCCTTTTCAAAAGTTACCGGAGAGATTACTGAAGCCATGAAAACACAGATGGGAATGCGCGGGGATTCCTTTTTGGCAACAGGCGTTTCTATTGTTTTGCATTCCTTGCATCCCTTGCATCCAACCATTCACATGAATGTTAGATACTTCGAAACCAATGAAGGGAACTCGTGGTTTGGTGGCGGAATAGACCTCACTCCAATATATGTAAATATCAAGGATTCAGCTCGGTTTCATAAGCATTTGAAATCGGTGTGTGATGCATACAATCCAACAGTATATGAGCGATACAAAGCGTGGGCTGATGATTATTTCTATTTACCGCATCGAAATGAAACAAGAGGAGTGGGAGGTATTTTTTTCGATCATTTAGTTCCAGAATCTGATGAAGATAGGAAAAAAATCTTTGATTTTTGCTTAGCCTTAGGGAGGAATTTCCCTGTCCTTTATAAGGATCAAACCTCTGAAATTTATCCGGAAGCAACGCAAGCACAAGTCGATTGGCAAGCCTTACGAAGATCAAGGTATGTGGAATACAACTTGTTATTCGATCGCGGGACAAAATTTGGAATTGTATCTAACGGAAGAACGGAGTCAATTTTATTAAGTATGCCGCCTTCAGCAACTTGGAAATATAATTATGTTCCAAATGCGGGTTCCGAAGAGGAACAAACAATTGAGCGTTTAAAAAAGCACGTGGACTGGATTTCGTTACTTTGATACATTTGTTTACCTTTGGGCTCTAATATCTATACAGACCCAATGCTTAAAAACGTATTTTTAGTTACTGGATTCATTATATCCCTTGTAACCTTTGGACAAGCTCCAATTGCTAGTTTTAGTTCTGTTCCAGCGGCAGTAGGTGGTACCATTACTATTTGTCAAGGCAGTACCATAACCTTTGCAAATACCTCTACTTCTACCATTGCAGGAACTACATATTCTTGGAATTTTGGATTGGGTGCAACGCCTGCAACCGCTGTTGGTGCTGGTCCACATACCGTAACCTACAATACGGCAACGGCTCCAACAACCACTGTTACGCTTACTGTTAATAATAACAATGGTAC
Organism: Crocinitomicaceae bacterium; assembly: GCA_044347515.1. Classification (GTDB taxonomy): domain Bacteria; phylum Bacteroidota; class Bacteroidia; order Flavobacteriales_D; family Crocinitomicaceae; genus UBA952. Next base: position 17,217 of record JBIKUO010000007.1, on the reverse strand, counting down.
TCCAGCAAGTGTCTTTACACGAACGATTGATGTAAATACGCTTCCTAATGCGGCATTAACCTTAGCATCTACGGGCGGTGGATATGGAACAACCACACAAAATGGACAAACCATATTTAAAAATTGTGGGTCCATAGATTCGGCAATTTTCACCTTTAATTCTCAATTCAACAACGCAGTTTCGCAAACGTTTTCTTGGGGCGATGGATCTACCTCTACCAATTTCACCATGGTTGGTTCTCAAATTTCACACAATTATCCGCTCGGTCAGTTTACCTTAATTCATACAGTTACTCAAAACGGTTGTACTAATTCGGCTTCTTATACTGTCTTTAATGGGAATGCACCCTTGGTTACTGTAGCTGGTATCGGTTCTAATACCTGCTTGCCTTCACCATACTCAATCGATATTTTGTCGAACGACGTTCCAATTACCTACACGGTATCGTTTTCTGATGGTTCTCCTTCTCAAGTGTTTACCACAACGAATGACACCACCATTAACCACGTGTTCAATACCTCTTCATGTGGAATAGATTATGTGTTTGCTCCAGGCTTTCCTCCAATTGAGAATGCATTTTCGGCCACCGTGGTTGCCCAAAATATTTGTTCTAACAACGGATTACCTACTGTAATAACCGTAGGGCCAATTACAATTTCCACAGGTACGACTGCTGATTTTAGCTATACGCCACAGTCGCCTATTTGCGTATTAGAGCCTGTTACCTTTAGTAATGAGTCTGATGGAGGTGAAACAGTAAATCAAAACGGATGTGATACAACCTATGGTTTTTATTGGACGATTACGCCTAATACCTTTACGGTGAATAGTGGTACCCTTGGTTCTAACAATGGGTTTACTGGTGCGACGTATGATTACACGCAATGGACCAACGGTACGGATGATGTGGAAGTGTTGTTTAGTCAGCCAGGAACATATTATATTACAATGACAACGGGTAATTTCTGCGGAGAGGACGTTCATGTTGATTCAGTTGTTATAAAACCTGAGGCGCATCTTTCTTTTTCACTTTACGATCAAACAGTATGTAGTGGTGATTCAACGGTTCAGTTTACCATGACTTCTGATCAACCAAATTATTGGATTTATTGGGACATCACCGATACTACAAACATTAGCAACATTACGGTGCTTTCTGGTAGCGGTGTAACGCCGGTAGTTTTTTCAGCGCTTTTACCGCAAAACAATACCAACGAAACTGGTACTATTCAAATTGAAGCCACTGTGGAGTGTTCAACAGATTCAGCAGACGTGCACGTGATTACTGTTAATCCGCAAGCGAATGCAAATGTTGATCCTTTATTTTATGAATTGTGTAACGGTGAAACTACAGATATAGACATTACAAGTAACCTTGATAACGTTCAATTCACATGGACCGCGGTTTACCCGAACACCATAACAGGCGCTGGAAATGGCACAGGAAGCAATATTGCTCAAACCTTGAATAATTCGGGCAACACCATCGATTCAGTGCAATATTTTGTTACTGTTCAAAATGCGGCATGTCCAGGTGATACAGCGATTGTCACGGTTGCCGTTCAACCTCAATTAGTAATTAATACAAATATTGATTTTACAGTTTGTCCAGGTGCACCAATAAACCCAGATGATTACATTTCTACTCCTCCGGGTGCGGACATTACTTGGACGAATAACAATACGAATATCGGTTTAGGGGCCTCAGGTTCTGGAAACATACCAACTTTTAATGCTGCAAGTAACGTTACTGGAAACACCATCAGCGGAACCATCGACGTAGAGGTACAGTTGGGAGATTGTCCTGCTGTCCAAGATCAGTTTGTAATTAACGTGCTATCTGCACCAGATTTTGATTACACAACAACTCCTCAAAACGGCTTAGATTGTATTACAGGGATAGGAGTTATAAATGGCGTTGTGAACCCCGTTAATTCATCCGCATCATGGTCAGGACCGGGTGTGGTTTCAGGAGGGAATACCTTTACCCCTGTTATTAATCAACCCGGACAATATACTGTAATATTAAATGACAATGTCAACGGTTGTTCTTCAACGTATTCAGTTACAATTGAGCCACCAACCTTGATTAATATTACAACGGTTAACATTACAAATGTAAGTTGCTTTAACGGTTCCAACGGGGCGATTTCTATAAATACAGACAACGGCAATGGCAGTAACCTTAATTACACTTGGAATCCTGCTCAAAATAATTCAGCCACAGTAAATGGCTTAAGTACTGGTTCTTATTCAGTAACTGTTTCTAATGAAGATGGTTGTGAAGATGATACAACTGTATTTGTAAATCAACCAGGACCAATTTCTATCGCACAAATTGATTCCATAGGATCAGAGTGTGGCGAAGCTAATGGAAGTTTATCGGTATTAGCATCTGGAGGGGTTGGTAATTTTACCTATAGCTGGTCGTCAGGAAACACTGGAGCAACTGCAAATAACATCGACGCTGGTACATTTACAGTGACTGCTACGGATGGAAATGGATGTCCTGCTTCTGAATCGTTTGAATTGGGTTGTACGCCACTGATTCCGTTAGTTATTCCTGAATTCCTATCGCCAAACGGGGATAATCAAAATGAATTATGGCTGCTTCAAAATACGGCACAATATCCGAATATTAAAGTGACGGTGTACAACCGTTGGGGTAATGTAGTTTTTGAGGCCGAACCATATAATAACGATTGGAATGGGCACTTAAAAGGCACCAATCCGAATCCGCTACCGGCAGCGACCTATTTCTACGTTGTAGATACGAATAAAAAATCCCAAGATCCTTATCAAGGTTATATTGAAATTCAACCATAAGAATGAAAAGAATTGCTCAAATCACGCTGATTTTACTTGTTGGAACAAGTGTTTTCGCACAACAAGATGCACAAACATCGATGTATTTTTTTAATCCGCTTCAGTTTAATCCTGGATATGCAGGCAGCAGGGGTGCGCTAAACATTACGGGTGTGACCCGAGCCCAATGGGTTGGCTGGGATGGAGCGCCAAATACGCAGTTTTTATCTGTGCATGCGCCTGTACTTCGCCAAGATATCGGAGTAGGAGCAAACATAGCGTACGATAAAATTGGTTCTCGATCAGGATTCAGTGCCATGGCAAATTTTGCATACCATATGCAATTGAATAATGACGATCTAAAATTGTCTTTAGGCTTATCCGGAGGAATCCAACAATATGGTTATGATTTTTCGGATTTAAATGTAACTGATCTAACGGATCCAAACTATACCAATTCGTTCAGACAAACCAAGGCTAATTTTGGATTTGGCGCGTATTTGTATGCCCATAATTTTTATGCGGGATTATCTGTCCCAAGATTGGTTAAAAGAAACGTAGACAACAATACGGGAAATGCCTATTTACAACGTCATGTGTATCTAACCGGAGGGTATGTCTATAAAGTGAACTCTGTGTTAGATTTGAAACCTTCAGTACTTGTGAAATATACCGGAGGTGGACCTGTAATTGCCGATTTAAATTTCTCAGCGCATTTATTTAATCGCTTTTGGATTGGTGGACTTTATCGGACAACCGATTGCGCAGGTGTAAATTTTGCTTATCAAATTAAAGATTTTTGTACAGCAGGATATTCCTTTGATTTCCCGTTAAATGGAAAAATGCTCAATCAATGGGGGACTCATGAAATCATGCTTACGTTTGATTTGAATGGTAAAAATAATGCAGTACAGAGCCCAAGATATTTTTAAGATGAAACAAATAATTACACTTACCGCGTGCATACTCATTTGGGGATTTAACGCACAAGACTACAAAATCAAATACGCTACGGATCTATCAAAGCAGTTCCGGTACTCAGAAGCATTTCCTGTTTGGGAAGAGTTATCCACTAAAACACTCAAATCAAGCAGTCCTGATTGGAGCATTTTACGTAATACCGTTGAGGCCGCGTACATGTCTGAAAACTACCGGTCAGCAATGAATTGGTCCTCAAAACTCACAGCTAAAGGACAATCAACTGCATCAGATTGGATATACTTCATGAATGCTTTAGCCTACATGGGACAAACTAAGCGCATTGAAGGCGTGCTTGATTCAGCACTTTCTAAGTTTGGTCAAGATGAGAATTTACTCGCTCGTAAAAATGGAATGAGTCAATTCAATCAGAACCTTTCAAATCAATCAGATTATGTTGTTCGCTTATTCAAGAAAGGTTCGAAAGGAGAGGAGTTCGGTGCGTTTCCATACGATAAAGGTGGAATTCTGTTTGTAACAAACGAATACAACAATAAAGCAATAAATAAACAGTACCCGCGAACGGGTCAATACTATACAGACATTGCTTGGTATGATTCAACGAAGAATGTCAAAGAATTTAAGTTTTATCAAAAACCGTTTTGGACAAATTTTCTATATAAAAATCGGTGGAGAGAATTTGAAAGTACGAAGGCACATGATGGACCGGTGTCATTTAATTCAGCCAGAGATATAATGTTTATTACTTCAAATTTTGAGCAAAAAGATATTGAAGGAAAAATGAAATATTCCCGGCTTAAGCAACGCGTGTTTAAAGTAGATGGTTCAGCTTATACTGAATTTGATTTTCCTTTTAATTCGATTCAGTATTCTACGGGACATGCCACAATGGATGCCAATGGAACGGTTTATTTTATTTCAAACCGACCTGGAAGTATGATCAAATCTATTGTTGGAAAGGATACTACGTACAGTGCCGATATTTGGGAAACCTTTTATGATGCAGAGAATGACACATGGTCGGAACCGGTTAATCTTGGTCCAGCAGTGAATACTACGGAAGATGAGATGTTTCCATTTATTTCAACTTGGGGTGTCCTTTATTTTAGTTCTTACGGATGGAATGGCATTGGAGGACTTGATGTTTTCATGTCTGAATTAGATGGTAGCAATCCTGAGCATATTGGTGCGCCACTTAACTCAAATGCAGATGATTTTGCATATTATGTGGATGAGGAAACTGGGAATGGTTATTTCTCAACAAATAGAGAGCAATTCAAGGATCGTATTTATGCGTTTAATAAACCTGTGTTTAAAGCAGATTTAATGGTTGAATTGAAAGACTGCAAGGGGAAAGTTTTGAAAAATCAATCAATTCAAATTAGAGATTTAAAAAACCAAGAACTTGTTGAACTTAAAACAGACAAGAACGGGAAAACGGAGGCTTTTGAACTTCGTAAGAACCATGAATACAAGATTTGGTTTAAAGGAGATAAGAATATGACCGCTGACTCAGCGTCTTTTAAAGCAACTATGCCAGTTAGTGAAGTGGTTTCATTGAACTCCTATTTTAAACAATATACTACGAGTGTAAAAGTGGTTGACCAAAACAAACAAGCGTTAAGCGATGTTCGTTTAAACATTTACAAGCACAATGGAACGGTTCAAAAGTTGAATACCGGAATGAATGGAGCTTATTCATGGAAGAATGAAGGAGCTGAACGTGTGGATTCCATTGTTGCAAATCTGATTAATCACGAAGATGCATCCATTGCTATTCCAGCTACCATTTCAGGGAACTGTGTTGATACGGTAAACTATATGGTGACCTTACTTGACAAGCAAGACAGCGAGTACATCCGTTTGGATCTTGTACTTTATAACTTCGATAAATATTTCTTACGTCCTGAGGGTAAAGTAGAACTTGACAAGTTAGTTAAATACATGAAGTCTCATCCAGACTTGAAAGTAGAGCTTTCTTCGCATACAGATTCAAGAGGTTCAGATAAGTATAACTTAAAATTGTCAAAACAACGGGCTCAAAGTTGTGTAGACTATATTGTTGCTCAAGGAATTAGTAGGAAGCTAATTACTGCTAAAGGTTATGGTGAAACAAAGTTGCTTAATAAGTGTAAAAACGGAGTTTATTGTTCTGTAGATGATCACCAAATGAATCGTCGAACGGAATTAAAGTTAATAACACCAGAGGAAGTTGAGTTAGATAATAATAAACTTGGAAATTAAGACTGCCTAAATGGAAGAGTTAAATACCCCAGTTCAGCGGCCTAAAGGATTATTTACCCTATTAATTCTAACGTTCATTAATACGGGTTCAGCTATTTTCTTCGGTATATTAACGCTTTTGTTTTTTAAGCCTACCGAAGCAGATTTGAATAAAGAGCGGGTAGACATGGCTAAGTCAATTGTTGAATTAAAAGAACTTGGGCTCAATTCCTTAGTGGAATTACTAGAACGAGTACAAGCAATGACTGAAGTGCTCAATGGCTATTTCTACGAAACAAATATCGTTAACATTGTTATTGCCATGTTGGGTGCCGCGTCTGCTTATTTGATGTTAAAAAGGAACCATTTGGGCTTTCATGGATACATTGTGTATAATTTATTAGCCAGTGGAAGTCTTTATTTCTTTGTTTCGCCATCCCTAATTCCTTCCGTAATTTTGATTTTCAACCTGGTTGTTTCTTTAGTCTTTGTTTTGCTCTATGCGAAACACCTTAAGTGGATGAAAGGAGAGGCTTAAAATATCTTTCCAGGATTCAAAATTCCTTTTGGATCAAATACTTTTTTAATTGACCTCATTAAATCTAGCGTTACCTCAGGAAAGGCGAGGGGCATGTACGGACGTTGAACGTATCCGATTCCATGCTCACCGGATATCGTTCCGCCAAGTCGAATTACTTCTTCGAAAATCTCTGTTATCGCTTTTGGAAGTTCCTGTTCCCATTGTTCATCGCTTAATTCCCCGCGAATAATATTTACATGCAGGTTACCGTCGCCGGCGTGACCATAACATACCGATTTAAATCCATATCGAGCACCAACTGCTTTTACATGTGTCAGTAAATTAGGTAATTGATATCGAGGAACCACGGTATCTTCTTCCTTGTAGGTAGATTGTGTTTTAACTGCTTCACCTACCTTTCTTCTTAAATTCCATAAGGCTGCCTTTTGTGCAGCGGAATCTGCAAATAATATCTCGTCGGTTTCAAAGGTCTCAAGAACCGCGAATAATTGCTCGGCCTCACGCATCAATTGGTCTTGATCAAAGCCATCCAATTCAATGAGCAAATGCGCCTGATGAGTATCAGCTACTGGAATAGTTTCGTCGCCAGTAAAAGCTTTTGCCCACAACAAAGCATCCCGCTCCATGAATTCCATGCCGCTTGGTATAATTCCAGCTTTGAAGATGGCCGGTACCGCAGCGCACGCCGTGTTCGCATCGAAAAATGGGACTAAAAATAATACATCATGCGTTGGGTGAGGTAGCAGCCTAAGTACGATTTTTGTGATTATTCCCAAGGTTCCTTCTGATCCAACAATCAATTGCGTGAGGTTGTAACCAGTGGCATTCTTTAACACATTTGCGCCTGTCCAAATGATTTCACCCGTTGGAAGTACCACTTCAAGATTTAGCACGTAATCTTTTGTTACCCCGTATTTTACAGCTTTCGGACCTCCTGAATTTTCCGATACATTTCCACCAATAAAACAAGAGCCCTTACTCGCTGGATCCGGTGGATAAAATAACCCGTGCTCTTTTACGGCTTGCTGTAACACTTCGGTAATAACCCCGGGTTGCGTGGTGACTTGTAAGTTATCGGTATCGATGTGTAGGATTTGATTGAATTTTTCCATGGAAATTAGCACACCGCCATGTAAAGGCAATGCCCCACCGCTTAATCCAGTTCGAGCGCCAGCGGGTGTGACGGGAATGGAATGTTCATGGCAATAGCTTATAATCTTTGAAATTTCTTCGGCTGAACTCGGTATGAGCACCAATTCTGGCGGAAAAACAAAGTCCTCGGTTTCATCATGACCATATGCCAATAACTGCGATTGATCGGTATGGAATTTAATGCCTAAGGAACTTAGGTATTCAATCTGTGATTTGGTTAACTGTGCCATATAGCTACAAAAATGGGAATAAATCATGTATCCGAGTCCATCTGAGCATAACATTATACGTATCGACGCCATTGGATTCTAACCTATTATTGCTACAAACCCAGAATGTAAGGCTCATTTACATCAAGATTTCATCACAGTATTTTGTTATAATTTCCTTATTTTTACAACAAATAAATACCTTGAGAGAAACCTTTATTATAGACGGAATTCGTACGCCAATCGGGAGTTTTGGTGGTGCGTTAGCTGCTGTTCGTGCAGATGACTTGTTGGCAATGACCATGGAAGCCTTGATTGCAAAACATCCAGATTTTAATGCTTCATTCATTGAAGATGCCATTATGGGATGTGCGAACCAAGCAGGAGAAGATAACCGCAATGTAGCGCGAATGGCGACTTTATTGGCTGGATTACCAACTTCTATTGGTGGAGAAACCGTAAACAGACTTTGTGCCTCAGGGATGGCGGCCGCTGTAAATGCTTCGCGTGCCATTAAAGATGGCGCAGGAGATTTATACCTTGCGGGTGGAGTAGAGCAAATGACTCGAGCCCCTTTTGTGCTTTCAAAAGCAGGTGCAGCCTTTGGACGTGACCAACAACTGTATGATTCATCGTTTGGTTGGAGATTTATTAATCCCAACATGGAGAAAATTTACGGGGTAGATAGCATGGGTATGACGGCAGAGAATCTAGCGGATATGTTTTCAATTTCTCGTGAAGATCAGGACGCATTTGCCTTTTGGTCGCAACAAAAAACAGCCGCTGCTCAAGCTAACGGTTTCTTTAATGACGAACTCATGGAAGTTCAAATACCCGTAAAGAAAGGCGAACCTATACGTTTTAATCGGGATGAATTTCCAAAAGCATCCACAACACTCGAGAAATTGGGTTCCTTGCGACCTGCTTTTAAATCGGACGGTTCAGTAACGGCAGGAAATGCTTCAGGATTAAATGATGGGGCAATTAGTTTGTTAATTGGCTCTGAAACTGGAGTAAATCAAGTAGGATGCAAGCCCTTGGCACGTATTGTTAGCGCAGCAATAAGCGGTGTTGAACCACGCATTATGGGCATTGGTCCTGTAGAGGCATCTAATAAAGCGCTTTCCCGTGCCGGATTAACGTTAGATCAAATGGATGTTATTGAGTTGAATGAAGCCTTTGCGGCGCAGGTTTTGGCGTGTACACGTCAATTAGGGTTGGCGGATAATGACCCTCGAATTAATCCAAACGGTGGCGCAATCGCCCTCGGGCATCCCCTTGGAATGACCGGAGCACGGATTTTATTGACGGCAGCTAGACAACTGAATGCAACAGGAAAACGATATGCCTTAGTTTCGATGTGTATCGGTGTAGGACAGGGGTATGCCACCATAATTGAACGCGTGTAATGAAGTACTATATTTTCTTAGTTGGATTGGTCGTTGCACTTGCAAGCTGTAAGAAGCAAGCCACTTCTTGGGACACCGAACTCGGAGCGCCATTGATTAATGACACCTTGGATTTATCCAAATTAACCGATAATCAAACCCTTGTTGGGAATGCAAACGGGACCTTGGATTTAGACCTCACCAAAACCATCTTAGATCTTGGATTGTCGGATATCGTTTCTATCCCTGATACCCAAGTGGTTCAGATTTTTAATCCAACCATCGCCTTAAATGTACCTGCAGGATTCAATGTATTTAATGAAACTGAAGAACATACCATCGATATTCCGGGCGTTCAGCTTAAGAAAATTCGGGTTTTTAGTGGAAAAATTGACCTTAAAGTGTATAATCCACTTCCAACCAGCGTAACGTTCAATGTGACTTTACCCGGAGTATATAACAATGGACTTCTGTTTCAACAATCCCTTACCGTAGGAGCAGGTGATAATGCCAATCCAACCGTAGGTTCGGGTTCGCTTGACCTTTCCGGATATGAAATGGATTTAAGAGGAATTAATGGGATTTCTTTCAATATTTTACAAGCATCTGTAGTCGCTGTTACAGATCCTACAGGTCCTTCGGTAAGCGTAACGCCGGCGCAGCAATTTAAAGTAGAAGCTACCTTGAAAGATATCGCCTTAGATTATGCACGTGGATATTTTGGCAATCAAGTATTTAGCGATACAACAGGTTTAACGGTGGACTATTTGAATAACATCGTTTCAGGCCTGGTCGATGTGAATAACATTCAATTGAGTTTATCTCTTTCCAACGGAATGAAAGTCCCGGTGAAAAGCGAATTAACCTTGATCGAAAATGTCAACAGCGCTGGGAATAGTGTGGCGCTTTCCGCACCGTGTATTGGTCAAGATTTGTATCTCGCTCCGGCCGTTGGCTCTTGGGATAACCTTATACCTTCGACACAGCAAATTCAAATTAATTCACAGAACAGTAATGTAGAGCAAGTGTTTGAAAACCTTGGTGCTACCATGAATCTTGGATATAAAATCACCATAAACCCGAATGGAAATGTGAATGGCGGATGGGATGAAATCTTTTCTACCAGTCGGTTAAAAGTGGATCTACATGCGCAAATGCCTTTGCAACTGCAAGCGGACCAATTGACCTTGGCTGATACCTTTGCCGTTAGTTTAACTCAGAATACGGCTAAAACTCATGTTACGGGAGGATATTTTCAATTGGATGCCTCCAATGCATTTCCAATGCAATGTCAAATGAAACTATCTTTTTTAGATGCGAATTCACAGGTCATCGAAGAAACCATTGGGGACGCCTTAGTACTGAGCGCTGCGGCAGGTACACAAAATGCATCTGGAATGTATGTTAAGAATTCAAGCGTGAAATTCTACTTAACCAAGACACTTATGGAGCAAATTAATCAGGTGAAGTATATTCGCGTGGAAGGAATTCTTGATACGCCCAATCCGTCCGGTTCGGCCAATCAGCAAGTATCTATCCCGATGGGAGCATTTTTGCATGTGCGCCTGAAAGCCAAGTTACAAACTCAAATCGTCTATTAATGAAGAAGTTTAATGTAATTTGGTGTGTATTGTTCGTTTATGCGGGATTTGCACAAACTTTAAGGTCCTATGATGTTGATTCCAGTTTTAATGGTAAGCAATTAATCCTAGTCAATGGAACGGTAGATTACAGTGCATCCACCATGCGAAATGAGGTTCTAAGTCCCTTAATTTTTGGAGGGTACATTGATTCCATGGCTAAAGGTCGTTCAATGGATGCAGACAAACCCTTTAATACGGTCGGTTTTGAAGCAACGGCGAGCTATACGCACTATGTTTCCTTGAAAAATAAGCAAGGAAATCCTTCGCGATGGATGATCGGTCCAACGCTTGGATCCACTTTTATGGGTTCGTTAAAATATACCTCAGACCTCTATACCTTAGCGTTTTATGGCAATGAACCCTTCTTAGGGAAATACGCCGATTTTTCCTATTCCGAGGCAAGTTATTACCAGTTTCAAACCCTTGGCGTTTCATTGTTTGATCGCATTAGCCAATCATCTGCAAGCTTAAATTTAGTAGGCTTGAATTCGTTCTACAAAGGCACGCTGGGTGGACTTGACCCGATGAAGTTCTATTACTCAAGTGAAGGCGACAGCATCTACGGGATTTGTAATGGGTCTTTCAGTCAACTTACTTCTCCGTCGTATTTTAAAGGGTTGGGATTAGCATTAAGCGGAGATTATCGGTTTAACATCGCGAATGAAGAAACAGGAAAATCTATGAGCATGCAATTGAGCATTAGTAATTTAGGGTTCGCTGTTAGCAATTCAGTCCGGACACAAACCCTTGATACATCCTTCGCCTTTGGTGGATATACCTTATCGCAACTTATTAATCGAGAAGGATTGCTTGCACCAGGGTTTTCCTATGCGGACAGTTTACTAGTAACGGAAACTCGCAGTAAAGTCATTTTCTTACCGGCAAGTATTCAAATCTTCAATGTGATTAATACCCAAAGTCCTGTTCGAATTCAGCCTTCCTACGGGTTTCGAATGATTTTGATTCCTGGATATATTCCCTATGTATATGCCGGCTTGGTGACAAAAATCATCCCAGGGTTACACCTAGGGATGTGCGCGAGTTATGGTGGGTTTTCTGGGTTCAAGCTCAATTCTGCTATTCATTATAACTACAAACGCCTAAGCTTGGGGATTGGTTCCGACAATGTGATCGGACTCGCTTCTAAGCGTGCCTTTGGTAAATCACTTTCAATCCGCTTGCGATGCGATATTTAATCTTAACGACATTCGGTTTATTTTCCTTGGTAATGTTTGCTCAAGGAAGTTTCTATACCCAATATTCCGGTTCAGAATACGATATGGGTCATGGGGTAGTGCAATTACCTGATTCAAGCTATGTGCTTACTGGTCGAAGTGGAAGTTGGGGAGACAATGCAGAAGCATACCTGTTAAAAATAAGTAAAACCGGCGCTTATCAATGGTCACAACATTATGGAAGTTATGAATTTGATGAAGGTCGTCGCGTAATGTCTCATGCAGTGAATGGGCTCTATGTGGCTGGGAGTTCGATGCTAAATCAAGTCACTGCATACGACCTCTACCTCTTGAATACCGACCCTAATGGAATCTTAACTTGGGAGAAACGTGTGGAGTTAGGTGGTTGGGAATTTACCAACGATGCCATTCTTACCTTTGACGATGGGATTGTTATGGTCGGCTCTTCACAAGACCCGAATTCTAGTAATAGCCGCGGATTTGTTGTGAAGACCAATGCCTCAGGAGATACCTTGTGGTCTCGCTTTATTGGCGGAACGGAAACCAATGCGATTCATACCGTATTGGAATTACACGACAGCATTTATGTAGTCGCAGGTACGTATTATAACACAGATTCTACCCTAAATAAAGGATTTTTAGCGGCATATCACGAAAATGGAACTTCGTTGTGGTTTACGTCCATTGGCGATAAAGGCACCTTTGGAATAACAGATATGACCATCAACCTGAATCGATTTAACTTGACCGGGTGGAAGTATGACCCCGTATTGAATGAGCACGACAACTACACCGGGCGCTACGAGTTTAATGGCAGTTTATTTTATGAATCTGTTTATGTGAATCCCGGAGATGTGATTCTGGATGAAGTAACCTTGAATGGTTCACAAACGAAGTTGTATGTTGGGTATAGAAACGAAAACTTAAGCAATCCAAATTTTGGTATGGACATAACGCTAGGGCGGTTTAATACGAATTTCGATTGGGACAATGGTCCGATTTACATCAACCACGGGGGAGATGAAAAAGTAGAGCAATTCATTCCAACCTTGGATGGAGGCGCCTTGGCGGTGGGATCAATTACCTATCCGATGAATGGTGGGTCGTCCGTATTTGCTATGAAGATTGGTCCGAATGACGAATTTCAAACGGTTATCGGAAATGAACCGATGCTTGCATTGGTTGCCACAGAACCAATCGATGGGATGGAGATTTTGTTATACCCAAATCCGACGCAAGACTTCCTAAGCATTACGCTTTCGCAGGGCGTGGGCTTGGTATCGTGCTTTGACGCTAAAGGTTTTGTGGTTCTTAGTCAAGAGATAGAAGCAGGGAAAACTGCAATTAATGTATCCGATTTAACTGCTGGGGTTTATTTCATTCGTTACGCAGGAACAACCTGGAAATTTATCAAACTATGATTCGATTTTTATTAGTTTTCCTAGTTGGTTTTAGTTGTTATGGCCAGGTGTTACCTCTAAATCGAAGCGTAGATTGGACCGTGGCTGGATTAACGGATACGAGTACGGCGGGTTTTACCTATTACAATGCGGTGCAAGAAGGAGCGATTCCGGATGGAATGACTTCTGCGAATTCGGTGATAGATAGCATATTACAATTGAATCAGCCGCTTGGGGTTCACGTGCATTTCCCCGCAGGCACTTATTTTTTTAATGCACCAATCAGCTTGCCGAGTAACTGCTTAATCACAGGGGATGGCGCTGATGCAACACATTTTGTATTCAATCAAGGTGGGACTGGACATTCGATTCAAACCAATGGGGTAGTGCAAAGTGCAGATACCGCGTCGGTGGTGGTTCAAGGTGTCAAGGGGAATACCTTCTTGGTGGTTTCTAATGTATCTCCATTTGAGACTGGTGATTGGATTCGAATTCAACAGCAAGATGCGGACTTGGTCTTTTCCAATTGGGCGCAGGGTAGTGTGGGACAACTCGTTAAAATTGCTGGGATTTCAGGAGATACCTTATGGTTGAACTCTGAATTGCGAATGGATTATGCATTGAACCGTCAACCCAAGGTAAAGCGTTTACTGATGAAGCGAAATATCGGACTGCAGTGTTTTTCAATGGAACGGATGGACAATACCGCACCGGAGCAGGCGAGTAGCATTCACTTTACTTATGCAGAGAATTGTTGGATCAGTGGCATTGAATCCAATAAAACCACCTTTGCGCACCTAGAGTTTGAGAGTGTATCGAATAGCAAGGTGGAGAAATCGTATTTCTATGATGCCTTTGAATACGGTGGAGGCGGCAGGGGATATGGGGTGGTAATGCACTTCACAACTAATGAATGTTTGATTGAGAATAATGTGTTTAAACACTTAAGGCACAGTGTATTGCTTCAGGCAGGTTCAAACGGTAATGTGACTGCATTTAATCATTCGACAGACCCATATTGGACTAACGGAAACCCCTTGTTAGGTGCTAATTCGGCTGGAGAGTTGGTATTGCATGGTAATTATGTGTATGCCAATTTATTTGAGCAAAATGATGTGCAGAACATTGTGATAGATAATTCCCATGGGGCGAATGGTCCCTACAACACATTCTTAAGAAACCGAGCGTCCTTGTACGGCATATTCTTTTCCGACAATACGAGTCCTTCACAGAACCTGATTGGGAATGAGATACCTAATACGGGATTTCCATACAGTGCGGTGAATTACAGTATACAAGGAAATGATCAGTTCACCTATGGTAACAACAATAAAGGAACGGTTGCACCTGCGGGTACATCTGCATTAACGGACATCAGCTATCACTATCTGACGAAACCAGCATTTGTGCAGGATTACCAATGGGGGAAGATTGGTTTTCCCAGTGCAATGAATGCAGCAACAGTTCCTGCAACGGATCGTTATGAAGCAAACGATATCTTTGCTGGGGCTTGTGGTACCGAAGATTTTTATGCGGGAATGCTTGAGCAGGAACTCCTTGGGGTTTATCCGAATCCGGCGGAATCTGTATTGCATGTAATGCGTGGGGGCTCAGAATCCTTTGAAATACTGGACATGCAAGGACGTTCGTGGCTTATTGGTAATCTGAATTCCGATGGAACGATAGAAATAGCGCACTTACCCCTTGGTGTGTATCTGTTGCGTATTGGGAATAGCAATATACGATTCATAAAATCCTAGGTGGAAATAATTATATTTGAACATACGCTATAAAATAGCGCCAATACACCTTGTTTGGTTGTATAAGCGAAGGTTTATTGCGTGTATAAACGAGTTAGTGGCAAGTTTAACCTATACAACGAATAAATACTAATCATTATGAAACGCATAAGAACATTAGGAAAAGGGGGGCTAGGCATTGTGTCACTTTACCAATCTAACAACGGTGAGAACTTCGCTGTTAAACAGATGCTTTACCAATGGGACGAGAATTACTACGAGCGTTTTAAAAGAGAGGTTGAGATAATGGCTACTCTTGTTCATAAGAATATCGTCAATGTTTTGAATTTTAATATTCTCAACAACAATCCATGGTATTTAATGCCATATTATGAAGATGGTAGCCTGAGAGATAAATTAATGGATATAAAAAGTAAGGGACAGATATATTCGTTAAAAGGTGCAACCGGAATTATTTACAAACTAGCCGATGCATTGCATCACGCGCATCAATTTGGCGTTATACATCGAGATATAAAACCTGAAAATATATTATTCAATGGAAAGGAGCCAGTAATAGCTGATTGGGGTATTGGAAAATTCATTCACAAAGAAAGTAAAGTACTAACTAATGTTGGCCTTGGAACAAAGTCTTATTGCTCACCTGAACAGTGGGAAAGTGGTGTTTCTGACAGCCGTTCAGATATTTTTTCACTCGGTTTAGTTTACAGAGAATTATTAACGGGATCGCTAACAGGTCAAATACAAGAAAGAAGAATTAATGACATTGTAAACAAAATGACGGCAACAAGTCCAGCTGATCGTTATCAAACAATGAGCGAGGTAAAAGAAGCCATAAGAGCTCTAAATGAAATATCCACCAGCGACCCGATGAAAGATTTTTGGGAAGGTGTTATTGCAGCAACAGCAGTGGTTGGAATTGCAATTCTATTGGCTAAACTAATTGAAAATAAATGAAAACCCAGCCACTAACAGCGTGCAAGCAATATTGCCTTGCCCCCGCACATGCGGGACAACACAAGGCAACATCGCCTGCACGCAAACCGTTAGCTGCAACCTTTAACGACAACAGACAATAAAACAAACAATGGTAAAAAGACAAATTTTCCGCTCGATAAGTAATCTACTTATAGTATTTGGATTTTTAATTTTAGCAAATAACATCCAAGCGCAAGCTATTTGGGACAATACTTCTTTCGTTCATCGCAACGGACAAGAAATACATAATGGACAAAACAATGCGATCAATCTAGATGGTGTAAACATTGGCTCATGGTTGATGTGGGAAGGATTGATGTGGGGTGGTGGTTTAATTTCCGAAAAAGATATTACCAACAAAATGACATCAGTTATTGGCCCATTATCATTTAACAATTTCAGAGACTCTGTTTACAAAAACTATATTACTCGAGCAGACATTCAACGAATTTCAAATGAATGTTATAACGTTGTTCGCATTCCGTTTAATCATAATTTGTTAGAGGACGATGCTCATCCATTTGTTTACAAACCTGAAGGATGGGCAATTCTTGACAGTGCTTTGAAATGGTGCGAGGATTATAATGTTTATGCGGTTTTAGATATGCATGCAGCACCGGGTGGACAGGCAACACATTTTATAGCAGACCCGGATTCTATTGATTTATGGAACTCACCCGTGAATAAAAACAGAACGATCCAACTCTGGAAGGCAATTGCAAGCAGATATCAAAACAGAGGAATTGTTGCCGCTTACGATTTATTAAACGAACCAAATATTTGGTGGTGGCCTGATTTAGTTAATTTATATGATAATATAATTGACACCATTCGAACGGTTGACAACAACCACATGATAATGCTTGAAGGAAACAATTACGCTCAGGACTTCTCTATGTTTACCTCTTTACCTGATTCAAATATTTGTTTCCAATTTCATTATTACACCTTCTTTTTCAGTGCACCCAATATACCAGCATGG
>JBIKUO010000044.1:0-9953 GCA_044347515.1 Crocinitomicaceae bacterium | reverse complement strand
GGGAACATCAACCTCCATTACCGCAGCAGGAGCAAGTACCTATTTATGGTCCCCCAACCAAAATATATCCGCAGTAAATCAAGCAACAGTGACCCTCTGGCCAAGCCAAGAAATGTACTATTTCTGTGAGTTCACCAATGCTTGTGGGACGGTCAAAGACAGTGTTTATATTGATATTCTTACGGCATCGATTACCGCAGGAAACGATACCATTATTTGTCCACGTGAAACAGCCAACTTATGGGCTACGGGTGGGTTATATTATCAATGGTCTCCGGCGTATGCTATCATTGAACAAACTGGGAATCAAGTTTGGGTAAGTCCAAATACCTCCACTAATTTTCAAGTAGTGGGAACGGATATCAACGGCTGCAAGGATACAGCCTATGTGGAAGTCGTATTACACCCGCTGCCTACGATTACCATCTCTCCTGAGATTCAGGCATTTTACGGTGACTTAGTTGAACTAAATGCCATTGGTAATAGCCCTGGAACCTACGTATGGAGTCCGCCTGAATTTTTATCGTGTATTAATTGTCCTGACCCCATTGCAAATCCAGATATAGACTACACCTACGTTG
Organism: Crocinitomicaceae bacterium; assembly: GCA_044347515.1. Taxonomy (GTDB): domain Bacteria; phylum Bacteroidota; class Bacteroidia; order Flavobacteriales_D; family Crocinitomicaceae; genus UBA952. The sequence continues at coordinate 9,372 of JBIKUO010000044.1, read as the reverse complement.
TGACGTTCACTGATTTAAACGGATGCATTGCAGATGCGATGGTATCTATTAGTTATGAAGCGGTTATCTATGTTCCAAATACCTTTATTCCGGATGGAAATGGCAGAAACGACTTCTTTGGTGTGTACGGCGGCAACATCAAAACCATGGAAATGCTAATTTTTAATCGGTGGGGTGAGTTAATTAAAACCTTGAGCAGCCTATCCGATCAGTGGGATGGCACCTATGATGGACAGCGTTGTCCGGATGGTGTTTACACTTGGAAATTGACGTATACAGACAAGCAAGAACGAAAATACGGACTTGAAGGGCATGTCGTACTCCTAAGATAACCGGGGGAATTATTACCTTTGTGGTATGCATGTGCAGGTACACTCATTCACGTTCAATGGATTTCAGGAAAATACCGTGGTGCTATCGGATGAGCAAGGACATGCGGTGATTATTGACCCGGGATGTTACGAAGCACATGAGCGGCAGGAACTGCTGCATTATATTGATACATCGAATCTACGGGTTGAGGGATTATTGAATACACATTGTCATATTGACCACGTCTTAGGAAATCAGTTTATATCAGAAACCTACCAAGTTCCATTGGGGATTCACTCCTTAGATTTAGATACCTTGAATCGCGTAGCCGACTATGCGCATGTATACGGTTTTGAAGGGTACGTGCCCTCACCTGCTCCAAGTTACTGGTTGGAACATAAGCAAAAAATTCAGTTTGGATCCATCGAACTCACCGTGCTGTTTACTCCAGGACATGCGCCAGGCCATGTGGTGTTCTACATAGAAAAAGAAGGCATTGTAATCAACGGCGATGTACTATTTAAAGGGAGTTTTGGTAGAACAGACCTTCCAGGTGGCGATATGGAAACATTAAAGCGAAGCATACATGAGGTAATGTTTCAACTGCCGAATGATACGCTGGTATATTGTGGCCATGGTCCAACGACAACGATTGGCGTAGAAAAAGAAACCAATTATATTCTTCAATTTTAATGGTAATCGCAATTAATTGCCGCCACTTAACCCCCAAAAAACTCGAAGGATTTGGAACCTATACCTATGAGCTTGTAACTCGTTGGATTAAAGAACACAACGAAATAAACTTCGTTCTTATTTTTGATCGCGAACCCGCGGTTATAATCCCGGAATTACCGAATGTAAAAAAGGTAGTTATTGGTCCACCGACTAGACACCCGCTATTGTATTGGATTTGGTTTGAATGGTCGATACCAAGGATATTAAAACGTTACAATGCTTCCCTCTTCTTTTCGCCTGACGGATATAATTCGTTACGAAGTAAGATACCGAGTGTCATTACCGTGCATGATTTAAACTTTGAGCACAACCCAGCGGACTTACCTAAAGTTATTGGCTGGTACCTCCGAAAATTCGTTCCGAAATTTGTAGAAAAAGCAACTCGAGTACTCACGGTATCAGCATATTCTAAGCAAGACATCACAAAATGCTACAGGTGTCCGAGCGAAATAATTTCTACGGTATACAATGGTGCAAATGAAATTTATCAGCCCTTATCGGAGGACGTAAAAATCACCACAAGGAAACGAATTAGCAACAATCGTCCCTATTTTTTATTTGTTGGGTCGTTGCATCCAAGGAAAAATGTACAGCGCTTAATTACGGCCTATCAAGGCATAAGCAATCCATCGGTTGATCTGGTGATTGTTGGAAGTGCCATGTGGCGAGATCATCAAATTTCAGTTGATCCTACCTGTGCGGACCGGATTCATTTTCTCGGGTATTTGGCGCAAAAAGAACTAGCAGAGGTAATGGGTTCCGCTTTAGCCTTAACCTATGTTCCGTATTTCGAAGGCTTTGGGATTCCCTTGGTAGAAGCCATGCGATGTGGTATTCCAATCTTGGCAGCAAACACCACCTGTTTACCGGAAATCGCAGGAAATGCTGCAATTTATTGCGACCCCTTTAATGTTCAAGAGATTCAAAATGGCTTAGAACAATTAATTGAAAACGATACCCTTCGGATACAATTGAGTGAAAACAGCAAAAAGAGAGCCACTGAATTCAGTTGGGATCAAGCAGCAAAGCAATCATGGGAAGTGATCTATACTACCGCAAACACTTAAAATAATCAAAAGGCTCTAGGCAGACTTGGCATTGATAATGCGCCTTGCATGCTGTGCTGCCAAATTGACTAATCAGCTTCGTATTGGTTTCTTTGCATTTCGGACAAGGCACAACGGGCGGTTTACTAAACAATACACTTTTGTCAACCTCATCTACCGGTGGAGCAATCCCGTATGCTTCAAGTTTTCTTTTGCCTTCTTCAGTAATCCAATCGGTAGTCCATGCAGGGGAAAGTGAAGAATTTATGGTGAATTGAGTAATCCCATTCGCGTTCAAAACCTTTGCAATTTCTTCTTCTATGGTAATCATAGCAGGACACCCACTATAGGTCGGAGTAATATCGATTATCCAACCATCCGTAGATAATGTAACCGCTCGTAAAATCCCTAAATCCCGTATTGATAATACAGGAATTTCAGGATCTTTAACCGCGTCTAATAGGGTGAGAAGTTCTTCCTTGCTTACCATTGCATATTGGGATAAACCCGCTGCATATATTGAAGTTGGGCTAACAGGAAGCCCATATATTCTGAATGACGTCCTTGCCTACCTGCGCCAAAAAACCCTTGATTCTCAGGTAATTTGAGCGTTGCGATGTTTAATATCGAAAGGACATGCTCCATCCAAAGCGGTTTCAAGTCTTTTAAATTAGGAATAACTCCAGCATTCGCCAGTTGAATTTCTGTTTCATCCATATAAAACAACTCATCGGTGTATCGCCACAAATCCAAAATAGCGAACTGCGCACGCTCCTTTGAAAGTTCTGTTCCATCTCCCAAACGAATAACCCATTCGGAGGAATGTTTTAAATGATAGCGTGTTTCTTTGAGTGATTTTTCAGCGATCGCGGCTATTTGCTCATCCGTTGATGTCAATAAATGTTCAAATAATAATTTGCGATACACATCAAAGAAAAATTGACGAACCAAGGTGTCTGCAAAATTTCCATTGGGTTGTTCTACTAAAATCGTATTCAAATATTGATGTTCTAGGCGAAGAAATGCCAAGGCATCCGCGTCTCTTCCTTTGCCTTCTAGTTGCACCGCATAGGTGTAAATGTTAGTGGCTTGCCCAATTAAATCCAATGAAATATTCGTTAGCGCGATGTCTTCTTCCAGAATTGGGCCATGACCGCACAATTCAGCCAAGCGCTGACCTAAAATCAAACTATCATCTCCAATTCGCAATAAAAACTTATAAGTATGTTCCATAATTACATGTGTTCAATGCCATCCGGCAAGTCATAAAATGTGGGATGACGATATACTTTTGAATCTGAAGGCTCAAAATAAGCCTCAGAATCTGCGGGATCTGAAGCCGTAATGAGTGCCGATTGTACGACCCAAATTGAAATCCCTTCCGATCTTCTAGTGTAAACATCGCGTGCATTTTGCAAGGCCATTTCGGCATCTGCAGCTCTTAGGCTTCCAACATGTTTGTGATTAAGTCCTTGTTTGCTACGTATAAAAACTTCCCATAGCGGCCATTCATTCGTTGACATGGTATGAAATTTAGATTGTATTAAGATTTATGTTTTTTTGCATAGGCCATCGCGGCTTCTCTAACCCATTCGCCCTCTTCTTTAGCTTTCACTCGGGCTTCAATGCGTTCTTTGTTACAAGGGCCATTCCCTCCAACTACTTGCCAAAATTCTTCCCAATCAATTGCCCCGAAATCATAGTGACCACGTGCTTCATTCCAAACCAAGTTTGGATCTGGGATTTTCAACCCGATTAACTCTGCTTGCGGTACGGAGGCGTCTACAAAGGATTGGCGAAGCTCATCGTTGGTATGACGTTTAATTCGCCACCTCATGGATTGTTCTGTATGCTTGGATTCTGCATCGCTCGGGCCAAACATCATTAACGCCGGCCACCAAAAGCGATTCATCGCATCTTGAGCCATTTCACGCTGTGCTTCGGTTCCATTCATTAGGGTGGTCATGATTTCATACCCTTGTCGCTGGTGAAACGATTCTTCCTTACAGATTTTAACCATGGCACGTGCATATGGACCATACGATGTTCTGCATAAAGCCACTTGATTCATAATGGCTGCACCATCGACTAACCAGCCAATCGCACCAATATCTGCCCACGTTAAGGTTGGGTAATTAAAAATCGAAGAATATTTAACTTTTCCTGAATGCAAGTCGTCTATCGTATCCTCTCTACTCACACCCAAGGTTTCGGTTGCAGAATACAAGTACAGGCCATGTCCTGCCTCGTCTTGTACTTTAGCCAACAAGACCGCTTTTCTTCTAAGAGAAGGTGCTCGGGTTATCCAGTTTCCTTCGGGTAACATACCAACGATTTCACTGTGCGCATGCTGTGAAATCTGACGAATTAAGGTCTTTCGATAGGTGTCTGGCATCCAATCATTGGGTTCAATCTTAATATCCGCGTCAATTTTTGCTTGAAATCTTTCTGCTAATTTGTCTTGCGTTAGTGTTTCCATATCTTCCAATTATTATACAAATATACTCAAATCAAATCCTAAAAAAATGGGTAAAATTCCAACCGTTCGGAATCTTATTTTTTATATGAACAAGAGTTCGATTTGAATTGTTTAATTTTGCCCACACAACAAGCCGCATGTCATTTAAATTTCATACCGTACAAATTGCATCAATCCGTTCATTAACGGAAGATTCTGCGGAAATTTCCCTGCAAATTCCTGCTGAAATTAATGCTGCATTTAGCTTTTATGCTGGACAGTACCTCACCTTTAAAACACAAATTAATGGGGAGGAAATCAGACGCTCGTATTCGTTATGCAGTGCTCCATATGAGGGTGTTTACCAAGTGGGGATCAAACGCGTTAATCAGGGTGTTTTTTCAAACTATGCACTTGATAAACTAGCTGTTGGGGATTCCATCGAGGTCATGCCTCCAGCGGGAAATTTCAAATACCAAACAAATCCGACAGCGAAAAACAATATTGTATTGTTTGCTGCGGGAAGTGGCATTACACCGATTCTTTCGATTGCGAAAGCTATTTTACACGAAGAACCCCATTCTACGGTGACTTTATTCTTCGGAAATAAAGGTTTTTCGAAAGTGATGTTCGCAGAAGAACTGGAACAGCTTAAAAACAATTACCTGACGCGCTTTCGTCTTTTTCATGTATTTAGTCAAGAAAGCCAGGGCATTCCGATTCAAAAAGGTCGTATTGATAATGAACGATTGATAGCATTACATCGTGCATTTTTATCTCACGATACCATAGACGGTGTGTATGTGTGTGGTCCAGAAGAGATGATTCTAAGCGTGAAGAACTTTTTTGAAGAAAAGGGATTGGCTGCTGGTCAAATCCATTTTGAATTATTCCATGCTGGGAATTCAACGAAGACAAATGCCAGTGAGGAAGTAAGAAAGATCAGCACATGTGAAGTTGAACTAATCATTGACGACGACTTAATTTCCTTTCAAATGGAGGAGTCGGATAAAAATTTATTAGACGCCGCACAACGTGCAGGAGCCGACGTACCGTTCGCCTGTAAAGGCGGTGTATGTTGTACCTGCAAAGCCAAGATATTAGAAGGCGAAGCCGAAATGTTAGTAAATTATGCCCTAGAGCCTGAGGAGGTGGAAAGGGGGTATGTATTGACCTGTCAAGCCATACCAACTAGTAATAAAATAACCATCTCATTTGACGAATAACATGGGGATATTTTCATTTTTAACCGGGAGTAAATCCTTGCAGTGGGCGACATTAACGATTACAGAAAAAGAACATCTTTCTGATGATTTTGTAGTATTAACCCTAGAGAAAAACAGTAAAGATTCTTTCAATACGCAGTTCACACCTGGGCAGTATGTTACCTTAGAAATTGACATTAAAGGAGTTCAAATACGAAGGTCTTATTCCATTTGCGGGAAATCCGAAAATGGATTCAAAATTGGCGTAAAACGAATTGAAGGTGGTCAGATGTCGCCTTTTTTACATGACCAAACGATCAAAGGGAGCGCAATTAAAGTGCATATTCCCGAGGGAAGTTTTGTATTGAACGGTGAGCAAAACATTTGTGCCTTTGTTGCAGGAAGCGGAATAACACCTGTTGCATCAATGATTGAGGCCTTCAACCCGGGAAAAAGTTTCAGGGTATTTTTTGGAGTTAAACGTGCGAGCGACATCGTGTTTAAACCACTTCTTGATTCGGTTAAATCCACTGTTTACCTAAGTCGAGAATCCCAAGATGGATATAAACATGGGCGATTAGATTACAACGCCTTAATGGAAGAATTAAAGGCAGATTTATCCCTTCTACAATCTGATGTTTATTTATTGTGTGGACCCGTTGAATTCATGCAAGAAATTGAACGCGGGTTATTGTTTTTTGGGGTGCCTGAAACAAAGATTAAACGAGAGTATTTCACGCCTCCGAAAAAAGAACCCACCAAAGAAAACGCAAATAAAATCAATGGTCCGGTAGCTATTACTGCAACCTTGGATGGTCAAACCCATGAATTCACTTTTCAAGCCGGAAAGAAAACCTTATTAGAAGGACTAGAAGAGCAACGGTTAGATCCTCCATATTCTTGCCGAGGGGGTGTCTGCAGTTCATGTAGAGCAAAAGTTACTTCGGGCAAAGTGAGTATGCGCCAAAATTATACCTTAACGGACAAAGAAGTTGCTGAAGGATATATATTAACCTGCCAATCCGATCCATGTTCTGAAACTGTAAGCATTACGTTTGATGAGTAAGTGTATTGTAGTTTGCGGGACTTCAAGAGGTATCGGAAAAGCAATTCTTTCCTATTTATCCAACGACCCTCAGCTGCACATCGTTGCACTAAGTCGAAACGTAACGGAGTTAACTGAAATTTATAAGGGAAACAAACAAGTTACCGTACTTCCTTTTGACTTGTCTTTAGCGGTTGAGGCTCAGTTAAAAGAGCACTTTACGGGAATTACAGAAGTTCACGGATTGATTAATAACGCTGGATATTTGGAACAGGGCGCAACAGAAACACTCTCCATTGAAGCCTACCATCGGTGCATGCAAACTAATTTTTTCGGTCCAGTGGCTTTAATTCAATGGCTATTTCCACGACTCAACGCAGGTAAAGCTCATGTGGTGAATATTAGTACCATGGGCGCATTTCAAGGAAGTGTTAAATTTCCGGGGCTTTCTGCCTATGCGGCGTCTAAAGCAGCGATCACTAATTTCACGGAAGTATTTGCTGAAGAACAAAAAGATTCTGGAATTCGAATGAACTGTTTATGTCTAGGAGCGGTCAATACGGAAATGTTACGAGATGCTTTTCCAGGATATGTTGCCCCTGTTAGCGCAGAAGAAATGGGTGCGTACATTGCAGAATTCACCCTACGAAGCGGCCTTGTATTTAATGGGAAAATCCTTCCTGTATCTTCGAGCACACCCTAAGCGCTTAATGTCTTTGATTTAATTGGCATTTTTGATACATTTACAAGGTGAATCGAATCGTTGTACTTATTGTGTTAATGGCTAATTTCATTGGGTATGGACAAGACATACATTGGTCTCAATTCAACGACAATCCCATCTTTCAAAATCCAGCAAATACCGGTGAGTTTAATGGGGACACCCGATTTATTGGAAATTTCAGAGATCAGTGGCGCAGTGTTTCTGTTCCATTTCAAACCTTTAATGTTTGTGTTGATCGAAAATCAAAGCATTTCAATTACGGGTTGTTAATGTTTCATGATCAAGCAGGTGATGGCAAGCTCAAAACCATTGAAGCCATGGTTACCTTATCAAAAACCTTCAAATTAACCTCCGACTCCCTTCATATTATCACAAGTGGCATTAACCTAGGAATTAATCATAGGCAAGTAAATACAGATGCGTTCTACTTTGATTCACAATATAATGGGTACATCTTTAATCCGCTATTGCCGACCAATGAAATCTTTCAAACCGACCGTAAAACCAATGCCAATATTGGATTAGGCGCACAATATGGATGGAATATTTCTTCTCGAAAGTACCTTAAAATTGGATTAAGCGCGTTCAATTTAAATCGACCGAATCAAGGATTTTATCAAGACGTAATCAAACGAGACCTGCGATGGGTTTGGCAAGTTAAATATAGCCAAGCACTCAATGCACGGTGGGACATCTTACCTTCCCTGCAATATTCAAAACAAGGTACCTATGACGAGGTGATGCTGGGAAGTTCTGTTCGTTACTATTTACCGGGAAGTGACAAGAATTATATACACAAAGCACTTTTAGCAGGCGTGTGGTCGCGCGCCCGAGATGCACAAATTTTGTCGGTTGGTTGTGAATACAAGGATTGGTTTGTTGGCTTGAGTTATGACATAAACACCTCAAAGTTAGTTCCTGCAAGCAAGGCGCGTGGAGGATTTGAGATTGCCGTTCGTTATATCATGTATCGTTTTAAACCAAAGCGAATCGATCATCGCGTATGCCCAGACTTTATTTAACCCTTATTGCATCCTTACTGTTCGTCTGCGTGGAGGGGCAAGTAAAACTGAAGGATTTAATATCTTTTGGAGATGAGCAATTTCAGAAAGGGGATTATTATTACGCGACAAAAATTTACGAACAGGCCATTCAAATGGATTCCGTATCCGTTGATTTACATTGGAAACAAGCAGAAACACAACGTGCCTATAAAAACTATGCTGAGGCCGCTAAATGGTATGCCAAAGTGTATGCCGAAGATCCAGAATTGGTATATCCCAATGCGCTCATATATTATGCCCTCATGGTGAAGCAAACAGGAGATTATAGCAAAGCCTTGGCGCTATTCAAAAAAGCATATAAGGAAGCTGCAGCCTATCAAGAAGGGTTTGCCTACATTCGAGCAAAACAAGAAATAAAATCGACGGAATTCGCTATAAAATCAACCGTCAAATCAGTGAATAGTCCATTATTATCCATGCCGGATAGCATTAACTCCTACGATGCGGAATTTGGACATATGTTCAAGAATGGGGTGTTTTACTTTTCTTCGTTAAAGGCCGATTCAATAAACACGAATGAAGAGGTATATACAAAGTTCTATCGCACCAGAACGTATACCTCAAGCTTTGATTCGTTAAAACAGAGCTATTCTTCTCCAACCCAGTGGGAGCAGTTATCAGCACCGGAACGTAGCACCGGAAATGGGAGTTTTGATGATCAAGGGTGGTATTATTATAGTATTTGTAACGATAAAGGATATAATTATCAATGTAAAATCGCTCGATTCAAGCAGGAAAACGGGGTAAATCAAATTGATACCTTGCCGAGTATTATTAATATGG
>JBIKUO010000069.1:0-2516 GCA_044347515.1 Crocinitomicaceae bacterium | reverse complement strand
GGTGATGTGCGCAGATATTTTTTTAACGTTGGAGTCGCTCTGTAAATAAGAACGTGAAACATTCAATGGAATGTCTGGGGAATCAATTACCCCGTGAAGTAGGGTTAAAAATTCAGGTACTATTTCTTCTACACTGTCCGTAATAAATACCTGATTGCTATAGAGGTTGATTTTGTTTCGCTGAACTTCTACATTTTCTTTAATCTTAGGGAAGTAAAGAATCCCGGTTAAATTGAACGGATAATCAACATTTAAGTGAATGTTAAACAAGGGCGCATCAAAAGTAGAAGGGTAAAGTTCACGATAGAACGATTGATAATCTTCTTCACTCAATGAAGCCGGTGACACAGTCCATGCCGGTTTTACATTATTTACTTGGTTCGGCACTTCAATGGCCACGCGTTTCACATTTCCCTTGTCATCTTTTTCTCCTTCTGGAGAGTCAATATATTCGGTCTTGGTACCAAAAAACACCGGAATTGGAAGAAATTTACAGTATTTGGAAAGGATCCCCTGAATTCTATTTTTATCATTAAACTCTAGGGCATCTTCATTGATGTATAAGATGATATCGGTTCCTCGTTCCGTTTTTTCGATTTCTGTTATGGTAAATTCCGGCGAGCCATTACTTTCCCATTGCACCGCTTGTGCACCTTCATGACGAGATAAGGTTTGGATTTGTACCCGTTCTGCTACCATAAAGGCGGAATAAAATCCTAATCCAAAATGACCAATGATTTGTTCAGCGCCCTCTTTGCCTTTGTATTGGTTTACAAATTCTTCGGCCCCAGAAAAGGCAATTTGGTTGATGTATTTATCGATTTCTTCTTCGGTCATGCCGATCCCATGGTCTCTGATGGTTAATGTTTTGGCTTCACGGTCCAATAGCACTTCCACTTTCAATTCACCGAGTTCACCTTTATATTCACCATTAGTAGCCAAAACCTTTAGTTTTTGAGAGGCATCTACTGCGTTAGAGACAAGCTCTCGAAGGAAAATTTCATGATCCGAGTAAAGAAACTTTTTAATGATTGGAAATATATTTTCCGTTTGAACATTAATTTGACCTGTTTTCATGTGTTTAATTTTTTTTAGACGTACAACTTTTTTCAATTTACATACCAAAGCGCTCAAGGTGACACTTTGGCATAATTAACGGATATTCAAGCCTTACTTTCCAATAAAACTGACATATTTTGGTACTTTTGTCGCTGTGATGTTTGCCTTATCTTTCGGCCTTGGAGTACTGGTATTTGGTGGCTTCATTTATTTGTCACCTTGGTTTAAGGGCTTGTCGGTATGGACTTTACTTTGCTCCTGGGGTATAAAGGGTTTGGCGGCAATAATTCTTCTTTATGTATACACGAGTGTATATCCTTCACGAAATGAGGCCGATATATTTAAATACTATGATGATGGGATTATTTTGAGTGAAATTGCCGCTGAGCAACCCGCTGCATTCACGCGGATTATGCTTGGTACCTGGAATGAAAATGATATGGTTTATTTAAATCGCTTAAACTACTGGTTTCGTTCTTACGACCATGGCATTGCGAATGATAATCGTGTGGTTATTCGAGTGAATGCATTATCGAATTTGCTCACTCGCGGATCTTACGGACTTAATCTCGTCATATTTTTAGCCTTATCTTGGCTCGGTTCATACTGGTTGTTTCGCTTGTTCATGGAGCTTTCCAACTCAAAAATTACTTCGTTTATGGCTGCATTCCTATTGCCTTCAGCCATGTTTTGGAGCAGTGGTATTCTAAAGGAAGCCTTGTTGTTTTTTGCGCTTGGTGGGTTTCTTTACAGCTTGTTTCAGTTGTATCAGCGGGTTAGATTGGGATTTTTGTTATTGGGCATGCTGAGCCTATTCATGTTGTCGTTTTTAAAGATTTATATTTTGATTGCCTTACTTCCCTTGGTTGTGATCACTTGGATATGGGCACGAACAAAGTCCTGGCGTATCCTATGCATTAGCGTCATTGGCTTCCTTAGCTTGTTTATGTTATGCCATGTGCTGTTTTTTCCCGAATGGAGTATGCTTTCAACCCTTCAAGGAAAACAATTTGATTTCATTCAAATGGCCAAGGCTGTAAATGCAGGAAGTATTGTACCGATTATTCCAATGGATGGGCGATTGACAACGGTCTTAGCCCTAATTCCTTTGGGCATTTGGAACGTTTTGGTTTATCCGAGCATTAGCATGTTAAAAAATGTACAGTCCTTATTGGCTTTTACCGAAAACATAGTGATTTTACTGATTTTACTTGGTGCCTTGTTGCGCTTAAGGGATATATCTTGGAAGCTGGATTGGCGTTTTCCAATGTTGGTTTTTAGTTTGGCTGTGTTTTCCCTTGTAGGGATGACCGCACCGGTTGTTGGCGCGATGGTACGATACAAAGCGCCGGTTCTACCTTTTTTATGGATGAGTTTATCGCATTATCAAGGACCCTATGTTAAACGTTTGTTCACGTCAAATAAAATGTATCAATGGTTAAATACGCACTTATAAC
>JBIKUO010000068.1:0-2521 GCA_044347515.1 Crocinitomicaceae bacterium | reverse complement strand
CGATTATGCGCCACTCATTGAATTCGCTAAAACCAATAAGCTTCCATGCATCGCGGATAATATTCAACGTAAATATGCCAGCCTTATGTTTAAGAAAGGACGCACTGCCTTTGACACCCTTTCCCCCTTCATACGCAATCAAATGGCCGACCCCTTCTTTGAATTAGACACGAATCTTTCGCAGTACAAGGCCTTGAAAGAAATGGCTTCCCATATGCCTTCGGGGTCTAACGGAAGCTACATGGTAGAAAGTCAGGCATTTAAAGATGCGACGATGGCTAAGTTCATTCTAGCGAATATGCAGGCAACTACCTTTTTAATACATTACAATGGGGCGTATCATAGTGATTTTTATCAAGGCATCATGTGGTATCTGTTGAAGGCAAAACCGGATTTGCGCATCACCACGATTTCTACGGTAACGCAATCCGATATCAATTCCTTAGATAAAGAACATCTGGGAAGAGCGGATTTTATCATTTGCGTTCCGGAGAATATGACGAAAACGCATTAATTACGTTATTCCTCGCTTCCGTTTACTGTACGCCTGGGTGTTTTAACATGAAGGAGTTCCAAACAGCCTAAGACAAGCTTGCCAATTTTTGTAAGGTAGAAGGTATATTTCCCACGCATAGGGTTTCTTGAAGTTGATACATCGATGAATTGATGGGGGAACCTTGTCTTTTTGTGCAAATTGAAACCTTGACTTTCAATTTACATGATTTTTGCCACGAAGTACCTTATTTAATCCCCCGCTTCTTTTTGATGTTCTCGTAAGCGTCTTGTATTTGTTGGAATTTTTCCTTAGCCCCTTTTTGGTATTCTTCACCCATTTGCGCTACTTTATCCGGGTGAAAGGCAATGGCCATTTTACGGTAGGCGCGTTTTACATCCTCGTCGCTGGCCGTGGCTTCAATCCCCAAAATTTTGTAATCAGAATCCGCACTTCGGTAAAACATGTTTTTTACACTGTCAAACTCCATGGCTGGAATACCAAGTTTATTGGCTAATTGTTCAATGATTTTCATTTCGCTATCATCTACATGCCCGTCGGCTTTAGCAACTTGAAAGAGGTAGTGAACCATTTGAATGCGGCCATCTACTGAAATTCTGTGCCGGATATCATTGCAAATATCAGAGATTGGTATCTGCCCGTTATCTAAGAAATGCTTAAGTACTTGTAAGTGTTCGCGTGTAAATTGATTCCCGAATTGGGCCGTGAAAAATCCCTTTACGTAATCCAATTCCGCACGTTTTACAGAACCGTCTGCTTTCATGACTACCGCAGACAAGGCCATTAACATCGTTGGGAAATCGTATTGCGTAGCGCGCTGACGGTAATACTCAAAACCACTCCCTGAGCTTTGCGTTTGTGCTTTGCTTTGATTCCCCCTACTAAGGAAATCAATTATACTTCCGATCACAAATCCAATGATCGCGTATTTAACTCTTCCAGTAAGCACGAGGAATCCAACCCCTAAAAACCACTTGTACAATTTCGTATTTTAATGCAAACTTACTAAGATTCTACCATACCGCTCACAGAACGTTGGATGAATTCCGTAAGTGCTTCGCCTTTCAATAAGCCTTGAGATAACATGGCCAAGTCTACTAACTGTTTCACAGTCTCTTGTTGTCTAGCGCTTTTCATCTTCAGTACTTTACTCATTACCGGGTGATTTCCATTCACAACGAGTTGATACATTTCAGGAAAGGCACCATAAAAGCCCCCACCACCCATGCGTTGCTGTTCCATCATTCGACGAATAAACTCAGGTTGTGTTATCAGAATTGGCGCATCCTGTTCAGGCATTGATTCCAATTGCACCGTAAATTTCTCTTTGTTAACTGCGCCTTCAAACAAAGGTTTTAGTTTTTCCTCTTCGGCAGCACTTAATTTAGAAGGTATTTCCTCGCCTTTGTCAATTAGTTTATCTAAACTATCTGAATCCACTCTGCTGAATCGAACCTTCTCATTGCCTTGTTCCAGTTTTTGAATCCAATGCGAGGCCAAGGGTCCTTCTAAAATCAATACATCATATCCGCGGTCTGCCGCTTGTTTCACATAGGAGAATTGTCCTTCAGCATCAGAAGTGTAGAGTATAATAGTTTCTTCACTTTTATTGGTTTGATTGGCTTTTACCTTCTCAAGGTATTCTTCCATCGTAAAATATGCACCGCTTGTGTTTTTCAGTAAAGCGAACGATTTTGCTTTTTCTGCAAACTTCTCATCCGACAACATCCCGTATTGAACAAAAATGTAAAGGTCATTCCATTTTTCCTCAAAATCTTTTCGGTCCTTATTGAACATCTCTGCCAATTTATCCGCAACTTTCTTGGTGATGTGCGCAGATATTTTTTTCACATTGGAGTCGCTCTGTAAATAAGAACGTGAAACATTTAATGGAATGTCCGGGGAATCAATCACCCCGTGAAGTAGGGTTAAAAATTCAGGGACAATTTCTTCTACACTGTCCGTAATAAATACCTGATTGCTGTAGAGGTTGATTTTGTTTCGCTG
>JBIKUO010000034.1:0-26909 GCA_044347515.1 Crocinitomicaceae bacterium | reverse complement strand
ATGATTTTCCAACAATTTCCGGTGACATCTGGTTTCGAAATCCAAATGAAATTAATACATCATCGATAACTATTTCTGAGAATGGTAAAGTTAGTAACCTAGTTCTTAATGGACAACGTCCAGGCGATTCCATTGCAAAACAAAAAGCAGTCATCTTCTTAATGATGAATCCTGGGCCATCAAAAATGGCGCAGTTTAACTGGTACCGCAATGTGATTTCTGCTACCTTAAGTTCTGATTATATTCAGGCAGGCGACAAAGTACAGATCATGTCCTTTAATCAACAATTGCAAGGGCAATTACTTTTCCCGTCCAGCTTCACCTTTACCGATCAAACCGATGTGTTGAAGAAGCAATTAACAGACATGCTTCCTGTTCCTTATCGCTCCACATGCAGTGGCACCCGAACCTTGATTTGGAGCGCCATTGATCAAGTGTTGGACCTCGTTGAAAAGGAAAATTTGAACATGCCTGTGAGCATCATTGTGATTTCTGATGATAATTCATGCATTACCCAACAAGCCAATCAAACGCCCGTAGAAAAAGCCAAGAAGCTCGGAGTTGCTGTGTATTCCGTGGCACGGAACGATAACAATAAGTTTAATTCCATTGAAAAAATATGTACTGAATCATTCGGAATTTACTACATGTCTCCATCGAATGATTTGACTCAAGCTCAAGTTAAGGTGCGTGAATTTATGCTTGCAATTAAACAGCGTGCCGCAGGACAATATTTTAATTTCTCCTATGAAACCTCCCTTGAGAATGATGGATCGAGCCAACCCGTAACGGTAACCATGCCAGGTAGCGTAACGGATACGTTTATTCAAATGCCGGAGAAAAATACGCTGCAATGGATGACGGCAAACTGGCTAACCTTATCCTTAATTGTTTTAGTAATTGGGTTGTTTGCATTTTTCATCTGGAAAAACCGGAAAGATGCCAAATTGAAGCAACTTGAACTAGAGAGTCGTACCCAATCGGAATACAGCCGATTAAAGTCAGAACAAAGTCAGGCGGATGCTGAAATGGCTCGGCAAATGGCTGAACAGGATCAGCAGCTGAACCAAATGCGAGTTAAAGCACAACAAGAGGAAGAGGCAAAGCGCCAAGCTCAAAAAAATGAAAACGCAGAATTACGAAGAAAAGAACTGTTGCAAGAAATGCGTATGCGGGGCAACTTGCCATGGCTAATCGTAATCTCACAAGGGCAAGAATATCGGTATGACATTGACGATCCCATGTTTACGATTGGTAGAGAAGAAGGGAATAGCCTGAGCATTCCTGTATCTACGATTTCTCGACGTCATGCAGTGATTAAATTTTTGAATGGAGAATACACCATTCAAGACCTTAACAGTTCAAACGGAGTCATTGTCAATGGAGAAAAACATCAGGAAATTTTGCTGATGCATGGCGATGTCATTCAATTAGGCGACACCTATTTAACATTTATGATTTAACACCACTTTACCATGAAATTTGAGTTTAAAGAACATACAGATAAAGGCCTTGTTCGCGAGGTAAATGAAGATAATATGGGCCATTCACTGAATTCCAAAAACGGTGACGTCTTTGTGGTTTGTGATGGAATGGGAGGTCATGTTGGTGGCCAAACCGCTTCTACCATTGGCGTAAATGCCCTTTTGTCTGAACTTACCAGTAAAGCCCATAACAACATGCATGTGGCTATAAGTCAAGCACTCACCTTTGCGAATGAACAAGTACTTGGGCATGCAGAAGCAGACCCGTCCTTGAAAGGTATGGGAAGTACCGCTACGGTTTGCTTGTTCAAAGATGACTTGTTGTACGTAGGTCATGTGGGCGACAGTAGGGCATATATTTACAGCGATAAGAAATTGTATCGAATCACCAGAGATGATTCATATGTTCAAGAATTGGTCGACAAAGGCGTAATTACCGAAGATGAGGCAGAGATGCATCCCAATAAAAATAGAATTCTTCAGGCCTTGGGTTCAACAGGCTCCATTACCCCAAGAATACCCAAAAAACCATTTAAGTTAAAAACTGGAGATTTGTTGTTGTTGTGCTCCGATGGATTAACCAGCATGGTGGTGGATGAACTCATAGAACAATTGATTAATCCACAAGATCTTGGCGGTACGCTACAGGAATTGCATAAGATTGCAATGACCAATGGAGGTAAAGATAACATTACCATGACCTTAATTAAGATCACGGAAAGCCCGTATTTGCAGAATGATTTCGACCATTTTACGGTGAAATACAACACCAAAAAAACGTCGCCTACGCATAAAATCACAGGTACGCCTCCGCCGATAGACATCAGTGCACCGGCCAAGAAAAAAGTACCTATGAGTTACATCCTTGGGGCTGCTGCCGTACTCTTACTCATTGTGGCCGGGTATTTCTTCATGCAAGGATCAGGTAAGACTGAGCCACCGAGGGATGATAAAACCAATACTGTAGAGTTTAGTGTAATTGTAAAATTGGCAGAGGCCAGACAAAAAGATTCTCTACATAATTATCTTGGCCGAACCGTGACAGGGGATATTGATACTAACTTTGATTTTGGGGTTTACATGATTTCCGAAAAGAATTTATTTGTTTCCAAACCAAATGCTGAAGGTACAGGTGAAACATTTGCTACCCAAACAAAACCCGTGAGAGAGAATCTAAGTGGTTCTACGGATCCGCTGAAAAAGGAAAAGAAAGATTCAAGCGATGCTAGAATAAAACTAGATAATTTATTTAAAAAGTATGGAGGTGATCTTAAAGGTCATGATTGGTGTACAAAAAATTGTCCTAATGATTCAATTCAGGAAAGCTGTAGTAAGCAAATAAGTAAAGCCAAAAAAGAATATGACAGATTTTGTAGAACTCTGGAGAAAAAAAGGTCAGGACAATAAATGCGCATCAGGCACTACGAAATATGGAAACCCATCAACAGCGGAGGCACGGCAAACGTGTACTTAGCGATTGATTTGCACGACGGCAAGCCTGTGGCCCTGAAGAAATTAAAAAATGGGATGCTTGAAAATCCCATCATGCGCGAAAAGTTTATTGAAGAGGCAAATCGGTATTTGTATTTGAATCACCCGAACATTGTTAAGTTAAAGGATTTTATCCTGGATGATAAAGAAGGGTATTTAATTATGGAGTATGTGGATGGCCTCAACCTTAAGAATTTCGTGGAACAGGTTGGGGGATTACCTGCTCAGAATGTGGGATTGTTTTGTATGGAAGTGTTGGCTGCCTTAGAGTATGCTCACAAAAAGGAAGTATTGCATTTAGATATTAAACCGGCAAATATCATGCTGTCGGAAAAAAATGAAATCAAACTCATTGATTTTGGGATTTCCTCGGATTCCAAGAAATCCAACAAGGAAATTATGGGCAGCCCGTATTACATGAGCCCCGAACAAATTTCTGGCAATAACATTGATGAGCGAAGTGATATTTATTCCGTTGGAGTAACCATTTATGAGTTGTTTACTGGTAATCTGCCGTTTCAGGATAGCAAAACAAGGGAAGAACTTTACGCACACATCAAGTCATCCGAAATACCTAAGGTCAAGGTCAATTTTGATAGCGATATGGCGTATGTAAGTGATGTTAATGAAATCATAAGTAATTGTACCGCCAAAAATCCCAATGACCGCTATCAATCGTGTGAAGCCCTGCAATATGATATTTTAAAACTAATGCAATAAATTACTGGTAATGAAACAGCTAACATCAATCATAGGTATTTTTATGATTACCTCCTTAGGTCTTGCTCAAAAGAATAATACAAAGCACGATTTAAGTTGCTACGACAACGGCACCTTGGCGTTTCATCAATTGGAGGCCTCGTTCTTGGAAGGTGTTGAGATCAAGTTAGATGAAGAGTTGGAGGTTGGCAAGGCTGTATACGATGAAATGGCTAACAAATATACCATCAAAACAAGCGGTCCTCAATATGAAAAAGTACTGAGCATTATGAACCGCTTAACGGCTCAGATTGCTAAATTCAATAACCCTACTAGCCACGTGAATTTTGGAAAATATAAATCAAACTATAAGATTTATATCATTGAAACGGAAGAAATTAATGCCTTTACTGCCGGTGCACGAATTTTTGTTACCACAGGCATTTATGATTTTTGTAAGAACGATTCCGAATTAGCCAGCATTATTGGTCATGAACTTTCGCACAACGAGTTAGGTCACATCGCAAATCATGTGAAACGTCAAAAGGCAGCACAAGGCATATTTGGTGGTTTTGCGGGTATTGCATATATGGCCGGTCAAGTTATAACGATGCCCTTCGGCCAAACGGATGAAGGACATTGTGATTTGTTTGGAATGGATTTGTCAAAATCAGCAGGCTTCGCTCCGTGCTACACCATAGATCTCTGGGAACGCATGGCTGAACAAAGTGGAGAAAAAACCTTTTTCAATTTGTTTAGTTCACACCCTTACTCTGGGGATCGGGCTACCTGTGCCGGAAATCATTTGAAAGTTAATTATAAGCTTAATTGTAATAATTAAGAGCATAACTATGAGAAGTATAATCGCATTACTGCTAAGCACCTTGATTTTAAATTCGTGCGCAGCGATTACTGCTCCAACCATAAAATCATTAGACTCCATTCGTGTGGTGTCGGTTGACAACGGCATGGTAAGCCTAAAGGCTCATATTACGTTGGAAAACTCCAACAGAATTTCCATTTCAGGAAAAGAGTTGAATTTTGGATTATTCTACGAGCGCACGTCACTTGGGAATGGGAAATGCGATGAAGCGTTTGAACTCAAAGCCAAAGCCTCAACACCACTTGTGTTGGATATGGAAATGTACTTGGATTCAATTCCTGGTTCATTGCGAATGAGCTTGTTTGAAATGGATTCAATCCCTTTACGCGTTAAACTGGCATTTCAGGGTAAATTAGGCCTTGAGCATACGCACAATGGCGAATTTAAATTGTCCATGGAAAAATTACAATCGGCTTTAATTGATCAGTATTTTAATGAGTCTGGCTTTGAAATGAAGGATATTAAATTAGAGTCAACAAACCAAAGTAAATCGATTTTCAAAGGCAATATTCATTTTTCAAATAAACTCCCATTCGATATCCAACTTTTGGGGTCCGATGTATTTGTGTTTTCTGAACGATCCAGTGGTGTCAATGTCGGTCGGGTTGATTTAGCCGATAGTTTGATGATTATGCGTAACGAATCATCACTCATCCCGTGCACCATAACCGTGGATAATATGAAAGCAATGAGTTCTGGTTTTGGAAAAATATTATCGGGATCGCTCGACTATTATGCCATGGGACCAATGCACCTATCCTTGAATGAATTAGAGTTTAAAGTGCCTGTTTCTGTTCATTTTAGCTTCAATCCACTTACTGGAAAAGTTATCATTTTGGAATAATGAGTTATAGAATAAGCTTTTTATCGAACGGATCAGAATTGATTTCGAACGAAATCAATAATTACACGTCTGTGCTGACGATCGGTCGGAATTCTTCCAATGATGTCGTGATATCCAATGGAGTTATTTCTGGCACCCACGCAAGATTAGAGTTAATTGGAGGGGTATTATATATTCAGGACTTGTCTAGTACCAATGGCACCTTTGTCAATCAGCAACGAATTAATCCTGGATCTTCCGTGGCAATCCTTGGAAAAAGTGTCAGCCTTGCAGGACAGATTCAAATTTCGGTTGGAACCCAATCCATCGACACGAATGGGCCGCGCTCCAGTTCCAGAGCAGACCAAGGCCTGGCCGATTTGGGTACGCGTATTTTAACACAACTGAAACAAAAAAAATCAATTGTTCTCGGACGTGCTGATACCTGCGATGTGGTCGTTGATAATAATCAAATTAGTAGGGCACATGCCAAAATTACAACGGCAGGAGGTAAATATTTTATCGAAGATTTGGGTTCCATGAACGGAACGTTCGTTAACGGTATCCGACTAAACGGGAAAGTTCCCTTAGGGTCCTCCGATACTATCATTTTGGGAAGAATCCGATTTACACTGGGGGGTAAAGTGGTTGATATTTCCAAAGAAATCGCCATAAAAACAGTTGGATTAGTTAAGAAATTTTCGAATGGAAAGATTGGTCTTCATGAGTGTAACATAGAAATACCTTCCAATTCATTATTGGCTGTCATGGGGCCTTCAGGGTGTGGAAAATCAACGTTATTGAAAGCATTGAACGGTGAATCTCCAGGCTCAAGCGGCGCCGTTTATATCGGTGGACAAGAATTAAATCAATATTTTGATTACCTCAAAATGCAGATTGGATATGTGCCGCAAGATGATATTGTGCACAGGGAATTAACGGTAGATGAATCGCTGTGGTATGCCGGTAAATTAAGGCTGCCTCATTTTACCGAAACGCAGTTACGTTCCAAAATCAATCAAGTGCTCGAAGAATTGAACATAGCACACATTCGTTCAAATTTAGTTAGTAATATAAGTGGTGGTCAACGTAAACGAGTTTCCATTGCCGTTGAAATATTAACGGACCCGCTAATATTATTCCTCGATGAACCAACCTCACCCTTGGATCCTCAAACCATTGAGGACTTTTTGATGATATTAAAGAAATTAAGTCAAAAAGGTACTACGGTGATCATGGTAACACACAAACCAGAAGATTTGGCCTACATGGATCAAGTCATCTTTATGGCAGAAGGGGGGCACATTTGTTATTATGGAAAAACAAACGAGTATCTTAACTTTTTTGGCGTAAGTGATACCGTGAAAGTTTATTCATTATTGGTAAAAGAGAATAAAGACAAATGGGTCGCTAAGTTTCATTCTAAACCGGCAAACACAATACCTAATGCCAAGTCGGCGAAAATATTCAAGAACAGTAAAGTGGATTATTTTTCGCAATACTATTGGTTGACGAGAAGGTATTTAAATATTAAAATAAACGATAAGGCTAATTCCTTGATTATGGTGGCTCAAGCGCCCTTTATAGCGGCCATCATATGTATTTTGTTTACATCAATATCTCAAGGCTTGCCGTTCTTAATGGCGATTGCTTCGCTTTGGTTAGGTGCGAATAACGCTGCACGAGAAATTGTGAGCGAGAACGCCATATTTAAACGAGAACGGATGTTCAATCAAGGCATACTGACCTATTTGTTTTCAAAGATTACGGTATTGATGATGTTTTCAACGATTCAATCATTCTTATTTGTTGGTATTTTATACCTGAACTTTTCAGGATCAACCCCTGAATTTAATGATCCGATGGACGCTTCATTATGGATGATTTTTATTTCCTTAGTGGCTACCTTGATGGGCTTATTGTTATCTGCAACGGTATCTACGGCTGAAAAGGTGATGTCCTTAGTTCCTATTGCCTTAATTCCGCAAATTATGCTCGCCGGAATCATTGCAAAGATTTCGAATCCACTGGTCGAATTTCTAAGTTATATTTCAATTTCTAGATGGGCTACGGAGGGATTTAATGTGATACAAAAGGATATTGCGATACCGAAATATATTATTTCAAATAAGGATTCATTATTTACGCCCAGCAGTCCTGCACCGATCATCGAACAGGAGGTAAACAGTGCCGGCGATGGAATTGATAGTGTTGCCAATGCTTCAACTCAGATTCAAAAAAACTACGATTCGGAATATGCAAGCCGTTTCGGGGAGTTAGCAGGGTCCTTGGAGTTAGATTTTTATATGCTCGGTGGATTAGCCCTTTTGTTTTTTGTCTTAATCTTTTTGGCAATACGCAAAAAAGACACCATACAAATTGGTTAAAATTTAGAGAAAATGTATATTCGCATAACTTAAATCTCTATGAAAAAAAATCAATTGATAATCGGAGGAAGTATTCTGTGTGTAATACTTTTATTTTTCGTGTTAATTTACCGTTCTTCTGGGGGTAAATCTTATGAGGGGGATAGCCAAATTTCAATTCGTGTAGAGTCCGGAATTACGCTGCCAAAAGTATATCTTGATAGCCTATTAACACTCGTAGACTTATACCAGAATGATGGTGTAGAATTTACACAATCTGCTGTGAGTGTTTTTTCTTCTGCAGTCGACAGTCAATCGATCGAGTGCCCTATAAGTGGAATGAATCAATTTAGAAGCAAGTTTAGTGGTGGTTTTTATACCTTCACTGCACGTCAAGAGGATATACGCACCATGCAGTTAAACCCGGCACAGTTTGTAAGTGCCTTCTCGAAAACCTGTCCCTTACCAGACCGAAATGCCAACATCATGGTACACTGCGATCGCGATTCATCCGGAATGTTCAAGGCCGTTTGGTCAGTGGCTACGATTAAATCCATGGTCGCTCAGGCTTTGAAAACCTCCAGATTTGTAAAAATTTATTTTACCACGGGTGAGGGTGCGGTTGTTCCACCTGGACCAACTCCACCTGTTCCTCCTGTTGGCGATCCACCTGGACCAACTCCACCTGTTCCTCCTGTTGACGATCCGGGTTCATGCACCTCAGAAAGTGTGAAAACCGAGTTGAGCTTGAGTAAAGGTGCTCCAAACACATTTTCTTGGATTCCGCAGGAAGGTTTTACCTATGATTTTTCACTTTCGTGCGCTGATGGGAATTGTGCAAAGGCCCTATCTGTTAATGAAACAGATGTGCAAGGCGGGAAATATGATCAATATGCATCTTATGATGAAGCCACTGAAATAAGTTATTTAGCAACGCTCACAGTAAGATGTAATGGAAAATTTGTAAAAAAAATACAAAAATATTTTACCATAAGATGTGGTTAGAATCCTGTTAATAGATTTTGGAATTAATAACTATAAAATATCATAAATGAAATTAAAACTTCTTGTAATACTCCTAGGCTTATTTTGCTTAACCAATGCTCAAAAAAAATTTGAGGTTGTTCTATTGATAGATCGTCCTTATGATGCAGCAGAATTTGCTGATTTATTAGAAAAATTTCAAATTTCCTCGTTAATAGAAGAGGATTATCTTAAAATTAAAATGATCTCAGCTTCCGATAATGATAGTAAAATTAAGTATGACAATGGTTTTTCTGGAAAGGAAAACAAAAAATGTGATGTTATATTAAATGCGGGTGTGCGATGTAACCCGTGCCAACGGTTAAACAAGGAAAAAAGCGAAGGGAAGGTAGAAATTTTTGTACAAACCTCAGATAATGCTTTTGGAACTTGTGATTTGGGAATTGATGACTATGGGGCAATATCGAGTAAGGAAGATTTAAATGTTCTTATTAAAGAACAAAAAAAAATAGCGAAAAAATCTAAATCTAACTACAAGGTTATATTCTGGATTCCCTCCGATAATACAATTTCAATTGATTTAATTCCTTCTACGAGTGATAAAAAGGTTGAATTTGGAACAGAAGTAACCTTTACTTCGAATACAAACAGTGAAGAAAATATTAATGTAGTAATGAAAATCAACGATGAATTAATTGATGAGTGTTCTGAAACTGGATATGTTGGAATAAGTAAAAACTATCAGATACAGAAAACAATCGAAATCATTGGAGCTACCCGTGTAACCTTAGATGGAAAAGACTGTGAAGTAACTAAAGAAATTGAAATAGGTTTGACTCGTGATTGTAGTGAGGAATTAAACAAAGTTGAACAAGAGTTAATGTATGTATCCAAAAAACCTGGAGTTGGATCCCTCGGTGAAAAAAGTGGTGTTGTTTTAGATGGGGTACCTTGTACAACGATTAAATTGATAGATAAAAACTTGTATTTTATCATTATTAAAAAACAATGTAATTTTCGAGATTACGGTGTTGAATTGATTGATGTTAAAACAAAAGAAAAATTCACCGTTAACCTAGTTAAAGATGAAGGATTAAATCAGAGTTTAAGTCACCTGTCTTCATCAGATCGACAAAATTATTCCTTATTTATTATGAAAAAGACTATTTTAGAAGACTTAGGTATTTTGAAAGAACGGAAGGATGGGACCGAACCGAAATACAATATGAGGATTGTACCTATTGAGTCTTACAAAAAAGATCTGGATATTAAGGGTTATGAGAGCGATTGGGCAGTAGTAAAGTTTCAGAAGTGTTGACGGAAATTTAATACATCTAAACTTTATAGAATTATATTCATGCATCATCGCTAACAGACTTGCAGTATGGAGGGTATTATTATATTATTGATGAAGTTAGTCCTGCCCAAAAGAGTACAGTGAATTTCATGAAATTGCTCAAGAATATCTTTTTAACCTTGAACACGGACATGGAATACGCACCAAAGGCCGAGGATTTACTTGTAATCTAGAAGAGGATAAAGAAATCACATCATGATTGAAATTTATTAATAAGAAAAAATGCAAATGATAATTAAACCCATCCGTACAAGCTTATGCGTTTTCATCTACACCATGATGTACACGTTGAGTCATGGTCAAAGCGAACTATGTCGCATCAACCCAAGCTTCATTACTTTGGTTAAAAAAACGACTTCAGAAAACTTTAATATTCCAACCGCAGATTACGTTTATAATTACAAGGAGATATTAAAAGGTTCAAAGACTAAACGCAGTGTGGTTTTTCATTTTTTCTTCGATGAAACAAATAGATTTCAAAAAACAGCAGAGGATTATATCTCGCTCTTAAAAGACAGTTTAGGGGATTTACAAACGGACATACAAGTATTTTTTAAGGTACAAAAAACACAGGGCTCTATTTTCTATAATGATGGCGATAATAAACAATCCATAATACATTTAAACGCACTCGTATATGCAAGTGATATCGATGTGATCAAGGATTTAGTGGGGAAAGGAAAGGCCGTCCGCATTGATACATCGAGTACAAATCTCAAGAAGTTTACACACGAGTTCCTTTCTTTCGAGAATGTTAAAAGTGAAGAGTCGGGATTTCTATACTTGTTTCGTGCGAAGTTAGTTGGAAAAGGGTTCGCTTGTGATCCCAATGAGGACATTAATATTATTGGTATTCTCAAGAATATTTATAACAAGAGGTTTGACAAGGCCTGCCAAGAAAGTATGGAGGAAGAAGCAAAAATCAAATTGGAACAAGAAAAGAAAATGTTGAATGATACCTTAGGATATTATAAAACATCCTATAATAATTTAAGAAAGGCCGTATCAAAACCACCGAAATGGACCATTTTTTCAAATATTAATTTTCTAGTTGGAAATGTTAAAGAAAGCTCATCATTCATCAATTCCGAACTACCCTTCAAAGGAAATGGTGTTTCGAGCTCTGCCGGAGTAAATGTTTTTTTGAACGATGCGTTGAACAGTGGAGTTTTCCTAGCAACAGGGCTGAATGTTGGACACTCAAGCTATACCTTGAGTCGTTTAATTACCCACAATTATATAAAACAAGAAAATTCATATGAGTCTATTTCAATGCTAAAAGATTATTCTGAAACCATTAAATCCGCCCTATTTAACCTGCCCTTAGGTGTTGGGTACCAATACAGAGAGTCTGGTTGGCCAATTTACTTTCAAATCAGCGGAGGACTAATCGTAGGTGGAACCAAATTAACTTCCACCCAAAGTAATGGCTTAATTGACTATAAACGTAAATATTCCGTACCGGGTGATTTATTTGTAGAAGAGCAGGCTGCATTGGGCTTAGAAAATGATGTGCAACTGAGTGGTTCTGCGGCCTACCTTTCTAAGACCTTAATGTCATTTGGGTTGTTTGCTAACCTACGCGTTAATTATTCGTTTTCAAAAAACTCACCTTTATCTGGTTTTTTAAACTTTGGTTATAATGCAGTTAAAGTAGGTACAACGTCAAATGAATCAACGTTTATTTCCACACGCCTGGGGGAACATAACAGCGTATTAAATTCGATATCTAATCTTTCTGCATTGCCTTTCCTTTTTGGGATTGGATTAGCATATGACCTACGAACCGTAATTAATCCTTCAAAGTAATGAAAAAGCTTCTTTTTTTTCATGTAATATTTCTATTTTGTCTTCATGGGGTCGGGCAGACCACCCTCAGCACCAACAGTCAAACGGTTTGTGCTGGATCAAACGTTAGTGTTACGGCTACCAATCTCGATCCTTCATACACATTTGTATGGACGGCACCGGCTCAGACTACGGTAAACGGTGCGCTATTGACCTTGAATTCAGTTTCTCAGAGTATTACCTGGACATGCACAACCTATGATGCCAACAACAATGTAATTGAAACAGATCAATTTGCACTTACGGTAAATGCGCTCCCCACCGTAAGCGGAGGTGCTAACCAAACGGTGTGTGCTGGAACTTCTGTAACGCTAAGCGGTTCCGGTGCAAGTACATACACATGGAACAACGGTGTCACCAATGGAGCACCCTTCACGCCAGCGTCCACGCAAACGTATACGGTAACAGGAACCGCAGCGAATGGATGTATTAATACAGCTCAAGTACAAGTAACGGTTAATGCTAATCCTACGGTAAATGGCCCCAATGTTGTATGTGTTGGTTCCGTAATACAACTTGCAGGTAGCCCAACACCGGCGCCATCTAATGCTTGGACTTCGCAAAATCCTTCAACGGCTTCTATTTCTTCGTCAGGTCTTGTTACCGGCATTTCGGCGGGAACAGCTAGTATTTCCTACACGAACATGAACGGATGTTCAGTTACCACACCAATTACTGTTATTCCCCTTCCGACTGTTAGCGGAAATATAACCTTATGCGTTGGGGCCACTTCACAGCTCACAGGAAGTGGCATACCTGCTAATTTAAACCCGTGGGTGTCCTCTAATGCCGGGGTTGCTACGATATCTAATAACGGGCTTATTACAGCCAATGCCTCGGGAACAGCTTCCATAACCTACACGAATATGAACGGTTGTCAAACTACAGTGAATATCGTTGTAAATGGGCTGCCAACAATAACCAATTCCCCATTAACGCAATCAATCTGTTCAGGATCTACTTCCAGTGCAGTAACTTGGACCAGCAATATTGCCGGAACAACCTATAGTTGGACCTCTTCTGCGCCTGCAAACATAACAGGATTCCTTGCCGCTGGTAACGGAAATTTATCAGCAATGAATACGATTCAGAATTCAGGTAATTCTAATGGGATTATAACCTACACGGTAACTCCAACCTCTAATGGATGTGTAGGTTCTGCAGTTACTTATACCATTTTGGTTAAACCAACACCTGTGTTATCTCAGGTGGTTAATCAAACAATTTGTGGAGGTGTTTCAACCAATACAACGTCATTTTTGAATTCTGTTGCTGGTGGAAGTTTTAATTATACCCTTCTGAACCAAGGAAGTATCCCAGCATCTGTGACAGGTTATATCGGCAATGGTTCCGGTCAAATTCCGGGTGCTGTAATTAACAACGGTGGAACGAATGCTTATACCTTATCTTATGCTGTTGTTCCCACGGCTTCAGGATGTAATGGGCAGTCAGGAACATTTCAGATTACCATTGATCCAGCTGCTATAACCTTATTCTCATTACCTAATCAGGCGATTTGTTCTGGTCAGAATACCAATGCAGTCAACCTAACAAGTGCAACGCCCAATGTTATTATTTCTTGGTCCTTGCCTAATGGCGTTCCAGCCGGGATTGTCAATTTAAATCCAACACAAGGGAATACCAGCATCCCTGCATTTAATAATTTGGTCAATAATACAGCGTCTCCGATTCAAATTATTTTTAATGCCCAAGCATCCAATGGGCCTAACGTGTGTATTGGGGCAGTATCTACCTATACAATAACGGTAAATCCATTACCTACAATCACTTCTGCATCTTCTTTGGATGCATGCTCCGGGTTGTTTTTGAATTTCTCGCTAACTGCTAACGTGCCAAGTTCTTTTACTTGGCTAGCCGATACCAATGTAAATGTGACAGGGGAGAGTTTAACCCCCCAGAATTCCAGTCTTATTAACAATATGTTAACCTTAGCGAATTCACTTTCTACGGAAACAGTTACCTACTTTATCACCCCCACAAGTTCCGTTGGGTCCTGTTTGGGAAGCACACAACAATTGGTGGTAACGGTGCACCCCATACCAGCAATGACTTCAACTAATACAGCTGTAGTTTGTTCAGGAACGGCATTGAATATTCCCCTAACCAGCAATTTACCGAGTAATTTTTCTTGGGTAGCTACTTCCAACGCAAATGTAACTGGTGAAAGTATACTCCCTATGAGTTCTATTGCGATTACTGATAATTTATCTCATATTCTTACAACAAATCAAACGGTTAATTATTCAGTAACTCCAATTTCTATTGCGGGTTCTTGTTCAGGAGCACCTTTATCAGTCGTGGTGACAGTTAAACCACTTCCGGTTGTTACATCGGCTAATTCCGTTTCGGTATGCTCTGGTATTCCTTTAAATGTAAATTTAACAGCAAACATACCCAGTTCCTTTACGTGGATTGCTAATTCGAATGCTAATGTAAGCAATGAAAGTTTAACCACACAAAACACATCGCTCATAAATAATACGCTGACTCAAAACACCTTAAACGCTCAGAATGTAATATATTCAATAGTCCCGACCTCCACATCCGGAGGATGTGTTGGCAATACACAAGCGTTGACAGTCACAGTTAATCCATTGCCTACGATGACATCAGGAACTTCAACAGCGATTTGTTCCGGCACGCCTCTTAATTTTAGTTTAAGTAGTAATATTCCATCTAACTACAGTTGGTCTGCATCAGCTAATCCGATAGTAGATGGAGAAAGTACAACGGCTCAAAACGTATCCGTAATTAATAATACCCTTACGCAAAACACATTAACTGCACAAAACGTAACATATACGATAATTCCAACATCTTCTGGAGGGGGGTGTTTAGGAACAGCGCAAGCGTTAACGGTTACTGTTAATCCATTGCCATCAATGACATCTGGAACTACTGCAGCGATTTGTGCGGGAACACCTTTAAATTTTAATTTGACCTCCAACATTACAAGCAGCTTCGCATGGTTAGCAGCAAATAATTTAAATGTGACAGGGGAGAGTTTAACGGCTGTAAATTCAACTATTATTAACAACACCCTGTTCCATCCTTCTACCCAAAATCAAGAGACCGTATCCTATACCATAACTCCAACCTCAACCTTGGGTTTATGTGTTGGAGCACCGCAAACCTTAACCGTTACGGTAAACCCCATACCGGATAGTACGATTTCAACCAATGGTCCTACCGTTTTTTGTAGTGGGGGAAATGTAGTGATGTCGGTTCCTATTGAAAACAATAGCACCTATTCTTGGTTTCTAGATGGTGTAATAATTCCAGGGGGTGTTGGAAACAGTTACCTTAGCAATGCTTCAGGTATTTTTTCGGTGATTATAGATAATGCCTATAATTGTTCTAGTGATGATTCAATTACCATCACAGTAAATCCAAATCCAGCTACTCCGGTAATTGTTGGCGCAGAATCACTTTGTCTGAATTCACTAAATCAGGTGTATACATCTTCACCGAATAATAATTGGTTGATTTGGAACATTAATGGGGCAAATATTTATTCAGGCCAACATACCAATCAAGTACACTTAGATGTTACATCCGAAGATACGGTGTGGATTGAACTGACAGCACACGACTTAGCAACGGGCTGTTACGCAATTGGAAGTTTGATGGTGCTTGTAGATACATCCGCGGTCGCTCCACCTTATGTTAATGTGTTCCCATTGGGTAACGATAATGACTTGCTGTGCGCGCCTCAAGCAACCAATGTTTTTAGATGGGGTAAAATAAATAAGCTAACGAATATAATATATTTAGAACCCTCTGTTTTAACGTACCACAATTTTATATCATTGGATACAGTTACATATTATTATTTTGTGGATCATGGAGGTGATGGTTGTTTTACAAGATCATATTATAATTATCCAGATTTGGTGACACAGGTACAGGAGATGCCGGATATTGATTTTTGGCTTGCACCGAATCCCGTGGTAAATGAATTGAGAATTATGTCTCAATCACAAATGGGCACCTCCATTTCTATTGAAGATATTGAAGGGAAATGCGTGTATCAAGGAGTGTATTGGACGAATACGCCTATTAATTGTGCTAATTTTGTGCCTGGCATGTATTTTGTCAAAATTCAAACCGGCCAAATCGACTACGTTGTTAAATTTTTAAAATTATAAGTATGAAAAAGTGTTTAATGTTTATTGGGTTTTTATTTATATCCTATTTAACCATGGCGCAAGGTCCGCTTTCCGGAACTTTTGTAATCAATAAAGGGGAAATTGAAGCCAAATGGGGTGATTCTATTATATTTGTATTTAATGTCAAGAATTCTGGTACAAAGTCCATTAATATTCTTGATGTAGTTGGTTCTTGTACTTGCCAAACACCCTATCCCAGTAATATCCAAAAGATACAGCCAGGTAAAACAGGATACATTAAAGTAAAGCTTGCATTGAATAAAAGCGTTTTGGCTGATGATCTCGTAAATGGCATAATTGATTACGATAAATCAGTAATTGTTTATACAAATGGCAAAAAGGAAAAATATCAGCTTTATTGCCGAGCTAAAATAAAAATTAAAAAATAATAATAATCCAAAACCATGAGAATTCTAACCATCATTTTCCTACTTCTTGCGGTATCGATTCATGCACAGGAAGGGATTAACTTACCCGATTTCAGTATTAAAAATTCAAAAGGTAAGGTTGTCACAAAAGACAGCATTACAAATAGCGGTAAAATTACTGTGTTGAATTTTTGGGCAAGTTGGTGCGGACCTTGCAAAGAGGAAATGCTTGAAATTTCTCGGATTAAATCTGACGTTGAGTTTGAGAATGTCGTATTCGTATCGGTTTCGATTGATAATGACGAGGCAGTGGTTAATGCTAAAGATTGGTTTAAAAGGAATAAATGTTCTTGGAATTTATATTTTGATACTAAACAGGATTTGTTTAACAAAGTACTGACAGCAACAGAAAATACAAGCACCGCAATACCCGTTAGTATTGTAATCAATAAATCGGGACAAATTGTTTCCTTTATTACTCGTTTTGCACAAGAAACATATAAAGAAGAGCTCGTGCGTATCATCAAAGAAATCGAGCGTAATTAATAAAATAATAGACGATGATCAACAAATTAATTTGGCCAATACGGGTAGTATTTTTTTTATTTTTCTTCCTATCAGCATTCTCTAAAATTTATCCCAATCCGGATGTGGCAATCCATTTGTTTGAGAAGGAACAGTTGATGTCCTTACATATTCCATTATGCTTATCCACCTGGTTGTCAAGGTTGCTTATTGCACTTGAATTCACCATCGCAATTGGGTTTTTGGTGCCTTATTATTTTAGAAGAATAACGCTACCCTTGTCAACCCTTGTACTTCTGTTATTCAGTGTGTTTTTAGCGATTGAGGTTTTTGTTCTAGGAAAATGGACGGGAAATTGTGGTTGTTTCGGACAATTAATTCCCATGACACCTCCTATATCTCTAGTAAAGAACATAGTTGCATTGATTATATTAGCTTTTGTTATTTGGAAGAGAGGCGAGTTAAAAGAAACGAAAGATCCTCCCTTGGTTTATTATATAACCGCTTATGCTTTTATATTCCTCGTTATCTATTTAATTTCACATAAAACGTGCATTTGCGAAAACAACAATTCGTCGATGAACAAATCCACTGAAATGAGTGCAGAAGTGAAGTTGTTAAAGGATAAATTTCCTGGAATACAAGAAGGAAAAGCAATACTTTGTTTTTATTCTCCAATATGCCATCATTGTATGGAAACGGCTAAGGCATTACAGCAATTAAAAAAGCGGACTGGAGTAGACAAACATTTTGTTGTTTTTATGGCGGAAGGTGCTACTTCTGAAAATATACAGAAATTCTTGAGTTTGACAAAACTATCCGCAACGTATACTACTATGAAATTTATGGATTTTCCAAAAGATACGGGTCCACCAGGAATTCTCATAGTAAACAATGGTAAGGTGGAGAAAAGGTTTTTTGGAAATGATAAAAATAAATTCAGTAAGAATGCTTTTATCAAAGCGTTTAATTCAATTCAAGATTAATTCATTTAGGTATGAAAAGGTATAGTATTTTATGGATGATAGTTTTAGTTGCTTTGTTTAATACCTCATGTGTTAAGAGGAAGTGCCGAGATTCTTCCGCAACCAATAGTGCGTTTTTCTCTTCAGGTCCTTCAGATAACAGCCTGTGTATATATTCCAAGGTTGTTTTTTATACCTCTAGTGGCTATCACTTGAATAGTACAATCAATAAAATTGAGATTTATATTAATCAAGTATATGTTGGAGATGTAACAGCCGTGTACGCAAATGCGCCAGGAAATTGTACAGCCAGTGGTACATTAGGCTATCAGTTCCTTGATAAAAATCCAATCGACTGGGAGGCAAAAATCATACTAACTAATGGTCAGATTGCATATACAAATGGTGTTTTAAATCCATCATCAAATTCATGCATCATTCAAGATATTTTTCAATGATCCGATAAGGTTTAATTAATTACTTCAGGTTTTATATAATAGGAGTAAATATATTGAAGACATCAATTGAGTAATTCATGCTTGACTCGTATTAATCTATAAGAATATAAAGTGAAGCTTAGCCAGATTGATTCTATTCTTTAGTATTTTGAAAACAAGATTTCTTAGCATTCTTTTTGGAAGAATGACGTGTTTTATGCTCTTTTAATTAAATGTTAGAGTTCTGATTAAGTAATCGGTCTTTTTAATTACCTATCCTTTAACTGGCAATTCGTAACTCGCTTTCATCAGATTAATTACCCATTCAATCTGGTCTTTCCTGTCTTGATGTTCTTGACTTAAGTCATTAATGATTTCATTCCATTTTTTATCTTCTTCCTGCTTAGCACGTTCAATAGCAGCAAGACGTATTGCTTCTGTCCCTTCGCGCATTTCAGATTCAGCGCGCTCATTTTTCCATTCTTCACCCATTCGTATGATTATTTACTTGATGTTATTAATTATTCACATTCAACAGATCTACTCAAATTGATTTCACAATTTGGGTATTTTGCTTTCAATCGATTTTTCGCATCACTTGAACTCTTAGCTTTAATAATTTCTTTAAATGAACTTGCGTTGGGACATTTAATACGGTATTCATAACAGCCTTCCCATTTGTGTTTTACCTCATAAGTTGCAAAAGAACTTATAGCGAAGATTGCCAAACTAGAATAAATTATAAAAGCACTAGATTTCATTGATATATTTTAACCAAATATATTCAATTATTTATTATTAATGTCGGAAAAAAATATGATTTTTCGGAGTGGCAGGAAGGTGAGATTATGGATTAAGGAAAATTTGGTTTGGGCGATGGTACTGGTAAGATTATTTTAGCCGTCAAGTATGATGATTTGTGGATGAAAGACAACTATGTTTTTGCTTCAATATTAAAGAAACATCAGATTTTTAATGAAAAAGGACCATTGATTAGCGATAGAAAATTCGATGAACTTTGGAGTATTTCAGACAACTATATCGGCTTTAGGATTGGAACGAAAAAAAGGAATTTTGACATCTGATTTGAGTAAATTATTCTAAGTTAAATTTGGGATAACTAAATCAAGGGATTATTATGATTATGGGATTAATTTTGAGGATCCTTATTTTCGAATAGAAGAAGGCGATTCTTATTTTTATGCAGATCAGAATGGAAGAATTTACAGAGATTAACTTCGATTAGTTATGCCATCATGGATTAGATTTTCAAAATTATTTTACAAATACATCTCGCTGTTTGCAAACAATGAGTTAGTGGAATTACTGGTTGTGGTTCAGTTTTCTAAATGCAAATAAATTATGTGCACTCTTTAAATTGAAATTTCTAAAAAACCAATGAATTCCCATTTGCTCTTCAACCAACACATGAAGATGATTTGCAAGGTCTTCAAGGCTTGCTTTTCGGATAATTAAAAGAACGATATCATCTACGTAATTGGAATATTCGCCCCTTGGATAATAAGATTCGTTATTTAACCCCAAAAACTACCATAAAACGCTAACCCATCAATGCTTATAAACCGTAAATAATGCATTTTGAGCCGCAATGGTTAGCGGTTGTTCTTGTCTAATGTCGTGCTCAAAGCGTAGGGATTTATTTCTGATATCTACCGTGATCGATTCTGCTTTCATTCCTAGGCTTGGATTTTTCTCACTATTCCATCCCACCACGAAGTATTTATTCTCGCGCATTATGCCATAATATTGCATCGTCCGTTTCCATTGTAAGACCCCATCCTTAAAGTATTTGCATGTAGAATTTTTGAAATCTAACTGGTAAATAAATTCACCGGTTATTGTAGAATCTATTCCATTCGTGTCGGTGAGCGTAGCTGTGGAGAATTGTATATCTACCCTAGAACCACCGCATTGTGTACACTGGGTATAAGCAGCTGTAGATACGAGTAAAATAAGGAACAGCGTGTGTAGTTTCATGTTTCGAATAGTTATTTGGTACAATGAAGTAACCCTAAAAACGCATTAGGTTACGGCGATAAGAAAAATTGAAATGGGGTGTAACAATTTCAGTTGATTTCATTTTGTTCATACATTACTTTTTGTCGAATAACAAACAATTCACCCCTTATGAAAAAACTACTGTTGGCCTTTACCTTATTGTTTTCTGTAACTTCTTTCAGTCAGTTTACTCCAGTGATCTTGGAACATGATTTTTTATACCAGGCGTACCCTAACAAATTACTGATTAATCACAGTTGTTTCGATTCGATTCAAGTCAAGAAGGGTGATCTGCTTCTTCCAAAAGCCACGGTAAATGTCAACGGAGTAGATCGGGTAGGGTATATCGTCTACACTTCATTTTCTATGCCCGTCAAAATTGTTGTAAGTGGGTATACCAATGGCCAAATAGCTTCGGTTGACACCACGTATTACAAGATAAAACCCTTGCCAAATGAAATAATTTTGAACCCAAGCATATCGAAAACTACCGGAGCTCAATTACAAGTAAGCCTTCCGCCAGCTTGTACAAATTTATCTTGTACTTACACGATCCTAAGTGGAGAGATAGGTAGTAAGGATTCCATGCCATTCAGTGGGAATACGATCACGCCGAATATGATTTCGAAACTAAAGCCCGGTAAAAAGGTGTCGGTTACATTGGTCGTAAGAAATAACTCAAATAACCACATGAATCTAATTGAGGGCTTGCTTGAGATTGTTCCCTAAATAGATTATCAAACGCTAAATTTCACACTATGAGAATCAGTCTAATTATTGTGTTCATGCTGCTAGTATCCGTAGGATTTTCTCAGCAACTTCCGAAGGCCATCCGTGTTCATTTTACAAATTTCATCGAAATGCATACAGATTCCCAAATACCCTTGGATAGTGCTTTTTATTTTCCAGATGCACAAAGCTATGAAACTACAGATTGTACTTATTTGTTAGATTTTCAATCGAACGAATGTTCAGTGTATTTTGAGGACTCTTTGGTCGGCAAAGCTCCTATTATATCTGTTCAACAAGTTGAACCAACCTACAGGACTGAATTTGATGTGTGGGAATATATCATTAAACTAGATGATGTTTCCATCGATACAGAAATACGGATCAGTATTGAAAGTAATAGTTTTTTATACAGCTATGGACTGGATGATATTAATGATCGCATTATTCAATTTCCAATTAGTACTGTTATTACTGTAACTGAATAGATAATATTAAAGAACGTACGCTATGAATAGATTCCTCGTCATTTTTATCGCTTTGTACTTTACCTGTGTAAATTCAGTTGGAATGGCTCAGTACCAAAAAGTAATTGATACAAATTATCCGTGGTATACAGATATTATTAAATACCTAGAACCTACAGGAGAAGGCAAAAATGTAATTACAGCGTCTAGTTATGAAATTGTTCCAATTGATGAAACAGTGGATTTTTCTAAACAATTGGTCTTTTTAAATGACGATCGGTTGCGGTTTATTTTTCCTGAAGCGTTGAATAAAATGAGAAATGAATACGGTAGAAAAAAATTGAAACATGACCATAAGCTGTGTGAGCAAATAGCGCATACCTATGAGAATAATTTGCCTGAAACTGAATACAACTCGTACGCTTCATATATTCCAGCATATTATGCCAATATTATTAACAAATTTGAGGATAAGGAAAGGGCATTTTGTGATTATATGATTGATTTGGCTACAGTTATGGATGTTAACTTTTACAAGCTAACAAATGCAAAGGCGACTAAGTTTGGATTTTATTTGAAACGGGATCAAGATAATAATTATTCGTTCCTTTTGGTGGTAAAGTGATTGCCTCATTTATATTTTTAACCTACTTGTGCATTCCCCTAAAAAATCCCCAATCCCCAAGCTAATTCCCCGGCTTACAACCTTGCAAGGAAGAGTTGTTGACTTGAAGTCGGATTAAATTGGATTATCAGACAAAATTCTTTTCAAATATTTAGCTTGTAAATGGCCACGACCATGCTTATTTAGCCATAAGTTATTCCAAGTGTAATTCGGCTCAATTGCTTTAATGTACTTTTGTGACAGTGAATAAAATACTAAATTATTTTCAATCTCCATCGTTTTGATATAGTTTTCAATTGCGACTTGGAGATAATTATTTTTGGTCCAAGATGGGATTTTAGTTATCTCAAGGTGGTAATCTCGAATCGTATCATATGGTTCGAGAACACC
The DNA here is from genome assembly GCA_044347515.1 of Crocinitomicaceae bacterium. Classification (GTDB taxonomy): domain Bacteria; phylum Bacteroidota; class Bacteroidia; order Flavobacteriales_D; family Crocinitomicaceae; genus UBA952. The sequence goes on along the minus strand of JBIKUO010000034.1, from coordinate 4,259 downwards.
ATATAATCCAGAAATAATTAGCAACTGAAAATTGTATTCTTCCATTAGAATTTTGTAAAATTCTTTCATTGATTTATTAAAAAACGTAGAATGATTGTTTCCATACAAATCAATGGCATGATAAAGGGATCCACTTAATGAATCTAAAAAATAATTGGAATCTACTTTCTTTTTGGATTCCCCTACATTTCTATTTTTGGTGAAATATTTTTGATTTTTTTCATCATCTAACATTTTGATGTACGAATTTACCTGCTTTTGTCTTGTCTCTTTCAATTCTTTAGCGAAATAGTCAAAAGATATATTCTTTTCGTTTATTGGATTTGAAATATCCTTACTGTCGGAACAACCGATTATTAGTAACTTTTTAATCTTTTTGTTTTTGAGCTTTTCAGATGGCAAAGAGCTCAAAATGTTTTTCATTTCATGTTCAATCAATCCAACATTATGTGAAACTTTATCATTTTGGGTCTTTTTTCTCTTATGAATTGTGTTTTTTTCATCAAATTCCCCAATTCTATTTTTTTCGCATGTATTTTGGTTATTTATGAAATTAGTTTCACCATCTATTGTGGCGATTTTTAATTTATTTTTTAGGTGCTTCTTAATTGCCCCGATGTAAGAATGATTGTTAATATTATTTGGTTCTTCGATTTTCTCCTGTTGAACAAACAACCGCAATAAGTTAATCGCACCTTTAACTTTATTATTATTTCTATCAAGAATCGTTTTCTTGTTGAAGTCTATAGTATAGGATTCTTTCATAATCATAACAACAATCCTTTCGTTAATAATTACCATAACCCTTTGACTTAATATAAATTTAATTACTTTTTTTAGCGCATACCATAACCGTAATTGTGTTTACGGGATTCTTGATATCATTCATTTCATCTTGAACTAATTGATATTTTGGAATATTTCCTTTTTGTGTATCCGGAGACCTGAAGTAGTCAGATACTTTTCTATTATTTGTAATTATTTTTCTTGTTCTCCCATTAATATAAGTTCTTACATCCTTATCGTTTTCAGAAAACAACTCAATGCTACATGGCCCAATTGGTAAGTCATTAATCGTATCAGCAACTTCAGCTATGTTTTGATAACTTTCCACTTTAAATTCAACACAATTTCTTCGTTCTTCATTAGCTAACTTTTTCAATGGATCAACAATTTGATGGATTTTTTGATTTTTTTGGGATTCATTTTTTTTTTGAAATCCCAGTCTTTGCTTCGTTTTTGATTCCACTTCTTTTCTTCTGATTTTGTATATCCGGGTTGGGTTTTCTAAAGCTCGCGAATAACTATTAGGATTTTGTTTTAAATTGAATAAAGGTCTTAGTGATTTTATTAGTGTTTTCTCAGTTGAATTAATTCTATTTTGATCATCAGGAAAAATTATCCAAATGACCTTTAAATATTTTAACATAAAACGATTAACTAAATTCTCTGTTTCAGGTAAAATTAAATCATCTGCAAGTAAAGCACTTAAACCGGTTCTTAAAGTTGATAATGCAGAGTTTTTTTGACATATAGCATTTACATTATGTTTGTTATTTATATGCCAATTAAGACGCATAGTAAGATTTGATTTTCCTTTTTTACCGGTACCTGTGGTTCCAATGTAAACCAAATCATATGAGATACCATCAATTATCTTAGTAGTTCCGTTTTTTATGCGTTGAATCCTGACAAAATTGCTAATTTCCTCATATCCTAGGGGATGCAAATACCAAAAATATATTCCTTTCTCTTTTATTTGTGGAATGTTTTGGTTGTGTGGAGTAAAACTGCAATTAGTAGGTATATTTTGTTCCAACCAAACAATTACATCATTGATTTTGGCATTCTCTTTTAAATTCGTTTTAACCATATGAATTTTTTGATTTAAATTATAATATTATTTCCCCCTCAGAACCAACAAATCATAGGCAGTCTCCACGTGAAAATTTCTTATGAAATTCTCAAGACCCATGGTTTCTTCCACCAAAAATTGCAGGTGGTTTGCCAATTGGTTTATGCGGACCTTACGAATGATCATTAATACAATATCATCTGTGAAGGAAGCATTCTCCGTTTTCCCCAAAGGCCTTAACTCCAATAGGATCCCAGGTTTCGTGCAAATATGTGTATGCTTGGTCGTACAAGTCAATAGCCTGCTCGTTGTTTTGACTCATAAATTAATGTTCTTGAATTTAAATATATTAAAATATAAATTGGAAAGCAAGCAGAGTTGATTTTTTCGTTACTTTGTATGAATAAACACTAGCAATGAGGTATTCAATTTTTATCATGCTTGTAGTTCTTGGATGGGTTTGTTTAGGGCAATCCAAGAAGGAACAGATTGAAATTTTATCCAATAGACTTGATAGTTTAGAAAATCATTTGCAAACGGAAAGAAACCAATGTTTTAAAAGGATAGATGAATTGAACCAAAAAATTTCACAAAAGGAAATCGAAAAATCAAATTTGATCAAAGAGCTTTTAATAAAGGATAGCTTCGTTACAAACTATCAAAAAGAAAAATCATATCTACTGAATCAACTAAAAATCAAATCCGACAGTTTGTTAATATCAACTGCAAATTCTTATGATTCAATTTTATACAACAATCTGATAAATTCACTTTTAGGCACATATCAAAGCGATTTGTCTTGCGATATAATAATGCCAAGATTTACAGATAAACATGGTCCAAAATACGAAATTACTATTTATGCATTAAATGAATACAGAAATGATATTTATGGAAGCCATGATTCGGTATTTTATATAAAGTTTAATTATTGTGGAGATTCAGGTCAGAACGCAGAAGAATATAGTTCTGAGGGTTTCGGGGAAATTATTAATTTTAATAAGCAAAACAATTTAATTTTATTAACTATTGAGACCTCAAAATGTAGCGAATTTAACTCTTACCGGCATGATGAAGTGCAACAAGAATATAGATCAACTCCCAATCAATTTTATTTACAAATTGAAATTCTACCCAAAAATAAACTGAAGATAAATAGTTTTAATAGTCCAAAAATATGTCCTTTATGTTGGGATTTAAGAAATGTGATTTTCTCTCCATTAAAATGGAGTCGTTGATTTATGATAAAATTGAATTTTGATTACTTCAACTATCTCCTTCAGTCTTGAAATTCCCCTTCTCCCTCCGATAAATCTTCTTCGAAGGTTCAGCACGTTGCACAAAGCGCCCATCAAAGAATCCTTGTTCTTTTTGCTTTTGTCGCTGTTGGCCAACAACGAGTTGGTGGACTTCCTTCTTGGGGTTCTTTTTGGGTTTCATGACTTGATAACATGGTTAAGTGGTTGCATAATTTCTTGGTTCATATCGGGATGGCTGCACAATTCGCCAACTTCATGAAGCAATTCAACCGGAACATTCAAAAGACGGGCATAGCGTTCAAAGTATTCCGCGGGGAAGAGAAAGCTGCGCATGTTTTCGACATGCCATTTTTCTTTGATACAGGTCTTTACAATATAAGATTTATACTTGAGGCCGAATCGGCTGTATTTTCCGTTCAAAAAATGATCCCATACCTTGGGGTAGGGAAAGTTAAAAACGTAGATGCTTTGGTGCGCATTGATTTGACGAACTTCCTTGAAGGCCTCATGAAAAAACAAATGAGCGGTTTCGAAATAAGCAAAGTTAGTCTTGCTGGTATCGAAAATACATACCAAGCATCTTTCTTTTGGATCAATCCACCCCTTAACGCCAACAAATACCTTCAAAGGCTTGAAATGCTCGCTGTGAATTCCCAAAAGTGGATACAAAAAGTGCAAACTTTTAGAGAATTCACCCAATGATACGTTATTGATCCTAGCCTGCTTATTCATGCTTTTTCATTTCACGTTCAGTAAGTTTCCATCCAATGGTTAGGATGAGTTCGATGACCAAATATTTCCATATTGGCATAGCGATTAAAAGCCCATTGATCAGCCCATAGGCCGCAACGGAACAAAGGAGTGAGAGCAGGATTTTTTTGTGGTTCACAGAGAGGGTTTGCATTGGTGGTTTAGTTAGAAAGATTAAAATATTCGAGGTCGGCAGTAAAGCGTTTTGGGTGCCGAAGGGTGTAGATTTTCCCATCTTTGAAGGTAAGGGCGTAGCGATAAATTAGTTCCTTGAGGTCATCATCGCCGGGTTCTCCAAGTTGTTTTGCCAGGTTTTTGGTGGGGTCGGCCTCGGGGTGTGTGAACGGATCAAAATCCATAAACCGGAATTCAATTACATGCTCTCCGGGTTTGTG
>JBIKUO010000052.1:0-6659 GCA_044347515.1 Crocinitomicaceae bacterium | reverse complement strand
GTGCATGCAAAAATGTTCTAAGAGGCCATAGCGGGTTTTAAGCACTTCAAAGAAATACCCATCCAAGGTGGCGCGCGCTGGGATGTTAAAGAAACGTCCCTTCGGATGGAACAATTTTAGGAGTTCTTGGTGGTTTTTTGCAGTAAATAGGGCGACAAACTCAATGAGAAGTTGCGTATTTGTTTCTACTTCTTCTCGGCTTAGGCGCTTAATCGTTGCTTGGTGCATAGGGTTATTAGGGGTTTAAGGGTTATTTAGGTTTTTATATACAAGACAAGTTGTCAGAACATGCCTGCGAAGCGCATTTAAACGCGCAAGCGTGCAAACAGCACACAGCAATTGCGGGTGAGCCTTGTGTGTTCGTGAAAAGTTGGATTGTGCATAGTAATCGTATCAGATGTTGAGTGGTTGCCTTGAGATTAATTTTTTTAATATTTCTTGTTCACAATAAAATGTATGAAGTATTTTCTCAGGCAATTTGGTACGAGGTCATGCCCTTGTATTTTCCAAATTCAAAAACGGTGTTGGGGGTGTAGTGGGTATAGTTTTTCATGTTGCGGGGTTTGCGATACAAAGCTACGCGCTAAGAGTGCAGTGGATGTGCATAGGAAATACTGCTTACAAAATGGATTTTACGTTCTCGCATAAAGGGTAGAATCATTATTTAAAATTACCCCATGTATTCATTGTTCAGGTCTGAATAACCTCTCAAAGAACCATTTTAACAGTGGAATTAATAGTGTTGAATCTTTTTAGACGTTCAAAATTATCGAATCACTTAATTAATGTGACAGAAATCCATTTTTCAACCATCTAATTATAATTGAAATAACTAAATATAAAATCCAATAGAATAAAATGATGACTAGCACAAAACCAAAAAATTGGGTTGTAGTTAAATTTTGCTTTTTTGTTGAAAAAACAGTTTGAATTTTACTTAAAAATGGTGGTTCTATAAAGAAATGATGTAATCCAAAAATAGCAGAGTATCCTTGTCCTTCATAATAGCTTGAATAGTTGGTATTCCATTCATCGTCAAAAGATGGGAAAGATTTAAAAAAGAATGGGGCCTGGTTATTAAGAGAAGGAATTTCTTTTTTCAGTGAGTCATTAACTATCACAAGATTAATTGGGGCTAAAAAATCATTTTTACTTCGGTATAATGTATATGTTACATTATTCGTATCTGAAAACAAAGGCCGCGTTGGCCAAGAATCAAAAACATAACTTTTATTCTCAACAATAAAATCTTTTTTAATTTTAAGATTGATTGATATTTCGTTATTATTTCTATAAAATTTAAGTACACCATTGTTAGAATTAAATCCCCAAGAATCAGCATTCTTTTCAATTACAATTTTTGTAGGACAGTTTTTGTTTTTCGTAAAAAAAACATACTCACTCAAACTTTGAAATTGTTCAGCTCCATGAGGAAATGGAAAATTATGTTTGTATAGAAATTGGATAAGTAAATTCCAATCACTTTTCGGACCTAAACGAAAATCGTATCCAGATGGATAGAATTCAGAATTTTTTGAATTAAACAAATTTTCAATTTCCGATTCTCTCTTATTAAGGTGCGCATTATTTGCGATATAGGGGTATACATTAAATGATGCGCCATCTTTTAAAACTAAATTTTGTGAAGCCTCCTTTCTGTAAGAAAAATAATATACAATAGAACAAATTGGAAGAATAATTAAAGATATTAATATGTGAATTCGTAAAATTCCTTTTTTGAAGTTAAATTTTGAATTTGAATCAGACCTTTTCTTTTCTTTATCGTGAAATTCAATTTCCTCTGTTATAGCAGCTTTTGTAAATGTTGTAAAATCAGGAGCATTCTCGCAAACAACGAATAAATCATTAGAATTCAAACAAATTATTTTCTCATTAGTAAGTTTTTGAATTAATTCGTCTAAATCATTTTCCTTAAGTGAAGGAATTAAACTTGTAAGTAATAATTTGAGGTTTCCTAAATCTATACCGCCCCTGTCTTGAATGGTTGATTTTAAAAATTTAATCTGTTTACTTTCCATTTTGCGATTTTCTTATCTATTAACAAATATACCAAATATGTTATGTCCCATTTAAATTAAGTCTTCACATTCATATAGCTTTTCAGGACAATAATTTTATTTTTTCTATTAAACTTCATTTCTCGGCTTTTCTCATTCCAATACCAACCATCACGCATTGCCTTGACGTTCGACGGCCCTTTCCTTTTGTTTTTTAACGCGCCCATAGCATTTGAAGCAGACGCCGTTGGAGATGTGGCTATACTTGGGAATGAACCCTTGATCGTTGCATCGTTCGCAGGAAGCTGTCGGAACGTATTCAGAAGTTTCCGGTTCAATGTTTGAATATTCTAGGAAGAAATCATGGATGGTGAATAGCTCTTTTTTCCAATCGGGTTTGTCACAGAGTTCGCCCACTTCTATCAGAAGTTCTTCAGAAACGTCCAAGATTTCAGCGTATCGTTTGAACCATTTGTTGGGAAATAAAAAACTGTGCATATAGATGTAATTTCCGCTGTAGCGTTCGAAGTAGTCGAGCACTGTTTGTTTAGTTTTAAGGCTCATCTTACTGTACCTTCCGGCGATGAGGTGATCCCAGTCGCTTGCATACGAAGAAAAATCAAACACATAAATTTCTTGATCTTCCATGGTTGGGATGATTTCTAGCAATAACCGGTGGTTGGCAAGCTTGGTGTTTTTCAATTCTTGGTAGAGGGAACCCGACACGTTGTTATATACCAATATTAACTTTTGATCTTCGGGCGAATATTTTCCTTCCCAGGAGAAATACACTTCTTCGGGAGCGGTGAGTCCACGTTGTACTCCCCAATAAAGGGTATAGGAACAATTTTGATTTTTGAAAATACGTGGGGTACAATTGGTTGATGATCATGCGTTGAACTTTTTTATTGGTTTCAATGCAAAACTAGGGTGTATTAGTGCAGAGAATGTGCATAGGAAAAAAGTGTAATCATTTGTATGTTTTGTATTCTAGGTTTTGTTGATGGTTTAATTAAAAAAGCGACGGTATGAAAAAGTTAGTTTTATTCGTTGTCATCATTTCTAATAGCCTAGTAGCGCAAGAAATTGCTGATTTTAAACACGATATTCGAAAGGCTTTTGATAGTTTGAGAATAGCACATAAGTTGAATCCATTAAAATCTGACAGTGATTTGGATTCGGCAGGAGCATACTTAGCAAAAACATTTACCAATAGCCAAATTTCGTATGAAGCTGTTTCTGATTCATTTAATATCAATATATTCCGTTATTATGTGTTTGGTATCCAATATTGGACTCCAGAATTATGGCGCATTCAACTGAATAACATTGTCAAAAACCACGAATCGGTAGTTACAGCCAGTACAAATCCAAATACATGCATGAACATTTCAATATACTCCTACGGAGAATTTAACAACTACGTAGCCATCGTTATCTACGGAACTAAGGATGCTATTTGTCATTTACCCAAACGAGAATAAATAAGCCTTTGCTTTGATTGTAATGAAATTTGTAAATTGCATTAGATTTAAAAAATGAACCATGGGATTTTGGAAAAACGATGTTCCTGATATTATTTCACTTAAAAAGGATGAACAAGGATTTATTACCATTGAACATTCACAGGGTGTGTTCAAAATGCACGAAAGTGAAGTTAGGGATATAAGCTTTATTAAAGACCAGTATAGTAATGTAAGTTCATATAGGTCTTTAATTATATTTATTATCCTTTTGGGATTTTTCTTACTCGGTCCGCTTCATAATATTACGAATCATCTTTTTATTGAATACATCTATGGATACAAATCATGGATTATTAGTGCTATTTTGATGATAATCGAATGTTTGCTTTTAGTTTTTTTATTTTTGAAATATGAGTTTTGTTTACATGGATTTTTCAAACAAGAGAAAGATATCATTTTAATTCAAAATACAAGTATAAATGTGAAATTCAGGTTTATTAAAAAATCTGAATTTCAAGATGTGTTTGAAGAGAATTTCGATGACGATGATTTTAAATCATTTCATGTCAATTGGCTATGGATTGCAATTTCAGCATTTTGGATTTCTTGTTCCATTTATTTTTGGAGAAAATTCTGCTTTTGGTTTCCTAGTTTTTTCTCAACTTCCCATATCCAAAATGTAGTGCATGGAAAAGGTTGGGATAATTATCTTGTTTACCTTTATTCGGATGTTAGTGTTGTGACATTATTTTCGGATGGGTTGATATTCAATATGGGATTAGGATTGATTTTTGTAGGTATGTTGTTGTTGTTGATTGCGGTCTATAGTGTCATGTTAGGGCCTCCTCTTTATTCCAAAATTATCTATACAAAGATTTTTACTGGACGAAAACATAAAATCGAGTTTAATTTAAACTATCTCGAAGACAATGGGAGATATGCTCTATTTTTTCCATTAAGTGCATTAATAATGTTTAGCCTTAATTTTAATTTTAATTTAAATTTAGATACATTTTCATATCAGTTTGTATTAGTTCATATCTTGACAAGTTTTGTGATGAATGGGATTTACTTTCAGAGTTTATACTTGATTCGCCGCCGAAAAGACAAAAATCACGAAGAGTAAGTAGGTTCAGGTGTTGATTTGCATATTGCTCAATCCTCCCATTTCTTCTGGCTACAAATTCAGTAACCCCTTGTTTATAGAGTAGGTACTCCGCTTTATTGTTGAATCCTGGTTTTGAATTAAACCCATCAAAAGGTAAATAGAATTTTATTTCGTTTCGGTTATTAACCAGGTCATTGAATAAGAAAAAGTCAACGAACTCATCTAAACAATTCAACTGTGTTTGATTTATTCATAAAAGTAACATCTTAAGTTCGATCATAATATGAATATTCAATAACCCAAATTAATAACAGAATCATTAGATAACAAGAGAAAAGGTGATGTCACTTAAGACTTGTTTTGTGTATTTTATTCTTAAATACAATTTGAAGTAAAAAAAATCTACTCATTTTTTATGTTTTTAAAAGTTTAGTGTATATTTATTATGTAATTTAAAAGTAACTGTTAATATATGGGATTAATAATTGGGGCAATAGGGGTTTTACTTCTTTTAATGATTGTTGGATTAGTTTTTAGGTCTAAGGGAGACGGTGCTTTGGATACCATAGGTGCAGGCTGTAAAGGGATAGTAGTTTTGGTATTTATAGTCATAGCTGTGGGAATATTTGTTTTACTAATGAATTCTTGAGAATATGCGAATTAATTTATTGTGCATCTTGTTTTTATCGATAATTTCATTGAGTTCTTGTGATCTCCAGAACTCTGAAAATGTTAGTGATACGAAAGATTGGGATGAATTTGAAAAATCACATGAGGAATTGCGAGAGTCTATCTTAAATTCCTGGCCAAAAAATGAACAGGAAGGATTTAAAAAATCTTGTATTCAAAATGCTATTAGCGCAGGATCAGATAGAAAAAAAGCTGAAGAATATTGTGATTGTTCTCTTTATAAAATGATGGAAGCTTACCCTAATATTGAAGATGTTTCAAAAGTATCAATTGATGAGATGTCATCATTGGTAGAAGATTGTAGATAAGTATTATGAACTTAATTAATTGTGCAGAATGTAACAGGAAAATATCAGATAAAGCTGATAGCTGTCCTGGTTGTGGTATAGCTATTAATAATTCTAAAACAACGGATATTGATAATAGTAATGTAAATTCGAAAATAAATAGTCAGCCGGCATTTAAAATGAATTTTATAATTAAGCTTTTGCTTTCTTCAATAATAGTGGGCTTATTTATTTATTTGATAAGTCTTATGAAAAATGAAAAAGACGATTTTGATCCGGAAAAAGAATGGAAACATCTTTTAATCAATAAAGACCACAAATAGGACAAATCCATAAGCCTTAATATTTCGGTCAAGCTATCTATGATAAACTTAAAATGCATAGCCTTTTAAATGAATGCTTGAATCCATGTAAAACAAAATTTAAAGAGCAATTAAAGTACCTCTAGCAACGGTATATTTAGGTATAGGTTAATTCGTTAAACCCCTGTTATGCAGGGGTTTTTTATTGCGTGTGAGTTTTATTTCAACTTGCAATCGTTTAGAAATGATTAAGTGTAGTATGATTCGGTTACGGTTTTCGAAGCTATTTGTAGAGGGTTTGGAGTTGATAATTCAAACATTGGAGTCGCGGCATACTTATCGAACCCTGTGTTTTTTAAAAGTGTCCTTCGATACACTCCGCTAAAGCGGACCACTCAGTCCACGGTAGGAAAAGCACGCTTTGTTCGAAACAAAAAAAGCAGCTACCCAAGGGTGCTGCTTTCATCAGAGTGGAGTCGGAGGGGAGGGTTCGCTGCGCTGAACCCCTGCACTAACGTGCAATGGATGAAAGCAGCTATTCACTGCGTTCATTCGCTCCTTTTTTTTCTTTTTCTCACCAAAGCATGCTTTGTTCGAAACAAAAAAAGCAGCTACCCAAGGGTGCTGCTTTCCCGTAGAGTGGAGTCGGAGGGGAGGGTTAGCTGCGCTGAACCCCTGCACTAACGTGCAATGGATGAAAGCAGCTATTCACTGCGTTCATTCGCTCCTTTTTTTTCTTTTTCTCACCAAAGCATGCTTTGTTCGAAACAAAAAAAGCAGCTACCCAA
>JBIKUO010000026.1:0-34406 GCA_044347515.1 Crocinitomicaceae bacterium | reverse complement strand
GGAATATTGTTTGGATTACGAGCATGCTCGTGTTCCTAATTGGGGTTCAATCCAAGCATAAAGCCCACCTTGTTTCACAAGGCTCGGACTTTTTTGTTTATCCCTCACTCAAGCAAGCTTGGTTCGGTCCTACAAAGGAATAATGTCGGGATTACGAGCAAGCTCGTGTTCTGTGAAATGGGCTCAATCCAAGCATAAAGTCCACCTTGTTGCACAAGGCTCTGACTTTTTTGTTTAATCCCTCACTCAAGCAAGCTTGGTTCGGTTGATTCTAAAGGAATATTGTTTGGATTACGAGCATGCTCGTGTTCCTAATTGGGGTTCAATCCAAGCATAAAGCCCACCTTGTTTCACAAGGCTCGGACTTTTTTGTTTATCCCTCACTCAAGCAAGCTTGGTTCGGATAATACAAATGGAAATTTGAATGGATTACGAGCAAGCTCGTGTTCCTAATTGGGGCTCAATCCAAGCATAAAGTCCACCTTGTTGCACAAGGCTCGGACTTTTTTGTTTATCCCTCACTCAAGCAAGCTTGGTTCGGTCCTAAACAAAAAAGTCCGCTTCTTTCGAAGTGGACTTTTTTTGTGATCCCGCTGGGATTCGAACCCAGGACCCATACATTAAAAGTGTATTGCTCTACCAGCTGAGCTACGGAATCGCTGATTTGAGGGTGCAAATATACCAAAAATATTCTTCTAGCAATCCTTTATTCGGTATTTTTGAGAAATATAGTTAAAAAAAAAGGGTGAGTTTACAGAAGCATTTGTGTTTGTTGGGTTTTATGGGTTCCGGTAAATCTACCCTTGGAAAAGCATTGGCTCAACATTTGGGCGTTTCTTGGGTGGATAGTGATTCTTGGATTGAAGAGAAACAGGGGCGGTCCATCACGGAAATTGTAAGCGAGAAGGGTTGGCCTGTATTTCGTGCCATGGAACGTGAATTCACATTTGAAATGAATGAAAAAGCACCCATGGTTATTTCGTGCGGAGGTGGGTTTCCCTTGGATGATGAGAATTGGCAATGGATTTCAAGAAATTGCATCTCAATTTACTTGTGCGTTGATAAGGATGTCTTGCTTAACCGACTTATTGATGAGACCGCTAGTCGTCCGCTATTGAAGGATAAGCCTCGCGCTGAACTCATGCAATATATTGGTGAAGAACTTACAAAACGAGCGCCTGTTTATACCAAGGCAGATTGGGTCATTGACGCGAATGGTTCCATAGAGGAAACCCTTCTAAAAATCATGGAATTAATATAAATCTCGACGATACCCCAGTTGGAATAAGAAATTCAAACGCGAGTAGGTATGGCTGTTCTCTCCAGCACTGTTATTCGCTAAATTCAACACGGAATACGTTCCTGTAATATCGAAAAACAAGGTGCCCCGCACTGGGATAGTGTATTTAAAGCCGCCTTGTATACCTAATGCTAAATAATAGATACTTCCTTTGGTAGGATTCGCATTTGGAAGCGAATATAAGCCTTCCCATTCATATTGTTTTGTGTAATCAAATTTCGAGAATTTAGCGCTGGTCGTATTTATTCCGATGCCAAATACACTACCACCATAGAGCGCAAAACCATTGTCGTAATCATTTAACATGTACGATCTTGTGCCACCCTCAACATAAAATGTGTGAGATTTGATGTTGTAAGGAACAGAAAGCGTGTAGGGGGTTGTTGTTACATCATTTGCCGTCATGTTCGCATAGCGGGTTGTACTGTCCTGATTAGGTAAAAATGCAGAGGCACGTATGAAAAAGGTCAAGTCACTTGATCTTGGAAGTTCAAGTCCTAGGTTAAACCCGAACGATTTCCGCTGCGTACCAACGCCATTTAAAATGCCCGTACCCGCTGAAATGCTCATTTGAGCAAATGTGTTGGAAACGAAAACTAAAAGAAGAACAAATAGCGTAAATTTCATAGTCCGTAAAATTAACTTCAATTAAAACAAATGTAGTTCAGTAAGCGCTATTTAACAAGTTAAATCAACTTTAAGTTTTGTTAATGAATCTAAATTTATTGAATTGTTTTTTATAACTTCGTTGACGTATGAAGCGTCAGATTGCTTTTTCTTTAGTTCTTGCTACCCTTTCGTTTATTGCAACAAAAGCAATTGAGTCGTTTGGGGTAGACCAATACTACAGATTTCAAGCAACCCATTTTCAAAAAGAAAGTGGTTATTTTGACTTGCAGCACCCGTCAAGCATTCAGTTTTTACCCACCGGTTTGCTCCCGTTCAGTGAGATTACTAGCCTTGATAGCATGCATTTAATGGCTATGCAAGGGAATGGTGGGAATTCGTTGGTGCTCTTGAATACAGATTCAACGTCATTTTCATTGGTAAGCCCATTAACTTCAGATATAACACTCTCCTCGTTTGTTCAGGTAGATAGCCTTTTGTACCTGTTTGATGAGAAAATGGATGTATTTGTTTCTGCGTTCCCTTATGACTCTTCATCAACCCGTAAACTTTCGAATGCTCGTCCGAATTGGACAAGTACCTCTGCGTGTTTTCATAAGACCACACATCGTATTTATTTTAACCCCGAGGTTGAAAATCCAACAGCGAATAGACTGAGGTCGGTGTATACGTTCAATGTAAATAAGAATCGCTTTACGTCTGCTCCCTTGTTTTCTTTTGACGTGGATGAAATTGAGCGTTTTGCTGCCGAAAATGGTATCCGAATCCATGCAAATCGAATTACCGAATTGAAGGATACGGTTCATGGGCTCACTATAATTCCTAATGCAATTGCAGTTCATCCAAAGACCAATGAGGTCTATATCTTATCAGGTACCGATCGCTCTTTAATTGTTTTTGATCAATTCGGAGTAGTTAAAAATTATTCAGAATTGGATGCCAGTTTGTTCCCTAATCCAACCGGATTAACCTTCGCTCAAAATGGAGATTTATTAATCTCGAATGAGGATTTAATCAAGAATTCAATCGTGCGAATTTCTTGGAATAAGCTTTGGCAATCCAAAGGTGGGAAAGGCTTGGTCTTCGGACGTTAATCCATTAGAAGTAATCTGCCCATGGGTCCTTCGCACAGCAATAAATCAAGTGCAGACAAGTTACTCGAGAATGGTTTATTGTAGCTAAATACCTGTTGATATTCTTTAAACGGCTCACGACTCAACCAGTTCTTATGTCTTAAGTCTTGTTCGGTATATGGAATAAACGCTGTTGATTGGTTAAGGGATACCGGTAAATCCCATGCGTCAATTAGAAATCTTAAAATCTGGAGGTTAAGTTCCCAAAGTGACTTTGGATGAGCTAGTAATATAGACTCAATCTCAAGGTGATAGGCTTCAAAATAAGGAGACTTTCCATAGGCAGATTTTATGGCTCTCCAATGTTTAATTTGCCAAGAATTGTCGCTGCTAATGTTGATTTCAGCCATGCACTGTTTGGTGTCATTGTGCGCTATGGGTACAATTAACCGGTGGATTCCTTCGGCCGTAAGGATTTCACATCGATTTCGAATGCTTTGTTTTATCCAATGTTCGTGCTGATCAATCACCACGGATTTGTGCCTACAAAGTTCCCGAACATAATGGATGCTGGGAAAATACGCCGTAGGAAAAATCATCTAGGCCAAATACTTGAAAATAGCAATCAATGCACCAATTCCTAAGGCAAAGCCTATGAGTTGAAGTACACTAAATGAACCTTCTTGGCTTACATTTTTAAGAATTCGTTCCATGCGGAACCCTTTATATGGACTTTTGGATAACCAAACGAGGGAGGCTCTTCCAACAATATGGTCTTCTGGTACAAATCCCCAAACCCGAGAGTCTGCAGAATTATAACGATTATCTCCCATCATCCAATAGTAATCCATTCCAAAGGTATAGGTGCTTGCTTTTTTATCGTCGATAAGAATCGTTCCGTCTTTCTTTTCCACCAAGGTATGACCCTCATAGGCCGTAATAATCCGTCGATACCATGCAATGTTTTTAGCGCTGATGTTTACTGTCGCTCCCTTTTTCGGTACGCGAAATTCTTGAAAATCAGTCGTCGTATTGTTTACATAGAAGTCTTTAGGGAAACACTCAAGGTTCTCAATTAGTTCCTCTGGACTTGGTTCGCGTTTTTCTACAGTATACGAAGGGCGATCGATATGCACACTGAATTTAGCATTTGGATACACTTTTTGAATTTTCCTTTTTTCAAGTGGAGAAATATTCAAGACATATGGATTGGTAGAATCTCCTTCTTCGAAATCGTAACGCGATGCATCAGGTGCATTTTCCAGTCCGAAGCGTTCGAACATTTCTTGTGCACTGAAGGTTGCTGTTTCCTTGCTTACATCCCATTTGAATGCCATGTTGTCAAAGATCTTTGCAGGTTTCCCATTGCGGTAAACCGTAGCATTCTCAATTTTTATAACATCTCCGGGTATACCAATACAGCGCTTAATGTAATTCTCCCGTTTGTCAACTGGGCGAAAAATTAAACCGCCATGTGTCATTCCTTCCGCGTTTTCTGCAGAGTAAATTGGAAAAAGTCCATTCTTTAAGTTTTCACGCGCTATATTCCTCCAATAATCAATGTTGTCAATAAATGAAAGGAATTTAATGGAATCTCTTGCATTTACTGCATTCCCTAGAAGACTATCTTTAATTCTAAATTGCCAAATTGCTTCGTTATTGATGATTCCATGATAGTCATGACCCATAAGCCCATTTGGAATCCTTGGATCATACACCGCGGTGTCTCCAGATGGGTAATTAAACACTACAATGTCGTAGGGTTTGATTTTTCCAAAGCCTGGTAAGCGGAAATACGACCCTTTTTCTATTGTTAAATACGAAGGGATGTTTACCCATGGAACGTTGTTGTGTACCAATGGATAGGAGAGAGGGGTAATCGGTACTTTTGGTCCAAAGGCTAATTTATTTACAAATAAGAAGTCGCCTACCAGCATGGTTTTCTCCATGGATCCGGTTGGAATTTGAAAGGGTTCAAACACATAGGTTCGGATTACTGTAGCAGCAATTAAGGCAAAGAGCAACGAATCTCCCCATTCTTTAACCCCTGTTTTACTTCCCGGTTTTCTACTTGAAATGAGGGAAAATAAGAGTTCTAGCGCGTGACCAAGTACAGGAAGACACATAAAAAGTACCAGATGATCTCCCCACTTTCTTGCTTCGAGTTCTTTGGCATTATTCCAATTAGTTTCAGGTACTTGCACTGCTTTTTCATCAGACACCAGTCGGTGCATTAGGATATAAGGGAAGAAGATTCCTTGAAGGGTGTCCATTAACGAGAACCGACCAAAACGACGGATTAAACTGACGTTGGCAACCATCATCATTACTAAATGAACCCCGGGAATGAGCATGAGGATGGTCCAAAATGGTTTTTTATTCGTGTGCTTGAACACCAAGTAATAATTGTACAGCGGAATATATGCATTAGATGAACTTATGCCCATCTTTTGAAATTGTTTACCCCATTGTCCAAGGAAGGGATTAATCAGGATAAGAAGGTAGAAATAGATAAAACTCATAGCGTTATTTTAAATTTAAAACATCTTTCATGGTAAAAACACCTTGTTTTCCAAGTAAAAACTCAGCGGCCAAGATAGCACCGAGTGCAAAGCCTTCACGTGAATGTGCTTCGTGGCTAAGCGTAATGGTATCAATTGTGGATGTAGCGAACACTTCATGGGTTCCAGGAACATCCGGTTCCCGATGGGCAACAATAGAAATTTGATTGGATAAAACCTCGTTCCCTAGTTGCCATTCATTGTAGTTGGTATTGTTCGCGATTATTCCTTCAGCAAGTGTTACGGCGGTTCCGCTTGGGGCATCTAATTTTTGTAAGTGATGCGTCTCTTCAATGCGTAAGGTGTACTGCGCTTGTGATTCAATCAGTTGAGCCAGCTTTTCCGTTAATTGTTGGAAAATATTTATTCCAACGCTAAAATTTGAGGCATACAATAAACTTCCTTGAGTCTGGGAAACAAGTTCAAAAATCTCCTCTTGTGATTTACTCCAAGCGGTGGTTCCAACTACGATAGGTAATTTTTGTCCGATCGCTGTTTTGATGTGTTCAACCACCGTATCAGGACGTGTAAATTCGATGGCTACGTCCGCAGTACATTCTTCATTCCCATTAAACGGTTTTTGAGAATTATAAATGGATACAATCTCATGACCACGCGATATCGCTAAGCGTTCTATGATTTTACCCATTTTCCCGTATCCGATTAGCGCGATTTTCATGACCTTATTTTAACGTTATTTTTGCCGTCAATCCAACTGCAGATGTATGTAGAAAGGAAGGACGAATTAACAAGCTTAAATCTTTTGATACATCAAAGCTAAGAAAATGTGCTTCTACTGCTGCGTCAAGAATCTGAATAGCATATACCGCTCCGATACCTAAAATAGATAGGTCCCTTAATCGCGCATATTGATCGTAAAGTGAAACGAGTGCAAGGTTATCGTAATCGACCCACTTCGGATTGACGGCACCACCGATTTGACGCTGGTTGTATTCCGTTTTAATGCTTTGAACCAACCGTTGATTTTGAATTAAAAGGTAGGTTGTTCCACCAATTCCAGCTGCAATAAGAGGTACTTTCCAAAATGCATTTTTTCTTCCGTTTGTATGAATGCTGTTGTATACTTGTCCTCCGCCGGGAATACATGCAGACAATAATGCGGATTTTTTGTAAGGAATCACACTGTCCTTGAGTTGCTTTTGACCATTAATCAATACTACATGCATTGACAACACAATAACGCTCAGGAGCAATTTCATGAATTCCCTAGGGTTTCTAAGAGCATGTTCAATTGTTCCATGGAGTTGAAAGAAAGGGTGATTTTCCCTTTTCCTTGCGCATCCTGGTTCACTTGTACCTTTAATCCAAGTTTCGCTTTGAGTTGGTTCTCAATGGATCGAACTACGGCTGATTTTGGGCTTGATTTAGAGGCAGGTGATTTGGGTTTACTGCTGCTTGGTTTTCCCCATTGTTCGACCTCTCGTACGCTCAGTTGATTTAGTTTAATGGCCTCGAATGCTTTTAGCTGTTCCGATTCATTGGATATGCTGAGCAAGGCACGGGCATGTCCCATAGTCAATTCATTGTCTCGCACGGCTGCTTGTATTGCTGCAGGAAGCTTTAGTAATCTTAGGTGATTTGCTATGTCGGAGCGCGATTTAGAAATTTTCTGACCCAATTCAGATTGGGTATACTTGCATTCTTCAATTAATCGATGGTAGGATAACCCGATTTCTATCGCATTTAAATTCTCTCGTTGTATATTTTCAACCAAGGCCATTTCCAGCATAGACTGGTCATTGGCTACGCGAATGTATGCTGGAACGGCAGTAAGTCCTGCGATTTGGGATGCGCGAAGCCTTCGTTCACCCGAAATAAGTTGATACCGATTCGGACTAATTTGCCGTAAGGTTAAGGGCTGAATAATTCCCAAAGTTTTAATGGAAGCCGCAAGTTCTTCCAAGGCCTCGGATTCAAAATGCGTGCGGGGATTGAAGGGGTTAGCCTCAATACATGCAATTTCAACCATGGTAGTCCCACCAATTCCTGGTTCATTGGTAGAAAGTAAGGCACCTAATCCACGGCCAAGAGGTAAGCCTTTTTTATTGTTAGAAGTCATTTTCTGAGTCAAAATCGATTTGTTTATCTGAATTACCCATTTTGGTGAGGTTGTTTTTCTGAAGTATTTCTCTCGCTAAATTCAGGTAATTAACTGCGCCTTTAGACGCAGCATCATGCATAATCACAGGAATCCCATGACTTGTTGATTCGGATAAAGTAGTATTTCTATGAATAATGGTATCAAAGACTAAGCTTTGAAAATGCGTTTTAACTTCGTCAACTACTTGATTGGCAAGACGAAGTCGAGTATCGTACATGGTCAGGAGCATCCCTTCAATTTCTAAGTTTGGATTTAAGCGTCCCTGAACAATTTTAATGGTATTGATTAATTTGCTCAATCCTTCCAATGCGAAATATTCACATTGAACCGGAATTAAAACAGAATCTGCTGCTACTAAGGAATTAACGGTGATTAATCCAAGGGAAGGTGAGCAGTCAATCAGAATTACGTCATACGAATCGATCACTTCTTCCAGTGCTTTTTTGAGTAGGTATTCGCGGTCTTCAAGATTAATCATCTCTAATTCGGCACCAACTAAATCAATGTGAGAGGGCAATAAATAAAGATTCGGGGTATTTGTCTCTAAGATGAGAGATGCTGTTGGAACCCCATTAACTAAACAATCGTATATGTTGTTCACATTCTTTGGGTCGAACCCTAATCCAGAGGTCGAATTGGCTTGAGGATCCGCATCGATAAGTAATGTTTTATATTCTAAAACACCTAAGCATCCGCCCAGATTTATGGATGTGGTCGTTTTTCCTACGCCTCCTTTTTGGTTTGCAATTGCAATGGTTTTTGCCATACCACAAAAATAGTCATTCACCCATGCTTCTGCAAGTTCGAATTCTATCATAATTCGCCTTTTTATCAACCATTTTCATTATTTTTGTTAAATCACAAAGGGCAATGTCTAAGAACACACACATTCGTATTGGTAGGTCAAAAAGCAATCATGTAATTTTAGAACATGATCAAATTGCTTCGGAACATTTGGAATTGTTTGCCGATTCTGAAGGCAATGTGTTTATTACCGATTTAGGTTCTCCCCAAGGAACAAAGGTAAATGGAGAGGTTCTAAAGGGATTTACTCAGTTAAAAGATGCCGATGAAGTAGTGCTGGGAGGTAAGGTAAAGTTTAACTGGAAGAAATACCGTGTTTTTGAAAATCCTACGCCAAAAGAACCGGTTAAAAAACCTAGAATTGAAATCCAATCAGAGCCCAAAAAACCTAAGAAACGTGCCGAAGTTCAAGCCGTCTTGGATGTAGAGATGCGAAGCTTATACATTATTTATGGAATCATTGTATTATTAATTCTAGTGATTTATCTAATTAATTAATACTGCGTTTAGTTATATTTAAAAAAAAATCGTAATATTGCACCCCCAAAGTGGTGAATTTAATATAAGAATCATGAACTTAATCAGTGAAATTCAAAAAGAAGTAATTACGTTGAATGAACTTCCTTCATTCAATTCTGGAGATACAGTTTCAGTAAGCTACAAAATTAAGGAAGGGAACAAAGAGCGTACTCAGCAGTTTCAAGGCGTTGTTTTGCAACGAAGAGGTGCAGGTGCAACAGAAACATTTACTGTTCGTAAAATGTCTGGTAACGTGGGTGTTGAGCGTATTTTCCCAATCAATTCACCGTTCATTGAAGGCATTTCAATTATCAAACGAGGAGATGTTCGTCGCGCACGAATTTTCTACTTCAGAGAACGCACTGGTAAGTCTGCTAGAATTCGTGAGAAAAAGAAATTCACGAAAGAAGCATAATCAAAGCATACATTATTCAAAGGGCCGAAAGGCCCTTTTTTTATTCACTCAACAGAAGGAATTCTGTTCTTCTATTTTTTGCGCGATTCGCATCACTGTTATTTGGGAACTTCGGCTGTTTTTCTCCGAATCCTTTACTCGATAAACGCTCTTTCGCAACGCCTTCTTCGATTAGATAATCCATTACCGCTTTTGCTCTAGATTCCGAGAGCGCTAAGTTCTTATTGTCATCGCCAAGATCGTCTGTGTGCCCATGGATCGCTATTTTAAGCGAGGAGTTTTCTGTTAAGTACTCAGCAAATCGTTTTAAAATTAATTTCGTAGTGTTCGTTAATTCATACGAATCGGTCCCGTATAAAATATCTTTAATATTGTATGTTTTACCTGCCTTTAATGCTTCTGAAGTCATATTCACGGTAAGACTATTCGTTGTCATTTGTTCTTTGGTAATTACGGAGGAATTAAAGGCAGTACCTTCCTTTTTTAGCGTTACCGTAATCGGTTCACTGGAGTTTACTTTTACAACCGCGGCATACTTTCCATCTTCCTCATTTACGTTGAGCACCATTTTTTCTCCATTGCTGCCATAAGCGATTTCAATTTTCCCATCAACCACTGGTTGATTTTTATCGTCGGTGAGTTGTCCTTTCAAGATTACCACAGACTTCGGTTGGGCTTTGAGGTAAAGGTCGAATCCATAAATATTCCAGTTTCCTTTTTGATAACTAGAGTAATATGCAACATCACCTTTCGCTGAAACAAATATACCTAACTCTTCACCGGCCGTATTAATTGGGTAGCCTATGTTTTCAGGTTTACTCCACCCTTGATCGGTTTTTCTAATGTAGAATATATCCAAGCCCCCAACGCCAGGTCGTTCTTCGCTCGATTCGGAGACAAAATATAAAGTTTCACCGTCTTGATGAAAGAACGGACTTTTATCTTTTCCAGCGGTATTGATTTCGTTGAAAGGCTTTCCTTCCGACCAAGTTCCATCATCTTGTTTTATGGCAATGTAAATGTCGTTGTTTCTAGATCCTTTTCTTAAGGTTGCGTAGAACAATGTTTTTCCATCCGGAGAGAGGGAGGGTTGTGCTTCCCAACCGTCTTTCGTATTAATTCCCGCCCCCATATTCACAAGGGGAGTCCATTGAAAGTCATTTCCGCCTTTACCTGTTCTTTTGTAAGTGGTCGTGAATAGGTCACAGTTTAGATACGATTGATTATAAACATTTTCTTTTTTACAGGCGCAGATCACCATTTCTTTATTGTCAGCCGACAAGGATGCGGTACCATAATTAAAAAATGAACCATCGTTAAACGGCGCAGGAACCGGCGAACCGTAATTGAATACATTTTCGGTAGGGGTAAGTCGCTCAGAGACCGTGAATTCCTCCACAATATTATCGGAGATATCGCCTAGGTTTTTACGATTAATTTTTCGCGTAAAAAACATTAAGTCATTGTCTGGAGAAATCATCGGGAAGTATTCATCCAATTCCGAGCTCACTTGTTCAATTAATACGGGTTCAAAGGGGACCGGATTGTCAATGAAAATCCTTGATCGTTGATATTTTTCTACAAAGGCACTTGCTGTTTTCTTTTTCTCCGCGTGGTCTGACGAAAGCTTCGTAAAATCATCTTCGGGAAAGGAAAGTAATTCATTCAGGTAAGGGATCGCTTTTTCGGTTTCACCTTTTGCTACAAGCATGGACGCAAGGTTATAGAGTATTTCTTCGTGAAATGTTGGACATTTTTTGTAGGCGGAAGAATAAAGTATGAATGCTTGAGCCTCATAGGTTGCTGCCTCTGTTGCTTTTTTGGAGTCCTTGCTCAATTTACCTGCCTGTGCGTAGGCTTTTTGTGCCATGATAAAAGAGATTTCAGCGTTCGTTGGGTATTTGGCATTAAGTTCTTGAAATAATTGATTGGCTTTGCTCATGTCCTGCTCATCACGCAAAGGCTGTAAGGCTTTAATCAATTTCTTATCCGTAGTAACGCAAGGATCAGTCTGTCCGAAACAGTAAAAAGATAAGACCAGAATCAAAAGGAAGGGTATTGTTTTAATCATAGGCATAGTTAAACCATTCCTTTTAAGTACAAACCCTCGTAAAGGTTACATTAAATCACACCTTTTTTAAGCCTTCGATGCACTTTTCGATGGCCATGGAATCAATGTCTAAATGTGTAACGAAGCGAATCATTCCGGGTCCAAAGGCAATACAAAGTATTCCTTGATTTTTTAGGGTATGTATAATTTCATCCCGTCGTGTAGGATCTCTTAAGACAACGACCACGATATTGGTTTCAACCGGAAAAATATCTTTTACCCAATCCAGTTGAGTTAGAACGTCTGCTAGCTGTTTAGCATGCAAGTGGTCAACTGTTAAACGTTCAACATGATGCGTTAAGGCATACATGCCGCCAGCCGCTATAATTCCTGCTTGCCTCATGCCACCGCCTAGTACTTTTCGAATGCGTCTCGCATTATGAATGAATTCAGTTGAGCCTATGAGTAGGGATCCAATTGGCGCACCGAGTCCTTTTGATAAACAAATGGAGATGCTGTCAAAAACTTGCGCATAGGTCCCTGGATCCATTTGATTTACGGCCAGCGCATTGAATAATCTGGCGCCATCCAGGTGAAGCGGAAGTTTATTTGTTTGACAAAAGGCAGCAATACGTTGGATTTCTTGGTAATCATACACTGACCCTCCGCCTCGGTTTGACGTGTCTTCAAGGGAAACGAGTTGAGTTAAGGGAAGATGAATATCCTGTGGGTTATTTAATGCATTTGGTAAATCCAAGGCGTTGATTTTCCCAAGATTTCCACGAAGTAATTTCATTGAACATTGACTATTGCGAGCAATACCGCCACCTTCATATTTATAAATGTGGCTTTCTTCATGACAAATCACTTCGCCTCCAGGGGTTGTATGTGCCATGATGGCAATTTGGTTCGTTTGCGTTCCCGACGAACAAAATAAAGCTGCTTCCTTATTAAATAACTTTGCGGAATATTGTTCGAGTTCAATTACACTTGGGTCTTCGTTAAATACATCGTCTCCAACGGGGGCAGATGCCATGTATTCGCGCATCGCTTGGGTGGGCTTTGTCACGGTATCACTTCTTAAATCAATCATTCGATGTATCTTTGGATTAAAATGTAAAAGTAATGTTTTGGATAATTCCTTTGGTGGCCTTTCTCGCATCCATTCTCACATTTTTTTCGGGTTTTGGTTTGGGTACCTTGCTTATGGCGGCGATGATATGGTATTATCCACCTGAATTAGCAATTGCGCTAACCGGTTTTGTCCATTTTGTTAATTCGGCTTTTAAATCCGCATTAAATCGCTCAGTTAATTGGAAGATTGTGTTAGTTTTTGGTCTTCCTTCCATACTTGCGGCGGTAATTGGTTCTGTTTTTTTGACCATGTTAAGCAACAAAACCTTGATTCTCTTTGATTTAACGGAAACGCTATTAACACGACCGGTTAGCCTATTGAAGTTTATTATCGGTTTCTTTATGATGTCTTTTAGTATACTCGAATTAACACTAAAAGGAAAGACCAGTGCGCTGCCCTTGTGGCTTGGTGGAGCCCTTTCTGGTTTTATGGGGGGCTTAAGTGGTCATCAAGGGGCCTTACGAAGTGTATTCTTAATGAATCGAGTAGGGGAAGTGAGTGCGTTTGTATCAACAGCTGCCTTTATTGGCTTGATGACAGATGTCTCAAGAAATTCCATTTATTTGGTGAGCCTAAATTGGGTAACTGTTGATATTCCACAACTTGTTTTGACGGTTATTGCTGCCGCAGCTGGCGTTCTTATCGGAACACGTTTATTAAAGAAAATAACCTTCGGTTTTATTCAAACCATGGTGTCCATTTGTCTTTTTCTCTTGGGGAGTGCGATAATCACCGGACTCATTTAAGCTTTGTCCTTTTTTCTCCGTTCCTTCTTTTTCTTCCGTTTATTTTTCTTTTCGGTTTTAGGAGAAATGTCATTGGGGTCATCATCTTCAGTTATACCGCTTGATTTTTCTGTTTTATTGATATCAAAAAGTACTTTTTTATCGCCGTATTCATCGATTTCCATCTCGTATTGCTTGGCACCTTTCTTGTCATAAATGGTTTGGTGAATTGTTTTACCCTTTTCATCGTTCACCAAGTGTTCTCCAATCGCAAGGTCTTTTTTGAAGGTGCTTTTAGCTAGGATTAGCCCTTCGTCATTATAGGTGATAAAATCTCCATCTTTTTGATCCATGGTCCACATTTCTATACCAGCCTCTTTGCCATTGCTGTAGAAATACGTTTGCTTACCGTTTTTCTTGCCTTCCTTGTAACTTAAACTAACTTCTACTTTCCCTTCCGCGTTAAAGGTGATGTGTGTTCCGTCCAATACACCATTTTTATAGGTTAAAATCTTGGATCGTTTTCCGTCGGGATAGTATTCACGTTGAATGCCCTCTCTAATATCATTTCGGAAATTCATAAACAGGACGGTATCACCATTTCGATTAAATTCTTTTGAGACGCCATTCAGTTTTCCATTGAGATAGGTTTCCTCTTTGTTTAACTGTCCTGTAGAATCATAGAAGAATTGTTGAGGGCCATTTTTGATTCCAATAATGTGTTTTTCAATGGCTTTTATGCATCCTGAACTGTAGTAGGAAGTATCTGACCCATCTCTTTTTCCGTTAATGCACGTGATTTCAGTTAAAACGAATCCACCCCGGTTCCATGTTTGACCAGTACCATTAAAAGGAGTATACCAATCTTTGGTTAAGACATAGGTATTAATTTCTTGATCAAATGATACTTGATCGTAAAGGTTTAAATATTTCTTTGGGTCAGCTTTCTTTTTTACATTACCGCAAGGACTTTTTACTTGGCTATTCGCTGTACCAAAAAGTACAATAAGGAGAAGTGTTAAATGATTTTTCATGATTTCAACAAGGTTAACGCGTCCTTCATTTGTTGTGGTATTTCAATCGTTTTTTGCTTGTTGCTGTTAAAACAAACCAATTTGCTTGATCCTGTCGCACACAAGGTCTTACCTACAAATACCTGATAGGCTAAGGTAAAACTCTTAGTACCTATTTCGGTTACAGAAACTGTTATTTTAGGGCGGTCGTGCAAGCGAATGGAGCTTAAATAGGTGGCTTCGTTGGTCACTAATACAACGCCTTGTTCCATCCAATCCCATGCTGTACCGAGGAGTGGGTGAAAATAATGAATCCTAGCCATTTCGAAATAACTGAAATAAGTTACATTATTTACATGGCCCAAGAAATCAATGTCAGCAAATCTTACTTGTACTTCGAAGGGATTAATTTCTATCAAGTTGTTGGAATTGAGAATTATTACTTTTGAATTCAGGTACTATTTCCTTCATAGTGGCCACCCGTTGCATGATGTTGTTTGGTTGTTCTAATAGCGAGCTAACTTGTTGTTCAAACGATGTCGAGATTGCTCTTGTTTTTGCTATTAAAATCTTCGGATGGTGGGTTGGTAATGTGGTTTCATTGTCGGCTAGTAGTTCTTCATATAGTTTCTCTCCTGGGCGTAATCCTGTTATTTTAATCTCAATGTCTTTATTTGGCTCAAGACCATTCAAGAGGATCATTTTTGTGGCAAGGTCAATGATTCGCACCGATTCCCCCATATCGAATACAAAGATTTCCCCACCATTTCCTATCGAAAATGCTTCTAATACCAATTGGCAAGCTTCAGGAATCGTCATGAAATACCTCGTTATCCGTTCGTCGGTTACTTTAATAGGGCCTCCTTCTTCGATCTGCCGCTGAAAAAGTGGGATAACTGAGCCGTTTGAGCCCAATACATTTCCAAACCGGGTGGTAATAAATTTGGTAATTCCACGGTCATTGGTGTGTTGAACTATCATTTCGGCAATTCGTTTACTTGCGCCCATGATGTTTGTGGGATTCACTGCTTTGTCGGTTGAAACAAATATAAATTTCTCAATTTGGAATTGTATAGCACATTCCGTAAGATTTTTAGTTCCTTTAATGTTGGTAGTGATTGCCTCTTGAGGATTTTCTTCCATCAGGGGAACATGTTTATACGCTGCTGCATGAAAGACAATGTCTGGTTTATGTGTTTCAAAGAGCTCAAGTAACGCCGTTTTGTTTCTAATGTCTCCTACACAAAAATGAATGTCCTTTGCTTGTTCATTAGAAATTAGCACTTGCTGTAAATCATATAGCGCAGATTCAGCTTGATCAATTAGAATGATTTTACGTACAGCATATTTGATGACTTCTTGCGTAATTCCACTGCCAATCGAGCCCGCCGCTCCTGTTATGAGGATTGTTTTATCATCTAATTCCGCGGATAGTCGCTCATGGTTTAGCTGAATATGTGCCCTTCCCAACAGCTCTGAAATATCAATTTTTCCTATTTTTTTTGGTGTCAGTTCACCATTCACCCATGTATTTGGGTCCTGAACCCGCTGTATTTTTACTTGCTTAGAAAGACAAACATCTACCAAGGTCCGGAGTAATTCTGGCTTTGGTTTTCTTATGGCAACAATAACTTTCTCAATGTTCATTTCAGTTAATAACCGATTCAATTGCTCGGCATCGTAGACTTTTATTCCGTCAATCCGATTACCAACTAACGACGGATTATTATCGATAAATCCAATCACCTTTTGTTGTATTCGGTTATCGTTTTCAATGGTGCGTTTGGCAATGTTTCCCATCGCTCCGGCACCATATATAAAAACGCGCTCACTGATTTCTACGGATTTTACCGTTTCGATGTACCATAATTTAATAACAAAGCGACTTCCAATTAAAAACATTAAACTGATAATAAACTCCATTAGTAGTATGGAGCTCGGAAATAAGTAGGTGGTATCCCATGAAATTGAACGAACCGCGCTGATAATTATAAATAGTGTAGTAGCGGTGAGGTTTGCTTTTAAAATGCGCTGCGAGTCTTGAATGGAGGTGTATCGGACTAATCCTTTATGTATTCCAAAGGCATAAAAAACAAGTCCTTTAATTAGTAAATACGTTAGAAATTCAGGCCAGTGCAACAGCCATTCATTCTTCATGGCATACAGGTTTGTGTTTAAGTCAAACCGAATAAAATAAGCAAGGAGTAATGAGAAAATAGAAACGAATAAATCAATTACGATGATAATCCAACGCGGTGTTGCCGTTTTTAGTTTTAACATGAATCCAAAGGTAAAAAAAAAGACCGCGTTTGCGGTCTTTTCAATTATTTAGTCTTGCTTAATGCAATCTGATCACATTCATTTTAAAGTCGCTAAGGACCTCTTTAATATAGCCTTCTTTCATCGAAACAAATACAGCTAAGGCTTGATTCGAGTCGCTGTAGCAATTTCCTGCTTTAGTTTCACCTGCTTCTAAGTTAAATGTAAATGTATATTCAGGATTGTCACATGTTCTGCAATTTCCACCGTCAGTATCATAATACATGTCTTCTCTAACTTTAAGTGCTGCAGGTTGCGCATTCGAATTGGTAATGCTAAGAATTTTGAAGGTCATAATTTCATTGCGACTTTCGTTTTTGCATTCTGTTAACTGAGCGCTAATGCTTACGCCGTTTTCATTGTATAATGTTTCTGGATTTCCTACTGCAGTGGACGTTATTTTCTGGCCAAACGCAGTAATTGAAATGATTGCAAAAAATCCGATTAAAGAAATACGTGACATAAGCTTTGTTTTGGTTAAATTTATACAGGTTCAAGACGACATTTAATTCAAAATTGTTGCTTTGAACGCTTAAAATTATTCAATATTTTTGAAAGTATAAAAAATGATTGAAATAGAACGGAAATTTTTAATAAAAGATGTTGATGCATTGGGTGCCAAACTGATCAATGGCAAGCAAATTCGTCAGGGATATTTATTTACAGAACAAGCTAAGTCATGCAGGGTTCGAGTGAAGGGAGCTAAAGGATTTTTAACCTTGAAGTTTGGAACCGATTTATTGTCTCGTAATGAGTTTGAGTATGAAATTCCGTTTGAAGAGGCGTGTGAGTTGCTTACGTGTTGCGATAAAGTTTTACAAAAAACAAGGTACGAAATCCCAGCAGGTGATCACGTTTGGGAAATTGATGTATTTAGTGGGGCTTTAGACGGACTTATACTTGCTGAAATTGAGTTGACCGATGCTGATGAAACGATTCAACTTCCTTCATGGATTGGGGAGGAAGTAACGCATGACCCAACGTACCTCAATGTGAATTTAATTAATGGGCTTTAGTTAAATTCGTTCAGGAGCAGCTGAAACACAATCTACCACGGCACCTCCGATATCAACCTTGAAATAACTTATAAAATCTGCAGCATCTGTTATTTCGAATGGCATTTCAGTGTGCTCAACCAATTGATTGAACTCGTGTGTGGCTATTTTTTTCATGTATTTTTTGATAACCGTTTCCTCATCCCAAATGTCCTCATCAATTAAATAAATCGTAGGCTCATGGAATGCAATGAAATCTTTGTCTTCAACTAACGGACCTACAAGTTTCCAGAATTTCTCAGTTGGATGGACGTACAAGAATGCACGATTAAGTGTTTTCATAAGGTTTTTACTTCGTGTTTTTTTTCGGTATTGTCCATCTGCACAGCTTACCTTTTGCTTGCTCAATAATGAGTATGGTGCTGTCTTTTGGAAAGGAATATTTTTGATAAGTAATCCATTTTTTTACGTCTAATTTAGATGCTGAATTTACTTGTATTATAGAAGTTTTATTAATCAATATTAGCATGTTCTCTGAGGAAATTTCTCTTCTTCCAAACCACGTAATTTGTTTTTCGTCAGGTCCAAAATGGTCGAGCCAATTAAATAAGGCATTTTTACGTGCCAATGTATCTTTAAACTTCCATTCACCAACAAAGGTTTTACTTGAACTGTTGCTCAATTCAAAATGAGTCCTATTCGGTTTCTTTCCATTGCTAAAGCGATCAAGAAAATGTAAGCGCTGATCTAACTGAATGGAGTCAAACTCTAACGCAACGCTGTCATTTATATATCGTGTTAAATAAGGCCGTAGGGTATCTTGGTTCGTACGCGAAGTGATCTCTTTTTTTTTGTAATCTGGGCGAATGTCTTCGAAGGCTGCAACCTTGTCCTTTGATTGGTTTGAACAGCTAACGCTTAGCCCACCAATAAACAAAAGTGTTATATAAAAAAGAGACGTATGATTCGCTTTCATGTTTCAATTACAATTTTAACGATTTCTTAGAAATTTTAGGGGCACATTGCTTATTTTTGTAAAAAAAAGACGACATGAAAACATTTGTATTATATGCATCTATTCTTTTGTTACTCTCTGCGTGTGCAACGCAAGTTCCATACACCAACATGATTCGTGATGAGTTTTCATTGGATTCTGAAGAGAAAATGGGGAAAGTACAATTCTATATTTCTCATACCATCGTAATGGATGAGGAAGTTAAAAATGAGAACTCTACCACCACTGCCAACGGA
This sequence comes from Crocinitomicaceae bacterium, assembly GCA_044347515.1. Lineage (GTDB taxonomy): Bacteria > Bacteroidota > Bacteroidia > Flavobacteriales_D > Crocinitomicaceae > UBA952. Next base: position 15,497 of record JBIKUO010000026.1, on the reverse strand, counting down.
ACCTTAATTAACAGTTCCTCTACCAAAAAGGAATCTGTAATTATTCAAGCGGGAACTCCGTGTGTCTTTGATTCGTATGGTCCAAAGGGAGAAATGTTTATTCGATTTGAAACTGGTGAAGGCAAAATATTAAAATTTTCTTCTAAAAATGAATCCAATCGTCGTTATTATTTTGATGTTGATTGGAATCAAGCGGGTGGTCCTAAAATTAAATATGGTGACGTTACCTATAAAATTGATGTACTTCGAGGAAGCCCTCGATCTGCTTACATTAAAGTAGCAAAAAAGAAACTCGAAAAAGTAAAAAGAAAAGACCGTTTCGTTCGAGGAATGAAAGTCTAATAAAATAATTACCAGCCATTCAATAGAATGGCTTTTTAATGTTCATTTATGAGAAAAATCACCGCAGTATTGCTTATATGGCATGTTTTTGCATTCGCACAGAAAAAAACTGAAATTAAAGAAGTAAATAAGCTCAATTTTGATGCCGGAACGGTCTCTGCCTTGAGTTTTCGTATGGTTGGTCCCGCGCTTACATCAGGCAGGGTCGCTGATATCGCTGTACACCCCACCAATAAAGATTTATGGTATATCGCTGCAGCCAGTGGAGGAGTATGGATTACCAAAAATCATGGCATAACCTTTCAACCGATTTTCGATGGCTATGGCAGTTATTCTATTGGTTGCGTTGAACTCGCTCCTTCTAATCCAAGCACTGTTTGGGTAGGTTCTGGAGAAAACAACAATCAACGTTCGGTGAGCTATGGTGACGGGGTTTATAAATCAGTGGATGGCGGTAAGTCGTTTACTAACATGGGTCTTAAACAATCAGAGCACATTGGAAGTATTGTCATTCATCCAACGAACGAAAATGTATTATGGGTTGCTGCGTATGGACCTCTTTGGAGTAAAGGAGGAGAACGCGGCGTTTATAAGTCTGTTGATGGCGGTAAAACATGGAAAAGAACGCTATTTGTTTCTGATGATACAGGAATTGCGGAAGTAGTTATTGATCCAAGTAACCCAGAAATTCTCTATGCCTCTGCACATCAACGTAGAAGACATGAATGGACATATATTGGCGGAGGACCTGAATCTACGCTGTACAAATCCACAGACGGTGGAGAAACGTGGCGTGAAATTGCGGCAGGATTGCCAAAATCAGACATGGGTAGAATTGGTCTTGCTGTTTCTCCTGCTGATCCGAATTGGGTATATGCTATTGTAGAAGGGCGTTATGATAAGGGTGGTGTTTATCTGAGTACCAATAAAGGGGAATCTTGGGCAAAGCAAGGAGGCTTTTCAACCAGTGGAAATTACTATCAGGAAATTTTTTGTGACCCATTAAATAAACGTAAAGTATTTGCGATGGACACCTACATGCATCACACAGAAGATGCAGGGGTTACCTTTAAGCCAACGGGGGAATCACACAAGCACGTAGACAATCATGTCATTTGGATTGACCCATCAAATACAGACCATTGGTTGGTAGGATGCGACGGTGGAGTTTATGAAACTTATAGTCATGCGAAGGAATGGCGGTTTTTTGATAACTTACCAATTACGCAATTTTACAAAGTAACCACAGACAATGATTATCCATTTTATAACATTTACGGAGGCACGCAAGATAATAATTCCATGGGTGGTCCTTCCGGTACAACGAATGTTAGTGGGATATTAAATACGGATTGGTTTATTACGAATGGGGGAGATGGATTTGAGTCGGCAACGGATTGGAGCAATCCAAACATTACCTATGCGCAAGCGCAGTACGGTTGGTTAGTACGTTACGACAAGCAAAGTGGAGAAAAAGTTCCGATTCAACCGATGCCGGCAAAAGGGCAACCCGGGTATCGTTGGAACTGGGATGCGCCATTACTTGTCTCTAAACATGATGCCTCTACCTTATATTTCGCTGCGAATAAAGTATTTAAGTCTACCAATAAAGGAGATGATTGGACCGAGATTTCACCAGATTTAACACGTCAATTGGATCGCAATAAAGTACCTGTTATGGGACAGGTTTGGAGCATTGATGCTGTCATGAAGAATGCATCCACTACCGTGTATGGTAATGTGGTCGCATTGGACGAATCACCAATTAAAAAAGGAGTGCTTTATGCGGGAACAGACGATGGGTTAATTCAAGTTTCACAAAATGAGGGTAAGGATTGGAAAAAGATCGATGCCATTCCAGGGGTTCCGGCTCAAACCCGAGTGAATATGTTAACCGCATCACGATTTAATGATCAAGTGGTATATGCTGCGTTTAATAATCAACGCAACGGGGATTTTAAACCGTATTTATTTAAGTCAGCAGATCGTGGTACAACTTGGACTTCTATTTCAAGTAATTTACCGGATCGAGGAACCGTATATTGCATTAAGCAAGATTTTAAAACTCCCAATTTACTATTTGTTGGGACCGAGTTTGGGGCATATTTTACCACCGATGAAGGACAGCATTGGACAAAACTAAGTGGCTTACCAACCATTGCAGTGTATGATTTAGAAATCCAAGAGCGTGAATGCGATTTGGTAGCTGCAACGTTTGGACGTGGGTTTTATGTATTGGATAACTACAGTCCACTTAGGGGATTAACCACAGAGGTATTAAATAAAAAAGCACACCTGTTTGACACCGAGGATGCCTTGTTATATGTTCCAGCAGATCCTCTTGGACTAGAAGGAACTGGTTTTCAAGGACATAACATGTGGGCATCAGAGAATCCTTCCTTTGGTGCCGTATTCAACTTTTACATGAAAGATGACATTCAATCACTGAAAAGTAAACGTCAAGAAAAAGAGAAGGCGCTTGAAAAGGATAAAAAAGAGGTGATTTACCCAACCATGAATGAATTGCGTGCAGAGAGTCAGGAAACACAAGCCACGTGTATTTGGGCAATCTCGAATGAAGCAGGTAAAGAAATTAAGCGTTTTACTTCAACCCCTGCTAAGGGAATTTCTCGTGTAACATGGAATTTGAGAAGTAATCCTACAACCTCAGTGAATGGCGGTAATAATGGATTTTTAGTTCCTGCAGGAAAGTATTCGCTAGAAGTTTATTTGGTAAGTAATAAAGGAATAGACACCTTGGTGAAGCAGCATGTATTTAATGTTAAGGCGTTGGGCAATCAAACGTTAATCGCAAAGAATCCTGAAGAACTCAATGCATTCAGAAAAGAGGTGGCAGAAGTGAGTAGAAAAGTAAGTGGCGTAGGAGAAATCATACAGGAATTTGTCACGCAGCTTGGATTGGTGGAAACCGCGCTGTTAAATTATCCGAATACCGATGTTCATTTGTTAAGAGAAGTAAAGGCCTTGAGTATTGGTTTAGATTCTTGTAAGCTTATCATGTACGGAGATGAATTATTAACTAAACATGAATTTGAATCAGCTCCGAGTATGACAGGACGTTTAGGTATGGTGGAGTATATGTTGTATGACAATACTGCGGGCGTAACCAATACACATCGTTCGAATTTGGCTGCTGTGAAGGAAGAATTTACCGGTGTTTCATCCCGGATTAAACAAATGCTTTCCACGTTTTATGGTATAGAAGAGCAATTAGCATTAGTTCCAATTCCGTATACAAAATCACGAGGACTGCTTTGGAAGGAGGATTAAAGTGATTGAGGTAAACCACTCGTTAGTTCAGGTAATAAGTTAGGTGAGATGTTATGTAGCGGATAGTTTTCCGTAGGACTGCCTCTATTCCTAAATTACATGTCGAAACAATTTTTTTTATCCTTAAATCGAGAGCTATTACTTCATGGCTATAATCTTCGCCTTAAATTAACAAAAGAAGAGGAACGCGTATTAAATTATCGCAATGGAATTCGTGCAGCCATCAAGAGTGAAACGAACCTTTCTGAAGAACCATTTTTTGTTCAATTACAATCGATGTATGAGGGGTCAAAAATCCCGTTATTAAGTTCATCAACGTCCTTTGAACTTTTTAAAAGATACTCAAGGAATAAGGTGGTGTTTTCATGTTTGATTTATCTTTCGAAGAAACTCGGATCTTCAAAACTTGTTGATTCACCCGTTTATTGGGATCTGGTGATACAGCATTTAAATTTAAACGCTAAGGATACATTTGAAAGTAAAAAACCAGCCTTAAATCTGCTCGTTTCATTATCCAAAAAACTATTGAATGCTGAGAATACTGAGCGATTTCTCATCCTTTTTAAGTTTCTTTTAAATAATACAACGGATGGTATTTATGCGTGTTTGCAGCGTTATGAGCTAGGGGTAAATATACTAGGTCACCAAATTAACTGGACTGACCCAATCGAGATTAAAAAGCTCTTTCAATTGTTTACTTATTTACAGAAACAAAACGCATCACCCGCGGCATTTGAGTTTATATGTATTGAATTAGTTCCCCGCTTAAATGAAAAGTTGTTTTTGGAGGAAGGTGAACAGTTTATTAAGTTCATAATACAGCTCTATGAGTATATTACAATTGAACGTTTATATACCTTGAGTTTTTTAACGTTAAATGCGTTATACTCCATCTACCGTATAAACCCATCAGTTTTTGAAAAAGTTGATTATGTAGTGATTAATAAAAAATTCGAGGCTGAATGGCAGGGCAAAGCACTAGATTTTTATAGGTTCCATGTGTATTCGTCAATCCTCATTGAAGACCTTTTCAGATCTTGGGGAATATCAATTTATTTTACGCGCAATTTCATTAGCGGAAAGCTTTCTTACAGCGAAGAACAGTGGCTTAATGAATTAATCCGAGGAGGTAATTTAGTGTATACGAAAGATTTGCCATTTACTGTCTCGAAGAAATTGGCACATGTCTTTAATACCTTGCCTGGTTCATTTGATGATTCTTCTATTCAGGGAACGGTAACGGATGGTTTAATAAAAACAGCCTTATTTGAACATACAGGGGACTTGAATTACGTTTTATATGTGCATCGTTTTATCCGTAATGTTAACGAAAGCGAATTTTGGATTAAAACAGCCATGTTCTTGCATCGGCAAGGACTTCGCGTTGAAACAGGAGGAATAGGAGAGCTCTTTGATTACATTCGCTACCAAGTGTTTACCTTAAATCGGACGATTGATTTCTCAAAAAAGAAACTTCGGAATTTACAGCAGGAAGTCGAAGCATGGCATGTTGAATTGAATATCGCTAAACGCTTTGGGCATCAGGGGCTGGTTAAACTTCCTGATTACGGAATCAGTACCTATTCGTATGAAAAACAAGGTAAACAATATATAATCAAGCAGTTAAAAACCAATAAAGAATTAATTGAAGAAGGGGCAGCTTTAAAACATTGCGTTGGTCTTTACGCATCACATTGCTTGCAGAATGGTTCGTTTATTTTTTCCTTGAGGGAATTAAAGGTAAATGAGCAAGAAGAAACAGAGGAGATACGGTGTGCAACGATTGAATTAAATCGCAATCGAATAATTCAGAAAAAAGGACAATATAATCGATCGTGTAAGGCCATAGAACTTGAAATTATTTCCGCATGGATGAGAGAACATAAAATTGCAAGTTAGCCACTAACCCAGTATAATCTTCCAAATGATATAAGTGCAGTACGTTAATGTTATGCCGAGCAAAATCGCCATACTCAAGCGATAGATCATCTGTTTTCTGGATCCTATGATTGGTAACAAATTTTCTTCAACGGTTTTGTTTTGATTGCTTGAGATTAAGGTAACAGCAATCCAAGTTACTGTGGTAAGTATGGTTACAACTAAAATTCTCGATTCTTCCAAGGGCAATAACCTTAATGGACTGTTTTCGTGTAGATATGGATAAGCCAAGGTGAAGACTCCTGAACTTAACATAGCAGTTAACTGAGACCAGGCATTGATTCTAAACCATATCCACCGCAGTATAAACAAGGGAGCAACACCGGCAGAAATTGAAAATGTAATTTTAATTAAGTCCAATAAGTTCGACACATTAAGTGCCACAAGAACAGATAACAAGCTTAATGCAAGCATCATAAATATGGAAAAAGCACGATGTTCCTTTTGCTTCTTGTTGGGATTTAACCATCCATTCCATGCATCAATGACTAAAAATGAAGCTCCCCAATTCAGGAGTGATTCCGCGGTGGTTATAAACATGGCAAAGAACCCTAAAAAAACGATGTCCTTACTGTAAGAGGGTAACAGATTAAACAGGGAACTAACATAGGCGAGTTCACCCGGCATGTTATGTTTTGAATAGCCCAGTAAAGCCACCACATGAATTACCATAAAAAAACTAAGTAAAAAGGAGATAAGGATCGGTGTGAGTCCTGCCTTAATGGCGTCTTTTGGGGTTTTTACTGCGGTAAATCGGGAGGTTTCAGCTCCTCCACCATCGAATAGGTAACAGCTCCACCATTGTACGCCAAGGTAAATAAACATGGTATACCATGCCGAAGAATCGCTAGGGAATAAGCTCCGTTTGGCAGGGTGTTCAACCAAAAATTTCATCCAATCCTTTTCAAAAATAAATGCCTTACCAACAAAGAAAACAACGGCGAAAAAACTTATAATAAACAGGACGGTGTGCAGCACATCCAGTTTGAGTTTGATATCAAGTACATTCTTGATTGCAAATAACAGCATGATACCCCCACCAATGCAGGTGCTTTGGAATAGAGAAAGTCCATAAAAAACCTGAATTACTCGAGCAAATCCAATTAAATGAAAACTCACCGCCAAGGTCACAACCAATCCCCCTACATAAATGGCTCGAAATCGATGTAGCCATGTGCCTGCTTTTCCAGGAAATCGAAATAATATGAATTGATTGTCTGTAGAGAAGTTAAGTTTATGCCACAGCGGTGCAAATACAAGCGGTACAACAAAAACCCCAAGATTACCAGCCCAAACCATCCACATGCCTTGCATTCCATGTTCGGAAATAATTCCTGAAATCAATTGCCCTTGATCAACAGATAGGAACAACATGTATAAGGATAGTCCTGATACCCACCAAGTTACTTTTTGGTTGGACTTAAAAATTGATCCGTTTACATTCTTCCATTGAAAGTATGTGATGCTAATTACAAGTAAGAGGTATATCGAAATAAGTAACATTATAAGGTGCTAGGCATTGTATAATACAAATTACTAAAATTTATGAGATAATTGGGTAACATATGTTTTTACTCAAATTTAACCTTTTGTGACCCCAATTGTCTATTTAAATTTATTATTTTGCATAAACCACGATACTAACTTTTACAAAAGATTCAATGCCAAAACCTAAGTTCCGTATTTCACAAGCCGTATTAAATGCGCTTAAAATGAAATTGGAAGATGCCTTAAGCTATCGGATTCAGTCCAAACCGGATTGCAAGCAAGCGGCGGTGGTTATTACGGAAAAGACGGGTAAGATGATTTCTGAAAGTACGGTTTATAGGCTTTTTCTATGGGAAAAAAACATCAATTCACCGTATGTACAAACCTTAGAGATTTTAGCAGAATTTATTGGGTACCCATCTTGGTTTGAATTAGAAGATCACCTACATGAGTTGTGTAAATTTCGAATAAAGAGTGGCGTATTTGCTGATTCATTTGATTCCGAACCCTACAGTATTTTGTATCACTGCATTCAAATAAAATCATTTGATGCCTTGCGGAGTTTTTTCAATCAATTTCCTTCGGATGTTTCATTTGAAAAGAAATTGATTTTGGGAGAAGAAATTTATGCCGCCTTATATCGAAATCCAGAATCAACCACTGATTTTTATAAAGAATTCCATGCGGTACCAATCGTAAGAGAATCCTTTTTTGAATACTTCGCAGACCCGCAGTTTAAACTGGAGCATTATGAAGTGGGATTAAATTTATACCTTCAAAACATTCATCCGGATGAATCGCTGCAATGTTTACAAGATTATATCTTCGCCAATTGTTTATTGTTAAGGCACTATTTCTTCACTAAGAATGTAAGCGCCTTGGATGTATTGAGCGATCGGCTTTATGCACAATTACGCGTCAACCAAGATTCGCTCGACCAAATCCACGTATACCCACATATTAGATATCGTAGTTATTATTTGTTTCACAGGTATTTTCAAGTGGGCTTTGATGAAATTTACTGGCAATGGTTGGTGCAGTACGCCATACAACTTGCCCACAAACAAATAGGTTGGGAACGTAGAATAGTTATTCACACCGTATTAGACGCCTTACAATTTGACGAGGTGCATCTAAATTTAACCTATGAGCAGTTTCGTATTGAATTTACGGACATATTTAGCTTGATTCCTCCACATTTAAATGAGCGTCCAGTTAAACAACGCATTCGGTTTTTTGACACAAATGCAGCGCAAATGTTTGATTAGTTGGTTAGGTACAGCACATTAGAGTAGTAAATTACGATCGAACAATCGCGTTGTCTCCATTTCGATCAAATCAGTTATAAATAATGCCCCTAACTTATGTTGGTCGGAAAATACGTTGACCATTAAAATAGGTAGAGGCATTAGGGTCTAATAAACATAGGATTTCTGAGGGAGTAAGTTCGTTATCCGTGTGATGAAAATGTTCAAAGTTTTTAGGGTAACGAATACTCATTTCTGCTAAAAACTGTCCTTGAATGGATGCGTTGATACCTAAGGTTTCAACGCATGTATGCAAAATAATACGCTGTTCATGTAGGGTGGATTGGTCCAGAAGTGAAATTAGATACGGATAAAACCACTCCCAATATTCGGTATCGAATCCTATGGATAGATAACGGTAAATTAGGTAATAGGCGAAATACCTAACGCGGGGAAAAATATGAATTTCAGCTAATTCAGATTCATTATACCAGTGATCTTGATACAATAAGTTCCCGTAATGCATGGATTTTTTTTGTTTTCCATTGAAAAAATAATGTCTTAAAAATAGTGCATTCGCGAAAATGAAACCTTGAAGTTCTTTTGGTGATTTTTTGGGGTCGAGGTGTTGTAAATAACACTGCAATCCAAATTCATATTGAGGTGTCCTAAATTCCGGATCGGCCATCAGCTCGAAAAATCCTTCTCGAATTATGGGTAGATTACTAAATTTTTTAAAGAATGAAACATTGGAATAAGGGTTTTCTTTGAGAATGTTAAAAATTTCTTCACCCAAAAGATGCTTTTTTGTTAACGAGAGATCATCGGAGAACTGTTCAAGGAACGGATAAACCGATTTGTATTCTTTGTTGTATATACTATAACGTAAAAGGCTTTTATAGGATTGATTCGGAGAAATTATCCCTGATAAAAACTGAAAATCGTACAGCTCTTGGTAGAAAAGGCTAAAAGCTGTCCAATCGTTGAAGTCAATAAATTGGGCAAGAATATTTAAGGTATGTAAATACGGCTTATTCGTGTTATTGGGGTGCAGGAAAATGCGGTAAAGGGTATTTCCAGAAACAGAAATGTTAGTTTTGTTAAATACTAAAAGACTTAGTTTTTCACAATCGACTTTATTATAAAGCCGGAAATTGCAATGTGATTCAATCATCCATTTCAGACCATGCACTAAATATTCGGCAAGAGGATAGGAAGGTTTTGGCATAAAAGATATGTAATATAAAATTAACCAAATTCAAATAGTCACGTGTGGCCGCGCTTAGATTAAGATGGATTAAGTACATATGTAACTAATTTTTTTGTTTCAAAGCCTTTAGTTTTGTTGTGGGAAGAATGAAATTTAATAAAGTAAAAGATATGGTAGTAATTTACGTGGCGCCATAATAATGTAATTATATGCATACAGCGACGAAACAAATTCTAAATTTATACAGGTCAAAATACCCTTTTGAGTCCTTCTATGACTTGGCATCCGTCAAAATTATGAAGAACAATAGGCTTTTGGGAGATAATTACCATTATCTCGTCGATAACTCAACCATTATTGACCCTGATTTTAAAGCAAACCAGGGGGATATAAGGGTTGACCTACCCATTTGGTTTGGGGATCCCTCGAAGGTTAAGCTAAAAGTTATGATATTGGGTAGAGAACCGAGAAATAGCCACGATAAATACAACTTAGAAGCAAGTAATGAACATAAATTTGTTTTCGGCACTCCTTTTGGCATAGAATATTGGTCAGAGAAAAATAAATATTACCGGTCATTTAAAAATCTGATTAGAAACGATGAGATCCTAACTTATTTTTCGGATGTGGTAAAAGCTTACGAAGTTAAACAAACAAAATCTGAGAGCGACCTCCATGCCAAAGTAGGATTTTGGAAAAAAGCTGAATTGGAAAATGATAATTTAGTTTTTTTGAAGGCTGAGGTGGATTTATTACAGCCCGATATTATTATTGGTTTAGGAAACGATAGCTATAATTTCCTCAAAAAGCACTTTGCATCTTCATTTAATGTTCAAAAAGTGATACATCCTAATGCAAGGCAAAATAAGAAAACAGGCATGAACGCATGGGAAACAGCCGAAATTGAGATAGCCGAAATAATTAATTCAATAAAATAAAACCATGAATAAATTCAAATACGTTAAGGCAATAATTTTCATTATGCTTTTCGTTAATTCTAGAGGAAGTTGGTCACAGGGTAATCTTCAATTCTCTCAAGTTATCAACCTCACTCCGGGCACTACGTATACCGTACCTGCAAATAAAGTGTTAAAAATTGAGTCCTTAACATCACAATCAGCTTCCATAAACACACCTTTACAATCATCTAATTGTCCTAATGGAAATTGTACATGTATATATTCCTCACAGCCTTATTTGAATTTAGGATCTTTGATTTACTCAGCCCAACCTGGAAATGTATCGATCCTCTACACATGCCCTGCAACTAACTCGGCTAGTGTTACGCTTCCAAATATAGAATTCCCAATATGGTTAAACGCAGGTAAACAAATTTCAATGCAAAATAATATAACGGGGGTTTTGTTAACAGCAATAGAGTTTAATATTGTTCCATGATGGCTTAAATACATGGTATGGTATAGTGTTGCGATAAATCTTATTAACGATATATGTCAACTCATGATGAACATAAATCCTTTGATTTTGATGCTATCTAAATCTTCCAACCATCAAAAACACCCCAAAACCTGCACCTACAGAGAGTAAAATATTGACAGTAAGCAGGGCCCATTGTCCTTGCTCAAATAACTGAACATTCTCGGCAGAAAAGGTACTGAACGTGCTGAACCCCCCGCAAAAGCCAACGCCAATCAAGGGGAGTAGCCATGTTGGTTTATCTTCCGATTTAAGGTACACCAGCAACAAGGCAAGTATTGCTGTTGCGAGCACGTTGCTCAACAAGGTAGCCCATGGAAAATATTTAGAAAACACCAATTGCTGAGAAATAAAATAGCGTAACACACTTCCTATTCCACCACCAATAAATACAAGCATCCAATTCATATCGATACCAATTTTTGTGAAATTGCTCGAATACCCCATCCAACCATTGCGCCAAATAATATGCCCGCAAGTATATCACTGGGATAATGAACGCCGAGGTACATACGGCTATAGCAAACCAGGATACCTATTCCGAGTAGTATATAGTTCCAATACCTGCGCTTTTCAGTAAACCAAGGATAAATAAAGCATATGAATCCGGCTAAATTAGCTGCGTGAGATGAAAAGAACCCATATTGACCACCGCGATAAAATTCACCGGGATGTTCTTCGTAAAGATGTACTTTCGGTCCAATCGTCATGTGATGGGAAGGCCTATAGCGCTTGACGCCTTCTTTAAAGACCTGTGTTGAAACAATGTCTGTGATGCTAAGCGTGACTAACATAAAACCCAATAATACCAAAGATTTTTTAAGCGAGTAGTCTTTGATGAGAAAATATAAGGTTATCACATAAAACGGAACTAAACTGATGGCTTTACTTAGGTTCCAACATATGAAGTCGAATAGGGGGGAGTGCCATCCATTGATAAGGAGCAAAAGTTCTTGATCTATATGCTCTAGCCATTCAATCATTCAGTGAGGGCTTTCCAAACCATATCTTTCAATTCCGACAATCCCGTTTGAGCTACTGCGGAGATAAAGCAAACAGGTAGATCTTTCGGGAGTAATTTTGTCATTTGTTTCATCATTAGCTCATCCAACATGTCGCTTTTGGTAATGGCTAGCATGCGCGTCTTATGCACTAATTCCGGATTATACGTTTTCAGTTCCTTCAATAAGACCTTATATTCTTTTTTAATGTCGTCACTATCTGCTGGAATCATGAATAGCAGTACAGAATTTCGTTCAATATGTCTAAGGAATCGCAATCCAAGACCTTTGCCCTCATGGGCCCCCTCAATAATTCCGGGAATGTCTGCCATCACAAACGATCGATGGTCGCGGTATGATACAATGCCTAAATTTGGTCTTAGTGTGGTGAATGGATAATCCCCAATTTCCGGTTTAGCTGCAGAAAGTACCGAGAGTAAGGTGCTTTTACCGGCATTCGGAAATCCAACTAACCCAACATCCGCAAGGATTTTTAATTCTAAGATCTTCCATCCTTCCATGCCGGATTCGCCGGGTTGTGCAAATCTAGGCGTTTGATTAGTTGGTGATTTAAAGTGGTTATTTCCGAGTCCGCCACGTCCGCCGCGTTCAATGATTCGTTCTTCACCGTCCTCAGTGATTTCAAACAATACTTCGCCCGTCTCCGCATCCTTGGCAATTGTTCCCAATGGGACTTCTATATAGCTATCTTTCCCTTGTGCACCCGTTTTTAATTGTCCAGAACCGTGAACCCCATGGTCCGCCTTGATGTGCTTGTTGTATTTTAAATGGAGTAGGGTCCAAAGTTGCTTGTTCCCTCGAACAATAATATGTCCTCCTCGTCCGCCATCGCCACCGTCAGGTCCTCCTTTAGGAATATATTTTTCTCTTCTAAAATGGGTTGAACCGCCTCCGCCGTTACCTGATTTAGTATGGATTTTAACGTAATCAACGAAATTGTCTGAAGCCATTATTTTTTTGAATCAATTGCGGAATACAGCCGCTCGGTTATGGAATCTATTGTGCCGATTCCATCAATTGCCATGTATTTATCTTGTGCTGCATAGAATTCCTTAACAGGTGCAGTTTCACGGTTGTATACGGCAATTCGGTTAGCAATTATTTCAGGGTCAGCATCATCTGCTCGACCACTGCTTAGTGCACGATTTGTTAATCGAACTTTAAGTTCTTCTTCTTCAACCTCCAATCCTAGCATTACCGTGATTGAGGTGTTTAATTCCTTTAACAAGGTGTCAAGGGCATGAGCTTGCGGATTCGTTCTAGGAAATCCATCGAAAATAAAACCCTTCGGGTCCGCTTGCTTCAACACCTCGTCTTTCAACATGTTGATTGTAACTTCGTCAGGAACAAGGTGCCCTTGATCCATGAAAGTCCGAGCAAGTTTACCTAATTCCGTTTCATTTTTTAGATGGTAACGAAAGATATCTCCTGTAGATAAATGAACTAATCCATAGCGTTCAATTAGTCGTTCGGATTGTGTGCCTTTTCCTGCCCCCGGAGGGCCAAATAATACAATATTTAACATAGGACTCTAAGATTTGACTTGGTAAATGGCTGGTAAGTTTCTTCCGTATTGATCGTAGTCTAAGCCATATCCGACAACGAATTTATTTGGGATCTCAAATCCATAATATTTTGGTGGATGTTGCCCGAGGTGCGCCTCCTTCTTGAACAAGGTAGCACAAACTTCTATAGAGGAAGGTTCTTGAATTCTAAGTAGTTTGATTACTTTATCTATTGTGATTCCGGTATCAACAATGTCTTCAATGATGATAACATGCCGATCCTTTATGGCACTGGTTAATCCAATTAATTCATCTACGCGTCCCGTAGATTCCGTTCCCGCGTAGGAACTGACCTTCATAAAAGAAATTTCACAAGGAAGTGTGATTCCTTTCATTAAATCTGATGTAAACATAAACGAACCATTTAACACAGAAAGAAAGATTAAATCTTTCCCTAGGTAGTCTGTATTAATACGCTGCGCTAAGATATCAACGGCCTCCTGAATGTCTGTTTGACTCAAATATGGAATGAACGTTTTATCGTGTATTTGAATATGTTCCATGATGTAATTATGGCAAAGGTACTAAAAAAGCAAAAACCAAGATAGGATAACAAGCGCATGAATGGCTATCTTTGTGATAAATTGGGTGTTTAGTATGAATAAAAAGATTGGCTTACTAGGTGGCGGACAATTAGGTCGAATGTTGATTCAGGAAGCGATTGACTTGGATGTTGAAATTCATTGTTTAGAAAATGATATAAACGCGCCTTGTGCCAATATTGCCCATGGATTTACTAACGGTTCTATTACCGATAAGCAAACAGTACTTGATTTCGGTACAGCATTCGACTTAATAACTGTTGAAATTGAAAATGTGTCGATTGAGGCACTGTATGAATTGGAAGCACTTGGTAAAAAAGTCTATCCGCAACCTCGCGTGCTGGAATTAATTCGAGATAAGGGGGTACAAAAAGAATTTTACAAAACGCATCAAATTCCAACCGCTGATTTTCAATTAATAACAGATTCGATTGGACTACAGGCTCCAATGGAGTTTCCTTTTGTTCAAAAAATGCGAGTTGGTGGCTATGACGGGAAAGGAGTGAAAATTATACGTTCTCAAATGGATTGGGATAAACGGTTTACAGCCTCCTCTGTGATTGAATCGATGATTCCCTTCGAAAAAGAAATATCTGTGATTGTTGCACGGAATGAAGCTGGTGAAGTAAAAACGTTTGATGCAGTGGAATGTGAATTCAATTCGGAAGCAAATTTGGTCGAATTTCAGTTCTCCCCAGCTGCTATTTCAAATGAGGTTGAAGCTAAGGCTCAAAAAATTGCTAAGGATGTGATTTCAAAGTTAAACATGGTGGGTTTGTTGGCAGTTGAATTCTTTCTTACTAAATCCGGAGAGTTATTGGTCAATGAAATCGCTCCACGTCCACACAATTCAGGACATCATACCATTGAGTGTTGCTACACTTCGCAGTTTGCTCAGCATTTAAGGTCAATTTTGAATTTACCCTTAGGAAATTCGGGGTTGATTATGCCCGGCGCAATGTTGAACGTCTTAGGTGCACCTGGATATGAAGGAACTGCTTTCTATGAAGGATTAGAAGATATATTAAGCCTTGATGGGGTTTATCCTCATTTATATGGCAAAACGAACACCAAACCATTTCGTAAAATGGGGCATGTCACCATACTGGGTGATGATTTGAGAGTCATAAAAGAAAAGGCGGAAATCGTTAAAAATCGCTTGAAGTGTATTGCCTCAGAGTCCTAGGCTATTAGTTTTAATGCGCGTAATTTTGATTACGACTCCTGCGGAGTCGCAGCACATTGATGCAGAATGTACGACTCCGAAGGAGTCGATTTATTTCGGTTTTCATTAGGTAAAATATAAGACTCCTTCGGAGTCCCAGATATTACACAAAGAATCGAACGCGAAAAGAGACGACTCCTGCGGAGTCGTACCAAATCCCACTGGTGTAGTTGTAAATTGGGATACTTTT